>JAFVAU010000020.1 GCA_017480345.1 Bacteroidales bacterium
CAGTCGTGGAAAATAAGGCTGACAACGAAAACCAGTCCCAAATCAAACGGCTGTCAACGTAAAACAGTTCTAAATCATTAACCCGTCAACTTTGATCAGTCGTAAGACAGAAATCTGACAACCAAAATCAGCAAATTACAGACAGAGGTGAAGGGCGTCCAGGGCCAGCATGAGCACGGCCGATGAAAGCAGCCCCGTGGTGAGCGGGATGGCCGTGAGGTTGGTGAGGAGGAAGTGCCGGGGGAAGCTGTGGAAGTAGTGCCAGGAGAGGGGAGCGGTGAAAAGCTGGCAGCTGATGCTGAGGGCGGCGCCGTTCCAGATGCGGCGGAAAGGGTCCCATCGGCTCCCGGAGGGATACCAGGATTCCAGGATGGGATAGAGGAGGAAGATGCCGGCCATGGCCAGGTAGGACAGTTGGAAGCCCACGCTGCGGATGACGGAAGGGTCCAGCACCAGCTGCACCAGAAGGGCCAGGCAAAGCACGCGGCTGCCTTTTCTGGGCCGATGCAGCACCCGCAGCAGCTCCCCGATCAGGATGAACAGATAGGCCCGCACGATGGAAGGGGAGGCCCCCGTCATGAGCGTGAAGAAGCCGCCGCCCAGGCCGAAGAGCACGAGGCGGATGATGCCGGCAGCCCGGGAATTCCCCCAGGGGGTCATGAGCTTGTCAAAAAGGAGGTAGATGATGCCCATGTGTAGGCCGGAAAGGGCCAGCAGGTGGGAGGCTCCGCTGGCACGGAAAAGGCCGATGGTTTCCGCCGGAAGGCCGCTTCGGTCGGCCGTCAGGAAGGCCCTCAGCAGGGGCGCAGTGGTGTCGGAGGCGAAGGGGAGGGCATCGATGCGGGCGCGGAGGGCATCGGCCGCCCCGATGGCGAAGATTTGCAGGGCCGACGGGCTTTCCATCACGGGGATGGCCCTTAGGACGGCGCAGAAAAAGCCCAGCAGCAGAAAGCTGAGCAGGATGATGCTGATGGCGGGTTTGTCGGCCATCAGGCGGATTCTGTCCCGCAGCAGGATTGGAAGGGTGAGGAGGGGAAGAAGCCCGGCCGCCAGCGTACCCGCGGCACCGGCAGAAACGGCCGATCCGGCGAGGATGCCCGTCGTGAAAACCACTGACAGGGCTTCTATGCTTTTCGCTCCGGTCATATGTGCGAAATTAGTAATAATTTCGTATCTTTGTAGGACTGTTGCGAAATTAATTTTTAGCTATATGATCATTCTTGTAATCAACTGCGGAAGCTCGTCCATCAAGTACCAGCTTCTGGACATGAAGAGCGACGATGTCTTTGACGTGATTGCCAAGGGTATTGCAGAGAAAATCGGCCTTCCTGCCGGCATTCTCCAGTATGCTCCCACAGGTAAGGATAAGATTGTGACGGATGTACCCATTCCGGATCACAAGGAAGGTATGAAACTCATCCTGAAGGCCCTTACGGACCCTCAGACCGGCGTGCTCAGCTCCCTCGAAGACATTGAGGCCGTGGGACACCGCATCGTGCAGGGCGGAGACTTCTTCTCCGGCAGCGTGCTGGTGAACCAGGATGTGCTGGACAAGATTGCCTTCTGCGCAGATTTTGCCCCGTTGCACAACCCGGCCCACCTGCTGGGTATCCACGCCATGCAGGACGCCCTTCCCAGCGTTCCCCAGGTGGTCACCTTTGACACCGCCTTCCACCAGACCATGCCCGCCTACGCCTACATGTATGGCCTGCCTTACGAGTATTACGAGAAATTCCGCGTGCGCCGTTACGGTGCCCACGGCACCTCCCACCAGTTCGTGGCCGGTGTGGGCGCCAAGCTGGCCGGACTGGATATCAACAATTCCAAGATCATCACCTGCCACCTGGGTGCCGGCAGCTCCATCTGCGCCATCCAGAACGGCAAGTGCATAGACACTTCCATGGGCTTCTCCCCGCTGGAGGGCATGATCATGGGCACCCGCGTGGGCAACATCGACGCCAATGCCGTCATCTACCTGGAGAACAAACTGGGCGTAACCCCGGACGAGATGTCCGTGATCCTGAACCGCAAATCCGGCTTCCTGGGCGTTTCCACCAAGACTTCCGACGCCCGCGAACTGGACGAGCTGGCCAACGGCGGAGATCCCAAGGCCAAGCTGGTGTTCAAGAAGTTCACCTATGACATCATCAAGAATATCGGCTCTTATGTGGCTGCCATGAACGGTGTGGACCTCATTGTCTTCACCGGCGGTATCGGCGAGCACAATAGCCGTCTGCGCCGCAGGGTGCTGGAGAACTTCTCCTACCTGGGCCTCAAGGTGGATTACGAAGCCAATGTGGCCTTCGGTGAGGATGCCATCATCACCACGGAAGACTCCAAGGTGAAGGCCGCCCTCATCTGCACCAACGAGGAACTGGTGATTGCCCGTGACACCATGCATCTGGTACTGGAAAATCAAGAATAAGAAATATGATTACCAATTTTAACGATTTGTTCGCCGAATTGAAGGCGAATGGCATCTGCAAACGCATGATTGCCGCCTGGGGCGTAGACTCCCACACCATTGAGGCCGCTTCCCTGGCCAGCGACATGGGCTTCGTAAAGGTTACCCTGGTGGGTGATGCCGATATGATTGCCGATGTCTGCAAGGCTGCCAAGATCAATGTGGACAAGTTCACCATCGTGGACATCAAGGACGAGCTCAAGGCTGTGGCCGAGGCCGTGCGCATGGTCCATGACGGAGAGGGAGACGTCCTTATGAAGGGTCTCTGCTCCACGGACAAGTTCCTGCGCGCCATCCTGAACAAGGAAGTGGGTCTGCTGCCTCCGAAGGGCCTGCTGAGCCACGTGGGCGTGATTGAGAACCCCAACTACCACAAGCTCATCTTCATCACGGACATGGCCGTGATTCCGGCTCCGGACTTCCGCCAGAAGGTGAAGATGGCCGGCTTTGTGACGGGTGTGGCCCGTAGCTTCGGCATCGTTATGCCCAAGATTGCCTTCATCGCCGCCTCCGAGCAGATGCTGGACAGCATGCCCGCCTGCATCGAGGGTGCCATGCTGGCCAAGATGTGCGACCGCGGCCAGATCAAGGCTATTGGCGACGGTCCGCTGGCCCTGGATGTGGCCATCGACAAGGAGTCCGTGGAAATCAAGAAGCTCAAGAGCCCGGTGGCCGGAGACGCAGACTGCCTGCTGTTCCCCAACATCGAGAGCGCCAACGTGTTCTGGAAGACCAATTCCAAACTGGCCAATGACGTTCGTCAGGCCGGTTTCCTGGTGGGCACCAAGGTCCCTTGCATCCTGGCCTCACGTGCCGATTCCGTTGACGTGAAGCTCAACTCCATCGCTTCCGCCGTAATGTCTGTGAAATAATTTGTCATGCCCGGCTCCGGCCGGGCATCTTTTAAACTATAAAAGAATGAGAAAATACATTGTAGCCGGGAACTGGAAAATGAACACCACCGTTCCCGAGGGCGTAGAACTCGCCAAAGCCGTTGTTGAAAAAGCCAAGGACCTCCCCGCCAACGTGGAACTGGTTGTGGCCCCTCCTTTCACCCACCTCTACCCCGTGGCCGAGGCCCTCAAGGGTTCCAAGGTGAAGCTGAGCGCCCAGAACTGCGCAGACCATGAGAAGGGAGCCTATACCGGTGAGGTGGCCGTGAACATGCTCACCTCCATCGGCTGCCAGTACACCATCCTGGGTCACTCCGAGCGCCGTCAGTACTACGGAGAGACGGATGAGAAGCTGGTTGTGAAGACCAAACTGGCCCTGGAGGCCGGTCTGAAGGTAATCCTCTGCGTGGGTGAGAACCTGGATGAGCGTGAGGCCGGCAAGCACTTCGAGGTGGTTACCGCCCAGGTGAGGAACGTCCTCTACAACTTCACCGCCGAGGATATGGGCAGCGTGGTCATCGCTTACGAGCCCGTCTGGGCCATCGGCACCGGCAAGACTGCCTCCGCCGCCCAGGCCGAGGAAATCCACGCCTGCATCCGCACCGTCATCGCCGAGAAATTCGGCGCCCAGGTGGCCGACGACATGACCATCCTCTACGGCGGCTCCTGCAAGCCCTCCAACGCCAAGGAACTCTTCGCCGAGAAGGACATCGACGGCGGCCTCATCGGCGGCGCCGCCCTCAAGGCCGACGACTTCCTGGCCATCGCCACTTCCTTCTGATAGGATCTACCCCCCCAAAAAAAAAAACAGACACCTGCGGAAGCAAGTGTCTGTTTTTATTATAGTTAGTCCTACTGATGACATTACAGGGGAAAGAAATACCGAAGGGAAAGTACAAATGGCCTTTGGAATTTGCATTTTTGAGAATAGATTGTTAATTTTGTACATTATAATGTACTTCTGTTATGGTGGTTATCAGTTCGGCGGAACTCCGCAATAATATGAAAAAGTATTTGGATATGGCACGTACGGAGCGTGTCGTTATCCAGCGTGGACGGGATGAGTCCTTCGTTCTTATCGCTCAAAACAACGCATCAGAGACCGACCTGGCTCGTGCCATAACCGTGGATGATGTCATTGAACGTGTCCGAGAGGGATTGACTGAAATGTTTGAAAGAAAAGAGGCAGAGAAAATTGCGTAGGTTATGAAGGTCCTGTTCCTTCCGGAAGTTGTTAATCAATTTATGGAGCTTGCCGAAATCCTTTACGATAAAGGTTATTTTGGCTTCAAAGATGCTGCACTGGAGTATTCTGAGCAACTCTTCCGTGACATCCAGGCCAATCTTCCCATTAAAGTAGGAAAGGACGCACCTATTTATTTTGAGCGCTATGGGAGTGATCTCTTTTATTCTGCCTTCCCTCGCAATAAGCATACAATTTGGTACGTTTTCTACAGCGTGCATAAAGTTGATGGTGAAACGGTCTATCTGGTCCGCTATCTTACCAATAACCATGTTGTGGCTCAGCACTTGAATCTTGAGCAGTAGTTCAGTGCAGGGTGTGGGAATCATTTGTCGGGTTTCTGACGAGCAAGTGCCGCTTTTTATATAGGCCTCTTTGTATTGACAAATATGGGGATGTGAGATTGGCCGGGACAGGGGGATGCCGGAGGGAATTGACAAAAAAGGGTCCGTGCGGGGGCCTTGCGCAGGGAGCGGTGACCGGGCTGGGGACGGGAGGCCGATGACGTCAGTCATCAGGCCTTCCGGCTCCGGATTCGGGCATGACGGCGTGTGTTTGACGACCGTTACGGGCCGAAGTGCCCGTAAAAGGGAGGAGTTAGCCGTCAAGCGAGCGGGTGAGCCCCTTTTTGGGCTGCTGACCGAAGGCGTCCCCCTGTCCCGGCGAACTCAACCATCCGTTTTTTTGTTCCCGTCGGCACCATTCTGCTGTAGGTGGGAAGGTTTTCCGCCGCAAGTGGAGAATTCTTCCGTCGCTGGCCAATGGTAGTTTCGTCGCGGGTCCCGGAAAATAGGCTGACCGGCGACGGAAATCAGCCATGAACGACAAAAAGCGTCGCGGGTCGGCGAAAAAATGAGGACCCGCGACACAACGTCACCCCACCTGCGACACAAAACGCAGGCCACGGGAATATTACAAATAGTCCTCGAAGTACTGCGTCACTTTGTCCATGAGGTGGATGCGATTGCGGCCGAAGACATTGTGTTCCGCCGTGGGGTAGGGGAAGTAGTCTACGGGGATTTCCAGGTCTATGCAGCGCTGGATGAAGCTGAGGCTGTGCTGCCACACCACGGTGTTGTCCATGGCGCCCTGGCAGATGAGGAGCTTGCCCTTGAGGTTCTGGGCCTTGCCGATAAGGGAAGTGGCCTCAAAGCCTTCCGGGTTGGTCTGGGGGGTGTCCATGTAACGCTCTCCATACATGATTTCATACCATTTCCAGTCTATGACCGGGCCGCCGGCCACGCCCACTTTGAACACGTCCGGGTAGGTGGTGAGGAGGCTGATGGTCATGAAGCCGCCGTAGCTCCAGCCGTGTACGCCAATCCGGGAGAAATCCACGTAAGGCAGGCTGCGGAGCCGGTTGATCCCCACCATCTGGTCTTCCATCTCGGAGAGGCCGCAGCGGCGGTTGATGGCCTTCTCGAAGGCGGCGCCGCGGTTCTGCGTGCCCCGGTTGTCCTGGACATAGACCAGATAGCCTTTCTGGGCCATGAGCATCTCCCACATGCGGATGTTGCCCAGCCAGGAGTCCTGAACCATCTGACTGTGCGGTCCGCCGTACACATACAGGATGACGGGATACTTCTTGGCCGGGTCGAAGTCCTTGGGATAGATGAGCCGATAATAGTTCTCAAACCGGCCGTCGGCGGAAGGTACGGTGCCCAGCTCCACTTTGCAGGAGGCATAGTCCTTGAGCGGGTCCTCTCCAACGTAGAGCTCCTCGTTCACCTTTCCGTCCGTGGAACGGCGGAAGGCCACGGTGGGGGTGGAGGTATTGGACCAGATGTCCAGCAGCCAGCGGCAGTCCGGCGTGAGCTGCACATGGTGCCAGCCCCGGCCGGAAGTAAGCTGCACCGGCTTGGAGAACTTGGCCTTTTGGACCGCCTTCTTGCGGGGAAGTTGCAGCGTCATCTTGTAAAGGTGGTTCTGCACCGGCGAATTCTCGGCCGATGTATAAAAGACGGCGCTGCCGTCATTGGCCAGGTACTCGATATCGGCCGATGCGGTGGGAAGCCGGCGGATGGCGCCCAACGTATCCACCAGGTAAAGGTTTCGGAAGCCGTCCCGGTTGTCCGTGCGGTAGAGGAAGACGTCCGTGCGTCCCTTGATGAAATACAGCGGGTCCAGCGGTTCCACCCAGGCCTCGTTGTCCTCCGTGAGGAGGGTGCGCACATAGTTGCCGTCGCAGGCCCTGTACTGGTTCAGTTTCAGGTGGTGCTGGCTGCGGTCCAGAATCTGGGCGAAGATGTACTTGGAATCCGGGCTCCAGGAGATGTTGGTGATATAGCGCTCCGTGGTGAAATCGTCCACCTGGAGGTAGGCGGTGCGGCCCGTGGCAAAGTCATAGACGCCCACGGCCACCTCCTCGGAGTCCATCCCGTTCATGGGATACTTGATCTGCCGGAGCTCTCCGGTGCGGGTCTGGATGTCCAGAAGCGGGAACCAGCTAACCTTGTTCTGGTCTTTGCGGTAGAAGGCCACGGCCGAGCTGTCCGGGCTCATGTACCAGCCGTCGTTGATGCCGAACTCGTTGCGGCTCACCGTTTCTCCATAGACCAGGTTGGGTCCGTCGGAGGGGGCTATCACGAAGTTGAGCTCCTTCTCGAAGTCCTTGGCATAGAGGCTGCCTTTCTCCTGGTAGAGGGCATATCGGCCCTGGGGATGACGGGCGGGCTTGTCGGAGACGGTGCCGTCGGCCTGAAGGAACAGGCGCGGTCCGCGGGCATAGCCTATCCCCCGGTAGATGGCTTCCTCCATGGTGAGGTCCTTGCCCGGATGGGCTTCTCTCACATCGATGACGCGGTTCTGCGCAAAAGAAAAAGTGCAGGCGCAAAAGACACCTGCAGCCAAGACAAGAGCTCTCATACTAAAGGAAAAAATCGTCTTCTGTGAGTTCATGGTCGGAGATGACGGCGTCTTCCGAGACGCTGTCTACGACAGCCTTTTCATAGCCGCGCCAGGGGAGGGCTCCCTTGTACTCCTTGTAGTGGACGGTGACGCGGAGACCGGTCATCTGATTGAGTTTCTTGGCCACCTCCTTGTCCGCTACAGAGAACTTGAAAGTCTTGGACTGGACGGTGCCGGCGGCGTTCTTGGAGCCGTAGCCGGTGAGGATGATCTCTCCCTCATAGGTCTTGAACACATAACCTGTGTAGGTGAGGGAGTTGAGCTCTCCGGTCTTGGTTCCGTCAGAGAACACCCACCAGAACTTGAAATAGAGGAAGGCGGCAAGGGCTGCCACGATGATGAGGGTTACAAAGCCCCCGATAGCTGTACCGGGACGTGCCATAATTTATTTCTTATTAATGGAACAATTCATTTTGACGGATGTCCGTTCTATGGGATGATTTCGCAAATTTAAGGATTTTATCCTTAACGTGCAAGGGTTCAGTCTTGGAACAGGCCGGCGAAGTCCCGGGCCGACAGACCGTCAAAATACGCCCCGACATCCACGGACGGGAGCTCCTCCGGACGGAGCCCCAGCAGCTTCCCGGCCAGTTCATCGGCCGGCCGGTTGCCTATGAAATCGCCCAGGAAGGAGACATCTGTGAGAACGCCGCGCCGGATACTGTAATGCACTTCTATGGTTCCGCAGGCGAATTTTTGCCGTTTGCAGTGGGTGCTTTCCGGGGCATGGCCGAAGAGCCATTCCCATCGGCCGAACTTTTCCCTGCGGAGCCGCTCAATCTCCGCATCGGCGCCTTCCGGCAGGGAAACGGAGCTGTCTCCCGCCGCCAACTGCGCGTGAAGGGCTTCCCGGAAAGCTTCCAGGGTGGGGTATTGGGGCAGGTAGTCCTTCAGATTGGCCACCCGGCTTCTGACGGAGGCTATTCCGGCGGCATCCACTTTGCTGCCCGGCACCTGCAGGGCCTGCGTGAGCGTATCTATATCCACCTCCCACATGAGGGTGCCGTGAATCATCATCCGCTCTTTGCTCAGGCGCTTGGCGTAGCCGGAGCATTTGCGCCCCTGCACCAGGATGTCGTTCCGGCCGGTCCTTTCTGCAGGTACGCCCAGGGCGCGAAGGGCCTCGGGCACCCATTCGAAGGCGTTTTCCATGGTGCGGATGCCGCCCACGATGCTGTAGTTGAGGTTGCCCCAGTCGTGATACACCGCGCCACCGCCCGTCACCCGCCGGGCCAGCACGATGCCCTTTTCCTTAAGGAAAGGCAGGTTCACCTCCGCATACGGACTCTGGTTAAGGCCGATAATCACCGAAGGCGCATTCTGCCAGAGGTAGAAGATGGGCTCCGGCATCTCCAAAGCCTCCAACGCATATTCGTCGAAGGCCATGTTCCGGTGCGGGTCCGTGGAGGTATTCAGCAGGTGTTTCATTCCGAGAGTTCCAGCCAGCGCATTTCTGCGGCATCCAGTTCCTCCTTGAGGGCTCCATACCGGGCCGATGCCGCCTGAAGCTCCTCCAAGGGCAGCTGCCCGCCGGAAAGCTTCTGCTCCAGATGGGCCTTTTCCGCCTCCAGACGGGGAAGCGTCTCTTCCAGGGCCTTGAGCTCCTGCTGCTCCTTGTAGGAGAGTTTTCGCTTGGCAGGGGTTTTGGGTTTGGATGCCTGGTTGGGGCCGGGCATGACGGCACCGCCGCCCTTCCCGTCATGGCCGACCTGATCGGCCATCTTCTTCCGGGAGGCCTCGTAGTCTTTGATGAAGGTCCTGTACTCCGTGTAATTGCCCACGAAATCCTTCACCACGCCGTCTCCGCAGAAGACGAAGAGGTGATCTACCAGGCGGTCCAGAAAGTGGCGGTCGTGGGAGACGATGACCAGGGAGCCCTTGTACTCCATCAGATACTCTTCCAGGATTTCCAGAGTGACGATATCCAGGTCGTTGGTGGGCTCGTCCAGGATGAGGAAGTTGGGCTGCTGCAGGAGGATGGTAAGAAGGTACAGCCGTCTTCTTTCCCCGCCGGAGAGGCGCTCCACGGGGTTATTGAGCATGTCGTGCGTAAAGAGGAAGCGGCCCAGCAGATGGGTGTCGTTTACGGTTTCCAGCACCGTCTGGCCGGGCTTGAACTGCATTCCGCTCTGGTGGTAATAGCCAATCTTGAGGGATTCTCCCAGGTCTATGACGCCTTCCAGCGTGCCGCCCAGCTCGGGCTTCCAGCCTACGGTGATGAGATTCAGGAAAGTGGTTTTCCCGGCGGCGTTGCGCCCTACGATGCCAATGCGCTCGTAGCGCTGGAAATTGTAGCTGAAGTGCCTGAGGTAGCATTTGTCTTCCCACCAGAAACTCACGTCGCGGCAGTTGATCACCTTGTTTCCCAGGTAGGTGCCCTTGATCTGCGTCTCGCTCAGGTCCACCTTCTTTTCCACATAGCTGTCATCGGCCCTTTCCTTGATGTCCCAGAAGGCCTGCTTGCGGTATTTGGCCTTGCCGGTGCGGGCGCAAGGGCTCGCATGCATCCATTCCAGCTCCCGCCGGTAGAGATTCCGCACCCGCTCGGTCTCCGCATTGTAATTCTCTATCCTTTCCTGGCGCTTTTCCAGGAAGTTCATGTAGTCTCCGCGGTAGATGTAGATGTTCCCGCGGTCCATTTCCATCACGGTATTGCACACCCGGTCCAGGAAATAGCGGTCGTGGGTAACCATGAACAGGGTGCAGCGGCTGTGCTTCAGGTGGCTTTCCAGGAACTCGATGGCGTCTATGTCCAGGTGGTTGGTGGGCTCGTCCATGATGTAGAAATCCGCCTCGGAGGCCAGCATCTGCGTGAGGGCCACCCGCTTCACCTCTCCGCCGGACAGGTCCTTCATGGGCTTCTGGGGGTCCGTGAGGCCGAACTGCGTAAGAAGCTGCGTTACGCGCAGTTCGTACTGCCACAGGTGGTCCGGGTCCAGTCCTTCCGTCCAGGAGGCCGATGCGTCCATGATTTGCCGGAAAATGGATTTCTGGGGGTCGTAGGCGTATTCCTGTTCCAGAAAGGCGATGCGGATGTCTTTGAGAAAGAGCACCTTGCCGCCGCTGTCGGAGGAATCTTTGCCGGCCAGGATGCGCAGCAGGGACGTCTTGCCCGTGCCGTTGGGGGCGATGAGCGCCACCTTGTCCCCTTCGTTGATGTTGAAGTCGATGCCCTGGAACAGCACCTTGGGGCCGTAGCTCTTGGAAATGTTCTCTATCTGAAGATAACTGGGCATGGTTAGATAACTCCGCTTCCCAACATTTCCGCTGCGTCGTACCAGACGGCGAACTGCCCGGGGGATATGCCCCGCTGGGGGCCGTCAAACAGAATGTACAGACCGCTCTCCCGCATGAGGAGCGTGGCGCTCTGAAGGGGCTGGCGGTAGCGGATGCGCACCCGGTAACGGCGCATCTCCCCGCAGGCCATCTCCAGGTCCGGCCTTATCCAGTGGATTTCTTCCGGGGGCACCCGGAGACAGAATCGGCTCAGGCCCTTGTGGTTATGGCCTTCCCCCACATAGACGCGGTTGGCCTGAATGTCCGTTGCAATCACGAAGACGGGCTCCGCGTGGCCTCCGATCCCGAGGCCTTTCCGCTGGCCGATGGTATAGAACTGGGCCCCCTCGTGCCGGCCCGCGATGCGGCCGCAGGGGTTCTCCTTGTATCGGGTTTTCTTGATGTGTTTCTTGCCGCTGCGGTAGGTCTCCGTCTCAAACTCCAGCGAGTAGGTGAGGGGAGTGGAGAGCTTCTGAAGCTCCTCCTCCGTAAGGGCGGCCACCCGGGCCTCCTCGAAAGGACTCACGCCCAGGGGCTTGCCGTCGGAGGTGAGCACCTTCTCTTCCGGGGCGTAATGGACCGTGCGGTCCAGCACTTCCCCCTCTTTGAGCAGGCGGCCCAGGGTTTCCTGCTGCCAGGTGTACAGCGGGTCCGTGGCATAGTAAGGGTCCAGGACTTCCACTACGTCGCCCTCCACCGAGGCCAACTTCTGTTTCAGGAAAGTGGGTAGGTCCACCTTTCCCACGAAGCAGATGCCCTGGGAGTCTTTTTTATCGGCCGATGGCAGGTCCGCCTCCTTGGCAATCTTCCTCACTTCCGGCTTGGTAAGATGGCCGATGGGAAAGAGCGTCCTGCGGAGCTGCTCCTGGGAGAGCTGGCAGAGGAAGTACGTCTGGTCCTTGTTGGGGTCCGCCCCTTCCAGGATACGGAAAATGCCACCGGGAATCTCCTCCTTCCGGCAGTAGTGGCCCGTGGCCACATAATCGGCCCCGTATCTCAGGGCCACCTCCAGGAAGGCGTCGAACTTGATTTCCCGGTTGCAGAGTACGTCGGGATTGGGTGTGCGGCCTTTGGCATATTCGTCGAACATGTAGTCCACCACCCGCTGGCGGTACTGCTTGGAAAGGTCTACGAAATAGAAGGGAATGCCAATCTTCCGGGCCACCATCTCCGCCACGAAGCGGTCTTCCTCCCATTCGCAGTCTCCGTGGAGGGTGGCGTCGGCGTCGTGCCAGTTTTGCATGAACATGGCAAAAACGTCGTAGCCCTCCTGTTTGAGGAGCCAGGCGGCCACCGACGAGTCCACTCCGCCGGAAAGCCCCACGCATACTTTGATTTTGCTCTTGTCCATGGGTACAAAGGTACGCTTTTTTTCGTGAAATTGGCAGTTTGCATAAAAAGTGTTATCTTTACCAAAGTAATTATGACACTTATGCAACTTCATGTTTCATCCGAGACTTCCAGACTTCGCGAGGTAGTGCTTGGAATGCCCTACTCCAGCGGGCCTGTTCCCTCTTTGGAACAAACCTACGACAGCAAATCCTACGAGTCCGTCAAGAACGGCGTGTATCCTCAGGAAGAGGACGTGGTGCGGGAGATGTCCGCCTTCGAATCCATCCTTCTCAAATACGGGGTCAAGGTGCACCGCCCCCGCCTGGTGCAGAACTGCAACCAGATTTTCTCCCGGGACGTGGGCTTCGTGATTGACGACCGGATCATCGTGTCCAACATCATCCCGGACCGCCAGGAAGAGATTGACGCCTACGAAGACATTTACAGGCAAATCCATTACAAGCAGATATACAACCTGCCCGAAGCCGTGCATGTGGAGGGTGGGGACGTGATCCTGTACAAGGATTACATCTTCCTTGGCCAGTACGACTTCCCGGACTACCGCCAGGTGAAGACGGCCCGTACCAACCGCCTGGCCGTTGAGTACCTGAAGATGATTTTCCCGCAGCGGACCATCCTGCCGCTCAACCTCCTGAAGAGCGACACGGACCCCTATGCCGGCATCCTGCACCTGGACTGCACCTTCATGCCCGTGGGGGAGGACAAGGCCGTCATATACAAGCGCGGCTTCATGAATCCCCGGGACGCGGAGCATCTGATAGACATCTTCGGCCCGGAAAACGTGTTCGAGATTACCACCGAGGAGATGTACTACATGAACACCAACGTGTTCTCCATCGCCCCGGACGTGGTGGTGACGGAAGAGCACTTCACGCGTCTGAACAAGCATTTGAAAGAAAAGTGGGAGATGACGGTGGAGACGGTCCCTTACCGGGAAATCTCCAAGATGGGCGGCCTGCTGCGCTGCTCCACCCTTCCTTTAAGAAGAGACTGACCTATGGAAAAGCTGGCTGTGGTTGCCTTCGGAGGCAATGCGCTCCTCAGGAGCGGGCAGAAAGGGACCTTTGACGAGCAACTCCGAAACGTGGAAGCTACTTGCGAGAACCTGGTCCCTTTGCTGAAACAGGGCTATGGCGTCATTATCGGCCATGGAAACGGGCCCCAGGTGGGGAACGGGCTTCTGCGGCATCAGGCCGGGGAGCAAGCCTTCGGGCTGCCGGCCCAGCCCATGGATTTCTGCGGGGCGGAGACGCAAGGCTCCATCGCCTATCTCATTGAAACGGGCTTGGGACGGGTCCTGGCCCGTCACGGAATCTCCCGGAAAGTGGTCTCCCTGGTCACCCGCGTGGAGGTAAAGGCCGATGACCCCATGTTCCTGAATCCCACCAAGCCGGTGGGGCCTTACTATAAAGAGATTCCTGATCAGGTCGGGAATGACGGCTCCGTCATGGCCGGCTCCGACCGGCCATCTCAGTACCGCCAGGACCCGAAGGGTCGCGGATGGCGCAAAGTGGTGGCCTCGCCCGTTCCGGTGGGCATCGAAAACGTGGACCTGGTGGGCCGCCTGGCCGCCGAAGGCTACATCGTGGTCACCGTGGGTGGCGGCGGCATCCCCGTAGTGCGGGATGGCGGTGCCCTGAAGGGCGTTGAGGCGGTCATTGACAAAGACCTGGCATCGGCCCTGTGTGCCGTGAAGACCGGGGCGCAGGAGTTCTACATCCTCACGGATGTCCCCAAAGTATATATTAACTTCCGTCAGGCCGATGAAAAGGCCCTGGACACCCTCACGGTGGCTCAGGCGCGGGAATACCTTGAGGCCGGTCAGTTTGCCGAGGGCTCCATGGCCCCCAAGGTGCGGGCCGGCATCTTCTTCATCGAGAACGGAGGAAAAACTTGCATCATAACCGAAGCGGGAGAGCTATCCAACCCCTCCTGCGGAACCAGAATCATAAAATAACACCATGGCTTACAACCTCAGAAATCGCAGTTTCCTCAAACTGCTGGACTATTCACCCAAGGAAATTCAGTACCTGCTGGACCTGGCCCGGGACCTCAAGCGGGCCAAATATGCCGGAACGGAACAGCCCCGGCTGAAGGGCAAGAACATAGCGCTTATCTTTGAGAAGACCTCTACGCGCACCCGTTGCGCCTTCGAGGTGGCCGCCCACGACCAGGGCGCCCATGTCACCTACCTGGGCCCTACGGGCAGCCAGATTGGCATCAAGGAGAGCATGAAGGACACCGCCCGCGTACTGGGCCGCATGTATGACGGTATTGAGTACCGCGGCTTTGCCCAAGCCACGGTGGAAGAGCTGGCCAAGTATGCCGGCGTTCCCGTCTGGAACGGCCTCACCAATGAATTCCATCCCACCCAGATATTGGCCGATTTCCTCACCATGAGCGAGCATGTGGATAGGCCGCTCCGGGAAGTGAGCTACGCCTATCTGGGAGACGCCCGCTTCAACATGGGCAACTCCCTGCTGGTGGGCGGCGCCAAGATGGGCATGGATGTGCGCATTGTGGCTCCCAAGGCCCTCCAGCCCGCTCCGGAACTGGTGGTCCAATGCCGGGAGATTGCAAAGGAGACCGGCGCCCGCATCACCATTACGGACAATCCGCAGGAAGGGGTGAAGGGCTGTGATTTCCTCTACACGGACGTATGGGTGTCCATGGGTGAGCCCGCCGAGGTGTGGGAAGAGCGGATTGGCCTGCTGAAGCCTTTCCAGGTGAATGTGCAGCTGATGAAGGCTACCGGCAACCCCCACTGCAAGTTCATGCACTGCCTTCCGGCCTACCACAACCGGGAGACCAAGGTGGGAGAAGATGTGTTCCAGAAATTCGGCCTGGACGGCGTGGAAGTGACGGAAGAGGTGTTCGAGAGCGCCGCCAGCATCGTTTTTGATGAAGCAGAAAACCGCATGCACACCATCAAAGCCGTGATGGTGGCAACTTTAGGAGATTGACAGAATGGCAAGTAAAGAATTGAAAATCCGCTACGAGGAATTTACCTCGCCCTCCGAGATGACGGAGCGTGACCGGATGCTGGTGGCGGCGGCCCTGGATGCCCAGAAGGGCTCCTATTCCCCGTATTCCCAGTTCCAGGTGGGCGCCGCCCTCCTGCTATCCGACGGAACCGTTGTCAAGGGCGCCAACCAGGAGAACGCAGCCTATCCCTCCGGTCTCTGCGCGGAGCGTACGGCCATGTTCGCCGCCAGCGCCAATTACCCGGACGTGCCCATGGTGGCCCTGGCCATTGCCGGGAGCGACCATGGCGTCCTGTGCAACAGCCCCGCCACGCCCTGCGGCTCCTGCCGCCAGGTGATGGCCCAGTACCAGAAAAAGTACAATCACAAGATTGAGGTGATTCTGGTGGGGAAAAAGAAAATCATGAAGTTCGGGAAGGTGGAGGACATCCTGCCTTTCGTCTTCAGCAGTTTGGATTAAACGAAAAAAGGGAAAGCCCCTTACATCGCACCGCTACAACCTCCTACCCTTGCTGCATTCCTGCCCTGGGGGAGTTCAGAGGGAGCTGGTCGTGTAAGACTTTCCCGGGTGCAAAGGTAGGAAAACTTTTTTATGATTGCAATATTCACCATCACTTCCGGCCTTCACGACGAAGCTTCCGTGAGCCGGCTCAGCGACGAATTCCTGAAGGGCATTTTCCCGGAGGAAGAGTATGAATTCAAGGGGGCCGATTTCTCCTCCTTCGGCACCCACGACCTGGACTTGATTTATGTGCGTACCGGCGGGGCCGAGGGTATCTTCAAGAGCCTGCTGCCGGAGATGCTGGCCCGGGGGACGGAGCGCTATTACCTCCTTACCTCCGGCAAGAGCAACTCGCTGGCCGCCTCCCTGGAAATCCTCTCCTACCTGCGTCAGCAGGGGCTTAAGGGAGAGGTGCTGCATGGCTCTTCCGAGTACTTGCAGCAGCGGGTGAAGGTGCTGGAGACCGTTGCCAAGGCCCGCAAAAAGCTGTCCGGTACGCGGATCGGCGTTGTGGGCCAGCCTTCCGACTGGCTCATCGCCAGCCATGCAGACCCTATGGCCCTGGCCGACAAACTGGGGATGAAACTGGTGGAGATTCCCATGGAGGAGCTCCTGCAGGAAATTGCCAAGGCCCCTTCCAATCCCGCCCCGGAGGGAGAGAAGATGGCGGAGAATGTGAGGAAGTCCTATCCCGGCGCCACCCGGATTTATCATGCCCTGCAAGTGCTGGTGGAACGCTATCAGTTGGGGGCTTTCACCCTCCGCTGCTTTGACCTTCTCACCTCCGTGAAGAATACGGGCTGCCTGGCCCTGGCTTCCTTCAATGCCGACGGCATCCCCGCCTCCTGCGAGGGAGACGTCCCGGCCCTCCTGTCCATGATGATTTGCGAGGCCCTTACCGGCGGTACGGGCTTCCAGGCCAATCCGGCCCGCATCGACGCGGAAAGCGGCCAGATGCTCTTCGCCCACTGCACCGTGCCCTTCAACATGGTGACGGACTGGCAGTACGACACGCATTTTGAGTCCGGAATAGGCGTGGGCATCCACGGCAACCTGCCGGAAGGTCCGGTGACGGTATTCAAGGTGTCCGGCAAACTGGACCGTCATTACGCGGCCGAAGGAACCCTCCTCTACAACCAGTACGAAGACCATCTGTGCCGCACGCAGGTGGTGCTGCAACTGAGTCCGGAGGATGCCCGTTACTTCCTGACGGACCCCATCGGCAACCATCATATCATTCTGCCGGGGCATTACAAGGCCCTGTTGGAGGAATTGCTGTAATGGAGCATCTGCTGGAAGAACATGGCGTGAAAGTGACGCCCAACCGCCTCCTGGTGGCCCGAGCCCTGGGAGAGAGCCATCGGCCGCTCTCGCTCAGGGAGTTGGAAGACCGGCTGGAGACCATAGACAAGAGCAACATTTTCCGGGCGCTGACGGTGTTCCGGGACGCCCATCTGGTGCATGTGCTGGAAGATGCCGGGGACGGGGTCCGTTACGAACTCTGCCATAGCCACCATCATGACTTGGACGACGATGTCCACGTGCATTTCTACTGCACCCGCTGCCACCGTACCTTCTGTCTGGAAGACACGCCGGTTCCGCCGGTAAAGGCACCGGAAGGCTATGAAGTGGAAACGGTGAGTTACCTGCTCAGGGGCGTGTGCCCAAAATGTGCTCTATAGCCAGCCCGGCCAGGGTGAAGCCGAAGATTCCCGTAATATGCGCAAATGTCCCGTTGGCCACCGCCTTTCCGGGGCCAGGGTCCTGTTCCTCTCCCAGGTTGGGGAGCACTTCCTCGTCATAGACGCAGAGAAAGGGCTTGGCGGGAAGGGTGTTCTCCTTGCGCATTTTCTTGCGGAGGGCGGCGCCCAGCGGGCATCCCCGGACAGAGAAGAATTCGGCCACACGCACCTTCGTGGGGTCTATCTTGCAGGCGGCTCCCATGGAGGAGAAGAGCGCGGCCGGGGTGGCCGATGCTTCCAATAGCAGGTTCATCTTGTCCGTAAGGGAGTCGATGGCGTCGATGATGATGTCGTAGCTTGCGAGCTGGAAATCGGCCCCTTTTTCATAGCGCCTCTGTAGGGCGGTGACCTGGGCGTCAGGATTGATCTGGAGGAGGCGTTCTTTCAGGACTTCCACCTTGGGCTGCCCCACGGTGAGGGTGGTTGCCGGAAGTTGCCGGTTTACATTGCTCACATCCACGCAGTCCATATCCACTATGGTAAGATGGCCGATGCCGCTTCTTATGAGCGCTTCCGCGCACCAGCCGCCCACTCCGCCGGTCCCGAAGAGGATGATGCGGGCATCGTGGAGACGGGTCAGGCCATCGGCCCCGACGAGGCGCTCCGTGCGGGCGAAGATTCCGTTCATAGCCAGGATTCCGCAAGGGCTTCGAGGTCTCTCCAGACGTCTTCCTTCCCAATCTCGTTGAGGATGTCGTGGCGAAGGCCGGGGTAAATCTTGCTGGTGACACTCTTGTAGCCGCGTCCCCGGATAAAGCTTACGATCCGCGCGAAGGTGGAGAGGGAACCCATGCAGGGGTCGTTTCCGCCGGATACGAAGTGGATGGGAAGGTCCGGATGATTCACCTCCCAGCCGCGGAGAGAATAGGTGTCCCGGACTAGCTGCATCACGGCCCTGTAGCCGTTCAGGGTGAATTTGAAGCCGCAGAGGGGGTCGTTGTTGAAGGACTGGACATCGGCCTTGTTGGAGGAGAGCCAGGCATTGCGCATTCCTTCTGAGGCGAAGCGTTTTTCCTGCTTCCCGAACATGAGCATGGCTATTTTCTTGGAACGGTAGTGCTCTCCTTTGAAAAGGCTGATGATGCGGGTGAGGAAGATGCCCAGGCCTGCCAGAGAGTTGGGCGCGGGTGTGCCGGAAACGATGAGGCCGTCAATTTCCGAGTCGTAGCGCTTGGTGAGGCAGCGCGCCACCATGGAACCCATGCTGTGGCCGAAGAGGAAGACGGGAATGCCGGGATATTGGGCACGGGTCCATCTCACTATCTCCAGGCAGTCTTCAATGAGAAGCTTGGAACCTCCTTTCCCGAAGTAGCCCAGTTCTTCCGGCGAAGCGGCGGTTTCGCCGTGGCCCCGCTGGTCGTAGATGACACAGGCGAAGCCTTTCTCGGCCAGATACGTCATGAAAGGGTAGTAGCGCTTTTTGTGGGAGGCCATGCCGTGCACGAAGACAAGGGCGGCCTTGGGGGATTCGGGGGCTTTGACGGTGGGCGTAATCATCTTTTCTCGAAGATTTCAAAACACTCGGGGAGGGGAGAGGTGCAGCGCACCATCTTTCCGGAGAAGGGATTGCGGAACACCAGGGTGCCGGCGTGGAGGGCCAGACGCTTCACCGGGTCTGTCTGGGCTCCGTATTTTTCGTCCCCGGCCACGGGATGCTCCAGCGAGGCGGCATGGACGCGGATCTGGTTCCTCCGGCCCGTCTGGAGGGAGAACTCCACCTGGGTATAGTTCCGGCTGTAGGAGAGTACCCGGAAGTGGGTGATGGCCAGCTGGCTGCCGGACACTTCCTTGTCGTAGGAAACCATCTTGAGGGACTTGGGATTCTCTGCCAGCCAGCTTTGGATGGCGCCCCTTTCCTTTTCCAGTTTCCCTTCCAGCCAGGCAATGTATTTTCTTTCGGCCACCAGGTCTTTCCATTTGCTCTGGAGGATGTCCTTGGCCCTTTCGTTCTTGGCGAAGACCAGCACGCCGGAGGTTCCGCGGTCCAGGCGGTGCACTATCCATATTTTGGCGGTGGAACGGTCGGGCTCCCTGCCGGAGATGAGGTCTTCCTTTCGCTGCATGCGGGCATTCACCTTAATATATGCGTTGAGGAGGGAGTACAAGGTCTTTTTTTCCTTGCCGGTGGCCACGGTGAGCATGCCGGAGGGCTTGTCCACCACGATGTAGTTCTCGTCCTCGAAAAGAATCTTCACGCCGGCCTTCTCAACCTCGCTGCGGGCGTCGTTTCGGGTGGACCGGGCAATGGAGATGCCCTTGGGAAGGATGGTGATGCGGTCTCCATTCTTCAGGGGGTGGTCAAAGGCCGTCCGGTTTTCCCCATTCACCAGGATCTGCCCTTTGGTGAGCATGTTCTTTACACTGGTCCGGGACTGGCCGGGAAGGATTTGAAAGAGGTATTCCAGCAGGAAGGCGTCCTGGCTTACTTTGTGGTTCTGTCCGGTCATAATTCTTCTATCAGGGGATGGAGCTCCCTCGGGAGGAGTTTCATGAAATGGTCCAGCATCCCATGGGGGATGATGATGGTTTCCAGGGATTCGCAGTCGTCAAAGGCGTCTTCGCCAATTACTTCCAGGGATTTCCCCAGTTTCACCTGGTATAGGTTGATGCAGCCTTGGAAAGCTCCGGGGCCGATATGACGCGTCCCTGCCGGAATGGTAATCCTTTCCAGTTGCCAGCAGTCGGCAAAGGCCGATGCGCCGATGCTCAGCAGGCTGGCCGGGAGCCGGAGGGTCAGGAGTTCCCCGCACTCGCAGAAGGCGGCCTTGCCGATGTGCGTGAGGGTTTTGGGCAGGGAAATCTTCTCCAGATAGGACGAGCGGTCTTCCAGGGGAATCTCTTCCCCGATCTTCCTTCCGGCCATGTAGTCCTGGAAGGCGAAGGCCTCGTCGCAGATGACCTCGCAGCCTTCCTGCACGCTTATTTCCGGGGGGAAGTTCTCTGCATCCAGCAGGCGCTTCCCGTCGGCCGAATAACTTACACAATTGTCTGCGTCCCAGATGTCAGTTTCAAGTTCTTTTTTCGAAGGAACTGTGGGGACGGCCAGGATTTCTTCCAAGGTCATGGTCAGAAGGTCTTAACAAAGTCTATGTCCTTCTTGAGCATGATCTTGGGCTCCATGTGGGACACTTTCTGGAACAGTTTGAACTGATAGGCGGGGGAGAGGTAGACTTTGCTTTCGTTCTTGCCCTTCCTCCACCACTTGTAGAAGGCGATAGGGTCTGTGTCGTAAGGAATACGGGCTTCCACTTCCGAGGAGAATCCGGGAAAGTCTATGAGCATCTTGAGGCCGGTGATGCGCTTGTAGTATTCATAATCGGCCCTTCTGAGCTTGGAAACCAGGGGGGCGAAAACCTCCATCTGATCCACCTGAAGGGCTTTTTCCTTCACAATCATGCGGTGGATGCGGACGGGATCCCGGTGGAGCCAGTCGGAAAGCTTGAGCGTCACGGGACCTTCTTCGCAGTCCAGTGTAAGCATGTCCGAAGAGAAATAAATCTTTTCTTTGTCCAGGGGAAAGTTTTCCATAAATTTTTCCTTCGAGTGCAAATATAACGAAAAATTTTCTTTTTTCCTTGAATTTTTTTACCTTTGAAATTGAATTGAGAAAAATGAACCACTAAATACTTATCACTATGGCTTACAAAATCATTGACATTCAGGGCATCGGCCCCGTTTATGCAGAAAAACTCATCGCTGTGGGCATTGAGACCGTGGACCAGCTTCTGAAAGAAGGAGCATCCCCCAAGGGCCGCAAGGCTCTGGAAGAGAAGACCGGTATCCGTGGAGACCTCATCCTCACCTGGGTAAACCATGCAGACCTCTTCCGCGTAAAGGGTGTAGGCCCTCAGTTCTCCGAATTGCTGGAAGCCGCCGGTGTGGATACCGTCAAGGAGCTCCGCAACCGCAATGCCGCCAACCTGGCTGCCAAGATGCTGGAGGTCAACGAGGCCAAGCACCTGTGCAAGCGTACTCCCGTTGAGAAAGAAATCCAGAAGTACATCGACCTGGCCGCCAAGCTGGAGCCCGTTGTGACTTACTAGTTTTTTAAAAAATGATAAAAATCCCCGGAGAATGCCTCCGGGGATTTTTTTATTCGGCCGTTTCGTAGCCGAAATAGTAGGATTTCTTGGCGGTAGGAATGCCGTCCCGCATCCAGGCAGGTTCCGGCGCACCTTTAAGATAATGGTCGAAGAACTGCTGCAGGCGGATGGTGAGATCTTTGCGGTTCCGACGCTGTCTGAGGTTGTGTGCCTCGTCGTTGTATTCCAGCAGCCACGCGGGTTTTCCCAGACGTCTGAGTCCCATGAACATTTCGATGCCCTGGTACCAGGGGACGGCACCGTCGGCATCGTTGTGCATGATAAGAACGGGAGTGGTCACGTCGGGCAGGCGGAAAAGGGGAGAGTTCTCCAGGTAGAGTTCCGTCCCGTTCCACAGGTTCCGCCCGATCCGGCTCTGTCCCTGCTCATACTGCCCCTGTCTGCTGTTGCCGGACTCCCATCGGATGCCTCCGTAGGCCGATGTCATGTTGCTCACCGGAGCACCGGCGCCGGCCGCTTTGAACATGCCGGTTCTGGTAATCAGGAGGGCTACCTGGTAGCCTCCCCAGCTCTGGCCCTGGATGGCCATGTTGTCCTTGTCGGCCCAGGGGAAGCGGGTGAGCGATTCGGCCCCGCTCACGATGCAGTTGACGGCCGATTCTCCCGGCAGCCCCGGCGTATAGACGATGTCGGGCACAAAGACCACATACCCGCGGGATACATAGAAGGGGATGTTGATGATGGACCAGCTGGGCTGCACGGTATAGTGGGTATAGAGACTCTCGGAGTGCTTTTCGTAGAAGTAGATCATCACGGGATATTTTTCTCCGGCATCGAAATTCTCCGGTTTGTACAGGAGTCCGTCCATGGCCGTTCCGTCATAGGCATGCCAATGGTAGAGCTCCACCGTTCCCCAGTTGTAGTCTTTTATCTGCGGGTTGATGGCCGTCAGTTTCTGTTCCGACTTTCCCGGCGCCGGGGTGTAATATACATCCATGGGGTCCTGGAAATTGCCTTTCAGATAGGTGAATACGTCCGCTTTCCGGGCTTTCTGAACGCCCGCCCAGGAGTAGCCTCCCTTGGTGATGGTCTTGAAGCTCTTCCGGGGGGCGTCAACCTGTACACTGGCCAGGCCGTTTTCTTTGTTTCCATGATCGAAGAGGCTCAGGAGGATGGATTCGGACGGGCCGATATGGCGCTGTTCCTCACGGTCCTTGGTGTTCAGGTAACGATAGGTGATACCTTTTTCCCGTCCTTCGGTGAGGCGGATTGGAACGCTGCCGTCCGTGGGCACTTTCCAGACATCGTAGCGGTCGTAGACAAGAAGGGCCGTCTCCTCCTCCAGCCATCCCCCGATGCCGTATGGCTCGTGCAGCATGGGATGGTCATCTTCTTCGTTCCAGAGGATGACGCCGGCGTCGGCCATCAAGGGGTGCGAGCTGCCGGCGGCGATGTCGTAGATTTGCCAGGCCAGGTCCCGGTAGTCCCACCAGATGATGTATCTGGCCAGGGGCGAAAGCGTCACATTGTCCACCAGGCCGTTCACGATTTCACGCACGCCTGTGGGACCCTGGAGCAGGACGCTCACACTGTTCTGGTAGTTCCATTGGGTCTCAATGGGGTCGTTGGTCTTCACCAGAAGATTGTACTCGGAGTCTCCGCGGTTTCCCTGGCTCAGGCGGATGAATTTGCTGTCGTTCAGCAGGCGGACTGCTCCGCCGGCCAGAACCTGTGCCGGGAAGGTTCGCTGGGCGTCACGTTTCAGGTTGACTTTCTGTGCCGGGGGAATCTCAGGAGCATTCCAGGTCCAGATGTCCAGCCCCGGAGTCTCGAAACTCACCAGCGTGGTGTCCTTGGGTGGGGTGAGTTCCTGTACGCCCACATAAATCTTTTCCCCGTTATGGCTGAACCAGCCCCGGCTGTTTTCGGTGAGGCCCCAACCTTCCGGAATCTGTCCTTTGACGCTCTCGGGAGAGGCGATGCAGCGGAGGTTGGCATCCGCCACCCGGTAGCGGTACATGCTGGCGTGCTTGCTTCCGCTGTCCAGCGTGTCGGGGGCCGACAGGAAGAGTAGCTCCGTCCCTTCCTCATTGAAGACGGGCGTGCCGTGCCAGGCGCAGGTATCGGCCCAGAAAGCGCTGCTCCGGCTCTCTGTGCTGTAGATTCCCGCCTCGGTCTTGTGCTTGCCTTCTTTCCGGACGAGGGCCAGCTGCATGCCGTCCTTGGAGAATTCATAGGCCGATATGTGGCGCAGGGTGTCCAGGGTGCCGTCGGCGAAATGATAGACGGCCACCGGGCTGCCCAGGTCTTTCTTCTTCCTTTCCTTCTTGGGGATGAAGGTGGTGTCGGACGTGGTGAAAGCAAACGCTTTGAGGGCATGTTTCCCCAACTTGTATTCCTTTACTTCGGGAAATTTGGTGATGCTGCCGTCTGCCAGATTGATGATGGCCAGGCTGTCCTTGGGCGTGTCATCGGCCTTCTTTTTCTTGATCTTGGCCTGGCGGGTTTTCTGAAACTCCGGTTTGATGAGGCAGACCACAAAGCGGCTGTCGTCCAGGATGCGGGCCTTGTAGCCCCGGGGAATCACGATTTCACGTCCTTTTTTTCCGAATGTGCGGACGGTAAGATTTCCATCCCCTTCCTGGGGATTCACTTCGTAGGTGATGACATCTCCGGCCGGGGACAGGCTCACGGCTCCGACACTTTGCCAGCTGTCATATACGCTGTGGTCCAGCGGTTTCTTCTGTGCCTGCAGGCAGACGGCCGCCGCAATGAGAAATGTGCTTAGGAAGAGTTTTTTCATGAGGTGTGCGCTGTTTTGTTAAATCGTTACAAGATATGGATAATTATTTTTATTTCCAATGGCAAAATTTTTTTAAAAGCCCTTGCAGAATCAAAAATAGTTTGTACCTTTGCAATCCCGAAAGGGAAGTTCACTGAAAACTTGGTGCGGTAGTTCAGTCGGTTTAGAATACCGGCCTGTCACGCCGGGGGTCGCGAGTTCGAGCCTCGTCCGCACCGCAAAGCCTCTTAAGTCCTGATTATCAATGGCTTAGGAGGCTTTTTTGTATGCTTTAGGGCCCATTTTCGGGGCCAAAAACACCCAAAAAACAGCTCCTTTGAGTGTAAAAAAGTGTTAAAAACTGTTAATTTTTGTCAAAATCAGTGAGAAATCAGTGAGAAATCAGTGAGAATTCATTGAGAATTCATTGAGAAAACAGTGAGAATATGCGTGACGTCTCACTGTCCTCACTGGGAAAGGAGCTTTTGTTATGGCCAAAGTAACATTCTATCTGGACACCCGAAAGGCTGTCGAAGGGGACATTTTCCCCCTGGTGCTGAATCTGGCACACAAATGTCAAACGTCACGTATCCCCATAGGTATGCGTTTCTCCAAGGAGGATTGGGAAGCTACGCAGCTTATGCTTGCCAATGAACCGCGCGTCCGTTGGACGGCAAAGGCAGAAGAAGCGTATTCCGTGAAGGCCCAATATGATGTGTCGCTTTCGCGTCTGGCTAAAGAAGAAGATGTTGAAGCAATGGGAGCCAAGGAAATCCGGGACAGACTGGTCGAGATGGTAACCGGCGTAAACAAGGCCAAGATAAGGGAAAAACGGGCAAAAGCTAAGAAGAACCTGTTCCTTCCCCATTACAGGGCCTTTATGGAGAGCCGGGCTACGGCAGGAACGCGGGAGATGTACAACCGTACACTCAAGAAGATGAAGGAGTATGATGCGGAAATTGAAAACCGGACCTATGAGGAGATTGACAAGGACTGGCTCATCGGTTTTGACGCACATTTACAGACGACCACCTGCGCCAATATCCGCAACATGCATTTCCGGAACATCCGAGCCGCGTTCAACGGAGCTATTGACGATGACCTGACTACCTGCGACCCTTTCCGCAAGTTCAAGCTCCCCAAACTGGAGGAAACCCGCAAGCGTGCGCTTACGCTGGAGCAGATCCAGATGCTGAAATGCTATCCCTGTGAGCCCTGGCAGGAGGAATACCGTGATTTATTTATGCTCCAGTTCTATCTTATAGGTGTGAACCTGGTGGACCTTCTTACTGCAAAGCCGGAAGATATTGTGAACGGACGCTTTGAGTACCGAAGGGACAAAACCCACAAACTATACTCCATCAAGATTGAGAAGGAGGCGATGGACATTATTGAAAAATATCGGGGAAAGGATTATCTCCTATCCCCGATGGAACGGTACACCAACCACAAAAATTATATGCAGCATATGAACCGTGCGCTTCAGAAAATCGGCCTTCATTACACCACTTCCCAGGAAAAGAAGGGGCAAGCGCTTTTTCCTGATATTACTACCTACTGGTCGAGGCATACATGGGCGACCGTGGCATCCTCTCTGGACATTCCCATGGAGCTCATTGGCCGGGCGTTAGGGCACTCCTGGGTGAACAAAACCATTACCTCCGTTTATATCGACTTTGATACGCGTAAGGTGGACGATGCCAACAGGATGGTCATAGACGCGGTTTTAGGTAAAAAGAGCAAGGCAAGAAAGAAGAAAGCAGTTGCCTAGGTCCCGATTTTTTGGAAACAGCGCCGTATGTCCCGTCCGTAGACATACGGCCTGTTTGAGTATTTGTACCTAAGCGGCGTTATCCAGCCAAGGTTTATCAGCTTGTACAGATGCGGCCGAGAAATGCCAAGGATTTTGGCGGCGGCGGAGATGGAGTATCGGCCCGTCTCGGAGATGGGCGGTAATTCGGCAACCATAATACCTATCTCCCCATTCCCAGGCCGGCCTGGTATCCACGGGATGCTTGAAGCAATTCATTGAGGTCATTGTGTTGATTATATAGCGGAGACATATCCTTCACCTCTTTCCCGTCCATTATTTGAGTAATACGTCGCAGACACTCTCGACCTGCTTCGTCGTTGTCCAGAAAACACGTCGCCGACTGATGAGCGGCAATGTATTCCTTTGCTTGGTTTATGTTCGCAGTGGAATTGAGAACAACTGTGTCACAGCCAGGCCTGTCATCTCCTTGCATTACGCGCCAAGATAGGAAATCAAAGAAACCCTCAAAAATGGCCACGTTAGCCGAAGAGGGAGACTTGGAGATTTGTCCCGTGGGCGTGAGTGTTGTGATGGCCGCCCTGTCCGTCGACTTAATACCTGAAGGTGAACTCATCGCAAAGCCTCCGGCATTGTTTGGGAATCCCAGCATCGTAAAGTTCTGCTGCTTTTTCGGATTATATACCCGTACTTGCTTGCAGTAAAACTGAGCCAGTCGTAGCGGAATTCCTCGAATCTCCAGATAGCGCGGAATGTAGTTCCCTCCTATCTCTCTTACGGAAGTGATATGGCTGCGGTCCTTGTCGGTGTCTCTTTTCAGATTGGCCTTGGCCTCTTCTATAGCCTGCAGCTCCGGAGACAGTGAGATGATGTAGCGAATTGCCTCAGCCTTAGAACAGCGCAGGATGAGTTGGACCAGTTCGACGTTGGTCCCACCCCGGCCGATTCCGAAGTCATACCAAAGATTCTTCTTTTCATCAATGTGCAGCGAAGGATTCTTTTCGTCCCTCAGTGGTGAGTACCACCAGTCGTCGGACTTACCCTGCTTCGCTTCCAGGGCTTCCAGGATCTTCCTCAAGGGGAAGCTGTAAACCGGATTGTTCATACCCTACAAATCTTTCGTTAAACTTTTTTTGGTGGATACAAAAATTCGCCTTATCTTTGTCCAAGAATTTGGGACAATGTAAGTATATTTTTGTTCAAGTCTTTATTATTGGTAACTAATCCCAATTTTACGGACTCGCCACAAAGAAAAACAAGTTCCCGGAAATACGCAAATTTCAACACACAGTTTTTATGGAAAATCAGGTGGAAAAAGTGGCAAAAGCAAATGCCACAGAGAGCGCTGAGAAGCCGATTTCGCGCAATGTCAGGCGCGTTTTGCCCGGAAAGAAAAAAGGAACTCGTCTTCGTCCAATTTTTGATCTTCTGGTGGACCAGAATACCTCTATTTCGGAGCTTGCCCGTAGATGCGGGATTGCCAAACAGAGCATGAGCACTCGTTTTTCCGTGGATGATTGCCGTTTGTCGGATCTGGAAAAGATGGCCGATGCCCTAGGCTATGAGGCTACGATAGTGCTCACACCCAAGAAAGAGGCCTAGCCTTTTCCTTTTCCCATCTCTTCCTGCACGAAGTTGGCCACTTCCAGTCGGATACGCTTGTAGTTCTGTTCTACCAGAAGCCGCATCTGTACTTCCGAAAGGTCGATGAGTTTTGGGACGCTGGCGTTGCTTTTCGGTGGCAATCCGGCATCAATCTCACCGCAGAAGACTTTGGGATGGATTTTTTGTTTGAAAGTATCAGCTATATAGCCACAGAAGGAGCCCTGGGACAGGGCTTCTATTTTATCCGGAGGTAGCACATCTCTCAACTGATAAGAAATCGTCAGGTGTTCGGACGTATCTCCCTGCTGAAGAGAATGGCTCTCTTTCTCAGCCTTGCCGAATGATTGGGCAAGTTCTTTTGCTGTATCTCCCTTTACTGCTCCAGCGAACACATTCCCCACAGTATTGAAAATAACCTCGGATTCTTTATCATCATAGTCCCGAACGAGCTGACTCTTGTCCTGGGCGCCGATGACAACGGCTACTTTGTTGCTTCGACCGGTGTCGATGAGGTTGTCCAAGCCCTTCAGATAAATGGTGGGCAGTTCGTCTATGAGAATCCCGCTATGCATCTTGCCGGGGACGTTCACCTGCTTGAAAAGCTGGGACATCATCAGTGCCAGAGTCGTTCCGTACACCGACTGGCGGCGAGGGTTATTGGCAATACAGACAATCTTAGGCTCTTCTGGGTTGTTTATATCCAAAGAGAAATCGTCTCCCGAAAGAATCCAGTACAGTGTTTTAGAAGAAAACCTGTTAAGCGGGACGCGTGCCGAAGCTATCTGGCCCTGTAGCTGCTCAAAGGCATTGTCCTTCATGGCATCCATAAACGTGTTACGCTTGACCTCGAGCTCGTCATAGCGCTCCAGAATGTCAAAGACCGCACGGTAGTCCTGGCCCATCAGTTCAATCAGATGCGGGAAGGTGCAATACTTTCCTTTCTTGTATATCTTAAGGAACCAGATGAGGAGGTCTACGTAACACCGGGCACTTAGTGTAAAGAAGTCATTACTGTTCTTCTCCTCGCCACGGTTGGCATTCTTCAAGATAAGCTCGGCGATTTCTGTGGAATCTACCGGGTCCTGCAGATAGCGCGGATGGATGGGATTGAACCGGTGCGAGTGCAGCGGATCATCGAAATTTACCACGAACATTTTCGGTTTCATTGGATAGCAATCATAGTTATCCAGCAGTTCATTCAGCACCCGTTCAGTCAAGTCCGGAGCTTTGTAGTCGTACACGCATAGAGCATACCCTTTTTGCACCATACCCCTGATGTATGGGCCATAGACGCTGTATGATTTGCCGGAGCCCGGCGTTCCCAGTACCATAGTTCCACGCTGCGGAGAAACCACATTCACATAGCCCTTGCGAAGTTTCTTCTTATATTGATAGGTTATGGGGATATTGATGCTGTCCTCGTTTTCGATGAGTTCTTCACACTGAGGAAACGTATCCCAGTAATCCGGCAAATCTCCGTCGAAGCTCCGGTAAAGTCTTCCCAGAGCAATGGCCCCAAACAGATACAGTAGGTACCCAGTGACCGAAATGATTACAAAGATAATTCCTGGGGGAAGCATGCCGGCACCCAGGAACAGTGCTAATCCGGAGACCATTAGCCCGACAATCAGCTTCCAGTCTGTATGCTTTGAACTCCCGCTTCTTACAAACGCATAAAGCGAGACAAAGAATAAGCATGCCAGCCTGACTGGCAACTGCGCCGCCATGCTTCCAGAAAGGTAGAAATTCCTTACGATGTTATCCGTGAGCCAGTTGCTCAGGCCCAGGGCTACCCACATAGGATAGGCATAGTAGTAAACGATAAAAACAAGGATTCCTCCCGACAGGAGGAAAAACCACGTGTACATGGGTTTGGTCTCTTTTTCCATAATCTTATCTTCTTTGCGGGCCGATAGGCTTTTTGTGCGGCCCGTATCTCCTGTCCTCATTCTTTCTGTTCCGGCCCATAGCTGCAATCTCCAGCGCATCTTCCAGAAGTTCTTTTAAGATGCTTGTTTTGCGCTGAGGAGTAATCGGCTTGCCAGCCTCCCAAACTTCCTTGCGCACCTTTTCCACGGAAGAAACCGGAAGGCCTTTAAGATTTCCGCTAAAGACTGTGTGTTTGGCGTGGTCGATATAAGTAACATCTTTGACAGTACCGTCCTTTCCCTTTGTGACAATCATAGAGATATTCTTCTTGGCCAGTAGCTTATTCACCTCGCGTTTGTCCTTGCCGTCCGCCAGGGCTTTGGCTACAATACCCACAAGTCTGGCCTCTTCTACTTCTTTGTCTCTGCCTTTTTCGGCTTCCATGTGCAGGACTACACCCTCCAGGCTAGGGATGTCCAAATACTTTTCATGAATACGGTCTGTACACCTCGTACCCCTTTTGAGGTCTATTCCGGAGTAAGTCAGATAGAGTTTTCGCACGCTTTTGGGAAGGTCAACGGCAACGCCAAAGTGTTTCATTAGGGCCTTGAATTGGTCGATGGATGTGAAATGGTATTTCATAGCCTGCTTCACTATCTCCTCCATCTGCTTCTTGGCACCTCCTTTCGATTTGTCAAAGCGCAGGTAGATTACTCGGGGATCCTCCAACAACTCTGCATCTTCTGGGAGATAATCTGGAGGCGGATTCTTTTCCAGCCATTGTTCAAATGCCTCCGGGTCTTTGTAAGGGTTCGGAACATGATCCTGTTTAACGGATTCCTTGCCGTTCCCGATGACGAAGCCATACTTCTTCGCAAGTTGTTCCAGCAGTTTCTGGCAGCGACGGTGTTCGTTGGAATCATTGATTTTCTTGCCGGTTTTGTCCACTCGGACTGACACTACGTGATAGTGTTCCCTCTCGATATCGTTGTGACGGAAAATGATGAAGGGCTGGGCGCCATAGCCCAGACCCTCCATCAATTCGCGCGTGAAAGCCACAACTTTTCCATCTGTCATCTTATCCTTTGGCCCTGGATTAATGGACATATGGAAAGAGGGTTTTCGGCAGCGCCCGCGACCATTCTCATAATGAATCAAGGTGTCCAATGGATTCTGGACGTCGTCAATATTCTCCATATAGAGGATGGTTGCCACTCCGTTTTCCACCTTGAAATCATTATAGTTGAATGACGAGGTTACGCTCTCTGCTGCTGGGCTGATTTTTACTACCATCAGCTTTCTTTGGCTACGGGAGCCAGATCCAGGTTCTGGACCCAGACATCCAAATTAACAAAGGTTTTGTTGTCCTTGGAAACAACGGCCACTTTGAGCGTTCCCATCACTGTGACAAAGCGTCCTTTCTTGAGATACTCCGCTACGCCGGTCTTCTTCATCCGGCAGGTGTAGTAAGTGGGCTTTTCCTCTTTTTCACGGCCGTCATTTACCGCCACATCGAAACGAATGAATTCGTTCCCTTCTTTGCCCGGAACAATCTCGCAATCCTTGGCCAGATTGCCGGAAATAATCACATTCTGCATACGCAATTCTTTTTGAAGTTAAACTTTATTATCGCTGTCTCCGGAGCCTGGAGATTCAGTTTCCATAACACGGGTATATGCTTCATTAACCAACGTTGTCATACCTTCCATCATCTTTTTCATCTCCAACATATCCCTGTCTATATCGCGTGCATTTACTATTAGGTTTCCCTTCTTGTCACGCAACTTTGCCAGGGTATTCAGGGTCTTCACTCGCTGGTTGTAGTTGACGCCTATCTGGCGGATTTCTGAACGAAGCATGGCTACCTGGCGGACTAGATTGGGGTCTGTTTTACTATAGTTTCTCCGTTGTAGACGGATTGAAAACAATGCATCACGAATATAAATGGACATGGACCTATAGCCAGACAGCTCCATCTTCATCCTAAGTGTTTCATACTCTTTTTCAGTCAGGCGGACTGAAACTTTACGACTCAACAAATCCATATCAACTCAATTTTATTACCACGGCAAAAGCCCACGGCAGTGCAAGACGGCCCGCCAGGGACGGTGTTTGTCCGACAAACACACATCTTGCTTTTTGAGCTAAGCCCAAAAACGAAATCCTGTTCCAAAGAACTCCGCGCAAAAGTAAGAATAGTTTTGATAAAGTCCAAGCGATTTGGATTGCGTCCCAAATATTAGGACAAATGAAAAATGTTTGTTATGTTTGCACGTTGACTTGTTGCGGCGTGAACGCGTGTCCTTGTAAAGGCGTAAACGCGTTGATGTGTTAACGAGAGTACGGGTTTACTCGATGACGTGTTCACCAGTGAGCGTGTTGATGGGTAAACGAGATAACACGATTACGCGTTGCAGAGTTGACGTGTTGATTTGTAAACGGATGAAAAGAAAGGAGATGTTTATGGACGAATTGGATCAACTTGAAATGTTCAAGGAGCAGCTGGCCCCCAAGGGGTCCAGAGATGTATGGGGTGAAAAAGAAAAGGTGATGGATGATCCCGTGCATGATGCCCGGGATGAAAAGAAAATGAAGAAGAGCCGGAAGGAAATCCACGGGGCTGCTGTGAGGACCTCTCCTTCTACTTTGAGGAAACTGAAAGCACTGGCCTTCTGGCTAGAAATGAATGGTCATCAAGTTAAGCCTTCTTTGGCTTCTATTATTGATGAGGCGGTGGATTGTCTCATTGAAAACAAGTATCCCAAGGCGAAGAAGTTTACAGAGCGGTGAAATTTGCAGATTTCTGGCAGGAAACTGAAACGGATATGTGACTGGTTCTGAGAGCCTTATGCGGCTCCGAATGGGAAAATGCTGCATTTATCCGTTTGGTCTCCTCTGCAATTGCCTGTGTATCAGCGAAATAATAATTAAACGTTTCATTTTTCGTTACACGGATAATTCTTATTTGTGCACTGCCACCCAAAATTGAACACCTGATTGCCATCGAAAATTGAACACTTTGAGATCATTTGCAAGGGTCATTGGCTGGGCCCGCTCGTAATGGAGCGAGGCGTAGCCGAGCGGAATGGAGGGCGGGCCCAGCCTGCCGCCTGCCGTTAGTCCCTTTATTATTAACTTTCGGGTTCCAAACACCCGAGCAAATGATTGATTACGTGAAAAGAAATGACATCTTTGGCGACTTCCGACGCAATCTAAGCAACAGCGAGATTGCCAGGAAACGCGGCATCAGCCGAACAACGGTAGTCGGGCTCCGTAAGCTGTACAACGCTACCGTGAACGACAAGGACAATCCAGAAGCCTATGCTGAGCTTCTCCGAACCGAACCCAAGTACAAAGACCGGGAGGTGGATTGCCCGGTCCTGACGGATGAGATCAAGTCCTTGATTGATCAGGAACTCATTAACAACGCCACCAAGGTGGCTATGGGTATGAAGAAGCAACAAAAAAGGGCTACTGATATCCATGCGGACCTTTGCAGGGCCGGTTACAATGTCTCGTACAGGACGGTGGTCAGGTATATCAAAGGCAAGAAGTCCAACAAGTTCGCATCTGTCCAGGACTGCTTCATCAAGCAGAAGTATGTTCCCGGTGAGCGGATGGAGTTTGACTGGGGTGAAGTCAAACTGTACATCAAGGGCAAACTCACGACCTTCAACATGGCTGCCACTGCATTGTGCAGCAACGGTCGCTGGGGTAAACTCTTCTCCCATCAGGACAAGCAGGCCATGATGGAAGCCCACGTGAACTCCTTCTCCTTCTGGGGCCACGTTCCGCAGGTTATGGTGTACGACAACATGCGGACAGCAGTGAGAAGCTTCACCGGTGGCGAGAAGAAGCCCACACTGGAGCTCCAGCAACTTGAAGGGTATTATGGCTTTAGGCATCAGTTCTGTAATGTTCGCTCCGGCAATGAGAAGCCTCATGTAGAACGTGCGGTGGAGATCCTCCGTCGCCGGGCATTCTCCCGCCGTGACCACTTTGACTCTATGGATGAGGCAAATGAATACCTGCTTTCCGTTTGCCAGGATGACAATGAGTTTGTCAAGGACCAAATCAAGGAAGAGCTTGATGTGATGCTCATTGCCTTTGGCGAGATGGCATGCTTTGAAGCGGACTTCCGTCAGGTTGATAAGCTTGCCACTATCCACCTGGATACCGTTTGCTACTCTGTCCCGTTCGAATACATACATCGCACTGTTTGGGTGAAAAAGTACAGCGATAACGTAATCATCTACGATACGGACAGACCGTCGAAAAAGGAACTGGCCAAGCACCAGCGGAGTTATGTGCCTAATGACAATAAGATTGACATCCAGCACTATCTCAAGGTCCTTCAGGTCAAGCCGGGTGCGGTACGCAACTCATATGCATTGAGGCAAATGCCTCAGGGTATCCAGAAGTTGTTTGACACTTACTTCTCTGAGAACCCGAAGAGCTTTGTCGAGCTCCTCATTTGGGCCAGAGACAACCACTTTGACTACCAGGAACTCTGTTCTGCAGTTAACGTGGCCAAGATGAATGGCATCCATACCATTAACTTCGAGAGCATTAAGAACGTTCTTTCTGAGGTCCGTTCTTCTGAAAGCCTGTTTGACAAGCCCTGGAATCAATCCATTGAGAACGGGGCGGAACAGAACCTTATGATGCTCGGTAATATGTTCAAGTCCAACACTGAAAACGCTCTTGCATAATGGAAACGTCATATCTGCAATCCATCAGCGATAACTGCCGTACGCTAAAACTCGGTGGTATCAAGGGCAGTCTCGATGTAATGTTGGAGAGCGCCGTATCCAAGAAGTGGTCTCATGACCGCTTTCTGGCTGAACTGCTTAATAAGGAAGCAGAGTATCGCGACAAGGCACGTCGCAGGGCACTTATCACCAAGGCTCACTTCCCGCAACTCAAGTATCTTGAAGATCTGGACAGGAATGAACTGCCAAAGGATATGGCAGTTGCACTGCCCGAACTTGAGACTCTTGACTTTATCCGTGATTGCCAGAACGTTATCATGTACGGCAACCCCGGTACCGGTAAAACACACACGGCCATCGGTCTTGGCATCAAGGCCTGCAAGGCCGGTTACAATGTTCTATATGCATCTGTGCCACGTCTGCTGGTTGAAATCAGGGAGACCGAATCACAGCGAAAACTCTCCAGGCTGCAAAAACGCTTTGAGAAATACGACCTCACAATCTTGGATGAGTGCGGGTACAAATCCTTTGATAAAGAGGGCGCAGAGGCCCTTTTCAACCTCATATCCCTCCGTGCCGGCATCAAATCCATCATCATCACTACCAACCTTGGCTTCGACAAATGGGATCAAATCTTCACCGATAAGGTCATTGCTGCGGCCATTGTAGACCGCCTTACCTTCAAGGCTTACATCATTGACATGAACGGGCCGTCTTACAGAATCAAGGCTACGGAAAAATGGATGAATGAACGAAAAATGAAGCAAAAACCAGAAAAATGAATACCTTTGCAGATGATCTCTAACTGTTCAACTTTCGTTGGCAAAACTGTTCACTTTTCGGTGGCAATTTACA
>JAFVAU010000028.1 GCA_017480345.1 Bacteroidales bacterium
AGCAGCATCAGAACGGCTATCCAGGCGTGGGCGGTTCCACTCCGGCGCTTTATCTCTTTGAACTGGATCATGACTTCAAGCAAGAGGACCGGAAAGCCGCGTATACGCCTACTGTGGGTTACTGGGTCAAGGAGTGCAGTAAGGACAAGCTGGTGCTTGAGCGCTTTGAGATAAATACGGACGGGCCGAATCTGCTGGAGGGCGATGTGACGTTCAGGAGGATGGGGCTATATACGAAGTAGATCCTTCGGCTTCACCTCAGGAAGACAGATACCCGGTCTGGCGGGACATGACAGAAAAACTGCCGCTATCTCGGGTTGAGGTGGCGGCGGTTTTGAGTATGTTACGGATAGCGGGCTAAAAAGGTGAAAATAGAAGGTTTTTAGCCCGTTATACGAGAAGGTCTTGGAGGGTTACGAAGCTGCTGACGGTGTCTGTCCAGGCGTTCTCCTTGACCGGCTTGACGGTGATGAGGGTGACGAGGATGTTCTTGTCGGTGCCGGTTTCCTGCTGGAATGCGCTCACTCGATTGTCTATTTTATCGGCTTCGGCTTTGGTGAGGGCATAGTCGCCTTTTGAGTATTTGACTTCGCAGATGTTCAGGAAGCCGTCGGCCCGGTCGATGATGAGGTCGATCTGGGCTCCGGGGTCGGAAGACTGGCTGCGCCAGGAGTAATATTCCGTGAGGATGCGGTCCATGCCGATGGCGCGAAGGATTTGCGGGATGTGGGCCATGGCCACCTTTTCGTATGTGAGGCCGAACCAGTTGTTCTGGGTGGTGGTATTGAGCGTGTGCTGCCAGTAGTGGGGGTCTGTATTCTTGCTCTTGATAAAGGATGCGTGGAAGAGCGAGAAGAAGTCCACGAGCTGGTAGAGGCCGCCGCTGGAACGGACGCTCTTGCCAAGGACGTTGTAGTGCCGGATGAAGTCGCAGTTGACGAGGTCTTCCAGCATGTCGCTGAGGTGGCCGTTGTTGGGAACCTTGAGTTTCTCGGCAATCTCCTTGCGGGTGAGGCCTTTCTTGGTGTCGGAAAGGAGTTTGATGATGGCTTTATAGCGCTCTGGCGTCTTGAAGAGGGACTTGTAGAGGCGCTCATACTCACCGCGAAGCTGGGCACCTTCGGCGAAGAAAAGGGCGTCGATGTTGTCGGCAAGGGACATTCCGGAATCCAGCAGGCCCAGATAGTAAGGGATGCCGCCCAGAATCATATAGGCTTGGAGGATGGTGATGTCGTTCCACTTGAATTTGCCGGCCTGCAGGAATTCCCGGGTTTCCTTGAGGTGGAACGGGAAGAGGTGCATCTCGTGCGTGATCCGGTTATGTAAGCCACCTTTGTTGTCGATGATGTTGCGGACAATCCAGGAGGTGGCGGAGCCGCAGACGATAAGCATCAGTTCTTTCTGGCGGGAGCCCCATTTGTTCCAGAAGTAGTCCAGGGCTTTGACGAGGTCTGATTTGGGCGTGGCCAGGCACGGGAGTTCGTCGATGAAGACGACCGCTCGTTTCCCTTTTACTATTTTTTCCTTCAGCAGACCTTTAAGGGATTCGAAGGCTTCCATCCACTTCTTGGGCTTGGGGCCGGAATAACCGTACTCGACAAGGGCGGAGTAGAAGGCGTCAAGCTCTTCGGTGCGGGTGCCGCCGATGATGCCTGTGGCGTCAAAGGTGAACTGGTTGTCGAAGAAGGTATTCACCAAGTACGTTTTTCCTACACGGCGTCTGCCGTAAATGGCGAGGAATTCGGCTTTGCCGGACTTGTACCAGGACTTGAGTTTTGCGTTTTCTGCGTCGCGACCAATGATTTTCATATAGACGAACTTTACTTGATGCAAATATACTGAAATATATCGGATAATGGGCTAAAAACATCAAAAATCGATGCTTTTAGCCCGCTATACGAATTGGAATTGGCCTTGCAGAGCGCTCTGGAGGCGATTGAGGTTACAGAGAGTCAATTTTTATTTAGCAATGAGCACGTATTATGTTTCTTTGCATCGAAAGGAAACGGCTATCCGGAAAGTCTATGGTGCTACCGGGAGCGACGAACTGCAGCGCAATGTTTTCAGGTATCTCAGGATTGTGATGGTAGCAAGTATCTTTGGCCTTGCCATATCAGTTTTGATTAACTCCGTTATAATCCAAAGCTATTCGTATCGCCTTTCCTTTACATTTTGGGTATATCTTCTTGCACTGGTCCTCATTATGGGAACGGCCTTCGTCTCTGTTTATTTCCAGGCCAGAAGTATTGCAATGAATAATCCGTCGTATTTCATAAGAGACGAATAAGCAGTTCCTTCGGCTTTGTTATGGCACTTTGGGGATGTGCTGAAAGTGCCAATCGTGCCATAGGGGGGGTAAGAGAATAGAAAACCCGCGCTATCATACGCTTTATGGCTGGAGCAGTTTTATCGGTCTCTCCAGGCACGGGCGCGGGCGCGCATATTCTGCTGCAGGCATTCGCTGTAGAGCCAAGGCTCGCAGCCGTGGATATCCCCCACGTTGATGAAATCGGCGAAGGGAGGGTATTCAGAGCCGTCGTATCCTTCCACAACCAGCACGTGGTGCAGGGGTGACAAAGTGACGGTGATGGTGTCGTGCAGTACGGCGGGAGTGGCGTCGGTAACCCAGTTCACGGGGTTGATAGCAATGCTGGAGGCCGCCAGCACCGGATTGATGTATTTCACGTCCTTCACCGTATTGTAGCAAATGGTTACGCAAACGTCTTCGGAGCCCTGAGCCGGCTTGATATGGGGGCAGGACGCCAGGTCCTCGTCCGTCACCTTGTAGCCCATCACATAGGCACCGGCCAGTTGGCCGAAGGTGGCGTCATCCATGTGCTTGAGCAATTCCACAACGGCCATGCCGCCCTGACTGAACCCTGCAATAATAAGCGGCCGCTGCGGGTCATGCTGCTTCAGGAAGCAGTCGAAGGCATCACATACATCCTTCATGGCCAGGCGCGTGCGCTCGTGGATTGTTTTGTCGTCGCGCGTCAGGAAGGCCTCAATGGTGGCATGCCGATAGAAAGGCGCCCAATAGCGGTTGCCGGGAGCCATATAGGCGGCAGCCTTGTTCATCTCCGAGCCCATGTGGGCGCGGTGGTCCGGATTCCAGACATCGGCATAATGGATGGTGAGTCCGGAACTGTCTTGCCAGTCCGTCTCCCAGGTAGAAACCACATAGAAGACATCGGCCCCGCTGCCATCCGGATCCATGTCCTCCCTTATCCACATGGCGGGATTGGAGTAGTCCGGTGCTGCCGGTACCGTTTCCGCCACTTTAGGGCATCCACATGCCATCAAAAGCGCCGCAAGGAGCGCAATCTTGCTTTTTTTCATCATTTCAAATTAGGCTGCAAATATAATCATTTCTACTTTTATAGAACAGCTGGCATTTGCGCGAGCGAAAGAAAATGCGTACATTCGCGCTTGCTATGGCATCAAAGAAAGGAAAGATACTGATAGTGGACGACAACGCCGGCATCCGCCGGACGTTGGAAATCCTTCTGCCCATGCATTTCGCCGAGGTGAAGACCATTCCCTCCCCCGCCACGCTGGTCTCCTCCCTGGAGCAGTTCCGGCCGGACGTGGTGCTGCTGGACATGAACTTCTCCACCAGCATCAACACCGGCAACGAGGGCCTCTACTGGGCCGGAGAAATCAAGAAAATGGTCCCCGAAGTGGAAGTGGTGCTGTTTACCGCCTATGCCGATATCGCCCTGGCGGTGGAAGGGATGAAACGCGGTGCCTTCGACTTCATCGTGAAGCCCTGGGACAACGAAAAACTGGTGACAACCCTCACGACTGCCCGGGACAAGGCCCGGAAGGCGATGGGAAGGGATGCCCGATCGGGGTCGGGCATGACGGGGGGCGTCATTCCCGGCCAGAACGGGAATTTCATGTTCTGGGGCACCTCCAGGCCCATGGCCGCCATCCGCAAGACCCTGGACAAGATTGCCCCTACGGACGCCACGGTGCTCATCACCGGAGAAAACGGCACCGGCAAGGATGTGCTGGCCAAGGAAATCCACGCCCACAGCCTCAGAAGCCAAAGGCTGATGGTAGCGGTGGATGTCGGCGCCATCACGGAAACCCTCTTCGAGAGCGAACTCTTCGGCCACGTCAAAGGCGCTTTCACCGACGCCCACACGGACCACGTTGGCAAGTTTGAGCAGGCCGATGGCGGCACCCTCTTCCTGGATGAAATCGGCAATATTCCCCTGCATCTGCAGGCCAAGCTTCTCCGAGCCATCCAGAACCGCAGCATCGTGCGGGTGGGCGGCACCGAGGCCAAACCCGTGGATATCCGCCTCATCTGCGCCACCAACATGGACCTGGTGCAGCTGGTCCGGGAAGGCCGGTTCCGCGAAGACCTTTATTACCGCATCAACACCGTCCATATCGCCCTGCCGGCCCTTCGGGAACGCCGGGAGGATATTGTCCCGCTGGCACAGCTCTTCCTGGAGCAGTTTGCTCAGAAGTATCATCGGCCCTTAAGCGGCCTGGTCCCTTCCGCCAAGGTGGCGCTGGAGAACGCCCGCTGGAACGGCAATATCCGGGAACTGCAGAACGTCATTGAAAAGGCGGTCATTCTCTCTGAAGGCAGCGAGTTGACGGCGAAAGACTTAGATACCCGATCGGAAACCGTCATTCCCGGCCCCACCGGGAATCTCCATCATAACGCACAGGAAGAGGAACGCCTGGTCCGGGAAGCCATGGACCGCACGGACGGCAACATCTCCGCCGCAGCCAAGATGCTGGGCGTGAGCCGTCCCACGCTGTATGCCAAACTGAAGAAGTACGGGTTATAATGGCCACCTGGCAAGTCATACTGCTCTGCGTCATCGTTGCCTTCCTTGCAGCGGTGATTGCCGGCATTAAAACCCGCCAGGAAGATATCAAGAAGGTGGCCTACATGATGGACGCTTTGGAAGACGGCGAACTCAACTTCCGTTTCCAGGAAAACAGCAAGTTCAACCGCACGCTCAACCGCATCCGCACAATTTTTGAGAAGCAGCGCCAAGCGCACGAGCAGGACTCCTGGACCAAGCTCATCCGCGTGCTCACGCACGAGATTATGAACACGGTCTCCCCTATCGCCTCCCTCAGTGACGCCCTGGCCCAATCCGTGGATGAAAACGGCCATAGCCAGCTGGACGTGAAAGCCGGCCTGGAGACCATCAGCGACTCCTCCAAGAACCTGATTGGCTTCGTGCAGACGTATCGGCAACTGTCCGGCGTGGCCAAACCCGTCCGCAAGGCCCTGGACCTCAAGGAGCTCATGGACAGTGTCATCGGCCTCAACAGCGAATACCTGAGCAGCTGCGGGGCCGCCTGCACCTATCGGCCGGAAGAAGCGGATTTGATGATTTATGCCGATGAAGGCCAAATTTCCCAGATTCTCATCAACCTTATCAAAAATGCCCTGCAGGCCGATGCCAGGCACATTGACATTTCGGCCCGGCTTGGAAAGGACGACGACGTGATTGTTCAGGTGGCCAACGATGGAGCCCCCATTCCGCCATCGGCCCAGGAGCAGATTTTCATCCCCTTCTACACCACCAAGAAGGAAGGCTCCGGCATCGGCCTTTCCATTTCCCGCCAAATCATGCGCAACCACAACGGCTCCATCGAGCTCCTGCGCAGCGACGCCTCCGAGACCGTCTTTGAGCTGCGCTTCAGGTAAACTTCCATCATCTGATGGCACGGATGGAAGTAAGGGAATGATGGAACGCTGGTATTGCTTAAAGATGTTTGCGGGTGATTCCCTTGAGGTCGAAGAACATCAGAACAGTTTCGTCCGCGGGCTCGGGGATGACTAAGGGCCGGAATTCACATTTTGAATAAAAGTCCTCCGCATCAAGATATGCATCAACTGTCAGATAACGACATCCGGCTTTGGTATCGTTGAAGAACCAGATTTTGATAAGATCCAGGATCTCTCTCCCAAGACCTGAATGTTGCGCTCTTTTACTGACGGCCAGACGGCCAATTTTGAGGGCCGGATATGATGAACGCCTTTTGGCATTCGAGATTTTCCTTGACAACTTGTTCCAGATGGCAGGGTCGGCAATGGAACGCTCAATCTTGTCAAATAGCAGGCTGAAATATGCCAGATTGTCGTGAGTCTGGCTGTCTTCCACAATGTATGTCTTAGCAAGGTGCTCTTCCTCGTAGAGGGAAGCGTTTGGAGCCGCAGTTCCGGTCTCACACAAAAAACCGTTCAAATCTGCTTTACCACAGTCGAACGGCTTTTGTGTATCTACGGATGGCTCAAAAGGCCTGATTGAGATACTCATAGGGCAAACGTGCAGCACTTTTTGAGTCTCTCATAGGTCTTCCACATCTCCTCTTGTCTTTCTTCAGGAAGAGGAGTCACGTTGTGCGCAGCCATCTCGAAGCGGTAAGCATCCTCATCGTAGAGGACAGGCGTTTCTTTAATTGGTTTTGCCATAATTCGTTTCTCCTTTCTCTTTTGTGTGTCTGCGATATAGATGCAGAGGACAATGCAAATGTAACATTTTTTCTTCATAACATTGCAAATTTTATGCAAATTGGTTGATATACTGGATGATCCCCCTGACGTGGAGGTCGATGAGGGCCTGGCCCTATAAAGTGTAAAGTTTTTGACACACTACTGTAAATCAGTCGTTTATAGGGTGCGTGGTACAAATGTGATACGGCCGATGGCGAGGTTTTCGTAAGGAAATCCGAGCAAAAATAAATGTGTTTGGGGCCGAAAAAAATGTCAAAAAACTTCAATTATTTTGTCCGGTCCGTCAAATAGCATAAGAAAACCCTCCGGAATCTCACGACTGCGGAGGGTAAAAAGTTTAGGTTGGGCGGAAACGCCAGAGAGAGTTTCGACTACGGCTCACCGCCACCGGCCGCGGCAGCGGCCCACTTGACTTCTGCCAGCATGGTGCCGGACTTCTCGCCGGTGCTGGAGTTGACGTAGTAGTAGCGGAAGAAGATCTTCGGGGCCGCAGCGCTGGGGGCGCCGTACTTGGCCACGTAGTCCGCACGGATGTCGATGGCCTCGGCGGTGGGCTCTTCCACGAGCTTGATGCCGGATGCCTTGGCGTGGGCGCGGGTCACACCGTTGGACTGGCCTTCGGTGGCCTCGATGACCAGGTAGATGCCGCCGTTGTCGGCGAGGGCCTGGTCCAGCTTGAAGGTGAAGGTCTCACCCTGGCATACGATGGTGGCGCCGGAGGGGTTCTCCACACCGACGAGCTCGGGAGGAGTCACGGAGGGCTGGCCGCCGCAGGCGACGATCCAGTAGTTGAGACGGGTGAACAGGTTGGCGCCGCTGATCTTGGCCTTGGAGCCCAGGACGCTGCGGCCTTCCTGCGAGAGGGCCAGCTTGTTCCAGGCGAGGATCTGGGCGGGAGTCAGGCTCTTCCACATGGTGGTAAGACGCTTGAACACGCCCTTGACCTTGGCCTGGTCGGCGGTACGGACGGAGCCGCCGTATCCGCGGTTGCGGATGTACTTGCGGCTCTTCATCTTTGCAGCGGTCACGCCCTTGGCGCTGCCGCTCATCTCCTCGAAGGCGATGGAAGGAATGTACTTCATTAGCGTTTAAGTTTTAGGAAGTTGTTGAATAAAAGGGATAACAGATATAGTATTGCAATGACTATCAGAGCAAATAAAATGTTGCCGAGGGTGAGCCGGAACCGATGCCACCAGGTGAGCTTCTTTTCCACCTCAACGGTGACTGTCTGCACCCGGTCCCGGTACACCAGGGAATCCCGCACGACTTCCACTCTTTCCACCTTCACGGGCTCCCTGACGGGCTTTGTCTGCAGGGAATGATGCAGCACTCCTCCGGATACGGAAGCCTCGGATTTGGCGTATTTATTCTCCAGTACAGAGGTGGTGTCGAGGGTGGCCACCTTCTCCACGATGACCGGCAGTTCGATGTAGGCGGTATCTGTCACGGTCCTGATCACGGTCTTCACCTCCACCTTGGTGTTGTCCGACTCCAGAACGGGCCGGGCAACACCGCAAGCGGTAAGAAGTAGCGTGAAAGCAAGAATGGCGGAGGGTTTCATAGGTTAGGTTTAGGTTGTAGGTTTGTTCTCATTCTCCAGTACCTGGTCCAACTCGGCTTGGAACTTCCGGAACTTGACATCGTAGCTGGCTTTGACTCCGAGGATGGCGCCGCAGAGGATAAGCAGCTCGCTCACGATACTCACGGCCGATGTGTCAATCTGTCCCAGAGGCTCGATGAAGAAAAGGCACACGCATGCGATGAGGACGCCAGCGCTGAAGCTCGCGATGGCGATAATGCCCTGAAGGCGCGTGAGTTGCATTTTCTTCTCGTTGGACATGGTCAGTAAGGCATTTAGTTGTTGTCACGGACGACAATCATCCTCGTGAATTTGGTCCCAACATTGGCGGGCTCATCTGCAGCTCCGTCTTTGCTGATGGTCAGGATGCCGTTCCGGAGCGTAGCCGGATAGCGTTTGCTCCCCAGGTTGCTCCAGAGGGATTCGTTGTAGATGATGGGCGGGTTGATGGAGATGTCGGAGGGAAAACCAGGCAGCTGGATTTCCACCGTCTGGTCATCCGAGTCAAACACCAGGTTGGAGGCCTTCAGCACGAACATCATCCAGTGAGGGTTCTCTACCGTGTACACCTCGACGTCGTCACCGGTGCCCTTGTTGAACTGCGGGACGTATGTCTTCATCAAGTTCAGTGCGACCTGACCGGCATTGTTTACCGGAATCAGCATCGTATTCAGGTGGA
>JAFVAU010000021.1 GCA_017480345.1 Bacteroidales bacterium
AACTATTTGATTATCAAACAAGAAGGCACCCCGTGGAAAGTAAGTTTCCGCAAGGTTACCGATGCTGAGTTTCAACGGGATGGGATAAGAAGATTTTCGAAAAATTTCGTTTTATCGGATGCTATATAAACATTCTCAATGAAATCTCAATAAAGCTCCGACAACATATGCGATGTTGCCGGAGCTTGTTTATGCCTATAAATTACGATTTGTCTTACAGTACAAATGTAATCATTTTCTGTGAGATGAAGAGCCGGGCGGGCGGAGGTGGCGCCGGAAGGGCCCACCTCTGGCTGCCGGGCTCTGTGGGTGCGCGGCCGAGGGACAGTCTGGTGCCGGCTTGCCGGTGCCAGTCTGTCACCGGGTTGGACTTCGGCGGCAGCTCTGCTGTCGCTGAGGTCCAAAGCGCGGGAAAGCTCCGATGAAGTGGCCGGCTTGCCGGACGCTTGGTCGGAGCGTGCGGTAGGCTTTGCCATGTGCTGGAAAATGTGTAAATTAGCGACATGGAACTAATTGATGCAATCAAGGCACGGCATTCCGTGCGGAAGTACATGGATAAGCCCATTGAGGTGGCCAAGGTGGCTGCTACACATATAGACCTGGGAATCGTGAAGTATCATTTTGAGATTGGCGCCGGGAAGGAAAACTTCAGTTGGCAGTAAAATACGACACGGCGGGACTTCTTCATTGCTTAATCCCTTTATGGCTATGTTCCGCTTGTGACACCGTTCAGGTGTGGCCGGGGCCCTATTCACGCGGGGCTCCGGTTTCGTTTTACTATTTTTCGTGCTATCTTTGTAACATATTCCCTATCAGATTTGCGATGACGACTATTAAACGGCTATTGGCTCTCTCCCTTCTCCCTCTGCTCCTTGGATGCACGAGCGTCAAGGTCTCCAAGCCCATGCTCAAGATGATTGTCGATGCGACCATCAAGCTGTCCGAGGCCCCGGTCTATGCTGATTCGTGCAGGCACACCATCGGGCTCCCTTACGCGGAGAACGGGTCCGGGAGGCAGGTCCTCGACGTCTACTATGCCCCGGAGTCCGTCCGGCGGGACATCGTCCTCATTGACATTCACGGAGGCTTCTACGTGGGCGGTGACCGGCGGAACAACCGGGTCTTCGCCTCGGCCTTTCTCCGGGAGGGCATTGATGTGGTCCTCCTGGAGTACCGGCTCAATGACGGGAAAGACATCGATGTGGAGACGGAGCTCGGGGACTGCGCAGCTGCGCTCGATTACCTCACGGACCATACCGGGGAGCTGGGACTCAACAGGGACGCCATGTTCCTAACGGGAGACTCGGCGGGTGGCCATTTCGCCCTCTACCTTGCAGAAGGGGCCGAGGACCGCTCTCTGCCCGTCCATCCTGAACGGTTTGTCCCGAGAGGTGTCCTCCTCAACTGCCCCGCCTATGACTACGAGGCCTTCGCCATCACCAACGGGTTCACGCGAAGCGCCCTTGAGTGGTTCATCGGCCCCCGTTACCGGGACACGGCCTGGATGGCCTCCATGTCTCCCAGGACCCGTATAGGCAGCTATACGGGACCCCTGTTCGTTTCCACCTGCAAGAATGACTTCATCCGGGGAGAATCCCTGAAGCTCATCTCCGACTGTGAGGCCCTTGGACGTGAGGTGGAGTTTATCGACATCCATGCCAGCGAGAGGAAAGTGGGACATGTGCATAACGTCACGGACCCGGCCCTTCCGGAATCCCGGGAGGTCAATGACCGGATGATCGCTTTCATGAACAACAACTGACAGCTCTTATATGGCACAGACATCTTACCCCTGCGAGAACTGCAAGTTCCGCGCATCCTATGACAAGGATCCCAAGTCGCTGAAAGGCCGATTCTGGCGCTGGCACATCAATTTCTGTCCGGGCTGGAAGGCCTTCTTCACCCATCAGGACGAAGAGACCAAGGCTGCCCTCCGGAAGAAATATAACTTCAAGAAGCATCAGTAACCCATGGTATTCTTGATTGAGTCCATCGTCGCGTGCGCCCTTTTCACCCTCTTCGTGTTCCTGATATCCAGGGACCCGGTGAAGATTGTCTTCAACTACCCCCCTGCCATCATTGAGCGCTGCAGGAGCCTCGGCCTGGTGGATGATTCCAACAAGCCCGGTGGGACGGTCTTCTACGTTAAGAAGATCACCGCAGTACTCCTTTTCGGGGTACTCCTGGGCCTGCTGGTCCGGTATATCAACGGTTGCACGACTTTCTGGGGCGGGGTCCTCATGGCGTACGCCCTCTGGAACGTCGTCAACTGGTTCGACGCCCTTGTCCTCGACTGCCTGTGGTTCTGCCATGACAAACACTTTGTCATACCCGGGACTGAGGATATGTCCAAAGATTACCACGATTACTGGTTCCACATCAAGGGGGCTTTTATCGGCATGGTGCTCGCCATTCCGGCCACCCTCGTTGCGGGAGCCATCACCATTCTATAGCCATGACTGACACACACTACATCATACGCAAAGCGGAGCCCCGCGACCTCGAGGCCGTGAACGACCTCCTTCAGCAGGTGCTCTCGGTCCATCACAAGGGCCGTCCGGACCTTTTCAACGAGATCGGCAAGAAATACACGGATGCCGAGGAAACTCGTTGGATAACTGCGCGCAGGCCGTAGTCTGCACCTACTGCGACCTCGTCGGTCTACCCGAAGAGACCGCCCTCGATATCGCAGGGGCCTACGGGACCGGCATGGGGAACATGGAAGGGACCTGCGGGGCAAACACTGTCGACAAGGTGTTTGACGAAACCGGGAAGGCCCTTGACGGAATCGATGTGTCCCATCTGTCCGCAGATGATGAGTCGGCTCTTGAAAGTAAGATAGAAGAGAAAGTCTCCGCCACCATGAAACTTTTCGCTCAGACGTTTTTGCAAAGATTGCCATCGGCCGTAGCGCAGGCTATGGCTCGGTGACAATATCATGGCCGGTGCAATTGCAGTATGCAAAGGCGGATTTTACCAGAAAATATTTTTTGAACATGACTAATCATGCAACCTGGCTGCAAAAAGAATCGTTTATCTTTGCCGCATCAGACGAACTGATTATGACTCGCAAAGAAACCGCTATCGCCATTATTCTGCTGATCGTCATCGGCACCGGGATGCATTTCGTACATCACGCACCCTTCTTCAATCACTTCCTCGGATATATCTTCCCCGTGACGGAAAGCGTGATGGCCCATATGAAAATGGTTTTCTATCCGATGCTGCTGCTCAGTCTATTCTTCCTCATAAGCCGCCACGACATCCGCGAGGTGGGCGCTCCCCTTCTGGGCGGACTGGCCGTAATGCCGCTGATCGTCGCGGCCTTTTTCGCATACTGGATCTTTGTCCGCCACGAACTGCTATTTCTGGACATCATCATCTATATCGTGGCGATGGTGAGAGCCATTCACCTGACCAAACGCTGGAGAGAGAACCGTTTCATAAGAGACTGGTGGCCGCTATGGATCACCGCCGCGGTCGCCATCATCCTACTGACCGGCTTCCTGACATGCAACCCGCCCGCCGGCATCGTTTTCGCCGACCTGGGATAGCGGAGGACCCGGACACAGATTCCCAGGACCAGACACGCAGAGGGCCGTTTCAAGACGCAGTCGCAAGGTGGAGTGAGCAACAACCATAATCTCCGTAACGCCCAGTTCGTTCACCGCCACAATAAGGCTGCGCATAGCGGAGTCCCAGAGAGAAGGGATTATCGCTCCGGCATTCTTGATAATCTTGGCATCGCCGTTCTTGAGGCCAAGGGCTTCCTGCAGCAGCACGGAAAGTCGCGTATCCATGCAGCTGAGCACGTCCAGCTTCTTGTCCGGATACTACAGCATACTCCAAGGGATAAGTTCACCCTCAGAAGTACTCCTGTGCTGGCTACCGCCATAGACAACCTGACGATGGTCTTTGTGCTCACCGGAGAGATTGCCCCAATACTTTAGGTTTTTAAAGAAATCAGCGCTATAAGTCTGTCCCGACTTGATTTCAACAGCATCGATGTGGTCGCCTTTGTTCATTAGTAGGTCAACTTCGTTGCCATTCGAATCTCGCCAAAATGTGAATGACGGCCGGTCTCCTTCATTGAACCCTCGCTTCAAGAATTCATTGATGACCATATTCTCGAAAAGTCCTCCTCGAAGGTAGTGATTGGACACTTGCGATGCTTGCTTGATTTCAAGGAGCGAACACGCCAATCCCGTATCATAGAAATACAGTTTGGGAGTTTTGACAAGTCGCTTGGAGAAGTTCCGGTAATCTGGTTGCAGCAGGTAGATGATATAGCTGGACTGCAGGACAGAAAGCCAAGAGTTTATGGTTGGAATCGTTACCCCGCACTCTGTTGCAAGCGAAGACATATTAAGGAGTTGACCTATCCTGCCAGCACACAACTTGAGGAGCCTGACAAAAGAGGAAAGGTTTCCAATGTCCTTCACGGACCTGACGTCCCGTTCTACATAGGTGTCGATATAACTTGGATAGAAGTCTCCGGCCGACAGACCGTTATCGTAAAGTCTTGGATAACTTCCATTAAAAATTTCCTCGTCAATGCTTTGAGGGAGAATGCCGCTATCACGCATCTCGATGTGGGAAAAAGGCAGAAGCGTCAGGATGGCCACCCTCCCAGCAAGCGACTGGTCAACGGAGGATAGAAGCTGAAAGTTCTGTGAGCCTGTCAGGATGTACATTCCATTCTTGCCAGCCAAATCCGAGTGAGTCTGGAGATAAGACAGCAGTTTCGGAACTCGCTGAACCTCATCAATGATGGTTTTTTCCGGGTACTCCGAAATAAAACCACGCGGGTCTTCCTCTGCATAGCTTCGGTTGTCAGACTCTTCCAGTGAAACGTAAGAATAATCCGGAAAGGTATGACGCACGAGAGTGGACTTGCCGGACTGCCTCGGCCCGGTAAGGAGCACGAATGGGAATTTGGTGGAGAAATATAGCAATTTTTCTCGAAGGGTTCGTTCTATCATGATTCTATATTTTTATGCAAATATAAACTTTAATTTTAGAATAACATAAAATGAACGTAAAAATATGATCCTGACCTGCGAGTTGCTGCCACGAAGGAATTCGAGAAGCTAACAGTATTCACCGTATTCGCATCCGATGTTCTCCGCATGGATGCGGTCAATGAGGGTCCCCTGATGGTCGAAGAGCTGGATGGTTCCCACACCGTTGCCGCCATTCCAGAGGCGGTTGTGACGCTTCTGCCCGTCCGGAGCCTCGTAGTTCACCAGGAGCATGTCCGCCTTCTCACAGGTGATGTCCGAAATCATCTTCCCGGAAATGCTCGACTGCTCGACATGCCAGATGATCTGCGTGTCGGTTTCCTGGCAGTCGAACTTCGTTTTCACACCGGTCCATACCTTCGAGAAGTTGAACTCGAAGGGCTTCCCTTCATACCAGAAGGCCGACAACAGACGGCGAGGAAGAGCCAGACGGCCCACCTTGGGCCTCCCTCCGCCGATATCGAAGACGCTGTCCGTCAGTTTCTTTCCCGTGAGCTCGCTGGTGAGGTTGTTGGATGAAAGCCACACCCAGGGGCTGGTGAAATCCTTTCCCCAGTTCTTGTCGGCATAGCCGTAGCAGTCTTCAGGACGCACAACATAGCGGCGGCCGTTCCAGATGACCTCACCTTCGAACTCGCTCTTCATGCCCTCCGCATGCCAGAACATCTCGAAGGCCTCGGCCTTGCGGAAGACTTCATCGGCCCCAAAACCGACATTGAAGGCCGTTATCTTACGGATACTGAGGTTCCATGCCATCTCGCCGTCCTGGCACATCCACTCGGGATGCTCCGCCGCATTTTCCACTTTCACATGACCATGGGTATGGTCTTCCGTGAGGAAGCAGTCGTCGGCCGCAATGGAAAACGGGACGCCCCAGTCTACCTTAATCTTCTTCCAGCCCCAGAAACGATGAAGCTGAGCAGCGTCCTTTCCCCAAGCGCCACACTTAACCATCAGATAGGACGGCTTCTGCGGCTTCCCTGGAAGCTGGCCAAAGGCGGGCTCATCCCCACCAAGGGCGGGATTGCAGAGGAAGAACTCGATAAAGAAAGGCTTGGCGGCGCCAGTCTCGGCGTCATATCCGGTGAAAGAGTGCCACCACCAGTCGTAACCCTTGCTGGCCTGTGCCCCGAAAAGCTGGCAGGCATCGCGGGCGATATCGTGCTTGTTGAACATTTTCAAACGTATCGTTTCTGTACTGACTTGTTATCAGCAAAACTCAGTCCAAGCCTTCCCTACTGACATTTTGTCGCAAATAAGGGCGCAGCCCTTCATGACTTCGCCCTTTATACCAATGAATGTGGCGTCAGAGATTATTGACAGAAGTCCAGTTTGTGGACAGATTGTCCAGGTTATAGGGAGATGAAGAGCCGGACAGGCGAACTTGTCCTGCTGCTGGGCTCTGTGGGGGATTAATGCGGAGAATGTTCAAATTCCGTTAGAATCTGTTTTTGCAAGTGCACCAACAATCTCGTGGGCCTTATAAGGCTCTTCAAGAAAGGCTATGTCTTCATGCGAAAGGGACAGATCTACGGCACGGACAGCGGCATCAAAGTGCGGCACTTTGGTGGCACCAACAATTGGCGCGGCAACACCCTTGGCCAGCGTCCAGGCAAGGGCTACCTCCGTCATGGTCACTCCCAGGCGTTCGGCCAGAACCGCTACCCGCTCGATGATTTCCAGGTCGTTCTCCTTGGAGGCGTCGTACTTCTTGCGGATGGTCTTGTCCGTATTGGAGCGGGCTGTGCCGCTCTCCCAGCCCCGGTGCGTCAGGTGACCGCCCGCCAGCGGAGAATATGGAATGCGGGAAACGCCGTACTGCTCACAGACGGGAATCAGTTCCCGCTCATCCTCCCGGTACATCAGGTTGTAGTGGTTCTGCATGGTGGAAAAAAGTGTCCAGCCATTCCGCTCGGCGCAAATCTGCATGTTGTGGAACTGGAAACCGTACATGGCCGATGCCCCGATGGCACGCACCTTCCCCGCCTTCACCAGCGAATCCAGCGCCTCCATGGTCTCCTTGATGGGCGTACCGTAGTCAAAGCGATGAATCTGATACAGGTCCAGATAATCTGTACCCAGGCGACTGAGCGTTCCGTCAATCTCGCGGAGGATTGCTTTCCGGGAAAGCTGTCCCTCATTGAAGAACACCTTGGAGGCGAGAACTACTTTATCGCGGGGCACGCCGATGTTCCTCAGCGCCCGGCCCAGATACTCTTCGCTGGTGCCGAAGGAATAGATGTTGGCGGTGTCGAAGAAATTGACACCCAGGTCGATGGCGTGCTTCACCATAGCCTGTGTATCTTCAGGGCCCAGTGTCCACTGATGGAAGTCTTCCGAGGCTTTTCCGTAGGACATGCAACCTACGCAGATGCGGGATACCTCAATCCCGGTGTTTCCAAGCGTTGTGTATTTCATACTATTGCTGATCTTTAACAAATTTTTCAATCTGAGCCTGGGCCGATTTCACTTTGGAGCCCTGGATGGAAAGGCCTTTCTTGACGAAGGCCGATGGAATAGCCTTCCTCAAATCGGAAAGTCCGCTGCCGAAACCGCTGCCTTCGTGGGTGGTGAAGGGGATGACCGTCTTCCCGCTCCAATCATGGGCTTCCAGGAAAGTGGCGACGCACATCGGGTAGGTTCCCCACCAGCAGGGCCAGCCCAGATAGATGGTGTCGTACTGGGAAATGTCGATATCGGCCTTCAGCGCAGGGCGCGCCTTGGCGTTCAATTCGTCCTTGGCCTCCTGAGTGCAGGTCATATAGTCGGCGGAGTATTCCTTGACGGTCTCCAGGCGGAAGATATCGGCCCCGGTAAGCTTCTGAATCTTCTCGGCAACCACCTGGGTATTGCCTACTTTGAGATCAACGATGCCGTCGGACGTATAGTTCTGCCCGGTGCGGGAATAATAGACCACAAGGGTCTGGGCCGATGCGCTCAGTGCGGCAAGGGCAAGGATGGCGGTAAGGAGGATGCGTTTCATTTTGCTTGGGCGATTATTTGGTTGACTTCACGGTCACAATGGGAGTAGAATGCGATAAGTGTCTTTTCCATAATTCCATATCAATCGTTTGTTTTGTTTCCAATTGCAAAGGTCGGGAGAAAATCTCTTTCTGTTGTTTCACATTTTTAGCCATAGTTTTCACATTTTACATTTTTTTCACTATCTTCGCTCCATGAATTTTTTCTTCTCAGAGAACATCGAGGACATCGGCCTTCCTGAGCTGAGGAATTGTTGCCTGCACCTGTTGTGCACCACAGGAGAAGGCTCCCTGGTGTACTTCGACCGCTATAACCTACTTCCGAGAAAAAGGAATCGCCCCGCTGTTCAGCGAGGCGGTAGCGGCCGCATACTCCATGCAGGCAGGTCTTGGGGGAAGGAATGCCGGCTTCATACACGGCCTTGAAGATATAAAACTCGCGTTCCACCGTATCCAGGCCTTGTTCGTAAATGAACATCTTGGCCATGGCATTGCCGTCTTTCCGGGTATAAGTAAGGGCCTGACCGCCCTCCCCGGTCTGGGTATAATCTTCCAGATTGATTTTTTCGTAATTGCTCATACTACTGACTATTTATCGGAAGCAAATTAAAAAGAGCGTCACTTCGATCGCATCCGGGCGGCAATTTACATCCGGTCTCCGATGAAGAGGTTGATGGCTGTAGCGAGTTTCCTTCCCTGAAGATAGGGCAGGTTGACATGGTAGGACTGGGGCCACATGCAAATGGCCTTTCCTGCCATAATCTGGGCGATGCGGTGCATCTTCTCCTTGTGCTCCGGCGTATCCCACACGGGTCCGAAGTACTGCCTTCCCATAGACTGATAGAAGCGCGTAAGCATTTTTCTGTCCATGTGGAAAAGGTGCCTCAGCATAGGATTGGGACCGTACCCGCTCATGTGGGAGAGGATGTTGAAATCCAGCGAGGGATCACCATAGCCGAAGTCTCCCAAATCTATCCAGTACACCTTTCCCTGCGCCGTAATGATATTGCAAGGATTGAGGTCTCCGTGCAAACAGGTGGTTGCCGGCTCCAATTCATCGATATAGCCCGTCAGTCTTTCCTTGACATCGTCCGGAATCACCGTGTTCCCCACAATCATTTCCCGGGTGCACATGGCTATGTTGTCAAATTGATCTGTATTGCAGGGGATGGAGTGAAGGGCCTTGGCATATTCTGCCGTAATGCCGGCCAGTTCATCCAGCCGTTCGGGATGGTCTGCGATAATCCTTCCAAAAGACTCCTTGCCCTGAATCCGCTGGACAGTCATGCCGTAACGCTGCCCGTCGGTAACGAATTCATACGGTTCGGCCGATGGAATCCCCATCTGAAAGACAGCCTTGGAGCGAAGAAACTCCTCCTCTGCCTTGCTGGCAGAAATGCTGGTTTTATTGAGTTTAAGAATCACAGAGTCGTCCGTCTTGTTGTAGTAGGATTCTCCGAACCCTCCCCCACCAAAGGACACCCACTCTTGAAGGTCGATGATTTTTGCTTCCATAGTTCAATTTGTTCATGCAAAATTACAAAAATTTGCAAAATAGCATACTTATCATTGGGAAGTTACGAATTACGATTTGCTGTTGCCGGGCTTACTGTATTCCCAAAATCTGTTTGCAGGCAGACAGTTCCCCAGACATGGAGTCTTCTATCTGCCGAAGGGAGGCTCGGACATTCTGCATCCTGGAATAGAATATATTGAACTCGGTGAGCTCATGGAGATAACGGACATAGTCGCGGTCCGTTGCCTGCCAATCGCCATAGAAGCGGGCGTAGACATTATCGGCCACCACCCGTTTCTGGTCAATGACCTGGGAGGAGACGGCCGCATGCTGCCGGGCATAGGAATAGAACTGGTCGATATGGCCGATGAGCTCCACGTTGCCGATGGTACCAAGGATTTCAGCCTTGTAGGCATTGATGCCATTGTCAATATCGGCCTGGACATATTCGGACAGGGACAGATTGAGGAATCGGACCACCACGGCGTCACTCACGCGGTCAAGCGTATCGGCCATAATAGCCAGGTGCAGGCACATGGAAGTGGAGTCGATGGCATCGTAGAGATCCTGATATTCATGCAGTTCCTGATAGGTCCGGTCCATGTTTTCGACAATTTGCCGAGCGAGAAGACGGGCTGTCTTCGCCCTTTTGGACGAGCTCACCATGCTGTCGATGCCGAAGGTGAGCAAAATGCCCAGTGCCGTTGCCAGGAATCCGGCCAGAAAGGTGGCCAGCCAGTTTCTTTTATCTGCGTTCATATCCTAATTTGCTATTCGGAACGCAAAGATACTAATTTTTCGGAAGCATCTGCTTTTTGCGCGTAAGAATGGCCTGGAACAGAAACAGGACTGCGATTCCTACACCCACGAAATAAGGCGAAGTTCCTGCGGCGGAAGCAATCGGAGAAACAATCAGCGGCGACAGGAACTGCCCCAGATAAAGAGCGGCAGAAAGCAGTGGCATCACCGTTGTTGCTGCCTCCTTGCCTGCTTTTACACTGCCTATGGTATTCAGGTACGGGACACCGATTCCATTGGCAAAGCCGATGAAGGCCGATCCCAGCAAGAGCCAGACAAGGCCGCTTCCAGCAGCCAGGCACAGGTATCCTGCGGCAAACCCCAACGGCGCGACATACTTCATCTGCGAAGCGAAACGCTTCATCATGGCGCCGAAAACCAGGCCCACCAGAAAAGCCACCACGTCCAGGCCCACCATCGTGAGCGTTACGCCCATCTCTGAAAGCGTTCCCAAGGCCGTAAGGGCAAAGTTGGTGGGATAGATAAAGAAGAGAACCATCACCAGGAACATGCCCACCACAGACGGATGGAAGCGCTTGAGCAGCGAAAGGGATACTCCCCCACGCCCGGACAGGCGCTCATTCGGCAGGAACGCCGCCACCAGGATAACGGCGATGAGTCCAAGAAGATACACCAGGAAGGCATAGTTCCAATTGATTCCGGCCAGCATCCCGGCCAGGAAGGTAGCAACCACGCCGCCCATCTGGTTCATGGCAGCAGACAAGCCCATCAGACCGGCCTGCTCCTCCGGAGGGAAATAGTAAGCCAGCAGACCGGTGGAAAGGGGCATAATCATCCCGACGCTCACGCCCATCAGGGCACGGGAAACCAGCAAAAACCAAATATCGTCCACGAAGAAGGCACCAGCTCCGGAGAGCACGTATAAGGCAAGTCCTGTCAGCGCCAGCGTGCGGGTTTTCATGAGGCGGCAGAGCCAGGGAAATACCAGGTTCGTGAGGATGATAAACAGGGCAGGAAGGCTGACAATGAGATGGATCAGGAGCGGATTTCGTCCGGAGAAATGGGTACTGATAACACCCAGTGCAGGGGCGATGGCGGCACCCGCCATGACAGTGAGCAAACTGATGGAGAGAATGGTATACAGCAATCTCTTTTTCATGATAAACGGTTTAAAGTTAATGGAGATTGCAGCTCTACCAAGCTGCGAAAAGAGCTTTTTCGCGGATGCAAAGGTACACTTTTTTCTTGGTTTTACAAGGTCACAAGTCAAGCGTTTTTCAGGCCGAAGAAACGAAGGGAGGTGAAGAAAAACTATCCCCCTGCTTTATCCAGAAAAACGTTCCATTTGTCAAAAAAATGGTTAATTTTGCACAGCGTAAAACTAAAACTTTGAACAGTATGAAAACAAGTACCAAAATCTGGCTCTGCGTGGCAGGCCTCCTCCTTATTGTCCTTGGTGTAATTTGTATTGCCAAACCGGACATCACCCTCGTTTCTGCAGCATGGGTACTGGGATGCCTGACACTTGTCACGGGTATTTCCAAGCTGGTCTTCACCCTTAAGACGCAGCGCTTCCTCCCCAACAGCGGCACCCGCATGCTGAGCGCCTTGCTGGACATTTTCTTCGGATGCTTCTTCTTGTTCAACATTCTGGGAACGGCCATCTCCCTCCCTGTGGTATTTGCCATCTGGGTAATGATTGAAGGCGTAGTGATTGCCGTCCAGAGCTTCGACTACAAGAAGGTGGGCTTCCCGATGTGGTGGGTGCTGCTGGTTCTGGGTGTCGGCGCCGCTGTTTTGGGCTATCTCGGCCTCAAGAACCTGGATGTCACCGCCGGTGTGCTGTCGGCCATTATCGGCATTGGCATCATTTCTAACGGCCTGGCCTATATCCTTGCCGTGGTAGGTGTGAACCGTTTCGAAAAAAAGGTTGACCAGTTTGGCCGCATCATCGGAATAGACGAGCAGTAGAAAGACATCATCTTCAGGAACCGGGTCTGTATTCAGCAGGATTTCCTCACCGGTAGAAAGCCGATAAATGGCCTTCTGGAGTTCCACTTTCTCCTTCTTGGGAATGTGGACATTCAGCACACCGTGCTCAACCTTGGCCTCGATCTTGTCGGCCTCGGCGTCCTCTCTTTCTCGTTCTCAATTACATTGATGGCCGGAGCAGTGTAGTTCGCTCTTTCCATCCAGCTGTTGTTGAAGAAGTCTCAGGATTAATTTTTGAAAGTGCGACGTATAAGCAGAAGGCTAAGCACCAGCAGCACCGGGAAGACCGAAGCCGCCAGCAGGCCGCTCTGGATGCTGTTTTCGCTGGAACGGGTACAAAGGCCCACCAAGGAAGGGCCCAGCGTGCCGCCGGCATCTCCGGCCAGGGCCAGCAGGGCAAAGAGCGCCGTGCCGCCTCCCGGCATCCGGGCCGATGTAATGCTGATGGACCCGGGCCACATGATGCCCACGGCCAGGCCGCTCACCATACAGCCCACAAAGGCCACCGCCGGAAGCGGAGAAAGGGAGGCTGTCAGATAAGCCGCAAAGCAAAGGACGCCGGCGCCCATCATATAGGCCGAAAGGTCCAGTTTCTGTCCCTTCTTCCCATACCAAAACCGACCCAATCCCATGCAGAAGGCAAATCCGCAGGGACCGGCCAAATCCCCAATGGCTTTATCTACGCCCAGCGAGGCTTCGGCAAAGGCCGATGTCCACTGTGCCATCGAGCTCTCGGAAGCGCCTGCGGCCACCATCAGAACCAGGAAAAGCCAGAAAGTCTTGTTCCTCAGGAGCTGTCCCATGCTCATCCCTTCCGAATCGGCCACAATGGGGTCTATGGGGCAGGTTGCGAAATTCACGATGTTATAAAGCGGCACAAGGGCCCAGAGGCATGCCAGAATGCGCCAATTGTCCAGGCCGAAAAGCGAAAAGAACAGCGTGGAGCCCAGGATGACACCAACGGCTCCCCAACAATAGAAAGAATGGAGAAGGCTCATCATCCCCTCCTTGTTGGGGAAAGGACAGGCTTCGATGATGGGGCTGCACAGAACTTCAATGAGACCGCTTCCCACCGCATAAATGCCTACGCAGATAAGGATTCCCACCAGCGGATGTGGAAAAAGCTGAGGCAAAAAGGCCAGTCCCGCCAGTCCTGCGGCCGATGTAATCTCCGAAACGATGATGCTCCTGCGGTAGTCCAGGTCCTTGAACTTGGCGCAGAGGAAGTCCGTCACCAATTGGACCACATAGAAGACCGCCGGAATCAGGGCCAGGCTGGCTATGGGAATGTCGTATTCCCGGTGAAAAGCCAGAAACAGCAGCGGCGTGAAATTGGCTACGATGGCCTGGGTCACAAAGCCCAGATAACAGGCCAACTTGGTCCTTTTGTATGCGTTTATGCCTTTCATCGGCTCCCGTATGACAAAAGGCTATTCCGCATCCGGCTGCTGGCCGTCATGCGCCTTCCACATGCATTCGGTAATCTTCATGTCCGAGAAGACAGCCGTAAAGGAAGACTCTTCCGGCGAGCAGGCATAAATACCGAAGCTGATTACATCGCTTGCGGCATACATGTGACAGATGCGCATCTGGCTGAAGTCCACGCCATTGGTGGAGCACTCGATGCAGAAATCGTCCTCCCGGCGGGAGAAACGGTACCACATCGTCTTCACATCGGCCGATATGGCCGTCGTGGCCCAGTCTGAATAGCCGTTATTGGTAGCCACACTGCCCAAGTGCTGAAACGCCTCGTTTTCGAACTCCACCGAGCCCTTGAGCCAGTTCTCACTGTCCAAGTACATGACAATGCCGCACTGGTCAAACCGCTGGTGACTCTGGGTAAAGTCTGTCTTTACCACAAAGCTGAAGAATTTTTCCCGGGTCTGCATCTGCAGCACGGGAGCGTTGTCGTTCCGGAAATGGTAATAGGTGCGCTGCCACAGATCCGTGTGCGGAGCCGTTGTGATACAGATGGTTCCGTCCTTGATTTCGTAGGAAGCGGGTTCCCGGGTCCATTTGAGCTGCTCCAGATTGATTTCTCCGCCGGCGGCAAGCGCCATCGACACACTGTCGGTGAATTCTTTTTCTGCGCAGGAAATGGCGCACAGGCTCAAGGTCAGAATCAGGAACTTTGTGGCCCCGTCAATGGTATTTTTCAAGAGGGTTTTCATCTTACTTCAAATTTTCTTTGAAGAAGGATTCCATCTTGTCATAAGGTATTACGCCTGCGACATCATCATAAAGGTCCACGTGGGAGGCTCCGGGGATGATAAGGAGTTCCTTGTTGTTTCCGGTCATGCGCTCAAAGGCATACTCGCTGAAGTAGCGGCTGTGAGCCTTTTCGCCGTGGATGAGGAGCACGGGGTTTTCAATTTCATGGGCCCATGCAAGTAGCGGCTGGTTCAGGAAGCTTTGGCAGCCGATGACGTTCCATCCGTCGGTGGAGTTGCCGCTGCGTTCATGATAACCGCGGGGAGTCTTGTAATAGGCGTGGTAATCCTTGACAAACCAGGGAGCATTTTCCGGAAGCGGGTCGATGACGCCGCCCGCGCGGACATAACTGCCGCTCTTGTAATCGGCCGTACGCTGGGCGGCAAGGGCCTTGCGCTTTTCCATTCTCTGGGCGGGCGTATCCTCGCTGGCGAAATACCCCTCCACGTTCACCTTGCTCATATCATACATGGTCGATGCTACCGTGGCCTTGATTCGCGGATCCAGCGCCGCTGCATTGATGGCCATACCGCCAAATCCACATATGCCGATAATGCCGATTCTCTCCGGATCCACCCTATCACAATTGGACAGGAAGTCCACCGCGGCCAGGAAATCCTCCGTGTTGATATCGGGCGAAGCCATCCTGCGGGGCTCTCCCCCGCTTTCTCCGGTAAAGGAAGGATCGAAGGCAAGGGTCACGATGCCACGCTCCGCCATGTGCTGTGCATAGAGGCCGCTGCTCTGCTCCTTCACGGCGCCGAAGGGTCCGCTCACCGCAATGGCGGGGAGTTTCCCTTCAGCCTCCTTGGGTACATACATATCGGCCGCCAATTCAATGCCGTAGCGGTTGTGGAAAGTGACCTTGCAATGATTGACAAGTTCTGATTTAGGGAACGTCTTGTCCCATTCCTGTGTGAGGGTAAGGGTATTCATATCTTTTGTGTTTGTTTTACAGCCAAGCAGCATCAGGGATGCAAGGGCAACAGGGATTAAATGTTTCATCTTGAACGTTTTTGCAAAGATAGGCCGAATTTACATTCCAGCTTCTGAATAAATCTCATCCGTTACGGGTTCCAGCCATTCATTGGACTGATTGGCACCTGTAGCCACATGCGTGGTGAGATGTTGGAACCAGGAGTCTTTCTGGGCGCCGTGCCAGTGCTTGACTCCTTCGGGAATGTCCACAATCATTCCGGGGGTGAGCGCAATGGCGGATTTCCCCCACTCCTGATACCAGCCGCGGCCGGAGACGCAGATCAGGATCTGGTGTGCGCCATGATGGATGTGCCAGTTGTTGCGGCAGCCGGGTTCGAAGGTAACGTTGGAATAGCTGGCGACGCTTGTTTCACCCTCAGACAGATTGACCGGAGTGATGGGAGCCAAATGGCTGTTGCCGATAAAGAACCTGGCATAGGCATCGTTGGGATTGCCCTTGGGCCAGGAACCGGAATTGGCATCGGCCGCGTAATCCACTTGCGAATACCCATTTGCAGAGAGCCATCGGCAAAGTTCGCCCACCTGCTCCCGGGTGTTTCCCATATTCACGGCACCGGCCTTATGGGCGGCAAGCTGAGGTTCCACGCCCTTCAGGCTGCTGAGTGCGGCCACGGTTACCAGTTCGCGGTCTGCAGCCGATAGTTGGTCGCCGGCAAAGATGTCTCCAAAGAGGTGCGACTTCAGGTAGTAATCGTCCTGCGGACAGAAGTCGTAATTAAACGGACGGCCGGAGAGCTGCGTCTGCACTTCGGTTCCCTGTTTCAGGGCAATATCGGCATTATCCCATACAGCAGGGCGTGCCCAAGGCTTGCCTTCACTGTCTTTGATGCCCTGAGCCTTTCTGTCCGCTAAAACCTTCTGCAGTACTCCCAATGCATTCAGGGAACGGGGAAATCCCGTGTATGCATAGAGCTGCGAGAAAGCTTCCTTGATTTCATTGACGGTGACGCCTCCATCCAAAGCCTTGCGGATGGCGGGGTCAAGACGCTCCAAGTCTCCCTGAGCTTCCAGCGAGGCACAGGTGCAGAGCAAAATCTGACGCTCGGTGAGCGTCTGTGCATGTATATTCATAGTTCCAGCTATCATTAAAAGGATTGCGATCAGTTTCTTTGCCATAGTCGTAATCAATGTAAATATACGCTCTCCGGTCTGGATTTAGTCTTCCAGGTTGATTTTCTCGTATTCACTCATAACTACTAACTTAATTTGTATGTGCAAAGTTACCATTTTTTTCCGAGACGGGCAATTCCGGGCAATCCGAACACCCGGGATTGAAAATTCGGTCAAAAACAGTTAATTTTGCACTTGATTTTAGGTAAAATAATGGAATCCTATCAGCACATCAATATCGGTCAAGTAACGCATTTTTGGAATTATAATGTTAACTTTGCATGATAAAACTATCCGACATGAAGAAACATTCAGTTTTACTACTCCTGACCGGCCTGTTCGCCCTTTCCTGCACGCAAGACAGGGCCGATGTGGGCAGACTTGTAAAAAACTATGCAGAGGTAACCATTCCGGCTCCGGACCTCACGGGCATCACCGACAATGGAAAAGAAGTCCTACGCCTTTACCGGAAGGCGGCCGATGAAGTGGACAAAATTTACTGGCAGCAGTATTTCGGGAACGGGGACGCCTTCCTGGGCTCTCTTGACCATCCTTCCGAGAAACTCTACGCCCAGATTAACTATGGCCCCTGGGACCGCATTGACGGCAAGCCCTTCCTCCCCGGCTATGGCAGCCGGCCGGCAGGCGCCCGTTTCTATCCCGAGGACATGACCGCGGAGGAGTTCCGTTCCTGGGACAATCCTCTCAAAAACAGCCCTTACACGCTGGTCAGGCGCACGGAAGACGGAAAACTGGAGACCGTCTGGTACCATGAAGCCTACGCGGAACAAATCGGCAAAATTGAAGAGTATCTGAAACATGCCGCCGACGTCACCATCAAGGAGAGCGTGCGTCACTATCTTCTCCAGATGATCGAAGGCCTCAAGACGGATGATTATTTCAACAGCTACAAGGCCTGGTTGGAGATGAACGACAGCAAGATGGACCTCGTCATCGGCCCCATCGAGGCTTTGGACGATGCCGTAAACGGCACCAAGGCCTCCTACGGAGCCTATGTGCTTCTGAAGAACCTGCAGCGCACGGAGGAACTCAACGCCCTGTCGGCCCGGATGCCTCAGCTGCAGCGTATGCTTCCCGGAGATCCGGCCATCCTGAAGACTTTCGTTCCGGGCGCGGAATCCGATATCTTCTCCTGCAATGTGCTGTATTGCAGCGGTTACACCAATGCGGGCTATAAGGTAATTGGCATCAACTTCCCCTATGATGCCAAAGTACAGGAAGAGCTGGGCACCCGCACCATCATCTTCGACAACATTATCCGCGAAAAATTCAACCGCACCGTCCATCCGGTGGGAAAAGCCTTGCTGGAAGACGTTTACCAGCCTCATGTAGACGCCAGCGCCTTCTACTGGACCATCGTATTCCGCGAGATTGCCAAAGGCTTGGGCGTCAAGGAGACCGTGAACGGGAAAGGGACCGTGGCCCAAGCCCTGGCGGACGAAGCCCTGGTGCTGGAAAAGGCCAAATCCAACGTGCTGGGAGCCTGGCTCTGCGCCAAAGAAGCGGAGGCCTACAACATATCGGCCCTCTTCCACAAGGAAGACGTGCTCACCACCTTCGTGACCAACACCATCCGTTCCACCCGTTTCGGAGCGGCAGACCCTACCGGCATTGCCAATATCGTGGTGTATAACTACCTGCTGGAGAGCAAGTCCATCATCTGGAATCCTTCCGGCCGATACAGCATAGACTTTGACAAAACCTGGGAGGCCCTGGAAACCCTGGGCGCCAAAATCCTGGACATGCAGGCCCACGGAGATGTGGAGGGCGCCCGCGCTTGGATTGCCAAGTACGGCGTGGCCGGTCCCGAAAGCCAGTCCGACAAGCGGGTTCTGGAGCAGGCCGGCATTCCCGTGGATATCCGCTTTTCCTACGAATAATCTTTTAACGCAATTGCAGAAGTCTTATGTTCAAGAAATTCACCGGTTTCAATCTGGTTTCCAAGATGCAGCAGATGCGTCAGAAGAATAGACTGAACCCTTCCACGATAAAAAAGAAAAGTATCGGCCTCATCTTTGTGGCCATCGCCGTCCTGGCCCTCTGGTTCCTCCCTACGGAATCCTTCGGCATTGACGGCCTCACGCCGGTCCAGCAGCGGATTATCGCCATCTTTGTATATGCCACCCTCATGTGGGTGTTGGAACTGGTTCCCGCCTGGGCCACCTCCGTTTCCATCATAGTCCTGCTCCTGTTGTTTACCTCGGATTCCGGAATCAAATGGATCTGTGACCCGGAGCAGGTGGGCAAACTCCTCAGCTACAAGCAGGTGATGGCCAGCTTTGCAGACCCCGTGGTGATGCTGTTCATCGGCGGATTCATCCTGGCCATCGCAACCACCAAGACGGGCCTGGACGTCCATCTTGCCCGCGTTCTGTTAACTCCCTTCGGCAAGAAGAGCGAGAATATCCTCCTGGGATTCATGCTGGTGACGGCCCTGTTCTCCATGTTCATCAGCAACACGGCCACCACCGCCATGATGCTCACGTTCCTGACGCCGGTCTTCAAACAGCTCCCCGAAGCCGGGAAAGGACGTACCGCCATGGCGCTCAGCATCCCCATCGCCGCCAACCTGGGTGGCATGGGAACGCCCATCGGCACCCCTCCCAATACCATTGCCCTGAAGTATTTGAACGACCCTGAGGGTCTCAATCTGGGCATCGGATTCGGTCAGTGGATGCTGTTCATGGTTCCATTGGTCATCATCATGATTGTGATTGCCTGGCTCATCCTGAAGAAGATTTTCCCCTTCTCCCAGAAGACCATCGAGCTCAAGATTGAAGGAGAGATGAAAAAGGGCAGGAATACCATCCTGGTCATTATTACGTTCATCGTTACCATCTTCCTCTGGATGATGGACATGTTCACCGGCATCAATACCTACACGGTGGCCTTGATTCCGTTTGCCGTGTTTGCCATGTTCGGCATCATCAGCAAGTACGACCTGGAGGAAATCAACTGGTCCGTTATCTGGATGGTGGCCGGCGGCTTCGCCCTGGGCTATGCCATGAACGGTTCCGGTCTGGCCGCCCTGGTGGTGCGTGCCATCCCCTTCGGCAACTTCTCGCCGCTGCTCATCGTCATCTTGTCCGGCCTGCTTTGCTACGGACTGTCCAACCTGATTTCTCACTCTGCCACCGCGGCACTGCTGATGCCCATCCTGGTGGTGGTGTGCACGGCCATGGGTGACAAACTGGCTGCCATTGGCGGAACGTCCACCGTACTCATCGGTGTGGCCATCGCCTCTTCCAGCGCCATGATCCTGCCCATCTCCACGCCCCCGAATGCGCTGGCCTATGCCACCAACCTCATTCAGCAGAAGGATATGATCAAGATGGGCGTCATCATCGGTTCCATCAGTGTAGTACTGGGATATCTGACTCTGTTTGCAGCAGGTTACCTGCACATAGTCTAATCACGCCTCCCCATAACAAATGCGCCAGTCAAGTTTGACTGGCGCTTGTTTTTTTAGAGGGAGTCTATCAGGATTTTCTTTATATCCTCTTCCGTGAGCGGGACGTAGGCATTCTCCAGCCCTTCATTCACGGCAATGTGATGGGCCATTTCGTCTATGCGCTCAGGGCCGATACCCAGCTTATGCAGGTGCATGGGAATGCCGATGCTCTCGAAGAAGTAATAGGTTTCGTTGATGGCCTTTTCCGCAATTTCCTGCTTGGGGAGCGTGGGGTCAAGGCCGAAGACATTGACGCCGTACTTGACAAAGCGGTCCAGCGTGCGCCCACTCAGGTTATGCAGCATCCAGCGGGGCGTGATGATGGCCAGGCCCTCGCCGTGGGTGATGTCATAGTAGGCGCTCAGGGCATGCTCGATGGCGTGGCAGGGCCAGCCGCTGTCACTGTTGCCTAAGGACAGGATGCCGTTGCAGCCCAGGGTGCAGCAGAACATCATCTCCGCCCGGGCGGTGTAATCTTCCGGATCGGCCAGGCATTTGCGGGTATTGTACATCAGGCTTCGGAGCATGGACTCGCAGAAGCCGTCGTTGAGCAACGTGCTGTCTTCGCAGAAATACTGCTCGATGGTATGGTTCATGGCATCGGCACAACCGGCCGCCGTCTGCTTCTTGGAAACGGTAAAGGTATAGCGGGGATCCAGGAAGGAGGCCACCGGGAAGAGGAGCGGGTCCACATAGCCTATTTTGTCGTTGGTATCCGTGCGGGAAATGACGCCGCCGCAGTCGTATTCGCTGCCGGTGGCGGCCAGGGTGAGGATATCCACAATGGGAAGCGCGGCCTGGGCCTTCACTTTATAGGTAATGAGGTCCCAGGGGTCTCCGTCATATTTGGCACCGGCCGCAATGGCCTTGGAGCAGTCCAGCACGCTGCCGCCACCCACGGAAAGGATGACTTCAATGTTGTTCTCCTTGCAAAGACGGACGCCTTCCAGCACGCTGGGATCTTATTTGGGATTGGGCTGGATGCCGGGAAGCTCCGTAATCTCAAAATCCTTCAAAATCTCTTTCACACGGTCATACAGGCCGATTTTCTTGATGCTTCCGCCGCCATAGGTAAGAAGCACTTTCTTGCCGATAGCGGCCATCACATCGTGAAGTTTTTCAATGGCATTCTCGCCGAAAATCAGGCGAGTAGGAGTCATGTAGTCAAAGTTTTGCATGAGGCTTTTTATCTATTGTTATCCAGAGTACAAATGGGAAAACTATTCAAAAACAGAGGAAAGGAAGTCTGTGAGTTCATCTCCGATGAGGTCACATGCCGCAATGACGCCGTCAGGGCCGATGAGCACGTTGTACGGAATGCCTTCGACGCCGTATTTCTGCGCGGCGCCGCACTCCCATCAGCCCAAATCCGAAAGGTGGATCCAGTTCAGGCCCCAGGACTGAATGGCACCCAGCCACTCGTCCTTGCTCTGGTCAAGTGAAATACCCACAATGTCAAAACCCTTGCCATGGAATTTCTTGTAGGCGGAAACGACATTGGGCATTTCCTCCTGGCAGGGGCCACACCAGGAAGCCCAGAAATCCAGGAGCACCCACCTCCCCTTGCCTGCATACTCGCTGAGCTTATGCACTTTACCGTCAGCATCCCTGGACTGCACGTCCATGAAGTGACGGCCGATGAGCGGGTCCTGCTGCACGGCCGCAGGAGCCTGGATATATTCCGCGGGAGAGTAAGCCGTACTGGAAACCGCAGCTGCCAGTATAAGGGTAAGGGTAACGATTGAAATACGCATAGTCTGTCTTCAGTTTAGATTTCTCTGCAAAATTAACATTATTTCTTGATTTTCTGATTCTCTTGTCGTCAACCCCGGCCCACGTTTTGTCATGCCCGGCTTGACCGGGAATCTCAATCTGCGACACTTTGTCACAATTCTGGCTCTCAATCAACAACAATTTCAAAGTACCAGTAGAGAGACCCTGTCGTTCAAAAAGGATTTACCTGTCGTTCAAAATTTGTAATATGATGAAAATCATGTATCTTTGCGTGAAGAATTTTGAACGACATGTCCACATTTGACGAATACTACCATTCTGTCTCCGAACCGGAAAAAAGGAAACGATACGAGAATTGGGCGGCCTCGAAAGGGATGCAAGCCGTAGATGGTCTCAAGACTTCCGAATATCTCGATGAGGTGGCAAGAAAGAACATCGAAGGAGATATTTCCAGTTATGAGGTAGTAAAACTGATCGAGACCTATTATGAGGTCAAAGGGGACCGGGAGGATTCAGGAGACGAAAAGGAAGCGGATCTCGTTTCTTCGCGGATTAATTTGCTTATCAGTGATTCGGGATTCAGCCTGGTCCCGGAAGAATTGTCCAATATTCACGGTTTTCTCTTTGAAGGTCTCATTAAGAATGCCGGCAAATATCGGGACAGGAACATCATGAAGCATGAATGGGTTCTGGACGGAGACACGGTAACCTATGGAGACTACCGCTATATTCCAGACAATCTTGAGCGTCTGATCAGACGGGAACGTTTGCTGAAATATACGGGAATGGAATCGGACGAGATGCTTTTTCATCTGACAAAATGTGTGTCGGATATTTGGCAAGTGCATCCTTTCCCGGAAGGGAACACCAGAACCGTAGCGGTTTTTGCCATTAAGTATTTCCGTTTCTTGGGCTTCGATGTAGACAATCGTGTTTTTCAGAATAACTCATGGTTTTTCCGAAATGCCCTTGTCAGAGCCAATTATACAAATGTCCACAAAAACGTAGATTCTGATATATCCTATCTTGAAGATTTTCTTTCCTGTATCCTGTTCGGGATGCCGGAAGGCAAGGAATTTCACAACCGGCTGCTGCATATTCGTTCTTTGGAGCATCATGTTACTCCTACACCCGGCAATTTGGATGACATGATCCGTTCAGACATCTCCGGCAATGATACTATAAGCCGTAGCGCCATGGCCCAGAGACATCATGTGAGTGAGAAGACCATTGAACGTCACCTGAAAAAACTGGGCTACGTTTTTGAAGGGCCTTCAAAGACCGGACATTGGGTTAAAAAACAAAACAGCTAACGGGATATACCTTTGAAGGTATAGCCCGTCTTGTCCACGGCGGCCTTGATGTCCTCCTCCTTGGCCGGGCCCTTGATGGTGAGGGTTTTGCGGGAGGCGTTGGCCTTGGCGCTTTCCACACCGGGCACTTCCTCTACGGAGCGAACCACGGCCGCCTCGCAGTGGCTGCAGTGCATCCCTTCCACCGTATATACGGTTACATCGGCCTCCTGGGTCTGTTTGTGAAGGATTTTGTCAAATAGTTTCATAGTCAAAGCAAAGATAATCAAAAGCGTAAGGACGGCGGCACAAATGAGCTTGAAAAGGCTCGGTCCCCCTGCCCCGTGATGGGCGGCATGGTGCATGAAGTCCATGGGAATCTGCAGGCCGATGGCATTCACCAGGAAACCGAAGCCGATGGCAAACACCACGATGGTGAGCAGGTAAATCCAGGTGAAACGGTTTCCCAGGGCCTTGCGGACAACCAGGATGGAGGCCATGTTCACCGCCGGACCAGCCATGAGCATCACCAGGGCCGCCCCCGGGGAGAGTCCCTTCATGATAAGGGCCGCCGCCACCGGAATGCTGCCGGTGGAGCAGATGTACATGGGAATGGCTATAACAAGGATGACCAGCATCTGCAGCAGGGGCTGCGAGCCGAAGCGCAAGAAAAAGCTGTCCGGCACCGCCACCTGGATGAGGGCGGCCACCAGCAGGCCCAGGACCAGACGCCCGCCAATGTCCTGAATCATGTCATAGTAACCATATTTGAGCACCCGCCAGAGGGGATTTCCGCTCTCAACGTCACAGGAAGCGTCCACAAAGCCATCCCCCTCCCCTTCCTTGACAAAACGGTTCACCAGAAGGCCCCCGCAAACGCCGGTAATGAGGGCCGCCACGGGACGCACGATGGCAAAGCCCAGCCCCATGAGGGAGAAGGTGGCCAGGATGGAATCTATGCCCGTCTGGGGCGTGGCAATGAGGAAAGAGGCCACTGCGCCCTTGGAGGCACCTTCCCGTTTGAGGCCCACCGCCGTGGGAATGACCCCGCAGGAGCAGAGCGGAAGCGGCACGCCCAGCAGCGCCGCCCAAAGGACGGCGAACTTGTTGTCCTGGGAAAGGTATTTGGAATAGAAGCGTTTGGGAACAAAGACGTGCAGAATGCCGGCTATGAGAAAGCCCAGCAGAAGATACGGGGCCATCTCACAGACCACATTCAGAAGAGATGTAAAGAATGCATGCATATGAGCACGAAGATACTATTTTTTTCTTATATTTGTAAAAATGTATTTGAATGAACTTTAACGGAATCATCGTAGGCGTAGCCGTCTTCCTCATCATCGGCATCTGCCATCCCGTCGTCATTAAAATGGAGTATTACTGGGGCAAACGCAGCTGGTGGGTGCTGGCCCTGGCCGGCGTCCTGTTCTCTGTCCTGTCCCTTTTTCTGGAAGGCTTCGTCCCCTCCACCATTTCCGGAGCCGCCGCCTTCTCCTGCTTCTGGGGCATTCATGAACTGCTCTTCCAGGAAACCCGTGTCCTCAGGGGCTGGTTTCCCGAAAACCCGGCCCGCCACGCGTATTATGAGCGCCGGCGCAAAGAACTGGGAGACAAGCTCACCCCCTACGCCAACCACAAGTTTCTGAAAGAAAAAGTGAAATAATTTTGCACTTTTTTCAAAATATCGCTTGCGATATAAAATATTTGTCGTATATTTGCATCGTGAACGATATAAACAAACGATAAAAACGCAAAACTATGGACAAGAACAAATCTATTCAGGTACTTCAGGCCTATGCAACCGGCCTTAGCGCACAATCCCGTCAGCACAAAGTGCAGAGCCAGGTCTTCGCCTCCATGGGCTTTGGCAAACTGGCAGAAAAATACAACGACCATTCCAAGGAAGAGGCCGAATGGGTGGAAAAGATGGTGAACCGCATCATAGACCTGGGTGGAGAAGCCAAAGTGGAAGCCACGCCCGCACAGACCATCTACAAGGATGTGGTGGAATTTATCAAGGCGGATTTAGCCGTCTCTGAAAAAGAAGTTCCCGTACTGGGTCAGGTTACCCTTTCCCTCGCAGAGGACATGACCACCTACGACCTCATGAAAGGCTACTACCAGGACGAAGAGGAAGACATGTACTGGATGCAGGAACAGCTGGAGCTGATTCAGCTCATCGGCCTTCAGAATTGGCTTGTAAAACAACTTTAATTAATGAAAAGAATCTTTACTGCCGTCCTCCTGGGTCTTCTGGCCCTGGGAGCGGCGGCACAAAACGGACAAGACATGGAAAAGATTTACGATTTCAAGGCCCTGAACAACAAAGGGGCAGAGGTGGACTTCGCCCAGTACGAAGGCAAAGTGCTCATGATTGTGAATACCGCCTCCAAATGCGGTTTCACCCCTCAGTATGACGGCCTGGAGGCCCTGTACAAGAAATATCAGGACCAGGGTCTGGTAATTGTAGGCTTCCCCTGCGACCAGTTTGCGCACCAGGAGCCCGGCTCCGACGAGGAGATTGCGGAATTCTGCCGCCTGAACCATGGCGTCACCTTCCCGCTCATGGCCAAGATTGAGGTGAACGGGGACAACGCCCACCCCATCTACAAATACCTCAAGGCCCAGACCAAGGGCATCCTGGGCAGCGCCATCAAGTGGAACTTCACCAAATTCCTCATCAACCGGGACGGTACCGTAATCAAGCGTTACGCCCCCACCGTCACCCCGGAAAAGATGGAGAAGGACATTCAGGCTATGCTCTAATGGCTGCAGAGGAATTTTTTTTGGACAATCAGCTCTGTTTCAGGCTGTACACCGCTTCGCGCCTTCTCACCCAGGCCTACCATCCCCTGCTGAGCGCAAAGGGTCTCACCTACCCTCAGTATCTGGTACTGCTGGTCCTGTGGGAGAAGGACGCCCAGCCGGTGAACGACATTGCCAAGCGCCTGATGCTGGAGACCAACACCGTCACTCCCCTCATCAAGAGGATGGAGGCCGAAGGCATCCTGAACCGCCGCAAGGGGGAAAAGGACGCCCGGCAAATGATTGTTTCCCTTACGCCCAAAGGAAAGAGACTGCAAAATGAACTGAGGGACGTTCCCGCCACGGTGGGAAGCGCCGTCCTCTGCAAGGAAGTGACTCCCGAATCCGTTCCGGGGCTGTTTGTAGCGTTGGACGGGATTATCGGCCAATTATCCAAAAGCAAGCTTGCCAATCCATGAAAGAGGCCATCGAAGCCCTGCTCAATTAATCTTAAAGAGCATTCCTCCTATGTTGTCCTGTCTGGCTCCGGTGACGGAGCTCAGGCAGGACACTTGGTTTGTCATGTACAGCACGCCCAGGAAGGCGAAGATGAGGGCCTCCTTGAACTCGATGATGGCCGTTTCCGGCACCACGATGTTGCAGCCGGAGAGTTCCCGCATCCGCTCAATGAGGAACTTGTTGTAGGCGCCGCCGCCCGTTACCAGCAGGCTGCGCCCCGGAACGGTGACCTTGGAGAGCTGCACGGCGCAATGCTCGTAATACGTCCGAAGAAGGTCTTCCAGGGAAAGGCCGCAGCCGTCCAAGAGCGGGAACACGTTGGCTTCCACCCATTCCCGGCCCAAGGACTTGGGCGCCGGGCGGGAATAATAATCCAGGGCGTTAAGCCTTCGAAGCAGCGCCTGGTCCACATGTCCCTTGGACGCCATGAGCCCGTCCCGGTCCATTTCCAGGCCCACCGTGCGGGCAAAACGGTTGATCACATAATTCACAGGCGAAATGTCAAAGGCAACGCGCCTCTCTCCTTCCCGCCAGGAAATATTGGAAAAGCCGCCGATATTGAGGCAATAGTCGTATTCTCCGAAAAGGAGGTTGTCCCCCACCGGCACCAGCGGGGCGCCCTGGCCACCCAGCATGATATCCAGCCGGCGGAAGTCCGAGACCGTGGGAATGCCCGTTTCGGCCGCAATGGCAGCGCCGTCTCCAATCTGGTACATAATCCTTTTGGCGGGCTCATGGAAGACGGTGGAGCCGTGGGAGGCGATGATATCCGGCTTCACGCCGAACTCCGCCATGAACTCGTTCACCCGCTGCCCCAGATATCGGCCATATTCGCTATGGAAGGCCACGAATTCATAGGCCGACATATTCTGGACATCCCGGCCCAGCTTCTGCCTGAGCTCCTGCGGGTAGTCGTAGCCCCGGGCGCAGTCAATGTGGAAGGACCATTTGCCGTCCTTACGGGTAAACGTGGCGCAGCACACATCCAGGCCATCCACGGAGGTCCCGGACATGAGGCCGATACTGGTCATCTTTTGTGTCATGGCGTTATCTGTTAAATCTATACAAAGATAGAAGATTTTTCGTATATTTGGGAGTTAAACAGCCTTACCATGAGTAAAGACAACAGACTTTCCCTCTTCGCCGGCCTCCTGATTGGCCTGGGTGCATACGGTTTTCTGGCCCTCGGAGGCATTCCCGGGGCCGTTATCTTCGCCTTCGGCCTGGTGGGCGTGGTGCTTTCCGGCACCCTGCTGTATACCGGCAAGGCCGGCGTGATGACAGATATCGGCGCCCTTACCAAAATCTGGCTGTTCAATGTGCTGGGCTGTATCCTGATTGGTCTGCTGGTGCTCTCCATTGGCGGAGAGCCCATGGAAAGGGCGCAGACGGTGGTGGCCGGAAGACTGGCCCAGGGACCTTGGCGGTCCTTCCTGCGGGCCGTGGGATGCGGACTCATCATAGACATCTCCGTATGGCTGTACCGCAGTTCCAAGAATCTGGTACCGGTCCTCTTCGGCGTGCCGCTGTTCATCGTATGCGGCTTCTACCACTCCATCGCGGATGTGGTATACCTGGTGGGGGCCTGGACCTGGAGTCCCGCCATCCTCTGGTATTACCCCATTATCGTGGTTGGAAACTACGTGGGCTGCAATGTGCGCCGCGTGGTGCTTCCCAAAGAGAGTTAAATGGGAACGGCCACCTTCACGCTGATGTTCCGGCCCATATTGTACACCCCCGCCTCCTTGAGCCTGCTCAGGTGCGGCATATAGGCCTTGTCCGTCAGGTTGGTGCCAATCAGATATACGGAGAAGCGCTTTTTCCCCTTAATCACCACATCCGTTCCGGCCGATGCACCCAGCAGCGCATAGGCCGGCGTGGCGGTCTCCGTACCGTCGATGGCATAAAAACGGTTCTGGGCCATGTTCCAGTCCAGGTTCAGGGCCAGGAAAGCATTGTTGAAGGTTTTCCCGCCGTGGGTGAACTCATATTTGATTTCCGAGAAAAGACGCGGGGCAGGAATCAGCGGCAGGGCCTCTCCCCCTTGTTTATGGGCGAATACGCAGCTGAAGGCGCTGGAAAGGTGCAGGCTGTGGATGGGATGTACGTCTAGCACCAGCTCGCCGCCCTGCAGATGGGCCAGGCCGCTCACAAAAGCATAGACCGGCAGACCTTCGTCGGAAACCTCCCCGTTCTTGACGGCAAAGATGTAATTGTCCACCCGGCTGGCAAAGAAGGCTCCCTGCACGGAAACATATTTTGAGTTGAAATCCAGGCCGATATCCCCTTGCAAGCTGTATTCGGGCTTCAGGTCCTTGTTTCCCAGTTCGTAGCGGAGCGTTCCTTCGTGCTCGCCGTTGGAGCCCAATTCGGACAGGTTGGGAGCCCGGAAGCCGCGGGCCAGGTTGGTGCGAAGGGTGAAGTGCTCTCCCAGCGGCCTCACGGCGCCGATGCTGGCACTGATGCCCGGGAAAGTGCGGGAGAAGGCCTCGAACCTGTCTTCCAGGGCGTAGCTGTGGAGACGGCGGAAATCGGCCCTTATGCCGCCGGAGAAAGTCCAGCCCCGCCACTGCTTGAAAGCGGTGGCAAAGAGGCCGGCGTCGAAGAGCCGGTAGTCGGGAATGAGGTACTCCTCCCCCAGATTCCTGTTCTGCTGGAACATGCCGCCAAAGCCCCAGGCGGCCTTCCAATCGGCCGGGAACTCCATCTGGTAGCGGATGTCGTAGTTGACGGTGTTCAGCTTGAGGTCCAGACCGCACTCGGTGGCGCTTTCCTCAAACTCCTGCCGGCGGTTCTGCTGCCAGCCCACGATGGCCTTGAGGTTGCCCTCGCCAAGGCGGATGGTATTGTCGCTTACCACCTTGTAATGGCGCACCTGCTGGAAGGGCAGGCCGGGCAGGGATGTGAGCGAGCCTTCCTCCCCTCCCTCAATGATGCCGGGGGTGAGGTGGTAATAGCTGAATTTGAGGCGGGAATAGCCCCAGGAGGCGTTTCGGCCAAACATGCCGGAGGCGGCGCGCTCCCGGAAGCCGGAGTTATACACCGGGCCGTTGATGCTGTTGCGGTAGGCCTGGGCGTATTTGTCGGAGAAACGGGCGTTCCATACCCAGCCGCTGTGATTGCCGCCTGCCGCCAGGGAGTACGTGAAAAGATGGTTGTTGCTCTGATACTCGGCACTGATGTTTCCCTGCACCGTACCCATGGGAGCCACGGGCGTGCCCTGGAAAATGAGTACGCCGGCCAGGGCGTCGGAGCCGTACATGAAGGAGGCCGGTCCCTTGAGGATTTCCACGGAATGGACGGCTGCGCCATCCAGCTCTATTCCGTGCTCGTCTCCCCACTGCTGGCCCTCCTGGCGGATGCCGTCGTTCACTACCACCACACGGTTGTATCCAAGACCGCGGATCACCGGTTTGGCAATGCCCGCCCCGGTTGTAATGGAACTGAGGCCCGGTTCCGCAGCCAGGGCGTTGATGATATTGGTGGAAGCCCTTCCCATCAGGTCCGTGGGACGGATGACGGAAATGGGAGAAGGGGTATGTTTCACTTTGGTGTCTCCGGCCAGGCCGGTCACCACCACCTCATTGAGCTGAAGATGCCGGAAGAAGAGGTCGGATGAGTCCGGCTGTTCCTGAGCCGACGCTACTGCGCACAGACACAGGGCAAGGGCAAGTATGACAGTTCGTTTCATGGGGAGGCAAAGGTACAAAAAAAGGAGGAAGGTACAAACCCTTCCTCCTCATGGACAGGATAAAAGACCTTAGCTCATGTCGGCACGGGCAAGGGCATCCTTGTAGTACTTCTGGTCCACGAATACGTCTTCCTTGTACGGGTTGATGTGACGCTTCTTGGAAACGGCGATGATGTAGCAGATGGCGATGCAGTTGGTCACCAGGGCCAGGGCGCTGATTACAATCATCATGGTAGGATTGGCGGCCACCACGGAAGGATCTACGGTAGTACCCACAGCGGCAGCCTCTCCACCGGCCACTTCATAGAGCTTGGCGATGGTATCCACACCTTCGGGATAGAGCACGGGCAGGGTGGCCCAGCTGAACCACTGCTGACCGTTCTTGAAGGTCTCCTGGAACAGGGGGAACACCTGGGCGAACATGCACCAGATGGCCAGGGTGTTGGCGCGGTTCTGGATCCAGCCGCCACGGTTCCACAGGAGGGCAGCCACGGTGGGGGCCAGTAGCAGGGCGATACCGCAGTACCAGCTGTGCGTAGGCAGGCAGTTGTAGGTGTAGGCGAAGTTCCAGATGTCGTAGATGAGGATGTAGACCCAAGTCATATCGGCCCAGATCATGTCCTTCTTGTCCTTGGAAGGATACACGTTCCACCAGGCGGTCATACACATGATGTTGACCAGGCCGGCTACGCCGTTCATCACATTGTGCCAGCCACCATACTGCCACACACCCTCGGAGGTGAGCCACCACTTGTTCCAGCCCATGACGGCGCTTTCAAAGTCGGAGACGCAGGCAATAAGGATGTTGATACCCACAATCACAAACGGGAAGGGCTTGAACCAGTGCTTGGCGCCGATTCCCCATTTGTACTTGATCATCATGAAGCCGATACAGCCGGCGGTGGCGGCATACAGCTTGGCATAATGGAACCAGCCCTGCATGTAGATGTGCGTCTGGTTCTCCAGGGCCCACTGGCTTCCGTTACGGACACCGATCCAGATGGCCAGGAAGTAAACGGTAAGGGCCAGCGGAACGGCCAGGAAAGTGATGATACCGCCCAGTTTGGTGCGGCGGGCAAACTCATTGAGGAGAATCAGGCCCAGAAGGACCACGATAAGCATTCCCCACTGAGACAGGGCGTTAGCCCCATAAACTTGGAAAAACATAATGAATTAGGTTTAGTTATTTGTTGGTAAAAGTATTTTTTCCTTAACAACAACCCATACGGCCCAGGCGGCTGTGAGCACTAGGGCCATGGGAACACCTACGGTGAGGATTTCCCGCCACATGACGGCGGCCCCGCCGGTCTGCGTAAGGGCCGTAAAGAACGGGAAGGCCCAGGTAAGTTCTCCGTTAATCACATGATCTACGATGAGCATGAGCGTACCGCCCCAAAGCATCTTCTCCAGGTCCGGGAGACGATGTAGGAAGGGAGAATTGCCGGCCTTCAGGCCGCTTTTACGGATGGCGGTCACCGCGATGGCTTCCACCAGGGGAGCAATAAAACAAGCCATAATTATTGATTTGGTACTTCTATTTCTTTAATTTCCACTTCATTACCTCTCAAAAGGTAAGTATGTTCACTGCCGCAGTAGGGACAAATCTTCCCATGTTCCACCGTGCCGTACTCACTGTGACAGTCTTCACAGTACGTCACCGCCGGAATGGTATTGATTTTTAGCTCGGCGCCCTTCAGGAGGTCCTCCTTGTCGGCCGCCCAGCGCCAGCAGTCCTGCAGATAATCCGGCACAATCGTGGACACCTCTCCTATATTCATCACCACCCCGGAAACCTTGCTCACAGCATTATCCAGGGCCGCCTGCTTGACGTCCTTGATAATATAGAAAACGATCCCCAACTCGTGCATTTCAACTTCGTTTAAATGCACGAACACTTCGTTATGACTGGGGGGCGTACCCCCCAGACCCCCTGAGTCGCTTCGCTCCGGATTCCTTGATTCATCCTTATCAACATAGCAAAAGAATTCAATAAGATGTATATCTTATTATTTCTTACTGAACAAAATTTTACCAGTACGTTTGATCATGTACGGAAGGATGCCGCCGAATTTGCCTTCGGAGGTGCGCATGATGCTGGCCTCCGGATGCACGCGGTGCAAATGGATGGCGTCGAAGCCGCACTTGGTGGTGCAGACGCCGCAGCCGATGCATTTGTTCTCGTCCACCACGGACGCACCGCAACCCAGGCAGCGGGCCGTTTCCTTGCGCACCTGCTCTTCCGTGAGCGTGCCGTGATACTCCGTGAACTTGCCCTTCACAGGAACCACGCCAGGATCCTGACGGGAGCCGTTGTCGTAGCTTTCCACCACGATGTCCTGCTTGTTCAGTTCGATGAAATTCCTCCGGTTGCGGCCGATGGTCATGTGACCGTGCTGCACGAAGCGATGGAGCGATTCCGCAGCCTCCTTGCCGGCGGCAATGGCGTCGATGGCAAACTTGGGACCCGTGAAGACGTCTCCGCCCACGAAGATGTCCGGCTCCGCCGTCTGATACGTGAGCTTGTCGGCAATGGGATAAACCCCGCGGAAGAATTCCACCTTGGTGTCCTTCAGGAGGTCTTTCAGGATTACCGTCTGGCCGATGGCGAAGATGACCTTATCGGCCTCCAACGTGATGGTTTCCTCCTCGTTGTAGGTGGGGGCGAACTTGTGCTCCGCATTGAAGACGGAGGTGCACTTCTTGAAGACGATGCCGGTGACCTTGTCCGTGCCCAGCACTTCCTTGGGACCCCAGCCGGGGTTGATGACAACCCCGTCCTCGCGGGCTTCCATACGCTCTTCCAGGGAGGCGGGCATGATGTCTTCCGTTTCCAGGGACAGCATGGTAACCTCGGAGGCACCGCTCCGGAGCGCCACGCGGGCCGCGTCGATGGCCACGTTGCCACCACCCACAACCACCACCTTGCCGCTCAGTTTCTTGTCTCCGCAGTTGGCCTCGTGCAGGAAGTCGATGGCCGTGGTAGTACCGGGCAGCGTATCTCCGGGAACGCCGGGCAGTTTGCCGCCCTGGCAGCCGATGGCCACGTAGAAGCCCTTGTAGCCCTGTTCCCGCAGCTGGGCAATGGTAATGTCCTTGCCCACCTCTACGCCGGTGCGGATTTCCACACCGATTTCCTTCAGGATATCAATCTCCGCCTTCACCACATCCTTGCCAAGCTTATAGGAAGGAATGCCGTAGCGGAGCATGCCGCCGGGCTCTTCATTCTTTTCAAACACGGTGGGCTTGTAACCCAGGGTGGCCAGGTAATAGGCGCAGGAGAGGCCGGCAGGGCCGCCGCCGATGATGGCAATCTTCTCCTCCCAGCGGTCCTGCACGGAGGATGCAATCACAATCTCCGGCACAAAACGGGTTTCCGCATGCAGGTCCTGCTCCGCGATGAATTTCTTCACGGCGTCGATGGCCACGGCACGGTCTATGGTACCGCGGGTGCAGGCATCCTCGCAGCGGCGGTTGCACACGCGGCCGCACACGGCCGGGAACGGATTCTCCCGCTTGATGAGCTCAAGGGCTTCCGTGTACTTGCCCTCGGCCGCCTTCTTCAGATAGCCCTGAACGGCAATATGGGCCGGGCAGGCGGTCTTACAGGGGGAGGTACCGGTTTCGTAGCAATTGATGCGGTTCTTGTCCCGGTAGTCTTCCGTCCAATGGTCGGGGCCCCAGGCTTTGGCATCCGGCAGTTCGTGCTTGGGATACTGGATGGGGCCGCTGTGGGTGCAGAGCTTCTGGCCCAGCTTCACGGCTCCGGCGGGACAATACTCCACGCATCGGCCACAGGCCACGCAGTTCTTGGGATCCACTTCGGCCACATAGGCGCTGCGGCTCATGTTGGGCGTATTGAAGAGCTGGGAGGTGCGCAGGGCGTTGCAAATCTTCACGTTGCAGTTGCAGATGGCGAAAATCTTCCCTTCTCCGTCAATGTTGGTCACCTGGTGCACGTAGCCGTTGTCCTCGGCCTTCTTGAGAATGGCCATGCACTCGTCGTAGGTAATATAATGGCCACGGCCGGTCTCGGCCAGATAATCGGCCATATCCCCTACTCCGATGCACCAGTCGCGGTAGTCGTCGGCGCAGCCCTCGTCCAACTTCTTGCGGCCGTAGCGGCAGCTGCAGATGCCCACGCCCAGGTGGCCTTCATATTTCTTGAGCCAGTATGAAATATGCTCAATGTCAATGGATTCGTTTTCCATGGAGATGGCCTTCTCTACCGGAATCACATGCATACCGATTCCGCTGCCGCCCATGGGGACCATGGGGGTGATCTTCTCCAGCGGGAGGAAGGTCATGCGCTCGAAGAACATGGCCAGCTCCGGATGCTTGTCCATGAGCTCCACGTTCATGTTGGTGTACTCCGCACTGCCGGGAACGAACATGGGAACCCAATAGACACGGTCCTTGCGCTCGAAAGTGGTGCCGGCATCCGGACCCTGCCCGTTGGTGTAATGGTCTCCGTAGTCGTACTCCAGCATGCCGAAGAAAGCCAGCTTGTCCAGCAGGTCGTCAAACTCCTTCTCGGAGGAGGCATAGTGCTTCTTGGCGTTGAGCTCGTGCAGTTGGGCGCGTGTCCAGTGCTTGCGCACCTTGAAGGGATTGCCGGGAAGCATGTCTAAGAGCAGGTCTAAGGAGGCTTCGCGGGTGATGGGGTCCATCTCATCCTCAAAGATGCAGGCCAGGCCCCAGTACTCCGGGGCTTCGGTGGTCATCTTGATCTTTCCGGGAATGCGGTCCGTAATGTGGCGGACCAGCTTGATGAGCTTGGGGTTAGGATTTTTGTCACCAAAGTGCTTGGGGACAAACTTCTTTGACATCTCAGGCATATATCAGATTTTATTGTTGTTTCCACTGTTTCACCTCATCTTCCAGCCACTGGGCGAATACCTCCACGCCCTCCCCTGTCTTGGCACAGATGGGGATTACCTGTGCCTTGGGGTTGCGCATGTGCACATACTCCTTGCACTTCTCCGGGTCAAAATCGAAGTATGGCAGCACGTCCATCTTGTTAATCACAACCACGTCGCATATAGAGAACATCAGGGGGTATTTGAGCGGCTTGTCATGGCCTTCCGGCACGGAGAGGATCATGGCGTTCTTGACGGAGCCGGTATCGAATTCCGCCGGGCACACCAGATTGCCCACGTTTTCCAGAATTACCAGATCCAGCCCATCCAGGGCCACATGGTCCAGCCCCTGGCGCGTCATTTCCGCATCCAGGTGGCACATGCCGCCGGTATGGAGCTGGATGGAAGGGATGCCGGTGGCTTCCTTGATTTTGCGGGCATCCACGTCGGAGTCTATATCGGCCTCCATCACGGCCAGGCGGAGCTTGTCCTTCAAAAGGCCGATGGTTTGGATGAGCGTGGTGGTTTTGCCGCTGCCTGGGGAAGACATCAGATTGAGGAGGAAAACCCCTTTCCGCTTCAGTTCCGCCCGGAGGGCATCGGCATCCTTTTCATTATCTTCGAAGATACTCTTCTTAATTTCAATGACTTTGACTTCGTCCGTCATGGAAAGCTTGGTTTTAGTGTTATTTTGGTCTTCAAATATACGCATTTTTTCGCAAAGTTTCACTATATTTGTCTATCATAATTAAGACACGATGAATCCTAACGAATTTGATGTCATCATCATTGGCGGCGGCATCACGGGGGCCGGAACCCAGCGGGACTGCGCCATGCGCGGGCTGCGCACGCTCCTGGTAGACCGCTCGGACATTGCCACCGGCGCCACGGGCCGCAACCACGGCCTGCTGCACTCCGGGGCGCGCTACGCCGTCAACGATGCGGAATCCGGAGCGGAGTGCATCCAGGAAAACCTCATTCTCAGAAAGATAGCCTCCCACTGCATAGACCCTTCCGACGGCCTGTTCATCACCCTCCCGGAAGACGACTTGGGCTACCAAGCCACCTTCGTGGAGGCCTGCCGCGCTTCGGGCATATCGGCCGAAATCATAGACCCGGACCTGGCCCGCCGGCTGGAACCGTCCGTTAATCCGGAAATTATAGGCGCCGTCCGCGTGCCGGACGCCAGCGTGGACCCCTTCCGCCTGTGCGCCGCCAATATGCTGGACGCCAAACTGCACGGCGGCCAGGTGCGCCTGCACACGGAAGTGACGGGGCTCATCAAGGAAGAGAACACCGTCAAGGGCATCCATACCCGTAGTCGCCTCAGCGGAGAAGAGAAAGACTTTTTCGCCCCGGTCGTGGTGAACGCCAGCGGCGTGTGGGGAGAACAGATCTGCAACATGGCCGGCACCCGCCTCACCATGTTCCCCGCCAAGGGCGCCCTACTCATCTTCGCCCACCGGGTCAACAACATGGTCATCAACCGCTGCCGCAAGCCCGCCAACGCGGATATCCTGGTTCCCGGAGACACCGTCTGCATCATCGGCACCACTTCTTCCCGCATCCCGCTGGAAGAATGCCTGAACGTAGCCGTAACGCCGGAAGAAGTGAACCTCCTCATCACCGAGGGCGCCCGCCTGGCCCCCAGCCTGCTTTCTACGCGCATTCTCCGGGCCTATGCCGGCGTGCGTCCGCTGGTAAGTGAAGACAACGACCCTTCCGGCAGGAATATCTCCCGCGGCATCGTCTGCCTGGACCACGAGACCCGGGACGGCATCAAGGGCTTTGTCACCATCTCCGGCGGCAAGCTCACCACCTACAGACTCATGGCCGAGATGGCCACCGACGTGGTTTGCCGCAAACTGGGCGTGGAAAAGGCCTGCGAAACGGCCGTGAAGGCCCTTCCGGGCTCGGAAGAAGGCTCCTACGAGGAAGTGGCCCGGAAGATTTGGGAGAACCCGTCCACCAGCCAGAAGGCGGCCGCCTCCCGCATGGGCAGCCGCGTTTCCCGCATCAACAGTGATGACCGCCGGGACGAAGCCCTCATCTGCGAATGCGAGGAAGTGAGCGTAGGAGAAGTGAATGCGGCCATCGACCGCATGGAAGTGAATTCCCTCACGGACCTTCGCCGCCGCACGCGCGTGGGCATGGGAACCTGCCAGGGAGAGTTCTGCGCCTGCCGGGCCGCCGGCCTGCTGGCCAAGGCGCACGGCTGCGTGGAAAGGGAAAGGAAAGACGTGGCCTCCTTCCTCCAGGAGCGCTGGAAGGGCAACTTCCCCATCGGCTGGGGAGATACCCTCCGGGAGGCCGAATATACCCAGTGGGTCTATAAAAATGTTCTGGGCCTATGAGATTTGATACCGTAATCCTTGGCGGCGGCCTCACCGGACTGGTGGCCGGCATCCGCCTGCAGAAAGCCGGAAAGGAAACGGCCATCGTCAGTTCCGGACAGAATGCCCTGCATTTCTTCTCCGGCAGTTTCGAGTCCTTCGGAGAACCCACCCGTGAGCTTGCAGACCTCTTCTCGGAGGCCGGCATCCACCTGCACTACCAGGAAGGCGTGCGCCTGATGCCCATGGGCACCTTCCGTCCGTCGGCCCTTTCGCTGGAAGACATCAGCCTTTTCCCCAACCCAAAATTCGGGAACAAGGTCCTTCTGGTGAACATTGTGGGCTACCATGATTTCTTCTCCTCCTTCCTGGCGCAAGGCCTGGAAGAGGCGGGCATGAGCGTGCGCATCCGTTTCCTGAACCTGATGGAAATGGGCATCAAGACGCCCGGAGAGATGCGCTCCGTCCAGCTGGCCCGCGCCCTGGACCGCAACTGGGAGAAGGTGGTGCAGGAAGTGCGCCTGCTCCTCAAAGACGACGACACCATCATCCTGCCCCAGGTATTCGGCCTGGAAGACGCCTCCATCCCGGGACGCATCCGCCAAAGCCTGCCCGCCCAGGTGGTCTTTGCCGGCACCCTGCCTCCCTCCGTTCCCGGCATCCGCACGCTGCATCTTCTGAAGCACCGTTACGAAGTGCTGGGAGGAACCTACCTCATGGGAGACGAGGTGGTGCAAGCACACCTGCACGAAGGCGTGGTGCACAGCGTCGTCACCAAGAACCTGGGCCAGCACTATCTGGAAGCGGAGAATTTCATCCTCTGCACCGGTTCCTTCTTTTCCAAGGGGCTGGCCTCCACGCCGGAAAAGGTGTACGAGCCCATTTTCGGGGCCGATGTCTCCTTCCTCCCGGACAGAAGCAGTTGGTACAACCCCTCCTTTGCGGAAAAACAGCCCTATATCGGCTTCGGCGTCTGCACGGACGAATGCCTGAAGGTGCTCAAGGAAGGGGCTCCCCTTTCCAACCTGTACGCCGCCGGTTCCATCCTGGGCGCCACGCATCCGGAATTGGGCATGGGGGCCGGCATGTGCCTCAGAAGTGCCCTCAAGGCCGCAGATTCCATCCTTGAACTATAATATGAAGTACCAAGAATATACGGAAAGCCCTCACAATTTTGAGGAATGTACCAAATGCACCGTCTGTACGGTGTACTGCCCCGTGCTGGAAGTGAATCCACTCTATCCGGGTCCCAAGCAGGCCGGCCCGGACGGAGAAAGGCTGCGCCTCAAAGACCCCGCCTTCTTCGACGCCGCCCTCAAGTACTGCCTCAATTGCAAGCGCTGCGAGGTGGCCTGCCCTTCCGGGGTAAAAGTGGCCGATCTTATCCAAAGCGCCCGTCTCCGCTACGACCGCTCCCCCATCAAATTGCGGGACCGCATCCTGGCCTCTACGGATTTCATGGGCAAGATGGTAAGGCCGGTGGCCCCCATCGTCAACCTGGTCACGGGCATGGGCATCACCAAAACGGCCATGGACGCCTTCCTGGCCGTGGACCGGCACCGCACCTTCCCCAAATACAGCGGAAGCAGCTTTGAATTCTGGCTGGGGCGCCAGCGCAAGGAGCAGGCGGCCTTCCCCCAGCAAGTGGCGTATTTCCACGGCTGCTATGTGAACTACAACTACCCCCAGCTGGGAAAAGACCTGGTGAAGGTGCTCAATGCCCTGGGCGTGGGCGTACAGCTGCTGGAGAAGGAGAAATGCTGCGGCATAGCCCTCATCACCAACAAGATGACCAAGGAAGCCACGGCCCACGCCACCCACAACGTGGCCGTACTTGGAAAAGCCGTGGAGAAAGGACTCAAACTTATCACCACCTCCTCCACCTGCACCCTCACCCTCCGGGACGAATATCCGGAGCTGCTGGGCGTGGACAATTCCGCCGTGCGGGACTCCATCCTGCTGGCCACCCGCTTCATCTATGAGAAGTTGGAGCAGGGCGCCACGCTCCCCTTCCGCAAGGATTTCCATAAGAAGGTGGCCTACCACACGCCCTGCCACATGGAGAAACTGGGCTGGGGCGTTTTCTCGGAAAAGCTCCTCCGCATGATTCCCGGGGTGGAATTCACCCTGCTGGACAGCGCCTGCTGCGGCATCGCCGGCACCTACGGCTTCAAGAAGGAGAACTACAAGACTTCCCAGGCCATCGGCGAACCCCTGTTCGAGAACATCAGAACCGTGAATCCGGACGTGGTGGCCTGCGACTGTGAAACCTGTAAATGGCAGATTGAGATGAGCACCGGTTACCCCGTCCAGAATCCCATCTCCATCCTGGCCGATGCATTGGAATAAACCATAATAACATGCTCAAATTTCTGCAACAGCCGGCCTACCTGCCGGCACAGACCGGCCCCGAGGCCGACGCCAAGTACAAGCGCCTGCGCCTTCAAGTCTTCCTGGGCGCCTTTATCGGCTATGCCGGTTTCTACCTGGTAAGAAAGAACCTGTCCATGGCCATCCCGGCCATGGCGCCCTTAGGCTTTGACAAGACGGAGCTGGGCTTTGTCCTGGGCCTTAACGCCGCCGCCTACGCCCTGTCCAAATTCCTGATGGGCAGCGTATCGGACCGTTCCAACGCCCGCGTCTTCCTGCCGCTGGGCCTCATCCTCACGGCCATCTCCATGTGCTTCATGATTGTGCCCATCCAGTTTATCGGGGCCGACCATAAGGCCCTGGCCATCCTCGTGATGGGCATTCTGAACGCCTTAGTGGGCTGGTTCAACGGCATGGGCTGGCCTCCCTGCGGCCGTGTGATGACACACTGGTTCTCGCCGGGTGAACGGGGCACCATGATGAGCATCTGGAACTGCGCGCATAACGTGGGCGGCGCCCTGGTGGGCCCCATGGCCACCTATGGTGCCGTCTGGTTCGGCAGCTGGTTCTACGCTGCCCACACGGAGCTCTACTTCCTCATCGGCACTTTTGCCTTCCCGGCGGCCGTAGCCATCTTCATCGCCCTTCTGGCCTATATCCTCCTCCGGGACACCCCGCAGTCCTGCGGCCTGCCTTCCGTTGAAGCCTGGAGGAACGACTATCCCAAGAACTACTCGGCCAAACATGAGGAAACCCTCACCGCCAAGGAGATTTTCTTCCAGTACGTGCTCAACAACAAGTTCCTCTGGTACATAGCCCTGTCCAACGCCTTCGTGTATATGGTGCGCTACGGCTGCCTGGACTGGGCTCCCACCATCCTCACGGAAAAGGGAATCGACCTCAAGAGCGCCGGCTGGGCCTATTTCGCCTATGAGTTCGCCGCTATTCCGGGGACGCTGCTCTGCGGCTGGATGTCGGACAAACTCTTCAAGGGCAAGCGCGCCCTGCCCACCATGCTCTTCATGGGGCTGGTGCTGGTGTTCATCGTGCTTTACTGGCAGTACATCGACAACCTCACCATGGTCATCATCTGCCTCATCGGCATCGGTTTCTTCATCTACGGCCCCGTGATGCTCATCGGCGTGCAGGCCCTGGACCTGGCCCCCAAGAACGCCGCCGGAACGGCCGCCGGCCTCACCGGCTTCTTCGGCTACTTCCTGGGCACCTTCATCCTGGCCAATACGGTGATTGGCTGGGTTGCCCAGACCGCCGGCTGGAACTGGACCTTCCTGCTGCTGATCGCCGCCTGCCTCCTGGCCATCTTCTTCATGGGCCTCACCCTCAAGGAAGAGCGCCGCTCCGCCTAAAAAAGGTGACAGCTAACTCACTGTAACTCATATACTTATATAGAATTTCTCGTTCAAAATTTGAACGAGAAATTCTATGTAAACGCCTGTAGGACAGATAATTAGCCGTCACCCCGGAATGCCGCTTATTCGGCTTCCAGTACAAAAACGGCCGATGAATAGAGCTGCGGAAGACGGGGATTGAAGCCGCCCCCCATCAGGAAGGAGCCGGTGAACGCCTTGTCGTGGCCCCACCAGCAGGATGCGTCCACATTCTGCTCCACCACCTTATAGGTACGAGCCGGGTCTAAACCCTGCAGGCGGAATACCTTGCCGCCCACAGTGCGGGGCTCATAGGCCACACAATAGGTAAACACAACGGCGCGGGACCTGTCCTCAGACACGTACATGAGCCCGTAGTAAGGGGAATCATAAGGAGACGCGAACCTGTACAGGTCTCCGCCAAACACCAAATCACGGTATTGTTTGTATGAGCCGATGCAACGCTCTGCCAACGCCCGCTCCCCGTCCGAGAGATTTCTCGGCTGCAATTCCATGCCCAAGCGGCCGGAACAAGCCATGTCAAAGCGGAACTTGAGCGGCGTCACGTTGCCGGTCTGATGATTGGGAACGGTGGATACATGAGAGGCCATCACGCATGCAGGGTATATCAAACTCTGGGAATACTGGATGAAGGCGCGCTGGAGCGCATCCGTATCGTCAGAGGTCCAAACCTCGTTGCAATAGCGCAGGGAACCGTAATCTACACGTCCTCCGCCGGAGGAGCAGCATTGTATCAGCACATGCGGGTATTTTTCCCGGATGCGGCGCATCACATTGTAAAGGCCTTGTACATAGGCCACATAGAATTTATCCTGCACAGCGCCAAGATAAGGGCTGCCAAAACTCTGAATCACGCGGTTGCAGTCCCATTTGATATAGTCAATGTTCGGGGCCAGCTGCATGGTCCTGTCAAAAATGCCATACACAAAATCCTCCACGGCGGGATTGGACAGGTCCAGCACCCATTGGTTACGCCCTTGATAAATTTCCCGGCCGGGACTCTGCACCACCCATTCCGGATGGGAATGAGCCAGCTCCGAGTCAGGATTGACCATCTCGGGCTCTATCCAGATGCCAAACTTGAGTCCCTTGGAGTGGGCATACGAGGCCACATAGTCAATTCCTTCCGGAAGTTTGGAAACATTCACTTCCCAGTCTCCCAGGCCGGCATTGTCGGAATTGCGCGGGAAAGCATTGCCAAACCAGCCATCGTCCAGCACAAACATCTCCAGTCCCATACCGGTCGCATCGTCAATCATACGAAGAAGCGTTTCCGTAGTGAAGTTAAAGTATGCGCCTTCCCAACTGTTCAGGAGGGTGGGATTCACCGTACCCCCACCATATACACTGTATTTCCTTCCCCAACGGTGCAGGTTGCGGGATGCTCCTCCGGCACCCTCGCATGACCAGGTGTAAAGCATATCCGGAGTGGTAAAGCTTTCCCCGGCGGCCAGCGGCCAGGCGCTGGCATGAGGGCTGATACCGGAAACGATGGTCAGCCGGCCGCTGCTCTCACGCTCAAAGCTGATGCGATAATTGCCGCTCCAGGCCAGCGCTCCGGCAATGACCTCACCGCTGGTCTCACTGAAATCACGCGTATTCAGGCTAAGGAGGAAAGAGGGATTATTGGCCTGGGTAGCCTGCACGCCGCGACGGCTTTCAATCACCTTCATGTCGTGCCCCAGCAATTCCTGCTCCATCTGCATCTCCTTGGCCCAAGCCCCCCAGGTATGGGTGAGCAGATAATCTTTGGCATCCAGGAAAAGGGCAGATGAAGCATAATTATGAAGTTCCACCGGCTTTGAGCCGCCATTCCGTATTTCCACATGCATGCCAATGACATCCTCTGCAGGATACGCATCATACACCAGATTCACCTGCAACTTCGTCACATCGTCTTTCAGGCCGACGATAGTGGTAACGCATCCCTCCCGACGCGTCTGCGTAGCACCCGTAAAGCGCAGTTCCGTGTTGTGGGTACCATCGGCATACTTTACATGCAAGGCAGGCTCGCCGATAAACCGGCCGCCCGTAGCCGGATAGGCCAGGCCCTCGCAGCTGTTATAGTCCTCCTCAGAGGAACTCATGGCAAGGAACTGCGAAGGATTCCCCACCGACGCTCCGTAATGCAGGGTCTTTACCAGACCGTTTTCCTGCACCAACAGCACCAGGACAGTGTTATTCGTTTCTACGGCAATAACCTCTTGCTTCGCTTTGCGCGCATCTGTGGGATGGGTCAGCAGCAAGGCCGCTAAACAAAGGACTAATACGCTCTTCTGTTTACGCATAGGTGACAGTTAACTTATTGATACTCATCTACTTTTAACACATTTCTCGTTCAAAATTTGAACGAGAAATACTATACAAACGCCTGAGGGACAGGCTATTAGCTATCACCTTAGAAGACAAGCAGGTAGAGGCCGGCGGCAGCAGCGGCGCCCAGCATGGGGCCGCAGACCGGAACCCAGCTGTAGGACCAGCCGCTGTCACGTTTGCCGGCAATGGGAAGCACGGCATGGGCGCAGCGGGGACTCAGGTCACGGGCCGGATTCATGGCATAACCGGTGGTTCCGCCAAGGGACATACCCAGGGCCATGATCACACAAGTCACAGGCCAGGCACCCAGGGCACCGGCAGAAGCGCTCACAGGGCCCACCTGGAAGGCATTTCCCTGCGTGCCGATGGCCAGAATCAGGAACACCAGAAGGCAAGTGGCGATGAATTCACTCAGGAAGTTGCGCCAGGGATTCCAGATGGCAGGCATGGTGCAGAAGGTTCCCAAGATGGTATCCGGCTGATCGGCCGTAGCCTTGTAGTGGTCTTTGTAGAAAACCCACACCAGGCAGGCGCCCACAAAGCCGCCCAGCATCTGGGCTACGATATAGCCAAGGACCAGGTTCCAGCCAAACTTGCCGGCAATGGCCAGGCCCAGCGTGACGGCAGGGTTCAGGTGGGCACCGGAAACGGGACCGGCAATGAGCACGCCCATCATGACGGCCAGGCCCCAGGCCAGGGCAATCACCACCCAGCCGGCGCCCTGCGCCTTGGACTTATTGAGGGAACAGGCGGCGCAGACGCCATCACCGAACAGCACAAGCACCAGGGTGCCGATAAACTCAAAAAGATACTGTGTCATAATCATTTAGTTTTTAAAGAGATGCCCGGTCAAGCCGGGCATGACTCTACTTTGAAACCGTCCTACTGATGGCATCGGCCCAACCGGCCTTGACGCCGGTCATATCGGCCCCGGAGGGAGCGAAACAGCGCTCCACCTGCCACTGGGCTTTGATCTCGTCCAAGGAGCTCCAATAGCCCACGGCCAGGCCCGCCAGGTAGGCGGCACCCATGGCGGTGGTTTCCGTCACCACGGGGCGCACCACGTTGGCGCCCAAGATATCGGCCTGGAACTGCATCATAAGGTTGTTGCGGGAAGCGCCGCCGTCTACCTTCAGCTCTGCCAGGGGCACGCCGGCGTCCTTTTCCATGGCCCGCACGATGTCCATGGTCTGGAAAGCGATGCCTTCCAGGGCGGCACGGGCAATGTGGGCGGCCGTAGTTCCGCGGGTGATGCCGCAGATGACACCATGGGCATACTGGTCCCAGTAAGGGGCGCCCATGCCCGTAAGGGCCGGCACAAAGTATACGCCGCCGTTGTCCTCAACAGAAGAAGCCAGGGCCTCCACCTCGGAAGAGGAACGGATAACTCCCAGGCCGTCACGCAGCCACTGGACTACGGAACCGCCCACGAAGATGGAACCTTCCAGGGCATAATTGACGGTATCCCCTATCTTCCACGCCACGGTGGTAAGGAGGTTATTCTTGGACAAAATGGGCTTGAAGCCCGTATTCATCAGGAGAAAGCAGCCCGTCCCATAAGTGTTCTTGACGGCGCCGGGCTCCGTACACATCTGGCCGAAGAGGGCGGCCTGCTGGTCACCGGCAATGCCGGCGATGGGCACCTCGTGCGCAAAGATGGTGGTCTTGGTATGGCCATATACCTCCGAGGAAGATTTTACGGCCGGCATCATGGACAGCGGAATATCCAGCAGCTCCATCAGTTCCCTGTCCCATTCCAGCGTGTTGATATTGAAGAGCATGGTACGGGAAGCGTTGGAAACATCCGTGATATGCACTTCCCCGCGGGTGAGCTGCCACACCAGCCAGCTGTCTACGGTGCCGAAACGCAGTTCCCCGGCCTCCGCCTTCTCCCGGGCCCCGGGCACGTTGTCCAGGATCCATTTGATCTTGGTGCCGGAGAAATAGGCGTCGATGATAAGGCCGGTCTTTTCCCGGATCTTGTCCACCAGCCCCCTCTCCTTCAGGGTATCACAAAAGGCCGATGTGCGCCTATCCTGCCAGACGATGGCGTTGTACACGGGAACACCCGTCCGGGCATCCCACACGATGGTTGTCTCCCGCTGGTTGGTGATGCCGATGGCGGCAATGTCCAGCCCGCCGATGCCAATCTCGGAGATAGCCTGGGCGATGACGGCCGCCTCGGAGGACCAAATCTCCATGGGGTTGTGCTCCACCCAGCCGGGCTGGGGAAAGTACTGCGGGAATTCCTGCTGGGCCACCGAACGGATGTTGCCCTCGTGGTCAAAAACAATAGCCCTGGAGGAGCTGGTTCCTTGATCCAGGGCTAAGATAAACTTATTTGTCATAGATGCTGCCATCTTCAATCATGTTGTGGACGGTCTTGAGGAAATTGCTCACCCGATGGATGTATTCTTCAGGATTCTTCTGATAGGAATTGGCATGAACGGCGCCGGGGCACACGTACATTTCCTTGTATCCCTTCTTTTTTGCCTTGAAGTTCTTCTCAAGATGGGAGAAAGGAACAAAATCATCCGCATCACCATGGATAAAGAGCATGGGCTTTTCGCACTTGGCCAGCTGATTCACGGAAGAAGCCTCCTTGAAGCCCCAGCCATAACGGTTGCGCGTAACGATGCTGGCACTGTTCAGAATGGGGAAAGGAGGAAGGTGGAAGCTGTCCTTGAGGTTGGTGGCAAACTGGTCCCAGGCCGATGAATAGCCGCAGTCTTCCACAAAACACTTCACATAGTCAGGAAGCGGGTCTCCACTGGTCATCATCACCGTGGCGGCACCCATGGAAACGCCATGGAGCACCATGAAATCGTCCTTGAAGACATCGTGGGCCACTTCAATCCATTTTTCCACATCCAGGCGGTCCTTCCAGCCCATCTGGGCCTCGTCGCCCTCGGAATAGCCGTGATACTGCAGATCCGGGAACAGGACGTTGTAATTGAGCTTGTCACGATACATGCGGACCAGATAGAGGAAAACGAAGTGATTATCGGTATAGCCGTGTACTACGATGGCAGTACCCTGTGCCTCTTCCGGCTTGGCGGCAGGCACATAGCAGGCGTGCAGTTTGTAGCCCTCGTCGCTGGTGATCCAGCTGTCTTTCAGGATGCCTTGGGCCTTGAGACCGTCGTACCAGGCGGTGGAACCGGGCAGCAGGGAATCGGCCTTGTGGCGGGTGCGCTCGATATCATCCACCCCGTGCGGAGTGGGCTTCAGGGCATAATTGGACATGAACTTGCCGGCGAGGCAGCTGTTCAGGGAAATGGCCATCAGGGCGACGGCCGCTATGTTCAATACTTTCTTCATGGCTTAGAACTGATAGTTAATGCCGATACCAATCCACAGGCCGGCATCCAGGGGTTTATAGAGGCACTTGGCCAGTTCTGCAGAAATGATGAAGTTCTGGTTCATGGCAATCTTGAGACCGGCGCCGGCGCTCATGATAACTTTGCCGATATTGGAAGCGTCATAAATCAGCGTTTCCTGTGCAACGGCAGGATAGGCGAGTTTGAGGTCGTAAAGTTTACCATCCTGTGCCACCTTGTTAATTTCGGCAGCCCTGTATGCCTTGGTAATGATACCGGCATCGAAGAACGGATTCAGGGCAATGTAGAAGAACTGGTTGAAGAGCTTGAAATTGACAAGCTTTACACGAAGTTCCAGGTTGGCCCAGGCAAAACCTTCCGACAGGATGCGGTTTTCACGGATACCACGGATGGTGTTGGAAGATCCGAAGCCTTCGGAAATCATGTTGCGCTGAACCAGCAGCGGAACGTTCTGGATCATGTAGAAAGGCGTTTCACCGGCGATGGTCTGCTGCCAGGCCAAACGGTAGGCAAACACAGGGTCTCCCGCAGGAATGTGAATGGGAATGTCAATATAATGACGGAAATACAGGCAAGCTTTCAGATACTGGTGCTGAAGCACATTGCCATTCAGGTAAGCCTCTGCCCAGATACCTCTGTTGGGAGCCGCCTCGATGTCACGGGTGTCATACACTACGCCCGCATTCAGTTCAAGGGCCAGGCCGCCGTTCTTCTCGCTCTCCTTAATGAGCCCGAGGTCCTTGTAGGTCTCAAAGAGGGTGAGATCCGTGTCATAGTAGCTTTTCTCCTTGGTCTGCTTGTTGATGGTAACGCCGTTATCCCTCATGGAGCCCATTCTCCACCACCAGAAGTTCACGCCGGCAGCCCAGTTGAGATGCGGGATAATCTGTCCTTGGAAATTGGCCAGCACGCGAAGCATGTCGCGGCTCATTCCGTAATAGTTTACATTCTTACCGTTGTCCAGCGTAATCTTCCGGCTGGACCAGACATCGTAGTTCTGCACGGAAGCCGGACCGTTGAAGCCCCAGAAAGAATAAAGCGGGTCTCCCACATAAGTGACGGAAGCGTTTACGCGCATGTTGGGGATGAGGTACTTGGAGTCGTAAGCCAGATAAAAACGCATCCGGTGGCTGTTGGTGAAGTAAGAGCCCTCCCAGCTGATTTTGTGGAGCGGATCCGGATAGGTGGAGCCATCTCCATAATAATACACGTCACCGAAGGCGCCGGCCTGGAAGCCGTTGTCCCTGGAATACGTGGCTGTGGGCAGGACGCCAAAGCTCCAGCCCTTCTTCATTTCCTTCTGTTCCTCTTTCTTTTCCTGTGCAAAAGCCGGTAAAATGGCGGCCATAAGCAGCAGAGCAGCAATGATTTTTTTCATGAATATAGTTTTAGCTAGTTAGTTAATAATAGTCAATAATCATTTACAAAATTACAAATTATTTTGTTATTTCCCCCATTTCCCCTTAAATTCGTAACATGAAAACGAAACTTGTCCGGATGCTGGCCGCCATCCTTGCACTCAGCGGCATTCTATCTACCTCCTGCGCTTCCAAGAATACGGAGCGCGTCATCCTGGGAGACGAACAGTTCAGCGAGTACCTTCCCCTCCTGGAAGGACAGCGAGTGGCCATTTTCAGCAACCAGACCGGTCTTGTGGGAAACACCGGCACCCACATCCTGGACACCCTCATCGCCCAGGGCGTGAACGTCACCGCCATCTTCTCCCCGGAGCATGGTTTCCGGGATCTGGCCGATGACGGCTCCCACGTGGGAGACGGCGTGGAGCCCGTGACGGGCGTCCCCATCCTCTCCCTTTACGGCGGAGCCGGCGGCAACCATCCTACCGCTCAGGCCATGGACATGTTCGACGTACTCATTGTGGACATCCAGGACGTAGGCCTGCGCTTCTACACCTACTATATCACCCTATGCCACCTGATGGACGCCTGCGGAGAAGCCGGCAAGCACATGGTCCTGCTGGACCGCCCCAATCCCAACGGCATGTATGTGGACGGCCCCATCCTGGATATGAGCCTGAAGAGCGGCGTGGGCTATCTGCCCATCCCCACCGTCCACGGCCTCACGCTGGGAGAACTGGCCCGCATGGCCCAGGGAGAGAAATGGCTCAAGGAAGGCAACGGGTGCAAGCTCACCGTCATCCCCTGCAAGAACTACACGCACCGGACGCTCTATGAGCTCCCGGTACGTCCCAGCCCCAACCTGCCCAATATGCAGGCCATCTACCTCTACCCTTCCCTCTGCGGTTTCGAGGGCACGGTGGTGAGCCTGGGCCGCGGAACGGACAAGCCCTTCCAGCAGTATGGCCATCCTGCCTTTGAAGGGAAATACAGCTATAGTTTCACGCCCCGGAGCGTAAAGGGTTCCTCCAATCCCCCGCTGCTGGGCCAGCTGTGCTACGGCGTGGATTTATCGGCCCTTTCCCAGAAAGAGATCCGGGAGAAGAAAATGGACCTTTCCTATGTCATCAATGCCTATTCCATCATGAAGGAGCAGGGGCTGGAGGCCGGTTTCTTCCGCCGTTTCTTCGATCTGCTCATGGGCCAGCGCTACATCCGCGAGATGATAGAAAACGGAGCCACCGAGCCGGAAATCCGGGCCCGATGGCAGGAAGACGTGGAGGCGTTCCTGCTTCAACGCAGGCCTTACCTCCTCTATGAGGAATAGTCCTAAAGAATAATCTTAAAGCGGAATCCCCGGGAGGTGGGTTCCTCTATCACTTCCTTTACCCGGGAACGGATGCCGTCCAGGACGGAATCGTCCCTCAAGGGAGAAGCGGAGATGCCCTCTATCATGAAATCCAGGGCCGTCTCTCCGGTGAGCTCCGTATAGCTCAGGCGGAACGTGAGGGGACGGATGTCCTTCAGGTACTGGCGAAGCATCTCAACGGCTATCTCATCGGCCAAATCCCACTTGTCCGGCAGGTTGTACTTGATCCAGAAACGTTTGATTTCCGTCTCCATCTGATAATAGTCGAAGGTGCCGGAACCGTCAATCTCATAGACGATTCTCTGAATGCGATTCACGAATTCCTTGGTGGCGCTGCGCTTGGGATGCTCAAAGATTTGCTCCGGAGAGCCGTCTTCGTAGATGACGCCCTCGTTCATAAAGAAGATACGGGTGCTCACATCCCGGGCAAAACGCATCTCATGGGTAACGATAAGCATGGTGAGCCCTTCTTTGGCCAGCGAACGGATGACGCTGAGCACCTCCCCTACCATAGTAGGGTCCAAGGCCGATGTGGGTTCATCAAACAGGACCACCTCCGGATACATGGCCAGGCTGCGGGCGATGGCCACGCGCTGCTTCTGCCCGCCGGACATGGAGGAGGGGTAGACATCGGCCTTCTGGGCCAGACCCACCTTCCTCAGGAGCTCCATCGCTTCTTGTTTAGCCTGCTCTTCAGGCAGTTTGAGCAGCTCCATGGGCGCATAGATGATATTCTGAAGCACCGTCATGTGATCGAAAAGGTTGAAACTCTGGAACACCATGCCCATCTTCCGGCGCATCTTGTGCAGCGGATACCCTTTGGCCGTGATGTTCTCCCCGTCCACCCAGATTTCTCCGGAAGTGGGCGGTTCCAGCATGTTGATGGCCCTCAGGAGGGTACTCTTGCCGGTTCCGGAAGGGCCGATGATGCTGATGACCTCTCCCTTCTGGATCTCACAGTTGACGTCTTTAAGTACCGTCAGGCTTTGGCCGTCCGGATTTTTGAACGTCTTGCTCAAATGTTTGATGCTTATCATATTACTTCTTGTTAAGGAAAAGGTTCAACAGAATTCTCAGGAACCAGGCCAGGACAAAATACAGGACGGTGACTATGAGCAGCGGCACCAGCGCGTCGAAGGTGCGGCTGCGGATGAGGTCGCTGGCGCGGGTGATATCCTGGATGGCGATATATCCCACGATGGAGGTGCTCTTCAGGAGGGACACGCATTCACTTGAAAAAAGCGGAAGGCCTTTGCGGATCGCCTGGGGGAAAACGATGCCCATGAAGGTCTTGAAAGGCGTGAAGCCCAGGCTGAGACCGGCCTCCGTCTGCCCCACGGGCACGGAAGAGATGGCCGTATCGAAGATGCCGCCGCTGGCCGATGCGAAACAGAGGGCGAAGGTGATCACCGCCACTATGGAGGCGTTCAGGCCCGTACCGGCAAATACCACATAGAACATTATCAGAAGCAGCACAAGCGTGGGCATGCCGTTCACAAGATACTCATACACGCCCACCGCCGAGCGCACCCAGCTTCGCTTGCTGCGCCGGCAGACGCAGACTCCCACTCCCAGAATGGTTCCCAGCAGGATGGACAGGAGGGTTATCTTGAGGGTTTCCAGGAGGCCGTCGGCCAGCAGCTTCCAACGCTGCTCCGTGAGCAGGTTCATTTTCAGGCGTTCTGCCAGGCTCAGGCCCGCCTTAGCACCCGTATTCCGCACGAAATAGCCCGGACTGCACTTATAATAAGGGAGAGTAAAATCCACGGATTTCTTGCGCTCCTCCGTTACAAACAGGCAGGCGGCCACCACGTCGCACTGCCCTGTAGCCAAGGCCACAAGGGCCGATGAGAATTCCTGGTATTTCATCTCGAAAGGACGGCCGCTCCAAAGGGCGAAGCGCCGCAGGACATCGGCATCCATGCCCAGCCATTGCCCGCCTTCACCCAAATAGCAGATGGGCTCCAGGTTGGTGGATGTAATGCAACGGAACGGTTTGGCATCGGGTTTCAGGGCCTCGGAAGGGTATTCCGGCGCAGGCGTCCCCTTCATCCAGTGAGCGATGGCGGCGTCCAGGGTACCGTCGGCCTTTGAGGCAGAGATGAAACGGTTCATCTCCTCCACCAGCTCTTCGTCTCCCTTCCGGACGGCGAAGGCGACGTCAAAGTTTTCCTCTCCACGGAAGGCCTGGAAAATGTTCAGGCGCTTTTGCGTCTGCTCGTTCAAGGCCACCTCGTCGGTCACGAAAACATCGGCCTTGCCTTGCTTCAGGGCCTGCACGGCATCGGCTTCAGTATTAACGCGAAGCAGGGTGACATTCTCCCACTGGGAATATTTCTGGTCATAATAAGTACCGGCCGATGTGGCTATCACCAAGCCTTGAAGGTCCGCTTCCGAATGAAGTTCCAGCGTCTTCCCGCTTTTGGGCGAGCAAGCCAGGAAAGCGAGAAGATACACTAAAATAATACAGGAGTTTCTCATATTGTGCTTTCTACATCGAACAAAATTACTACTTTTTTTCAAAAAAATTCCGGAGAAATATCGCTATCTTTGTACGATTTATACATTTTCAGCATGATCATGAAGAATTATCTGAAATTTTTGATTCCTATTCTGATGTTTTCCGCATGCACTTCTGCTCCCGCTCCCAAGGACAGAACCCTTTCCTTTGACGGGATAGAAAACGCCCGTGAACTGGGCGGTCTGGTGATGCAGGACGGCCGTACCATCCGCAGCGGCTTTCTGGTCCGCTCCGGAGAACTCTCCAAAGCCTCCGACAACGATGTGGCCATCCTGAAAGAGCGTTTTTCCCTCACGGACGTCTTCGATTTCCGCTTTGACAGGGAGCGCAGCGGCAAACCCGACCGGGAGATGGAAGGCGTCACCAATACCTGGCTTCCCACCCTTCCGCAGGCTTTCCTGGCCTCTTTCTCCTCCGGCCGCGCAGACAGCACCACCGTGCAGTCGGCCAACATGATGGATGCCCTGGTCAAGTATGCCTCCCTCCCCCAGGCCCAGGAGATGGCCGGCCGCCTGTATCCGGCCATCGTGACGGACACCACCTCGCAGCAGCGCTACGGTGAATTCCTCCGCGGAGTGTTGAAGGCCGATGGCGGCGCCCTCTGGCACTGCTCGCAGGGCAAGGACCGCTGCGGCTGGGGTTCGGCCTTCGTGCTGGCAGCCCTGGGCGCCAGCCGGGAAACCATCGTGGAAGACTTCGCCCTTTCCAATGTCTCTTATGCCCCTACGGTGGAGGCCCTGTCGGCCAAAATCATCGAGAACGGCGGCGGAGAGCCGGAACTTGCCTTCATCCGCGCCATGGTGGGCGTGAGCGTGGAGAATTTCGAGAAGACGCTGGACCTGATTGACGCCCAGTACGGTTCCCTCCAGGCCTATCTGGAAAAGGCCCTGGGCTTCAGCGCCGAGGAACAGGAAAAGATGAAACAGAAATACTTGCAATAAAAAAGAAGGCCCTCAAGCCTTCTTTTTGTACCCCCGCTCGGAATCGAACCGGGACCAACGGAACCGGAATCCGTTATTCTATCCTTTAAACTACAGGGGCATCCCGTTAAAGGACCACAAAGTTACTTCTTTTTTTCGAATTGGCAAATTATGAAAGCAGTCTTGAAAATAATGCTGGCATCGGCCCTTATCCTGGCCTGCACGGCAAAGCAGGCTTTTACGAAACGGGAACGCACCGTCATCCGCAGCAGCGACTCCCTGATGTACGTGACGGTGCTGCCGGAAGACAGCGTGATCCTGCGGGCCAAAAGCATCGATCTGGGTCCCACGGAACTTCGCTCGGAAGAGCTAAAGGTACTCACGGAGAAGATGCTCTACACCGTGAAACACCCTTCCCAGGACGGTGTGGGTATCGCCGCGCCGCAGGTGGGAATCAACCGGCGGATTTTCTGGGTGATGCGCATGGACAAGCCGGGAGAGCCCTTTGAGTGCTATCTGAACCCGCAGATGGACAGTCTGTGGGGAGAAATCACGCACGGGCCGGAGGGCTGCCTCTCCGTTCCGCCCATGCGCGGCCTTGTCCCCCGCTATGACCACATCCGCATCACTTACACCCATCCCGGGACGCTGGAAAGGGTGACGGAGACGGTGGAGGGATACACCGCCATCATCTTCCAGCATGAGTACGACCATCTGGAGGGGACCCTCTACATAGACAGGGCCGACACCCTCTTCCGGCACGATGCCTGGGCTGCGGAGAGAAGCGCCTTCAACTACGCCAAACCCGCCTGGTGGCCGGAAAAATAGTTCCTAAATTCTTTTATTAGGGGAATTAAGGTTTTTTACCTATATTTGTACGATTAAAGAATTAGATGAAAACCGCCTATATTTTCCCCGGCCAGGGTTCCCAATTCCCGGGAATGGCCCAAGAATTATATACAGAGCACAAGGAGCTGATGGAGAAAGCCAACAGCCTCCTTGGGTTCCGCATTACGGACATCATGTTCGAAGGGTCGGCCGATGAGCTGAAGGCCACGCGCGTGACCCAGCCGGCCATCTTCCTTCACAGCGTCCTGCTGGCCCTGAGTCGGACCGAGCGCCCGGACATGGTGGCCGGTCACTCTCTTGGAGAATTCTCCGCCCTGGTGGCCGCCGGAGCCATGAGCTTTGAAGACGGCCTCAAGCTGGTTTCCCTCCGCGCCCAAGCCATGCAGGAGTGCTGCGAAAGCACACCGGGCGCCATGGCGGCCATCATCAAGTTGCCGGACAGCGTCATCGAAGAAGTCTGCGCCGGCATCCCGGGGGTGGTCCCGGCCAATTTCAACAGCCCCGGCCAGGTGGTCATTTCCGGAGAGGAAGCCGCCGTGGACCAGGCCTGCGCCCTGCTCAAGGAGAAAGGCGCCAAGCGGGCCCTCAAACTGCCTGTGAGCGGAGCCTTCCACTCCCCGCTCATGGAACCGGCCCGCGAGAAGTTGGCCCAGGCCATCGAAGCCACGCCGTTCAAGGCGCCGCTGTGCCCCATTTACCAGAATGTATCGGCCCTTCCCACCCTGGACCCGGCCATGATCAAGGAGAACCTCCTGAGGCAGCTCACCTCCCCCGTCCGCTGGACGCAGACGGTGCAGAACATGCTCTCCGACGGAGCCCGCAAGTTCGTGGAACTGGGCCCCGGAACCGTTCTGCAAGGCCTTGTAAAGCGAATTGTTACTTCGGAGGAAAATACCCTTTCCGGAGCATTTGCCCGTACAGGGTCGCGAAGCGACGCGGAGGAAAGGGTATTTTCCGCAGAAGAAATAATCATAGAAGGAATACAATAACTAATTACATAAACCCAAACTAATTATGGCTAAAGAACAGAAATTCATCACCTGTGATGGTAACTATGCCGCCTCGAACATCGCTTACCTGTTCAGCGAGCACGCCGCCATCTACCCGATCACGCCCTCTTCCACAATGGCAGAGAACATTGACGAGTGGGCCGCTCACGGCAAAAAGAACCTCTGGGGAGAAACCGTGAAAGTGACGGAGATGCAGAGCGAGGCCGGTGCCGCCGGTGCCGTGCATGGTTCCCTCCAGGCTGGTGCTCTTACCTCTACCTTCACCGCATCCCAGGGTCTTCTGCTGATGATCCCCAACATGTACAAGATTGCCGGCGAGATGCTGCCCACCGTATTCCATGTGAGCGCCCGCGCCCTGGCCAGCCACGCCCTCTCCATCTTCGGAGACCATCAGGACGTGATGGCCTGCCGCCAGACCGGTTTCTGCATGCTGGCCTCCGGTTCCGTACAGGAAGCCCAGGACCTGGCCGCCGTGGCCCATCTGAGCGCTATCAAGAGCAGCCTCCCCTTCCTGCACTTCTTCGACGGTTTCCGTACCTCCCATGAGATCCAGAAGATCGAAGCCCTGGACGAGGAAGCCCTCCGCGACATGGTATCCACCAAGGCCCTCGCGAAGTTCCGCGCCCGTGCCCTGAACCCGGACGCTCCCGTTACCCGCGGCACCGCCCAGAACGGTGACGTCTACTTCCAGGCCGTGGAAACCCGCAACCAGTTCTATGAGGCCGTTCCGGACGTGGTGGCCCGCTACATGGGTGAAATCACCGAGCTCACCGGCCGTACCTACCGTCCCTTCGAGTACTACGGAGACCCTACCGCAGAGAACATCATCGTGGCCATGGGTTCCGTGACGGAGACCATCAAGGAAACCATCGACTATCTGGAGGGCCGCGGCCGCAAGTACGGCCTCATCACCGTGCACCTGTATCGGCCTTTCTCCGAGAAGTACTTCTTCGCCGTGCTGCCCAAGAGCGTCCGCCGCATTGCCGTCCTGGACCGCACCAAGGAGCCCGGCGCCGTGGGAGAGCCCCTCTTCACGGATGTCAAGGCCCTCTTCCAGGGCAAGGACAACGTCCAGATCATCGGCGGCCGTTACGGCCTGTCCTCCAAGGACACCACGCCCGCCCAGATCGTAGCCGTCTTCGACAACCTGGACATGAAGGAGCCCAAGGCCGATTTCACCATCGGCATCGTGGACGACGTCACCTTCAAGAGCCTGCCCATCAAGAGCGAAGTTTCCATCGTGAAGCCCGGCACCACCGAGTGCAAGTTCTACGGACTGGGCTCAGACGGTACCGTGGGTGCCAACAAGAACACCATCAAGATCATCGGCTCCCACACGGACCTTTACAGCCAGGCCTATTTTGACTACGACTCCAAGAAGTCCGGCGGCTACACCTGCTCCCACCTGCGCTTCGGCCAGCAGCCCATCAAGGCTCCCTATCTGGTGAATACCCCCGACTTCGTAGCCTGCCACGTTCCTTCCTACCTCAAGAAGTACGACGTGCTCAAGGGCATCAAGGAAGGCGGCACCCTGCTGCTGAACTCCCTCTGGGACGAGGAAGAGACCATCAAGAACATTCCCGACAACGTGAAGGCCACCATCGGCCGCAAGCACATCAAGGTGTATATCATCAACGCCACCAAGATTGCCGCGGAGATTGGTCTGGGCGGACGCACCAACACCATCCTCCAGAGCGCCTTCTTCAAGATTACGGGCATCATCCCCTACGAGGACGCCGTGAAGTACATGAAGGACGCCATCGTGAAGTCCTACGGCAAGAAGGGTGAGAACGTGGTGAACATGAACTACGCTGCCGTAGACCGCGGCGGTGAGTACACGGAGCTCCATGTTCCGGCCGATTGGGCGGGCCTCACGGCCAAGTTCGAAAATCCGAACAAGGACCGTCTGGCTCCCGCCTTCGTGAAGGACATAGCCGATGTGGTGAACGCCCAGGCCGGTGACACCCTCCCGGTGAGCGCCTTCCTCCCCTATGCCGACGGCACCATGCCCGCCGGTACCGCCGCCTTCGAGAAGCGCGGCGTGGCTGTAAATGTTCCCACCTGGGACGCCGAAAAGTGTATCCAGTGCAACACCTGCGCCTTCGTGTGCCCGCACGCCGCCATCCGCCCGTTCCTCCTCACCGAGGAAGAGGCCGCCAAGGTTCCCGCCAACGTGAAGCTGGCCCAGGGCAAGGCCAACCTGAAGGATTACAAGTATGCCATCGCCATCTCCGTGGACGACTGCACCGGTTGCGGCAACTGCGTGGATGTGTGTCTGGCCAAGCCTGAAAAGGCCCTCAAGATGGTTCCTTACATCAACGACAAGGAAGACCAGGCCGCCTTCGACTACCTGAACAAGAAGGTGGGTTACAAGGAGTATGTGGACAAGAAGGCCAATATGAAGAACAGCCAGTTCGCACAGCCTCTGTTCGAGTTCTCCGGCGCCTGCGCAGGTTGCGGTGAAACCCCCAACATCAAGACCATCACCCAGCTCTTCGGAGACCACATGATGATTGCCAACGCCACAGGTTGCTCCTCCATCTACGGCGCTTCCTTCCCGGCCAGCCCTTACTGCACCAACGCTGCAGGCCACGGTCCGGCATGGGCCAACTCCCTGTTCGAGGACTTCTGCGAGTTCGGCCTGGGTATGAAACTGGGTTCCGACCGCGCCCGTGAGACGGTTGCCGGTGCCATGCGCAAAGCCCTGGAGTGCGATTGCTGCTCCCAGGATATCAAGGCCCTGGCCGCCAAGTGGCTGGAAGCCCCCAAGGATGCCGCCGTCACCCGTGAGGTGGCCGACAAACTGGTTCCCCTTGCCAAGGACTGCGACTGCGAAGCCTGCAAGAAACTGGTGGAATACCAGCACTTCATCCCGGCCCGCAGCCAGTGGATCTTCGGTGGTGACGGTGCCTCCTACGACATCGGTTACGGCGGTCTGGACCACGTACTGGCCAGCGGCGAGAACGTGAACGTCCTGGTTCTGGACACCGAGGTGTACTCCAACACCGGCGGACAGAGCTCCAAGGCCACTCCGGTGGGCGCCATCGCCAAGTTTGCCGCTTCCGGCAAGAAGATCCGCAAGAAGGATCTGGGCATGATGGCCATCAGCTACGGCTACGTCTATGTGGCCCAGGTGGCCATGGGTGCCAGCCCGGTTCAGTTCTTCAACGCCATCAAGGAAGCCGAGGCTTACGACGGCCCGTCCCTGATCATCGCCTACAGCCCTTGTATCAACCACGGTCTGAAGGCCGGCATGGGTCTGAGCCAGAAGGAAGAGAAGTTGGCCGTAGAGTGCGGTTACTGGCACCTATACCGTTACAACCCGGCCCTGGAAGGAACGGACAAGAACCCGTTCACGCTGGATTCCAAGGAACCCGACTGGACCAAGTTCCAGGACTTCCTCAAGGGAGAGGTCCGCTTCGCTTCCCTGTACAAGATGTTCCCGGAAAGTGCCGACGAACTCCTGACCAAGACGGAAGAGTTTGCCAAGGTGCGCCTGAACACCTACAAACGCCTGGCCGGAAAATAGTCCGGTTAGTTAAGAAAGAAACGGTGGCCTGCAAAGGTCACCGTTTCTTATTTGGCGAAGACGCTGTTAAAAGCGTTGTTGGCTAAATCATATGCCTGCTGGATGCGACGTGCATAGCCCAGGAAGATTTCTCCGGAAGGAGTGAGCCTTAGCTCCCGGCCCCGCTCAAAGAGCTCTGTACCAAGGGACTCCTCCAGAGCCGCAATCTGCGCACTCACCGCCGGCTGCGAAATTCCTATCTGCGCTGCAGCGCGCGTAAAATTCCTTTCCTTCTCCACTTCCAGGAAAGCACGGATTTTGCTGTCTTCCAACATATAATCAAACTCTTTTATCTTTTGCAAAAATAATGTAAATTTGTCGGATAGAAAAACCTAATTTCAACTAAAATATGAAGAGACTCTTTTTAGCTATCGCTGCCCTGGCCATCCTGGTTCCCCAGGCTCAGGCACAGCAGCCCACCCGTGAGCAGATGGAAGCAGCCATTGCCCAGATGCCCAAGATTCCCAATTCGGATCAAGTGAAAATCGGCCACCTTGACAATGGCCTCACTTACTACATCCGCCACAACGAGCTCCCCAAGGGCCGCGCAGAATTCTACCTGGCCACCAACGTAGGTGCCATTCAGGAGATTCAGCCCCAGCAGGACGGCCTGGCCCACTTCCTGGAGCACATGTGCTTCAACGGAACCAAGAACTTCCCCGACAAGACCATCCTTAACTACCTGCGTTCCATCGGCGCGGAATTCGGCCGCAACATCAACGCCTCCACCGGTTTCGAGGAAACCCAGTACATGCTCAACAACATTCCCGTAGAACGTGAGAGCGTAGTGGACAGCTGCCTCATGATCTTGGGAGACTATTCCCACAATGTGCTCAACGAGCCCAAGGAGATTGACGCCGAGCGCGGAGTCATCATCGAGGAGCGCCGCACCCGCCGCAACGCCTCCTGGCGTTCCATGGAGCGTTCACTCCCCTACTATTTCGGGACCGATTCCAAACTGGCAGAGTGCACGCTCATCGGCACCCAGGAGCACCTGGAGACCTTCAAATATGAAAGCCTGAACGATTTCTACCACACCTGGTACCACCCCGGCAACCAGGCCGTCATTGTGGTGGGTGACGTGGATGTGGACCGCACCGAGGCCAAGATCAAGGAAATCTTCGGCGCCATCCCCGCCAAGGAGAATCCGCTTGCAAAGCCCATCCAGAGCATTGCAGACCATGCAGAGCCCCGCGTAGGCATCATCACGGACCCCGAAACCACCGCCCCCTCCATCGAGCTCATCTGGCACAGCGAAGCCATGCCCGAGAGCGTCAACGGTACGGCCTTGGGCCAGGTGACGGACCTTCTGGAGAGCGTCATCCGCATGGTCATGCGCGAGCGTTTCAACGATATCACCTCCAAGCCCGGCTCCTCTTATCTGAGCGGAAGTTTCGGCGTGAGCGACCTCATCTACGAAGACATCGAGGCCGTGATGGGTGACGTCACCCTCAAGGAAGACAACATCTTGGGTGGCTTCAAGGACTTCTACACGGAATTGGTGCGCCTGCAGCGCTACGGCATCACCGACGCCGAGTTCAAGCGCGTCAAGGCAGACTATCTCTCCATGCTGGAAACCCGCGCAAACCGTGCCAGCACCCGTCAGAATCCCGAATTCATCTACCCCATCCTCTCCAACTTCTTTGACAAGGAACCCATCCTGGAACCGGCCGATCAGAAAGAACTCATCGAGGCCTTCTTCGGCCAGCTCAACGCCGCCGCCATCAGCCAGGCCGTAGCCCAGCTCTGGAGCGGTGAAAACATGGTCATCGTGTACAACGGCCCCGAGAAGGAAGGCATCGCCACTCCTACGGCCGAGCAGCTCCTCCAGGTTATTGAGGAGGTGAACGCTTCCGAGATTGCCGCCCCAGAGGGTGAAGACATCCCCGAGGCCTTCCTGGATCCCGCCAAGCTCAAGGGTGCCAAGATTGCCAAGACCGGCACCACCATCTACGGTGCCAGCGAGTGGACCCTCAAGAACGGTGTGAAGGTGATCGTCTATCCTACGGACCTCCAGAAAGACCAGATTCTCTTCAACCTGGTCAAGGACGGCGGCACCAGCCTCATCTCCGACGAGGACCTCTCCTCCTTCGAGAGCAATGTGCTGGCCCTCTTCCAGAGCAACAGCGGCGTATCGGCCTTCTCCGGCACCACCGTCACCAAGATGCTCACCGGCAAGAACCTGAGCGTGAATCCTTACTTTGACCGCCTTGAGAACGGTATCAACGGCAACAGCACCGTCAAAGACTTCGAGACGGCCATGCAGCTGGTATACCTCTATTATATGGATCCCCGCTTCGACCCCGAAGAGTGGCAGAACGGAATTGACCAGATCAAGGCCATCCTGCCCAACCTGGTGAACCAGCCCAACTACAAGCTCCAGACCGAGCTGTACAAGACCCTCTATGGCGGCAGCCCCCGTCGTCTGCTGATTTCCGACGATGTCCTGGCCAAAGCCAACCTGGCCACCGTTCAGAAGAACTGGAAGACCCTCTTTGCCGATGCCGCCGGCGCCAAGCTGGTCATCGTGGGTGATGTGAACCCCGAGGCCATCAAACCCGTGGTGGAGAAATACATCGGCTCCCTGCCCAAGGGCAAGAAAGCCCTCAATTGGGTGGACAACAACGACGACATCGTGAAGGGCCGCGTGGAGAAGGTGATTGAAGTGGACATGCAGACTCCCAAGAGCACCGTCCTTCAGGTGTATACGGCCCATGTGCCCTTCAGCTATGAGAAGGACGCCGCCATGGACGCCATCTCCTACATCCTGGACATGCACTACACGGAGAGCCTCCGCGAAGAGGAAGGCGGCACCTATGGCGCCAGCACCTCCGCAACCCTTTCCCGCCGTCCCAAGGAGCAGGCCCTCATCCAGGTCTACTTCGACTGCAAGCCCGCCCTTTGCGACAAGCTCCGTGAGCTGGCCATCAAGGGCATCAAGGACTTTGCCGCCAATGGCCCCACAGACGAGGAGCTGAACATGGCCAAGCTGAACCTCCAGAAGAACATTCCGGAAAGCCGTCAGCGCAACTCCTGGTGGAGAAACAACATCGAGCTCTACCTCACCTACGGCACGGACCGCGACACCGCCTACGAGGCTGCCGTGAACGGACTCACCAAGGAGTCCATCCAGGCCACCCTGCAGGAAATCCTGGCGCAGGACAACTTTATCGAACTGGTGATGAAGCCCGCTGCTATCGCCGAGGCTGAATAACAAAAGAGCCCTGCCATCTGGCAGGGCTTCTTTTTTTAATCGTAACGAGCGATTACGCTTCGCTAATCGCTTCGTTGGGGCAGGTGCCTTCGCAGGCGCCGCAATCAATGCACTCGTCGGCGTTGATGACGTAGGAGGCTTCACCGGCGCTGATGGCGCCAACGGGGCAGACTTCTGCACAGGAGCCGCAGGAAACGCAAAGCTCGGGATTGATGATTCTAGGCATAGTTTAAATCTTTTTTATTGTTGTTGTATTGTCTTCTAAGGTGCGAAGATAGGCATTAAATTTGAAAATAAAAAGAAGTGTAACTAACTTTGTGTGCATGAAAGCTATGTTTTGGACCCTTCTTTTAGCCGCCTCCCTGGGCACCTGCGGTACCCGGAATGCAAATAGCGCGCCAGTGGTGGAACTGGTGGCCGTGGAAGATCCCCAGGCTCCCGAGACGGTGACCTTTGACAAAACGGTTCACGACTTTGGAGACGTGAGCGTCACGGACGGTCCCCTCTCCTGCACCTTCACCCTCACCAACAAAGGGAAAGAGGTCATCAGCATCTACGAGGTGGTTTCCTCCTGCGGCTGCACGGACGTCAAGTGGACCAAGGGAACCATCGCTCCCGGCGAGAGCGGAACCATATCGGCCACCTACAAGAATGAAGACGGCCCCATGCCCTTTGACAAAACGCTTACCGTATACATTTCCGGCGTCAAAAGGCCGGTGGTGCTGCGCCTGATGGGCGTGGTGCACGAGAAAAAGAAATCCCTGAGCCAGCTCTACGGCGCTGAAAAGCTCGGGGATTTTGGTCTCAAGGCCCGCAAATTCAAAACCGCCACCCTGAAGCAGGGACTCTCCGTGAGCGAAACCGCCACGGTGGCCAATCTGGGCAAGAAGCCACTGAAGGTAGAATGGGCCGATGTCTCCCCCCAGCTCAGCCTCTCCCTCACCCCTAACCCCATCCCGGCGGGCAGCACCGCCACCCTCACCTTCACCATCCGGGCCGATTCCGCCCTTTACGGGAAAACGGTCTACCATGCCACTCCCGTCCTGAACGGGAAGAAGGCGGCCGAGGGGCTGGAAGTATCGGCCTATACGCAGGAGAATTTCGCCTCCTGGAGCAGCGAGCGGAGGGATAAGGCGCCCCTCCCGGTGATGCAGTCAAGCACCATCAACCTGGGAACGGTGAAAAAGGGGGAAAAGAAGGAAATCGTCTTCGAATGCTCCAATCGCGGAAAAGAGGCCTTCCATATCTACAAGGCCGATGCCGAAGTGCCTGCCCTCAAAGCCGTTTCCCTTCCGGACGTAGCCCCCGGCAAAAAGGAAAACCTCCGCTTCACCCTTGACACCGCCGCCCTCCCAGAAGGGGAAAACGTCATCATGGTTTCCCTTACCACCAACTCTCCCCTCCGCCCGCTTGTTAACCTTTTCGTAGCAATTGTCATTAAAAAATAGGCAAAGGTATATATGCTCAAACCGTCGCTTCGCGACCCCTCCCAACCTTTCGGTTGGGCCCCTCCCTCTTACAAGGCCGAGGGTGGCCATGGGTTTGAGCATATACACCTTTGCCCATTCCAGCAAAATTTATTAAATTTGTAGGTTAAATAGAAGACGAATGGCAGAGATTGTAAACACCACCTACAACGACGATTCCATCCAGACCCTGGAATGGAACGAGCATATCCGCCGCAGGGCGGGCATGTATATCGGCCGGCTGGGAAACGGAGACCGCCAGGGAGATGGTATCTATGTGCTCTTGAAGGAAATCGTGGACAACTCCATCGACGAGTTTTCCATGGGCTTCGGCAAGCGCATAGACATCACCATCGAAGACAAGACGGTGACCGTCCGGGACTTCGGCCGCGGCATTCCCCTGAACAAGGTGGTGGACGCGACCTCCAAGCTCAACACCGGCGGCAAGTTTGACGACACCAACTTCAAGAAGTCCGTAGGTATGAACGGCGTGGGCACCAAGGCCGTGAACGCCATGTCCGTGGATTTCTACGTGGCCTCCTACCGTGAGGGCCAGTGCTCCTACGCCCATTTCACCCGGGGCACGCTGCTGGAAAGCGCCATCGTCCCTTCCAATGAGAAAAACGGCACCTTCATCCGCTTCACCCCGGACGAGGAAATGTTCAACGACTTTTCCTTCCACATGGAATTCGTGGAAAGCATGGTCAAGAACTATTCCTACCTCAAGAAGGGCCTCACGCTGAACCTGAACGGTACGCCGTACAAGAGCGAGAACGGCCTGCTGGACCTGGTGAGCGAGAACATGAACGAGACGCCCCTCTATCCCCTCATCCACCTGGAAGGGGAAGACATTGAGATTGTGCTCACCCACGGCAACAGCTACGGAGAGAATATCGCCACCTTCGTGAACGGGCAGAACACCCGCGATGGAGGTACGCACCTGGCTGCCTATAGGGAAGCCATCGCCAAAACCTTCAAAGACTTCTACAAGAAGGACTACAAGCCCGAAGACATCCGTCAGGGCATTGTGGGCGCCATTTCCATCCAGATTCAGGAACCCATCTTCGAGGGCCAGACCAAGACCAAGCTGGGAAGCACCTACATGTGGGAAAAGCAGGTGAAAGGGGCCGACGGAACCTCTTCCGTGGACCGCGGACCCACCATCCGCACCTTCGTGAACGACTTTGTCACCAAATACCTGAACGACTACCTCCACATGCACATGGAGATTGTCCCGGTGATTGAAGACAAGATCAAGGCCTCCCAGGCGGAGCGCGAGGAGATTGCCGGCGTGCAGAAAAAGAGCCGCGAGCGGGCCAAGCGCACCGCCGTGTACAACCGCAAGCTCCGCGACTGCCGCTATCACTTCTCCGACACCAAGTTCCCCAAGGGAATGGAAGACCAGAAGGAAAAGACCTCCATCTTCATCACGGAGGGAGACTCCGCCTCCGGTACCATCACCAAGGTGAGGGACGCCAACAACCAGGCCGTCTTCTCCCTCAGGGGAAAGCCCATCAACTGCTTCAAGGAAAGCCGCAAGCGGGTGGCGGAGAACGAGGAGCTGAACCTCCTCATATCGGCCCTGGGCGTGGAGGAAGACCTGGAGAACCTGCGCTACAACAACATCATTGTGGCAACGGATGCCGATGACGACGGCATGCACATCCGCATGCTGGTGCTCACCTTCATCATGAAGTACTACCCGGAGCTCATCCGCCGCGGCCATGTGTTCATCCTGCAGACGCCCCTGTTCCGCGTACACAACAAGAAAGAACGCCGCTACTGCTATTCCATCGAAGAGCGGGACAAGGCGGTGAAAGCGCTGAAAACCGGCGTGGAGATTACCCGGTTCAAAGGTCTGGGAGAAATCTCCTCCGACGAGTTCGTGGACTTCATCGGGGAAAACATGCGCCTGGATACCGTAAAACTGTCCGACGAGGAGTCCATCTCCACCATCATGGAGTTCTACATGGGCATCAACACCTATGAACGCCAGCACTTTATCATGGACAACCTCCGGAGCGAAAAAGAACTGGAAGACGTAAACATCTGATGGCTAAGAAACTGAAAACTACCGTGAGCCCCCGCTGGGCCAAGTTCTGCGGCTGGCTCCTGAAGAAAATGGGCTGGGAAAGCGTAGGCGGTCCCATGAAAGAGCCCAAGGCAATTGTACTGGGTGTTCCCCATACCACCGTGTGGGATTTCCTGGTATGCTATCTGTTCTATTCCCAATTCGGCAAAGTAGCCCATATCATGGTGAAGAAGAGCTTCTTCTTCTGGCCCCTGGGCCCCATCCTGAAGGCCTGCGGTGCCGTTCCCACGGATTTGAGCAGCCCTGCCACCACCGTAAAGAGCCTCATCGAGGTGATGGAGGGCGTGGATGAATTCCACCTGGCCCTGGCACCCGAAGGCTCCCGCTCCATCGTGAAAAGATGGAAAAGCGGCTACCACCTGATGGCCAAGGAAACCGGTGCCACCGTCTATCTGGGGTATTATGACTGGGGCCGCAAGCGAATCTCCGTGGGAGAGCCTTTTGAAATCACAGACGACGCAAAGTCCGATATGGAACGTATCTACGATCACTACCGTCCTCTGGGCCTGCAAGGCTACCACAAGGACCAGTATGCCGTACCTGAACCTAAATCCGAGAAATAATGGCCAAGAAAATCAAGAGTCCCTACAAGGCCTGGCGCAAGTACCGCGGTCGCGAGAATACCTACACCACCCTTCACAAGGTCTTTGACTACGCCACTACCACCTATGCCAAGAAGGTTGCCTACCAGTTTGTGGACGGCGGCCAGAAATACACTTACGAGGAATTCCGCCGCAAGGCCGAGCAACTGTCCATGCGCATGACGCGCTTTGGCATCAAGCACGGAGACCGCGTGGCCATCTTCTCGCAGAACATGCCCAACTGGGTAGTGGCCTTCTTCTCCGCCACGGCCTTTGGCCGCGTGGCGGTTCCGGTGCTTCCGGACAGTTCCGAGACGGAGCTTACCAACATCCTCACCCACTCGGAAAGCCGTGTGCTGTTCATTTCCCAGCGCATGATGCCCAAGCTGAGCGAGGAATGCAAGGCAAAGCTAACCCTGATTATCGACATCGAAACTTTCGAGTTCATCAAGAAGAACAAGGAAGACTTCAAGTGCAACGGCTGGGTGAAAGACCCCCAGCCCGACGATCTCGCCTGCATCATCTACACCTCCGGGACCACCGGCAAGGCCAAGGGCGTGATGCTGAGCCACCGCAACCTCTCCAGCAACCTGGCGGCGGCCTTCAAGGCCAAGCCCGCCTTCAAGAGAGACCGTTTCCTGAGCATCCTGCCGGCCGCCCACACCTATGAGATGAGCGTATCTACGCTCTATTCCTTCTATGTGGGTGCCACCTGCTTTACCCTCCAGAAACCCCCGACTCCCACCATCCTCATGGCCGCCATGAAGGAAGTGAAGCCCACCATCGTGTGCTCGGTTCCGCTGGTTATCGAGAAGGTGGTCAAAAACAGCGTGTGGCCCACTATCCAGAAAAGCCGCGTACTGTCCTGGATGGAAAAGCACTTTCCCCGTATCCTGCACTGGTTCATCGGCCGGAAGATGGTGGCCTCCTTCGGCGGAAAACTGGAATTCCTGGGCGTAGGCGGGGCTAAGTTGGATCAGGCGGTGGAGAAATTCCTCATCGAATGCCACTTCCCCTATGCCGTGGGCTACGGCCTCACGGAGACGGCTCCGCTGGTGTGCAACGTGATGGTGAACAAGAAAAAGCACCTGGGTTCCATCGGCCCGGCTTCCTATAAGGTGGAAGTGCGGCTGGACAACGTGAATCCCGAAACGAGCGAAGGCGAGATTGTGGTACGAGGCAATAATGTGATGCTGGGTTATTATAAGGATCCCGAGCGCACGCTGCAGGTCCTGGACGACGATGGCTGGTTCCACACCAACGACATCGCCTGCATGGATGAAGAGGGGCTCTATTACATCAAGGGCCGTCTGAACAACACCATCCTGGGCCCTTCCGGAGAAAACATCTATCCGGAAGAGATTGAGCAGGTGATCAACAACATGGAAGGCGTGGAAGAATCCCTGGTGATGGAAAGGGACGGCAAACTGGTGGCCCTGGTGAAATTCCAGGACAATGTGATAGACTGGGACCTGGCGGCCGAGGACAAATGGTTCGAGGAGCTGGATGCCCGCAAGAAGGCCATCCTGGACTGGGTGAACAAGACCGTGGGCAAGAACTCCAAGATTGGCGAAGTGGATGCCATGAAGGAGCCCTTTGAGAAGACGGCCACCCAGAAGATCCGCCGCTTCAAGTACAAGGACTCCCACGGCGACGAGCCGGAGAAACCCTCCGAAGACAAATCATAGGCTTGCTATATAAGCCTTCATCTGAGGAACCCGCGACAGGGCAGCATGGAATAGTGCCACCTGGTTGCGGGTTCTTACTAAATTATGCTCCGGATATTTAATCTTGTAATAGGTGTCTCCGTTGATGTAGTCGGCAAAGAAACGCACGGCCTGCATATACGGGAACAGGCAGGCGGCATAGGGCAGGTTTTCCCTCTCGACGGGGGTTAGAAAGGTAGCGCCCTCCAAATAGCCTTTGGCAAAGGCCTCGAAGATATCCATGCGAAAATCCACCTTTTCGATGACGGGGTCATCCTCTGCCACGGGGTTGGCGGCGGTTCTCAGGAAATCTCCGAAGTCCGAGAATACGAAGGAGGGCATGAGGGTATCCAAGTCTATGACGCAGAGGATGTTCCCGTCTTTGTCAAAGAGCATGTTGTTCACCTTGGTGTCGCAGTGGCAGATGCGTTTGGGGAGCTTTCCCTCGCGGTACAGGCGCTCCGCCTTGCACATCTCCTCCTCATATTGCAGCAGGTCTTTGAGGATGGCCTGCACCTCGGGCTCTTTCATGCGGCCGACGGCATCGGCCCTGACGGCATCCCTCAGCTGCCGGGCGCGAAGCTCCATATTGTGGAAGTCCGGGATGGTCTCTCCCAGGGTGTCCGGGATGTCAGAAAGCATGGCCTCAAAGGCGCCGAAGGCCTTTCCTGCACAGTAGGAATACTCCGGATTCACCGTGTCGTAGGTGTAGGAATCCCGGATGAACACAGACACCCGCCAGAAAGTTTCCCCGTCGGTCCAATAGGTCTTTCCCGTTGCCTTGCAGGGAAGGAAAGTGAGCGTGTTCCCTCCTTTTTTCCGGATATGGGCTGTGACGCAGTCTATATTGTGCTGCAGTAGCTCCACATCTTGGAAGATGGCATGGTTGATGCGCTGGAGGACATAATCCTCCGGCCCATCCGTGTATACGCGGAAAGTGTCGTTGATAAGGCCGCTACCCAGCGGCTTCACATCCAGGATAGGGCCCTGGACGGCAAATTGGGAAACAATTTCAAAAGGGTTCATGCACAAATATAGGAAAAAAACAGGGACAAAAAAAATCCGGCACGAAAAGTGTCGGACTTTTTAAGGGATGGTTTGAGTGGATTACTCGGCTACCACGTTGAACTTGAAGGTACCCTTGATGGCCTTGTAAATCTTTACGGCGGCCTCGTACTCACCCACTTCCTTCACCTCGCCGGCGAGGATGGTGATGTCCTTCTTGTCAATGTTCAGACCCTTGGCGCTGAGAGCCTCGGCCAGGTCCATGGTGGTGACGCTGCCGTAGAGCTTGCCGCTCTCGGAAACTTTCACCTTCACCTCTACGGTCTGGGCATTGATAGTAGCAGCCTGGGCCTCAGCATCGGCCACAAGCTTAGCCTCTTTGTGAGCGCGCTGACGGAGGGTCTCCGCGTGCTGCTTCTTCACACTCTCGGTGGCCACGGTGGCATAGCCCTGGGGCACCAGATAGTTCATAGCATAACCGGCCTTTACCTTTACAATTTCACCGGCGTAACCCAGATTGGTTACATCTTTCTTAAGCAAAATTTCCATAAGGCAGATTATTTAAGGAGGTCAGTAACATACGGAAGCAGGGCCAGGGAGCGGGCGCGCTTGATGGCCTGGGCAACCTTGCGCTGGAACTTCAGGGAAGTACCGGTGATGCGGCGGGGAAGAATCTTACCCTGCTCGTTGAGGAACTTCTTGAGGAACTCAGGATCTTTGTAATCTACATACTTGATACCGGCCTTCTTGAAGCGGCAGTATTTCTTCTTGCGAACCTCCACGGTGGGGGGATTCAAATAGCGGATTTCTTTATTCTCGTTTGCCATAATTTTTTCCTCCTTTAATTATTCAGCGTCCTGGGCCTCGGCGGTTTCCTCGGTGGCGGGAGCCTGAGGAGCGGTAGCCTTGGCGGCTTTGTTAGCGCGGCGCTTCTCTGCATAGGCCACTGCGTCTTTGTCAAGAGCGACAGTGAGGAAGCGGATGATGCGCTCGTCACGGTGATACTGGGTTTCGAGGGTGGCAACGAAAGAACTTTCTGCCTTGAACTGAATCAGGTAATAAAAACCTGTGGTTTTGTGCTGGATGGGATAAGCGAGCTGACGCAGGCCCCAATCCTCCTGGTACACAACCTCACCGCCGTTGTCTTCGATGAGCTTGACGTACTTGGCAACCGCTTCCTTCATCTGGGTGTCAGACAAAACGGGAGTTGCAATGAAAACGGTTTCGTACTGGTTAACCATTGTTTGTTAATTTGTTGTTAATAAATGTTTTATGTTCTTTCCGGACCTTCAGGTCGCAAAAAGGACTGCAAATGTAGGCATTTTATTTCAATAAAACAAGTTTTTCTGCCTTTTGGAATTGGTAGAGGAAATGATTATATTTGTAGAATCATGAGAGAAGAGAGAGTATCGCTTGGAACCCGCCTCACGGAAGGCATCCTGCAACTGCACGGATGTCTTCCCCTGGCCTATCACCGCTGGTGGGCCCGCCGGGTGGCCTGGTTCCTAGGAAGCGTACTCCACTATCGCCGGGATGTGGTGATCACCAACCTCTCCCGCTCCTTTCCCAAGAAAACTTATGAGGAGATTCAGGAGATTGCACGCCGCTTCTACCTGCATCTGGCTACCGTCTTCACGGAAATGGTCTGGTTCGGTGCCTGCAAGGGAGAAAAAGGAAGGAAGCGCTTTGTCAAAAGCGGCATCTTCCGGATGACCAATCCGGAGGAAATGAACCGCATCCTGTCCGTTCCCAACTCCACCATGATTCTTCAGTGCCACACCGGCAACTGGGAGCTCCTGGGAGGAATTGTCCAGTCCAGCACCAACCCGCCCCTCAAGTTGGATCCGGCCTTCATGGCCGTTACCTATCGGCCCCTTGCCAGCCGCATGTGGGACGTCATCATGCAGCACAACCGCCTGGGCCTGGTGAGGGATCAGGGCTTCGACGGATACCTGGCCACAGACAGCGTCCTCCGCTTCGTTCTGGCCAACAAAGACCGCCAATACACGTATTTCTTCATAACGGACCAGCATCCTTATACCGGAAACGGGGCAGCTCAGGTCACGTTCATGCACCAGAAGACGGGTACCGTGACGGCGGCCGCCCACCTGGCCTGCAAACTGGACATGGCCGTCGCCTACCTCCGCATCACGGAAAGGGAGGAAGGCGGCTATGACGTCACGGTGGTCCCCGTGACGGACAATGCCGCCGGGCAGGACCCGGTCAAAATCATGGAGAAATACTACAAGCTGCTGGAGGAAGACCTGGAAAAACAGCCCTGGAACTACCTCTGGAGCCACAAAAGATGGAAAGTATATTAAAAACACCATAAACTGTTATGAATATTCAAGACCTGGAACCCAAAGTAATCTGGAAGAACTTCTATGCACTCACCCAGATTCCGCGTCCCTCCAAGCACGAGGGCAAAGTAATCGAGTACCTGTATAGCTGGGGCGTGTCCCACGGTTTCGAAACCATCAAGGACAAGACCGGCAACATCATCATCCGCGTGCCCGCCACGCCCGGCATGGAGAACCGCCAGGGCGTCATCCTGCAGGGCCACATGGACATGGTGCCCCAGAAAACCTCCGATTCCGCCCACGATTTCCTCAAAGACCCCATCAAGGCCTATGTGGACGGAGAATGGGTGACGGCGGACCGCACCACCCTGGGGGCCGATAATGGAATAGGCGTAGCCATGGGCCTCGCCGTCCTGGAAGACCCTTCCGTGAAGCACGGACCCATCGAGGTGCTCATCACCTATGATGAGGAAACGGGCATGACGGGAGCCAACAAGCTGGAGCCCGGCGTCCTGAAGGGAGACATCCTCCTGAACCTGGACTCCGAGGAAGAAGGAGAACTCTGCGTGGGCTGCGCCGGAGGCCTGGATGCATCGGCCGGCTTCAAATACCGCAAATATGCCACTCCCGAGGGGCATAAAGGCCTCACACTGGACATCAAGGGCCTGCAGGGCGGCCATTCCGGCATGGACATCAGCCTGTACAGGGCCAACGCCAACCGCGCCATGGCCAGGATCCTCCTCCCGCTGGTGGAACTGTTTGGCGTAAAGGTGGTCAGCTTCACCGGAGGAAGCCTCCGCAACGCCATTCCTTTCGAGGCCCATGCGGAAATTGCCGTCCCGGAGGAGAATCTTGCCGCAGTCAAGAATCTCATTGACAACACCTTTGAAGAAATCAAGAAAGAATTCCAGGAATCCGACCCTTCGGCCGCCCTCTTCGTGAAGGAAGGCCCCGCAGCGGACAAATTCATCCAGGGCTCCGTGATGCTCCGCGCCCTCAAGGCCATCCTGGCCTCCCCCCACGGCGTCATGCGCATGAGCCGCACCATGGAAGGCCTCACCGAAACTTCCGTGAACCTGGCCATCGTCCGCACGGAGAAAGGCACCATCACCATCCACAGCCTCATGAGAAGCGCCGTGGATTCCTCCAAGGCCTACCTGGCAGAGCGCATCCGCTGTGTCTATGAACTGGCCGGGGCGGACAAGATTGAATTCAAGGGCGGTTACTCCGGCTGGACACCCAAACTGGACACCCCCATCAACAAGGTGATGATGGAGCAGTTCCAGAAGGTCTACGGCCACCCCATGAAGATCATGGCCACCCACGGCGGTCTGGAATGCGCCATCATGGGCGCCAAGTATCCCGCCTGGGAGATGGTTTCCGTAGGTCCCACCATCAAGTACCCCCACAGCCCGGACGAGAAGGTGAACATTGCCTCCGTAGAGCGCACCTGGAAGTACCTGAAAGCCGTATTGGCCAATATTCCCGTGAAACAATAAAATAATCGCATATGTTCAAAGGACAACCCAAAGGGCTTTTTGCCCTGGCTCTGGCCAACACCGGTGAGCGGTTTGGCTATTACACCATGATTGCCGTGTTCGCCCTCTTCCTCAGGGCCAACTTCGGCCTTTCTGCCGGAACGGCGGGAACCATCTACAGTTCCTTCCTCATGCTGGTGTACTTCTTCCCCCTCATCGGAGGCATCATGGCCGATAAATTCGGTTTCGGAAAGATGGTCACCACCGGCATCATCGTCATGTTCCTGGGCTATCTGCTGCTTTCCGTCCCGCTGGGAGGAGGCACCACCGCCCTGGTAGCCATGATTGCCGCCCTCATCCTGATAGGCTTCGGAACCGGCCTGTTCAAAGGCAACCTCCAGGTAATGGTAGGTGACCTCTACAACGAGCCCCAGTACGCCGCCAAGCGGGATTCCGGCTTCTCCCTCTTCTACATGGCCATCAATATCGGTGCCCTCTTCGCCCCTACCGCCGCCATCAAGATCCGTGAGTGGGCCATCTCCATCGGCTTTGACGGAAACGACGCCTATCACTTCTCCTTTGCCGTGGCCTGCGTCTCCCTCATTGTCTCCATCGCCATCTACTACGCCTGCCGCAGCTGGTTCAAGCATGTGGAAGGCGGTCACCAGAAAGGGGAAAAGGCCCAGGTGGTGGACACCCTCACGCCGGAACAGACCAAGAAGCGCATGGTAGCCCTCTTCCTCGTATTCGCCGTGGTCATCTTCTTCTGGATGAGCTTCCACCAGAATGGTCTCACCCTCACCTATTTTGCCGACGAATTCACGGAGAGAAGCGCCCAGGGCATTGCTTCCATGCCTTTCGTGGTATGGAACCTGGTAGCGGTGATAGCCATCGTCTATGCCCTCTTCTCTATCTTTGACAAGGAAACGTCCCAGAAGGGCAAATGGATTGGTGTGGGTGTCGTGGCCCTGGCCTGTGCCTACCTCGTATGGCAGTACACCCGCCTGAGCGGTGCCATCGAGATCAGCGCCCCCATCTTCCAGCACTTCAACCCCTTCTATGTGGTAGCCCTCACGCCGGTCTCCATGGCCATCTTCGGTGCCCTGGCCAAGAAGGGCAAGGAGCCTTCCGCTCCCCGTAAGATCGCCTACGGCATGCTGGTGGCAGCCATCGCCTTCGCCCTCATGGCCTTCGCCTCCATCGGCCTCAACACTCCCGACGTGCAGGCAACGGTGCGCGGAACCGCAGAAGAAACTCTGGTCTCCCCTTACTGGCTCATTACGGTCTACCTCATCCTCACCTTCGGAGAACTGCTGCTGAGCCCCATGGGCATCTCCTTCGTCTCCAAGGTGGCCCCTCCCAAGTACAAGGGTATGATGATGGGTATGTGGTTCGTAGCCACGGCTCTGGGCAACTTCCTGGTACAGGTGGGCGGACACCTCTGGGGTCCCCTCCCGCTGTGGGTGGTATGGAGCGTGTTCCTGGCCGTGTGCGTTATCTCCGCCATCTTCATGTTCTCCATGATGAAAAAACTGGAAGCGGCCACAGACTAATTTTTGCCCAGATTATACATCATATCGGGTCCTAACGGCTCCGGGAAGACAACGGCTTCGTACGATGTCCTCCCGGAGCTGCTGGACTGCTCCGAATTTGTGAACTCGGACGAATTTGCCAAACACCTCTCGCCTTTTGCGCCGGAGAGCGCCTACATCACGGCCAGCCGCCTGATGCTCAAGAAGGTAAAATACCTTTTTGACCGCCGGGAAGATTTCTGCATCGAGACCACCCTGGCCACACGCTCCCTGCTCAAAATGACGCGAAGCGCCCAGAACATGGGCTATTATGTAACCGTCCTCTACTTCTGGCTCAACAGCCCGGACATTGCCGTACAGCGCGTGGCAGCCCGCGTAAAGGCCGGTGGCCACAATATCCCGGAAGAAACCATCCGACGCCGCTACAGCATGGGTCTCAACTACCTCTTTCACAACTACATGCAAAGCTGCGACAAGTGGATTCTGGCCGACAATTCCACCCCGCCCTTCTCCGTCATAGCCGAAGGCTCCTCCAAGGGGCTCATCATCCGGGACATGGAGAAGTACAACAAAATCAGGGCTTTGGTTTCGGATGAGACGGAGGACAGCACGCCCATCCGGGAAGTGGCGGAAAACATTGCCAAGGAGATAGCCAAAGCTCCCCTGGCGCACGACGGAGTACCTTATCAGAATGATTCAGAATAAAGATTATTATTTCCATACCTTCGCGGTAGACAGGCCCGTGATGCAGAAGCTGGTGGAGGAAGCCCTCCGCTCCGGCGGCAGCTACGCAGACCTCTACTTCGAAAACACCACCTACGGCAGCCTCCTCCTGAGGGACGGGGCCGTCACCTCCGGAGGCAACCACATAGACTTCGGCCTGGGGGTCCGCGTACTCAGCGGAGAAAAGACCGGCTACGCCTATTCCGAAAGCACCGCCTGGGAAGACATGCTGTCCTGTGCCAAGGCGGCGGCCCAGATTGCTTCCGGAATGGCCGATGTGAGCCCCTATGGCACCCCCAACCCCAGCCGCGGAGAGCCCAACCCGGCGGCAGACCGCTACCCGGTGGAACAGTCCTGGCGGGAAACGCCCATGAGCCGCTTTCTCCCCTACCTCCAGAAACTGGAGGCCGAGGTGAAAGGCCGGGACACCCGCATCATCAAACTGATGGCCAACCTGGCCTTCCAGATGAGCGACATCCTCATGTACAACTCCCAGGGAGAGCTTAAGTGGGACACCCGTCCCATGGGAAGCATATCCCTGTCGGCCGTCTTTGAGCAGGGCGGAGTTACGGAGAACAAATCCATCTCCCGGAGCTTCCGCTGCGGGGCGGAGATGCTCTCGGAGGGTCTCATCAAGGAAATGGCCGAAGAACTGGTGAAGGGCATAGACGACCGTTTTGCCGCCGGCCGGCCCAAAGGCGGCCAAATGCCCGTGGTGATGGGCGCCGGCGCTTCCGGCATTCTCCTGCACGAAGCCATGGGCCACGCCTTCGAGGCCGATTTCAACCGCAAGGGAACCTCTATCTTTGCCGACAAAATGAGCAGGCAGATCTGCCCCCGCGGCATCCAAATCATAGACGACGGCACCCTGAAAAGCAACCGCGGAGCCCTCAACTATGACGATGAGGGCGTTCCCGGGCAAAAGACCTATATGGTGGAGGACGGGGTGCTCACCTCCTACCTCCACGACCGCATTTCCGCTGCCCATTACGGCGTGCGGCCCACCGGTAACGGCCGGCGGGAAAGTTTCCGCTACGCCCCCATCCCCCGCATGCGGGCCACCTATATGGAAAGCGGAACAGCCAAGGCCCAGGACCTTATTGCAGAGGTTTCCAAGGGCATTTATGTAGACGAATTTTCCAACGGGCAGGTGCAGATTGGAGAAGGAGACTTCACCTTCTATGTGAAGGCCGGCTACCTCATCGAAAACGGCCGCCTCACCCGTCCTGTGAAGGATATCAACATCATCGGCAACGGACCCGCCGCCCTGGCCGATATCCGGGGCGTGGCCGACGACCTGGCCGTAGACCCCGGCGCCTGGACCTGCGGGAAAGAGCAGTCCGTTCCCGTGAGCTGTGGCATTCCCACCGTACTCATCGGCCATTTAACCGTAGGAGGAGAATAGCATGGAGAAAGCCCTTTTGACAGAACAGGAGATTGCGCTGGCGAAGCACTGCCTTGATTACGCCCTCCGAAGCGGGGCCCAGAAAGTCCGCATCACCCTTTCCAAAAGCCTGATGAACCTCATTGGCCTGCTGAACGGAGAGGGGGACAAGACGGCCCATGCCCTGGACCGGAGCCTGCAGCTTCAGCTTTTTGCCGATGGAAAGTACGGAGCCTTCTCTTCCAACCGCCTGGAGCGGGAGGGGCTGGAGGCATTTGTAAGGACCTCCATCGAGACGGTGAAGATGCTTGAGCCGGATTCCTTCCGGGACCTTCCGGCTCCGGAAAGGCTTGCCCGGGATGCCCAGAGCGGTCTGGAACTGAAGCTCTACGATACGCAGTACGAAAGCCTTACGCCGGAGCGGCGGAGGGAACTGGCCCTGCGTTCCATGGCCTGGCCCCAGGCAGACCTCATCTCCGAAGAGGGAGAGTACTCGGATTCCGTCTTTGACACCCTTACCATAGACTCCCAGGGACTGTATGCGCGCCATACGGAGACCTCCTTCGAAATTGGCTATGAAAGCACCGTGGAAGATGCAGAGGGGCGCCATTTCTCCTCTTACTGGTGGGACGCTACGCCCCGCCTGCAGGACTTGGCCCTGGAAGGCTGCGCCCGCACGGCTTATGAGCGGGCCCTGGCCCAGAGGGGGCCGCAGGAAGTGAAGAGCGGGAAATACACCCTCATCGTGGACACCGAATGTGCCTCCAAACTGGTCACTCCCCTGCTCAACGCCCTGGGAGGATATAGCCTGCAGCAGAAGAATTCCTTCCTGAAGGATACGCTGGGCAAGAAAGTCTTCCCGGAAGGACTCACCATCCTGGACTGTCCCCGTACGCCGGGAGACACCGGCTGCCGCCTGTTTGACAGCGAAGGCGTGGCCACCCGGGAGATGCCCATCATTGAAAAAGGCGTGGTGAAGACTTACTTCCTCAACACCTACATCGCCGCCAAGATGGAGATGGATCCCACCATCGAAGATGCCACCCGCGTGAACGTACTTCCCTACGGAGCCTGCAAAGACCTGGAAGAAGTGCTTCAGAAAGTGGGAGACGGCATCCTGGTCACCGGTTTCAACGGAGGCAACTCCAACCCGGCCACCGGCAACTTCTCCTACGGCATAGAGGGCTTCCTCATCCGGGGCGGGAGGCGGGTGCACCCCATCCGGGAAATGCTCATCACGGGCAATTTCATCGGCCTATGGAACAACCTGCTCCTGGCGGCATCCGACGCCCGTCCCTGCCTGTCCAAGTTGGTACCCACTTTAGCTTTTAAAGATGTGGACTTCAGTGCATAAATTTTGAAGAAAAATAATGAGGACGGCCGTCGTCATATTGAACTACAACACCCGGAACTACCTGGAGCAGTTCCTGCCAGGCCTTATCGCCTCCTGCCAAGGACAGGACGCGGAGGTTTTTGTGGCGGACAATGCATCGGCCGATGATTCCGTGGCCTTCCTACAGGCTCATTTCCCGCAGGTGCCGCTTATCCTTCTGGAGAAGAATTACGGCTTCACCGGAGGCTACAACCGGGCTCTGGAGATGATAGAGGCCGATTATTATGTCCTCATCAACTCCGACATCGAAGTTCCGGAAGGCTGGCTGAAGCCCCTCACGGAGTGGATGGACAGCCACCCGGACTGCGGGGCCTGCGGGCCCAAGCTCCTCTCCTGGCATCAGCGCGACACCTTCGAATACGCCGGAGCCGCCGGAGGCCTCATAGACCGCTACGGCTATCCCTTCTGCCGGGGACGTATCCTGCAGAAGGTGGAGAAGGACGAGGGCCAGTACGACAGCCCGCAGAACGTGCTCTGGGTGAGCGGCGCCTGCCTCATGGTGCGCGCCAGCGTCTGGAAAGAACTGGGCGGTCTGGACCAGCGTTTCTTCGCCCACATGGAAGAGATAGACCTCTGCTGGCGGATGCAGCTTCGGGGCTGGAAAGTGACGGTGGTTCCCGCATCGGCCGTTTATCACATAGGCGGCGGAACCCTCCGCAACGAATCCCCCTTCAAACTCTTCCTGAACTTCCGAAACAACCTCCTTCTGCTGGAGAACAACCTACCCTCCACCCTTCATTCCCGCCGGAAGACCCGCCTGAGAATCCGGGCCCGGATGTGCTTGGACGGCCTGTCGGCCCTGGTGTACCTCTGCAAAGGGCAGGGCTCCTTTTTCATGGCGGTGGTGCGGGCCCACCGGGATTACCGCAAACTCCGCCGCCCCGGCCCCTTGCTTCCCGATGCCCCCGCTCCCGACGGCCTCTACCCGGGCTGGATTGTCCCTGTAGGACTATTCGGAAAAAAATAGTACTTTTGTAGGATTAAAGGGAAAGTCTTATGAAGATTATCATCGAAGGCGCCGGACAGGTTGGGACGCATTTGGCCAAGATGCTGAGTGCCGACGGAAGCGACATCACCATCATCGACGACGATGCCGAGCGCATCCGCATCCTCTCCACATCGGCCGATGTAACCACCCTTCAGGGGCCCTCCAGCTCCATTCCCCTGATGAAGGAGGCCGGCTGCGACCATGCAGACCTTTTTATCGCCGTGAATCCTATCAAGGACCAGAGCGTCAACATCGTGAGCGCCCTGCTGGCCAAAAAACTGGGTGCCAAGCGGGTAATCGCCCGCATTGACGACGAAGACTACCTCTCCCCGGAGAACAAGCTCCTTTTCAAGGACATGGGGCTGGACCTGGTCTTCTATCCGGAAAAGAGCGCCAGTGACGAAATCCTGCAGCTCCTGAGCCACACGGCCGCCACCGATTCGCTGGACTTCGCCCGCGGAAAGCTGCAATTAGCCGTGTTCAAACTGGAGGAAGACTCTCCCCTGCTGGACATGAACGTGGCCGAATTCTCCCGCGCCGTCAAGCAGATCCAGGCCGATGCGGATTTCCGCATCGTGGCCATCTCCCGTGCGGGAACCACCCTCATCCCCAAGTTCGACACCGGCTTCAAGGACTACGACTACCTGTATGTGATCAGCGGCCGCCATTCCCTGCCCGCCCTCATCAAGTTCCTGGGGAAGGACCAGGTGGACATCCACCGGGTCATGATCCTGGGAGGAAGCGAGATTGGCGTGATGGTGGCCGGCCGCCTGGCTGCCCAGAAAGTGGACGAGGTGAAACTGGTGGAAATTGACCCCAAGCGTTGCCTTACCCTGTCGGCCGCCCTTCCCAGCGAGGTGAACGTCACCTGCGGAGACGCCCGAGACTCGGACTTCCTGCTGGAAGAAGAGATCAAAGGATACCAGGCCGTTCTGGCCGTCACCGGCAACGACGAGGTGAACATCCTCACCTGCGTGGTGGCCAAGAAGATGGGCGTACCGCGTGTGATTGCCCAGGTGGAGAACCTGGACTATATCCGCCTGGCGGAAGAGATGGGCGTGGACAGCGTGGTGAACAAGAAGCTCATCACCGCCAGCCGCATCTTCAAATTCACCTTGTCGGACAAAGTGCGCTCCGTGCGCTACATCAGCGGAACGGATGCCGAGGTGCTGGAATACACGGCCGCGCCGGGTTCCCGCATCACCAAGGACATCCTCAAGGATATAGACTTCCCGGCCAATGCCATTATCGGCGGCGTCATCCGGGGAGGAGACAGTTTCATTGCCGTGGGCCATACGCGCATAGAGGCCTACGACCGCGTGGCGGTGTTCGCCCTGCCCGACGCGGTGAAGGAAGTAGATAAAATGTTCAAATAATATGAGTATACAAAGCGAAAACGTACAGAAACTGGTTAAGAGGCGTTCCGAAGCCCGACTGGGCGGCGGGCAGAAGCGCATCGAGGCCCAGCATGCAAAAGGCAAGAAGACCGCCCGCGAAAGGCTGGAACTTCTGCTGGATCCCGGCAGCTTTGAAGAATACGACATGTTTGTCCAGCACCGCTGCACCAACTTCGGGATGGAGAAGAGCCACCCGGACGGAGACGGCGTGGTCACCGGCTGCGGCACCATCGACGGCCGCCTGGTCTATGTCTTCGCCCAGGATTTCACGGTGAGTGGAGGCTCGCTCTCCAAGACCATGAGCGAAAAGATCTGCAAGGTGCAGGAGATGGCCCTGAGAAACGGGGCGCCCTGCATCGGCCTGAATGACTCCGGCGGAGCCCGTATCCAGGAAGGAATCGACGCCCTGGCCGGCTACGGGGAAATCTTCGAGCGCAACATCCTATCCAGCGGCGTGGTGCCCCAGATCAGCTGCATCATGGGCCCCTGTGCCGGCGGCGCGGTGTATTCCCCCGCCCTCACGGACTTCACCCTCATGGTCAAGAATACCTCCTACATGTTCCTCACCGGCCCGGCCGTGGTGAAGAGCGTCACCGGAGAAGAGGTGAGCCAGGAAGACCTGGGCGGCGCCTCCGTCCACGCCTCCAAGAGTGGCGTGGCCCACTTTGCCGCCGCCTCGGAGGAAGAAGCCATCGCCACCATCAAGGAGCTTTTGAGCTACCTTCCCCAGAACAACCGCGAGTGCGCACCCTTCCGGGAGACCGCAGACCCCGTGGGCCGCGTGGAAGACAGCCTGAACAGCATCATCCCGGACAATCCCAACAAGGCCTACGACATGTATGCCGTCATAGGCGCCATTGTGGATGATGGCAAATTCTTCGAAGTTCACAAGGACTTTGCCAAGAACATCATCGTGGGCTTCGCCCGCATGGGCGGACAGAGCGTGGGCGTGGTGGCCAACCAGCCCTCCGTGCTGGCCGGTGTGCTGGACATTGGTGCCAGCCGCAAGGCCGCCCGTTTCGTGCGTTTCTGCGACGCCTTCAACATCCCGCTGGTAACCCTGGTGGACGTTCCCGGCTTCCTGCCCGGCACCCAGCAGGAGTACGGCGCCATCATCACCAACGGCGCCAAACTCCTGTATGCCTACGGAGAAGCCACCGTACCCAAGGTGACGGTCACTCTCCGCAAAGGTTACGGCGGCGCCCATATCGTGATGAGCTGCAAGCAGCTGCGCGGAGACATCAACTACGCCTGGCCATCGGCCCAGATTGCCGTGATGGGGGCCGACGGAGCCGTGAACGTACTCCACGCCAAGGAGATGAAGGAAGACCCCGAGCATGCCCAGGCCATCTTCGAGGAGAAGAAGAAAGAGTATGAGGAACTTTTCTCCAACCCTTATCAGGCCGCCCAGAAGGGCTATATAGACGACATCATCGAGCCCCGGAACACGCGTTTCCGCGTAATCCGCGCCCTGGCCCAGCTTGAGAGAAAACACCAAGAAATCCCCGCCAAGAAACATGACAACCTTCCTCTTTAATTTCGTACTCACGGCGGGTGGAGACCGCATGATGCAGACAGACCCGCATGGCTGGACGCTAACCCTGATCAGCGTCTCGGTGGTGTTTGCCGCCCTCATCGTGCTGTACTTCATCTACACCTTCTCCGGAAACCTCTTCTCCGGAAAGTTCAAGCTTCCGCGCAGACCCAAAAAGGGGCAGGCCGATGCCGAAGTGGCCGCAGCCATAGCCCTGGCACTGGACATGGAACAGTCCGGCGACGAATATGCCGCCATTGCCACAGCGGTACACCTGTACCTGAGCGACACCGTCCATGACGTGGAGCCCGGCTTTATCACCATCGTCCGGAAAGAATCCGGCTGGAGCGACAAATCCCTCAATTTCAGAAAATCACCCAGAATATGAAAAATTATAAGTTCAAGATCAACGGTAAGGATTACAATGTAACCATTGGCGAGGCAGAAGGCAAGATGCTTTCTGTAAATGTCAACGGTGCCGATTATCAGGTAGAACTGGAGAATGCTCCCGCGGCGGCTCCCGTACAGGCCGCCCCCGTGGCTCAGGCTGCCCCTGCAGCCGCTCCCGCCGCCCCCAAGGCGGCCGGGGCCGGTGTCACCGTGAAGAGTCCCCTTCCCGGCATCATCATCTCCGTAGACGTGAAGGAAGGACAGGCCGTCAAGCGGGGCCAGAAAGTGGCCGTGATTGAGGCCATGAAAATGGAGAACGAAATCCTGGCCGAAAGCGACGGCACCGTTACCGCCGTCCACACCCGCAAGGGAGATTCCGTCCTGGAAGGCGCAGACATTGTAACCATCGGCTAATGGATACCATTTTAGACAGCCTCCGGCAGTTCTGGCAGTTCACGGGATTTGCCAACTGCACTTGGCAGCACCTGGCCATGATTGCCATCGGCCTCATTTTCATCACGCTGGGAATCGTAAAAAAATGGGAGCCGCTGCTGCTGGTGCCCATCGGCTTCGGCATCATCATCGGCAACATTCCCCTGTTTACGGACCCCGTTACCGGAATGGGCCTCAAGATTGGCCTGTACGAGGAAGGCTCCGTGCTCAACATCCTGTACCACGGAGTAAGGAATGGCTGGTATCCGCCGCTCATTTTCCTGGGCATCGGCGCCATGACGGATTTCAGCGCGCTCATTTCGCAGCCGCGCCTGATTCTCATCGGTGCGGCGGCCCAGCTGGGCATTTTCGGAGCATACCTCCTGGCACTTGCGCTGGGATTCGCGCCCAACGAGGCCGGCGCCATCGGCATTATCGGCGGCGCAGACGGTCCCACGGCCATCTTCCTCAGCTCCAAACTGGCCCCGGAACTGATGGGCGCCATCGCCGTATCGGCCTATTCCTATATGGCCCTGGTACCGGTGATCCAGAAGCCCATCATGCTGCTTCTCACCACCAAGAAAGAGCGGCTTATCAAGATGAACAAGCCCCGCGTAGTGAGCCAGCGGGAGAAGATTGTCTTCCCCATCGTAGGCTTTATCTGCACGGCTTTCATCGTGCCTTCCGGCCTGCCGCTCCTGGGCATGCTGTTCTTCGGTAACCTCCTGAAGGAGAGCGGAGTAACCAAGCGCCTGGCGGCCACCGCAGGCGGTCCCCTCATTGACATTGTCACCACCCTGATCGGCCTCACCGTGGGCGCTTCCACCCAGGCCGATGTCTTCCTCAGCGGCCGCAGCGTCCTCATCTTCGGGCTGGGACTGGCGTCATTCGTGATTGCCACCACCTTCGGGGTATGCTTCGTCAAGTTCATGAACCTCTTCCTGAAGGAAGGCAGGAAAATCAATCCGCTCATCGGCAACGCCGGTGTGTCGGCCGTACCGGACGCCGCCCGCGTGTCGGAGACGGTGGGCTTGGAATGCGATCCCTCCAACCACCTCCTCACGCATGCCATGGCCCCCAATGTGGCCGGCGTCATCGGATCGGCCGTAGCGGCCGGTATCCTCCTGGGATTCTTGGGATAAACATCTTAACTCATAAAAGCCATGTTTTTTAAGAAACTGTCCTCTATCGCGGCACTCGCCCTCCTGCTGGCGGCCTGCTGCCCCAAGGAAAACGGCATCCGCCGCGCTTCTCCCCTTTCCCAGGGCATGGACCCTGTCCGTCTGGCCCTGATTGACAGTACAGTAAAAGCATCTATCGAGGCCCGGGAGATTCCCGGTGCGGTTGTGGGGGTGGTCCGGAACGGCGCCCTGGTATATGAAAAAGCCTTCGGCTACAAGGCCCTGGTGCCGGAAAAGGATACCATGACCGTGGAGACGATGTTCGACCTGGCCTCCGTTTCCAAGTGCGTGGGCACCACCCTCTCGTTCATGCAGCTGGTAGAAACGGGCAAGGTGCGCCTGGTGGACCCTGTGAAGTACTATTTCCCGGACTTCGCCCCCTGGGAAGACCCCGAGACGCACGAGAAGGTGGACATCACCGTGCAAGACCTTCTTACGCACTCCTCCGGCATCGCCGCCTATCTTCCCAACGTTCCCGCCTATGTGGAGCAGTACGGCGTCAACAGCCCGGATTCCCTCATCATGTGGATTTCCACCCAGGCCAAGCGCAACTTCCGCCCGGGCACCAAACAGCTCTACAGCTGCCTCAACTTCATCACCCTGCAGAACATTCTCCAGAAGGTGACGGGAGAGCGCCTGTGCGACTATGCTCAGAAGAACGTCTTTGACGTACTGGGCCTTGAGCATACCACGTACTTCCCGCTGTACGGAGAGCCCCAGAGCAACCCCCATGCCGATGTGCTCCGGGAACTGTGCGCCCCCACGGAGGAACTGGAAGACGGCCATGTGCTGAAGGCCGAGGTCCATGACCCCACCGCCCGCCTGGCCAATGCCGGCAATTCCGGCAACGCGGGCGTCTTCTCCAACGTGGAAGACCTGGCCGTGGTGGCATCGGCCCTGCTTGGCGGCGGCCAGTATAACGGGAAACGCATCCTCTCCCCCCTCACGGTGAAAAAGATGTTCACCGTCCCGGAGACCAACGCCTACGAGGTGGCCCGCGCCCTGGGCTGGGACACCTATTACACAGGCCCTTACACCAGCGGAGACATCTTCTGCCTGGACGACGTGCGCGGCCACACCGGCTACACCGGCACCTCCATGATCCTGGACCCCGAAACCAACACCGCCGTCATCGTGCTGGCCCACCGGGTGCACCCCAAGGACGAAGGTTCCACCTCCCGCCTGCGTTCCACCATCGCCTCCATCGTTGCCGGCTCCATTCTGCAATAGGCAAAATAAGTCAAAAAAAGGTCACAAGCTCTTTTACTTGTGACCTTTTTTTGATATATTTGCAGAGATACAGATAACACTAAGCAAATCATAAATCATATGGACAAACTCCAGGAACTGACCCAGAAGCTGTATGAGCAGGGTCTGTCTAAAGGAAAGGAAGAGGGGGAAGCCCTTCTTTCACAGGCACATAAAGAGGCCGATGAACTCATCAAAAAGGCCCGGGAAGAGGCCGCAGCCATCGTAGAGAAGGCCAAGAAAGAGGCGGCCGACTACAAGACCAAGGTGGAAGGAGACGTAAAGATGGCCTCCACCCAGGCCCTGCAGGCCACCCGCGCCGGTATTGAAAACATGGTGGTGTCCAAGGCCGTGGCTCCCGTGAAGGAGCAGCTTTCCGGCGCCGCCTTCCTCAAGGAAATCATCACCGCCGTGGCCGGGAACTTCTCTTCCCAGCAGGCGACGGACCTGGCCCTGGTTCTTCCCGAGAAGCTTCAGAAAGAACTGGAACCCTTCGTCAAGAACGAACTGGCCAAGACACTGGGAGGGGGCGTAGAGGCCCGTTTCTCCGCCAAGATGGACGGCGGCTTCAAGATCGGCCCCAAAGACGGAAGCTATTTCATAGACCTTTCGGACGAGGCCTTCCAGGAGCTCATCGGAGAATACCTGCGTCCAGCTACCAAGAAAATCCTCTTCGGCTAGTCCATGAGCAACTTCGAGTACATCATAGCCAGTCTCCCCTACCTCACCGTAGATTACAAGTATGAGGAAGGGCAGGGATTCTACACCGTGCTGGAAGAAATCCGGAGGGATCTCTCGGAGAAGGACAATGCCGCACTGGATGTCCTGCTGGACGGGTTCGACGCCCAAAAGCTGGGGCCGGAGTTCTATGCCGCGGCCTTCAAGAGCAGCGAGAAGTTCCTGAGGGAGTATTTCCGCTTCGACCTCATGCTCCGCAACGCCAAGGTCCGCTACCTCAACCGGGAGCTGGGCCGGCCGGAAGAGACGGATGTCGTGAATCCGTGGAACGAGGATGAGGGAGAGGAAGCCCCGCAGTGGGAGTTTGAGGAGCAGCGGCCCATCCAGCTGGCCCTGGAAGGTGCCAGCCTGCTGGACAGGGAGAAGCAGTTGGACGACATCACCTGGAAGAAGATAGCTTCCCTGGAAACCTTCCACTACTTCGACCTCACCGCCGTCCTGGCCTATGTGGCCAAGCTCCACATCGTGGACCGCTGGCTGGCCCTGGACGAGGAAAAGGGCCGGGAACTCTTCCACAAACTGGTGCAGGAGGTGAAAGGCACCTTCGCCGGAGTCAATTATCAGGGTAAAGAAGAAAACAGATAAAATATGAAGACTAAAGGTATTGTAACCGGTATCGTCAGTAACCTGGTCACCGTAAAGGTGGACGGACCGGTTGCGGAGAATGAAATCTGCTACATAGACCTCCAAGGGGTGAAGATGATGGCGGAGGTCATCAAGGTTAACGGAGACAACGCCTCCGTCCAGGTGTTCGAGAGCACCCGCGGCCTCAAGGGAGGAGACACGGTGGAGTTCGAGGGCCGCATGCTGGAAATCCAGTTGGGCCCCGGACTGCTGTCCAGCGTTTACGACGGCCTGCAGAACAACCTGGCCACCATGGAGAACGTCTTTCTCCAGAGAGGTGAATATACGGACCCGCTGGACCGTGAGAAAAAATGGGAATTCACTCCCCTGGCCAAGGCCGGAGACCGCGTGGTTGCGGCAGACTGGCTGGGAGAGGTGAAGGAAGGCTGGCTGCCCCACAAGATCATGGTTCCCTTCTCCTTCGAGGGAGAGTACACCGTCAAATCCGTCAAGGAAGCCGGAGCCTACACCGTGGACACGGAAGTGGCCGTACTAGTGAATGAACGCGGAGAGGAAGTAAAGGTGACCATGGTCCAGAAATGGCCCGTGAAGGTGGCCATCAAGGGGTACAAGGAAAAGCCCCGTCCCAACCGCATCATGGAAACGGGCGTTCGCGTCATAGACACCCTCAACCCCATCGCGGAAGGTGGTACAGGCTTCATTCCCGGCCCCTTCGGCTGCGGCAAGACAGTGCTTCAGCACGCCATCGCCAAGCAGGGAGACGCAGACGTGATTGTGATGGCCGCCTGCGGTGAGCGTGCCAACGAGGTGGTGGAAATCTTCACCGAGTTCCCGGAACTCATAGACCCTCACACCGGCCGTCACCTGATGGAGCGTACCACCATCATCTGCAACACCTCCAACATGCCGGTGGCCGCCCGTGAGGCCTCCGTGTACACGGCCATGACCATCTGCGAGTATTATCGCGCCATGGGCCTCAAGTGCCTCCTTCTGGCCGATTCCACCTCCCGCTGGGCCCAGGCCCTCCGTGAGATGAGTAACCGTATGGAGGAGCTTCCGGGAGCAGACGCCTTCCCGGTGGACCTTTCCTCCATCATCTCCAACTTCTACGCACGTGCAGGCATGGTGGTCCTGAACAACGGGGAGACGGGCGCCGTCACCTTCATCGGCACGGTATCCCCTGCCGGCGGTAACCTCAAGGAACCCGTGACGGAATCCACCAAGAAGGCCGCCCGCTGCTTCTACGCCCTGGAGCAGAACCGCGCAGACCAGAAGCGTTATCCTGCCGTGGGCCCGCTGGATTCCTATTCCAAATACCTGGAATATCCGGAAATCGTAGACTATCTGGACAAGACGGTGGAGGAAGGCTGGGTGAACAAGGTCCTCAAGGCCAAGAACCTCATCCGCAAGGGTAAGGAATCGGCCGAACAGATCAACATCCTGGGAGACGACGGCGTTCCCATGAGCTACCATGTGAACTTCTGGAAGAGCGAGCTGGTGGACTTCGTGATCCTGCAGCAGGATGCCTTTGACGCCATCGACTCCCTGTGCCCGCTGGAGCGTCAGCGCTTCATGCTGGACCTGGTGCTGGAAATCTGCGAAAAGGAATACGACTTCGAAGACTTCGAGAAATGCCGTGAGTTCTTCAAGAACCTCATCAACGAGCTCCGCCAGATGAACTACTCCGCTTACGAGAGCGAGCAGTTCTGGGCATACAACGAATCCGTTAAGAAAATGATTGCCTAGCCTTATGAAAAAAGCATATCAGAAAGTATATACCAAACTGGAAGGCATCACCAAGGCCACGGTTTCGCTCCGGGCCCCCGGTGTGAGCAATGACGAGCTGGCCGTGGTGGCCGGCCGCCTGGCCCAGGTCGTACGTACCAAGGGAGACATGGTCACCCTCCAGATTTTCTCCGGAACCGAAGGCATCCCCACCGACGCGGAAGTCACCTTCCTCGGAGAACCCCCTACCCTCAAGGTTTCCGACCAGCTCTCGGGCCGATTCTTCGACGCCTACGGCCATCCCATCGACGGAGGCCCGGAAATCGAAGGAGAGGAGCGCCAGATTGGCGGCCCTTCCGTGAACCCGTACAAGCGCCGTCAGCCCTCGGAACTCATCCCTACCGGTATCGCCGGTATCGACCTCAACAACACCCTGGTCTCCGGCCAGAAGATTCCTTTCTTCGCCAACCCGGACCAGCCCTATAACCAGGTGATGGCAGACGTAGCCCTCCGTGCCGATGTGGACAAGATTATCCTGGGCGGCATGGGACTGAGCAACGACGACTATCTGTTCTTCCGCCACAGCTTTGAAGCCGCCGGCGCCCTGGACAAGATCATCTGCTTCATCAACACCACGGAGAACCCGCCCGTAGAGCGCCTCCTGGTGCCGGACATGGCCCTTACCGCCGCCGAATACTTCGCCGTGGACAAAAACGAGAAGGTGCTGGTGCTCCTCACGGACATGACCCTGTACGCCGACGCCCTCTCCATCGTTTCCAACCGTATGGATCAGATTCCCTCCAAGGACTCCATGCCGGGATCCCTCTACAGCGACCTGGCCAAGATCTATGAGAAGGCGGTACAACTGCCCACCGAGGGCTCCATCACCATCATCGCCGTCACCACCCTGAACGACGGTGACATCACCCACGCCATCCCGGACAACACCGGTTACATCACCGAGGGGCAGCTCTTCCTCAGGGCCGATTCCGACACGGGCAAGGTCATCATAGACCCGTTCCGTTCCCTGTCCCGACTCAAACAGCTGGTGCAGGGCAAGAAGACCCGCGAAGACCATTCCCAGGTGATGAATGCCTCCGTGCGCCTGTATGCGGATGCCCAGAACGCCAAGACCAAGCTGGAGAACGGTTTCGACCTCTCCGACTACGACCACCGCTGCCTGGACTACGCCAAAGACTACGCCCGCGAGCTCCTGGCCATAGACGTCAACATCACTATCGAGCAGATGCTGGACACCGCCTGGAAGCTCTTCGCCAAATACTTCACCCCGGCGGAAACCGGTATCAAACAGGCATTCATTGACAAATATTGGGTTAAATAATAATGGCTATTAAATTCCAATACAATAAAACATCGCTGACGGAACTGGGCAAGCAGCTCAAGATCCGGCAGGGAGCCCTCCCCACCCTTCAGAACAAGGAGAGCGCCCTTCGGCTGGAGGTCCGAAAGGCCAAGGCCGACAGCGAGCGTTTGGTTGCAGACTTGGAAGCCGCCCTACAGCGTTATGATTACCTGGCGTCCCTCTGGAATGAGTTCGAGCCCGGTCTCATTGCCATCACGGATGTAGACCTGTACACCAAGAAAGTGGCCGGCGTGAAGACGCCCGCCCTGGGAGAGATTCATTACCAGATCAAACCTTTCAACGCCTTTGTGAAACCGGCCTGGTTCGCAGACGGAGTAAGGATTCTCAAGGAGCTCAGCCGCCTGGGAATAGAATCCGAGGTGTACCTGGAAAAAGCCCGCATCCTGGATTACAACCGCCGCAAGACCACCCAGAAGGTGAATCTGTATGAAAAAGTGCAGATCCCCGGTTACCAGGAAGCCATCCGCAAGATCAAGCGCTATATGGAGGACGAGGAGAACCTCTCCAAGGCCTCTTCCAAGATTGTGAAAAAACGCCATGCAGAGGAGGAGGAGGCCTCAGAGAACGTATGATTACTCCCATGACCAAATACTCCTTCATTCTGCTGAACGGAGAGCAGGAGAACCTGCTGGAGAAAATCCAGGAACTGGGGCTGATGGATATTACCCGCAGCGTAAAACCCGTGGATGCAAAATCCCACGAGTATGCCGGAGAACTCGATCTGATAGACGGCCTTCTCAAAGCCATCAACAAAATTGAACTGCCGGAGGGAACCAAGGAAATTCCCTACGAGGGAGAAGGCACGGAAGACCCCATCCGTACGGCCGGCGGCATCCTCATGTACTATTCCGAGGTAACAAACAATATCAAGACCCAGGAAAAGGAAGTGAGGGATCTCGCCATCTGGGGAGAATACGACAAAACCCAGCTCTCCCAGCTGGAAGAAGCCGGAGTGCCCATCCACTTCCACGTGCTTAGCAACAAGAAGTTTCAGGAAGAATGGAAGGACAGCTTCGCCATAGTGGAAGCCGGAAGGGACGCTTCCAACGTCTACTTTTTAGTGGCCGGAGAAGACACGCTCCCCGGAGAAATCCCCACGCCCAAGGATGACATTTCCCAAGCGAAGGCAAAACTGCAGACAGAGCGGCAAAACCTGGAACAACTGCAAGGGGTTATCCTGTACATGAAGCAGTTCATCCCGGACCTCTTGGAATACAGGAAGGAAGTCTGCGGCAAGCTGGATTTGCATCTGGCAAGCGTAGCGGCCGTTCCCGCTGCAGAAGACACCATCGTCACGCTGGTGGGTTACGCCCCCACGGAAAACGAGGCAGCCATCTGCGAATCTTTGGACCAGATGGACCTTGTATACCTGAAAGAAGCGGCCAAGGCACAGGACAACCCGCCCGTGAAACTACGTAACAACTGGTTTGCCCGGCAGTTCGAAGTCCTCACGGACATGTACGGCCGTCCCGTCTACGACGAGTTTGACCCTACGCCCATCCTGGGGCCCTTCTTCCTGCTGTTCTTCGCCATGTGTATGGGAGATGCCGGCTATGGCATCCTCCTGGTACTTATCGGCTGGTTCCTCAAAAAGAAAGTCCCCTCCATGTCCGATATGGCCCCCCTGGTGATGATGCTGGGCGTGGGAACCTTCCTGGTGGGTATCGTACTGCATACCTTCTTCGGCATAGACCTTTATAAGGCCGCCTGGGTGCCGGAGGGGCTCAAGGGCTTCATGATCAGCGGAAATATCGCCGGCTACGACGCACAGATGGTGCTGGCCGTCGGCGTGGGTATCTTCCACATCTGCCTGGCCTTGGTGGTGAAGGCCATCTGCTACACCCAGCGCTTCGGCTTCCTCAAGAGTCTGGGCACCTGGGGCTGGACGCTCCTGATTGTGGGCACCATCATCATTGCAGGACTGGCCCTGCTGGGTGTTATTGACAAGCCTATGGTTAAGATTCTCATGATTGCCTTGGGCATTGTGTCCGGCCTGGGAATCTTCATTCTCAACGACCTCCATCGCAACCCGCTCCTGAACTTCGGCTCCGGCCTGTGGGATACCTACAACACCGTGACCGGCCTCATGGGAGACGTCCTCAGCTACCTGCGTCTATATGCGCTGGGTCTGGCGGGCGGTATGCTGGGCAGCACCTTCAACCTGCTGGCCGGCATGACGCTGGACATCCCCGTCCCCGGAGTGAACTGGCTGCTGTTTGCCTTTATCCTTATCATCGGCCATACGCTCAACCTGGCCCTGTCCTGCCTGGGCGCTTTTGTGCACCCGCTCCGCCTTACCTTTGTGGAGTACTTCAAGAACAGCGGCTTTGAAGGCACCGGCCGTTTTTACAGACCTTTGAAATAAACAACAAATAAATAATCATCAGCTATGAACGAAATCTTAGGTTATCTTGGACTGGGCCTCATGCTGGGCCTCTCCGGTATCGGAAGTGCCTATGGCACCACCATCGCCGGCAACGCCGCTGAAGGCGCCATGAAAAAACTTCCGGAGCGCTTCTCCGGTTACATGATTCTGTCGGCCATGCCGGCCACCCAGGGTCTGTACGGCTTCCTGGCCTTCATCCTCTGGGCCACCGGTAAGGATGTAGCCACCCAGGGTCCTCTCATGTTCGGCGTAGGACTGGGCGTTGGCCTTGTGTGCCTGCTGTCCGGCATCCGTCAGGGGCAGGTCTGCGCCAACGGTATCGTTGGCATCTCCCAGGGACACGAAGTCCAGACCAACACCATGATTCTGGCCGCTTATCCGGAACTCTACGCCATCCTGGCGCTGGTTGCCACCTTCCTGGTATAAGCCAAAAACTCAGAACAAAAAACAGCTGGCTCACCGGTCAGCTGTTTTTAATTTCATCAAGCCATGTCCTTCGACAAAAAAGCCGTCGGTCCCCGCCCTCCCCGCATCGTCAGTGCGGAAACCATGCTCGCTGCCATCCGGGAACTGGGCATCGTCCCCTTTTTCCAGAATGTTGTCCCGGGCTATTCCATCGAGGAAATGACTGCCCCCGAGTACTGGTTCGACACACAGGAAAACCTCTCCCAAACACCCTGGGACTGGAAAATCCCCTGCGTCCAGAGCGGAGAAATCGCCTATGGAAAGTTCCTTCTGGGCGGAAAGGCTGCCTTCGCCACCGTTCAGTGGTATAGGGAACTGCGCAACTATCGGCAGGCGCAGGACAAATATCGGCCCGATGAGGTCCAACAGAAGATTCTGGCTTTCCTGAAAGAAAACGGCAGCGTGGGCATCAAGGACATCCGCGGCCTCCTGAATATCAAGAAAGGGCAGGCCGATACTCTGGTAACCCGCTTGATGATGCAATGCCGCCTCGTTACCGGAGACATCACCCGCGTATACCGCGGAGAAGACCTCCACTACAACGGCTGGCAGGTTTCCAGTTTCTGCGCCCCGGAGGAACTGTTTGACGGCGGCACGCCCTTCGCCGCCTTTCCGGGCTTTCCTTTCCGGGAGGAGGCCGGGCTGGAAGTGAACCATTCGCCGGAAGAGTCTTCCCGGCTGCTGAAGGAAAGAATCCGCATCCTGCATCCCGAGGCTACAGACAGGCAGATAGAAAAATTGCTGGGCTAATATTCCCGGGGGCCGAAGATGTCCGTGCCGATGCGCACCATCGTGGCCCCATGCCTCACGGCAATGGGCCAGTCCCCAGACATCCCGATAGACAAGATATCAAAGCCTTCCATTCCGGAGGCTTTGATTCTTTTATACAGCGCCTCAATCCGCTCGAAATCCCTCTCCACCACCTCCATATCATCCGTATTGGTAGCCATTCCCATCAAGCCTCTGATACGTATATTAGCAATCGGAGAAGGTGTGTCTTCGCAGATAGCTATTATCTCTTCCTCTGAAAAGCCTTGCTTGGACTCTTCGGCCCCGAGATGGAGCTCCAGAAGGACATCCACTACCCTGCCGTTCTCAAACGCCCATCTGCTGATGGCTTCCATGAGATGCAGGGAATCTACGGACTGGACCAGCGACACATAGGGCAGCACCAGCTTGAGCTTGTTGGTCTGCAGATGGCCGATATAATGCCACTGCACGTCCGAGGGCATCTGCGGCACTTTGGCCGCCAACTCCTGCGGACGGCTCTCCGCAAAGATGCGCTGCCCCGCGTCGTACGCCTCCCTGAGCCTTTCCACCGGGTGGAATTTAGAAACCGCCACCAGTTTCACGTCTGATGGCAAAACGCTATTAAAGTATTCTATTTGTTCTACTATCATATAAATCCACTTGAAAGTCCCTCCCCCGAGGGGAGGGGTTTCGGGAGGGGTAACGTGCGAAACTATAAGCAAAAGAAAGGGGGGGACGTTAACGTCTCCCCTTCTTTTGCTTTTCCATCTCCCGCTGCAGGCGCTGGGCTTCTTCCAGGCGCTGCTGCCACTTGCTCTTGGGCATGGGCTTGTTCTCCTTCTCTGCCGCCGCCACCTTGGCCAGAACGGCATCCGGCTTCACAATCCACTTGCGGATGATAAAGGTCTCCACCATGGTAATGAGGTTGCTCAGCAGGTAGTAGTAACTAAGACCGCTGGAGAGGCTGTTACAGATGAAGAACATCATGATGGGCATCATGTACAGGCTCATGGCCTGCATCATCTTGGCATTGGGGTCATTGCCCGTGCTCTGGTTCTGCATGGTAATCTTGGAGTAGAAGAACATGGACAGAGCCATCAGGAGGGCGAAGAGGGAGATGTGGTCCATTCCCAGGATGCTGGTGCCCCAGTGGATGATGTCGTCATAGGCGCTCAGGTCCTCGGCCCAGAGGAAAGGCTGCTGACGCAGCTGGATGGAGGCCGGGAAGAAGCGGAACATGGCCCAGAGGATAGGCATCTGCAGGAGCATGGGCAGACAGCCGCCCATAGGCGACACCCCAGCCTTCTTGTACAGGGCCATGGTCTCCTGCTGCTTTTTCATGGCATCCTCCTGCTTGGGATACTTGGCGTTAATCTTGTCCATATAGGGCTTGAGCGCCTGCATCTTGGCACTGGAGGAATAGCTCTTGTACGCAAACGGCAGCACCACAATCTTGATGAAAATGGTCATCAGAAGGATGATGATACCATAGCTGGAGATGAACTTGGACAGCCAGTCAAAGAGCGGGATAATCACGTACTTGGTGAATACGCCGATGATCTTTCCACCCAGCGGAATCACCTTCTCGTAGGCATGGTTGTACGCCTTCAGGCCCTTATAATCATTAGGGCCGAAGTAAAACTCAAAGGGCAGTGACACCTCCTGCACGCCGCGGGGCGTATTTACGGCCGATCGCATGGCGGCATGGCAGTTCATGAGGTCGTGGGAGGCATCCTCCTTGGGAACGAAGTCGATGGCGAAGTCTCCGAAGGTGAAGTTCTCCGGGGCACGCATGATGGCGCTGAAGAACTGCTGCTGGAAAGCGAACCACTCGATGTTGTTGGAGAAACGCTTCTCCCCCTTCCGGCCGTTGCCGATGTTGGCAGGCTTGTTGTCGTCCGGGAAATAGTAGTTCAGGCGGGAATACTGCGTCTCGTTCTTGTAGCCCTTCTCCATCCGGGGCAAGGTGGCGTCGAAATAGACATCCACGCTGCCGGAGGAGCGCTGGAACGGAAGGTTCACCAGCGTAAGCGTTTCGTTGACGGAATAGGAATCCTTCAGGAGGGTGTATTTCTGCTCGATGTAGCCGCCTTCCTGCAGGGGCAGGCGCATCACCACCGTGCTGTCCGAAGAAGCCTCCGGAATGTACTGGAAGGTGAATTTGCGCGTATCGATGGCCGACGGGGCATACACCACATAACCCAGTTCCGACTTGCCGGCCTGAAGCAGGTATACCGGATCCTTCTCATAGGTGAAATAATCCTTCACCATCACGGAATAAGGCTGGGCGCCCCGGGTGGTGAACACCACCTCCAACTTCTCGTTGGACAGGGTGATGAGCTTTTCCTCGGCGCGGGCGGCCAGATTCAGCAGGGAGTCTGAATAAACGGGAGCCACAGGGGCGACGGCCTGCTGGGAAAGCGAATCGGCCTTGGCGGCCTCCTGAGGATGCTCTGCGCGCCAGATGCTGTCCTGCTGCCACTGGGCATACGCCTCCGCGGCGGCGATGGAATCCAGCTGGGCCTGATACTCCTGCTGCTTTCTCTGCTGACGGGACTGATAGCCCATGAAGCCCATCATGATGAGGGCAATCAGGACAAAGCCGATGATTGAATTCTTGTCCATAGCCTACTCCTGTCCCTCCTGGGCTTCCTTGGCGCGAATCTGGGCCTTGAGCTCTTCCAGCTTCACCTTGGCGGCGTCGATACGCTCCTGCATCTGGGCCTTAAGTTTCTCCGCGCCCTTGGAAAGGCCGAAGAAGCCGATGTTGTTCTCGTAGGTCTGAATCTCCTGCTGGAGGGCGTTGAACTGCTCCTTGAGCTTGTCTTTCTCGCTCAGGGGACGACGCTCTCCTCCGCGGGAGCCGCCGTTGCCGGAGGTTCTGGGGAACTTCTCCTGCATGGCCTCGCGGTACTGGGCCTGGATCTTGTCCTTCTCCTTGAAGGGGACGAAACCAATCTCGTTCCACTTGGCGGCGAAGTCCTTGGCGGCCTGAGCGTCGGTGGCGGCATCGGCCGGAACATAGGCCTTGATTTCCTCGATGAGGGCCTTCTTGGCCGTAAGGTTGGCACCCAGGGAGCCGGGGCCGTCGGGACGGTTGTCACGGGCGGTGAAGAAGGTGTCGCAGGCAGCGCGGAAACGCTTCCAGATCTGCTCGCTCTTCTTGCGCGGCACGGCGCCAATCTCCTTCCACTGTTTCTGCAGCTCGATGAAACGGTCTCCGGTAGCCTTCCAGTCCGTGCTGTCCTTCAGGGATTCGGCCTCCTGGATGATGGCCATCTTCTTCTCCAGGTTGGCGTTCATGGAGTCCTTGAACTCCGTGAAGGAGGCGCGCTTGCGCTCGAAGAACTTGTCGCAGGCGGCGCGGAAACGGTCATAGACCTTCTGGTTCTCCTTGCGCGTAGCAAAGCCGATGGTGCGCCACTTGGCCTGGATTTCCTCAATCTGCTTGGAGAGGGCGTTCCACTCGGTGGAGGAGGTGATTTCCTTCCCGGCGATGGCTTCCACCTCTTCGCAGAGGGCCGTCTTGGCTTCCAGGTTCTGGGCCTGCTGCTCCTTGAGGCCCTCGAAATGGGCCTGGTATTTCTTGTTGATGACGGAGGTGGCGGCGCGGAAACGCTCCCAAATCTCGTCACGGAATTCCTTGGCCACGGGGCCCAGGTCCTTCCACTGCTCGTGGAGTTTCTGGAGCTCCTTGAAGGCTTCCACCACATTGTCATCCTCGGCAAGGGCTTCGGCGGCTTCGCAGAAGGCCGTCTTGGCCTCCAGGTTCTTCTTGAAGTCCAGGTCCCTCAGTTCGCGGTTGATGTCCACCAGGTCGTAGAACTTGGTCACATACAACTGATAGGTGTCATTGACGTCGCGGAAGTTCTGCTGGGGCACGGGACCCACTTCCCGCCAGCGGTTCTGGATATCCCGGAACTTGGGGAAGGCATCCTTCATGTCTCCGGGCTCTTCCACCAAGACCTTGAGCTCCTCGATGATGGACTGCTTTTTGCCCAGATTCTCTTCCCGCTGGGCATCCAGTTCCTTGTTGTACTCTGCACGCTCCTTCTTATAGGCCACATACAGGGACTTGAAACCGGCCTCGATGGCGGCAAACGGGCTCACAGGGCCGCTCTGCATGGGAACGGTCTGCTCCTCGGCAGGCGTATTTTCGTCGGGTTCATCCACGGCGGCGTCTTCCCCGGCTTCCGCCTTCTCCTTGGAAAGACGCTTATAAAAGGCCGATTTGATGGCTTCGGCCTCCTTGGACCGCTTCATGCGGTCTTCACTTTCAGACAGACTTTGGAACAGACCGGACAGCTCGGCCAGGGTCTTCTCTGCAAAATTCACCACCTCTTCCTTTACCTCTTCCACGGTTTCTTTCACTGTCTCCACCGTTTCTTTCACCGTTTCCTGGACGGGGGAGACCACTTCCTGTTCCTGTTTGGCTACATCTGTGGTTTCTTCGTTCACCACAGGCTTAATTTCTTCACTCATAGTATTTAGTTTAACATTAGCTTACAAATGTAGTTATAATCCTTTACTTTTCCAACATCCCGGGCCTGCGCTCGCGCGTACGCACCAAGGCCTGCTCGTCCTGCCAGGCCTGGATGAGCTTGGGATTGCCGCTCAGAAGCACCTCCGGCACCTTCCAGCCGTTGAAATCGGCCGGACGCGTATAGACAGGCGGAGACACCAGCCCATCCTGGAAGGAATCGCTCAGGGCCGATGTTTCGTCGGTGAGGACGCCCGGAATCAGGCGGATGATGCTGTCGGCCAGGAGGGCGGCGGGAATCTCTCCCCCGCTCACCACGAAGTCCCCCACGGAGATTTCCCGGGTGATGAGATGCTCTCGGATGCGCTCGTCAATGCCCTTGTAATGGCCGCAGAGGATGATGATGTTCTCCTTGAGGGACAGCTCGTTGGCAATTCCCTGGGTAAGGACTTCCCCGTCCGGAGCCATGTAGATGACCTCGTCATAGTGGCGCTGGGCCTGCAAATCCTTTATACAGTTGAACACCGGTTCCACCATCATCACCATGCCGGCGTCTCCGCCGTAGGAATAATCGTCCACCGTCTGGCGGCTGCCCAGTCCGTACTTTCTCAAATCATGAATGTGAATCTCCGTGAGGCCCTTCTTGACGGCCCTGGCCGGAATGGAAAAAGCCAGAGGGCTTTCCAGCAATTCCGGGACCACGCTGATAATGTCTATCCTTAGCATACGATATCGGCTTGAAGTGCAAAAATACGAAAAATATCTGTATCTTTGCGCCTCAAAGCGCTTTCTTATGAATTCTCTTCGCGAACTGTACAAGATTGGGAAAGGCCCCTCCTCTTCCCATACCATGGGCCCCAACAACGCCGCCCGCCTGTTTGGGGAGCGCCACCGTGACGCCGCCCGTTTCGAGGTCACCCTCTACGGCTCCCTGGCCGCCACCGGCAAGGGGCACATGACAGACATCGCCATCCTGGACGCCCTGGAGCCCATCGGCCCGGTGCAAATCCTTTGGGAACCTTCCCATTTTCTGGAGTATCATCCCAACGGAATGCTCTTCAAGGCTTTCGGGGCCGACGACGCCCTCCTGGAAGAATGGACGGCCTACTCTATCGGCGGAGGCGCCCTCTCAGAAGGCCCAGGCAAGGAGATGAGCCTCTCCGGAGACATCTACCCGCTCCGGACCCTCACGGAGATTATTGACTGGTGCGATGCCAACGGCCGCAGCCTCTGGGAATACGTAGCCTTGTACGAAGACGAATCCATCTGGGATTACCTGCAGAGCATCTGGGACGCCATGAAGGCCGCCGTCGATCGCGGGCTCAATACGGAAGGCCGGCTGCCCGGTCCCCTGAACCTCTCCCGCAAAGCCGGCGTATACCATGTGAAGGCCCTGGGCTACCAGCCCAACCTGCGCTCCCGCGGTCTGGTGTTCGCCTACGCCCTGGCCGTGAGCGAAGAGAATGCCTCCGGCGGAACCATCGTCACGGCGCCCACCTGCGGCTCCTCCGGTGTGCTTCCCGGTGTGCTGTATCACCTGGCCAAAGGCCATGCCTTCTCGGACACCAAGGTTCTGCATGCCCTTGCCACGGCCGGCCTCATCGGCAATATCGTGAAGCACAACGCCTCCATCTCCGGCGCGGAAGTGGGCTGCCAGGGAGAGGTGGGCGTGGCCTGCGCCATGGCATCGGCCGCTGCCTGCCAGCTGTTCGGCGGCAGTCCCTATCAGATTGAATACGCGGCAGAAATGGGCCTGGAGCACCATCTGGGCATGACCTGCGACCCCGTTTGCGGCCTGGTGCAGATTCCCTGCATCGAGCGAAACGCCTTCGCCGCCACCCGCGCCCTGGACTCCAACATTTACTCCACCTTCTCCGACGGACGCCACCGCATCTCCTTCGACCATGTGGTGGAAGTGATGAAACAGACGGGCAAAGACCTCCCCTCGCTGTACAAAGAGACGTCGGCCGGCGGCCTGGCCCTCAATTATCTGAAAAAATAGGGGTTACTCTTCCTTTCCCTCGATAACCTCGCGCGCCAGGGCGGGATCGTTGGTGGTGAGCTGGTCCACACCCAGTTCCAGCATCTCCAGCATCACTTCCCGGTTGTCCACCGTCCACACATTCACGCTCATGCCCAGATCCTTGGCTTCCTTCACCCACTCGGGGTGTTTCTGGAAGAAGGAGAAATGGTAGTCTATGCCGTTAATTCCGGCTTCAAACACCTCCGTAGGGGTCTTGTCCCCTTCCAGGTACTGCACGGTATAGCCGGGGCATTTCTGCGAGAGCTGCCGGCAGATGTAGAAACTGAAGGAGATGAAGGCAATCCGGGAAGGGTCCATGAGTTCCTGCGCCTGAAGGGCCTCCAGGCATTTTTCCACCAGGATGTCTTCCCGCTCCTGCGAATAGTGGGGTTTGAGTTCCAGCACCAGCACACAGTTGCTCTTGGCTCCCTGAACCAGGTATTCCGCCAGCGTGGATACGGGTTCCCCGTTTTTGAGGGTATGCGCCCGCACTTCCTCGAAGGGGCTCTTCTGGATATCCGTCTTGCCGATGGTAGGGTCGTGATTCACCACCACCACGTCATCGGCCGTCAGATGGAGGTCGAACTCGCTTCCCCAGCAGCCGAACTCCTGGGCTTTGGCAAGCGAGGCGATGGAATTCTGGGCGTTGGTGTCCCAGTAGCCGCGATGGGCCACGATGTCCGTATCATACTTGTTTTGGGGCTGAGCGCAGCCCAAGGCCAGGATACCCGGCAGCAGAAAGGAGATGATTCGTTTCATATCGGCATTAGTTTTCTCCAAATTTACGAAGAAATATTACTTCTAACAAACAATGGCTCGCATCCCTGCGAGCCATTGTTTGGTTAGTTAGTAGTGTATTCTTACCTTAAAGAAGAAGGTTAATTAAGTTGGTTAGAAAAAGCGTTTTACGTCTGGAAAAGGAGTTTGCACCCGTTTTCCATGACAAAGGTACGACTTATTTTTATTTTTCCAAAAATTATTTAACTTTTCTTTATTAAATAAATTTTTTTAAAAACTAAATCGTACTTTTATTGAGAAATTTCTTGTAGCCTGGGGATAAACGCCAATTCCTGTGTAAACGTTTGCATCGACCTCAGAATAGCTTTCCCACCTCCAACCGGAGGCATAATACATGTGATTCAGGAGATTATGAACATAAAGGCCGATACTAAGCCGCCCTCCCCCTATGGGAAAGCTCTTGCTCAGTTGGGCGTCCATCACGAAATAGGCCGGAATGGCCATTTCCTCCCGCATGGAGTTGTCAATATACTGCTTTCCTACATATTTCCCGTCCACACAGAAGGTCAAATCCTGCCAGGGAACAAAACTCAGGCGCATCATCCCAATCACAGAAGGCGACATGAGCATGGTGGTCTTTCCATAATGGATGGGATAGGTTTTGGTATATTCCTCATTGGGCACATAGGCCGTATAGTCCCGGATCTGGTTCATGGAGAGGGTGAGGTTGCCGTCGGCCTTGAGCCAGCGGAGGGGCATCCAGGCAGCGGAAAGCTCCAGGCCCCGGCGCCAGGAGCGGTCCACATTCTCCTTGATGGCATAACCGCTGGAGGACAATCGGCCCGTTTCCAGCAGCATGTCCTTGTATTCCATAGCATAGAGATTGGCCGATGCATGCAAGGTTTTCCCCTCGAAGCGCCAGCCCAGTTCCACGTCCAGCATGGCCTCCGGGCGGATGGGCGTCCCCTCCCCCTTCACATTCTCCTTGATGTCTCCCCGGCCCGGTTCCCGGTGCCCCACAGCCGCAGAAGCATAGAGGGTATGCGCCCCTAATGAGGCCGAGAGGCCCGCACGAGGATTGAAAAAATGCCAGTTCTGGGTATAGTCCAGACGGTCCTCAGGGGCGGCGCCGTACTCCAACCAGTCGTCATCGGCCCCAAAAAGGCGATAGCGGATACCGCGGTACTGGAGGTCGGCATAGGCGGTGAGCCAGGGTAGCGGTGAGTACTCCGCCCGCACGAAGGCGCTCCCGTCCGTCTTCCGGCCCTTGTTGTCGTACCAGTTGTCCGCAGCAAAGGTGTCCAGCGTCTTCACCCAGAGCACATGGCCCCAATGCCCTCCGGCATAATGGGACAGATTCACTCCGCCTGTGATGTTCAGACGCTCGGTCTTGTAACGCAGCGTAGCCTGCCCCACCCAAAGGTCGTTTCCCATCTTCTTCTGATAGGTCATGTCGCTGCGGGGGGCTGCCTGGCCCGGGTCAATGCCGTAATTCTTAAGCTTGCGGTTCACCTTGTAATACTCGTCATAGCCGTCTCCGCGGGTATAATCGGCCGTGGCGGAAAGGGTGAGCGCGTCGCTGAAGGCATGCGTGTATTGCAGCTGAAGGTGATGCTGGGCATAGTTGTCCGTCTGGTTGGGATAATAATACACATTCCCAAACTCATCGTAATACTCGCCTGCAGGATTATAGGTCCGGTCCTTGGCGTACTGCTCCAGGTCAATGCCATCCCAGGTGATGCCGCTACGCTGCTTGCCCATCAAATAAGTGAGCCGCACGGAATTGCGTCTTCCTAACCAGCCCAAGGCAGCAAAAGCGCTTTGGGAGCGGACCAAGGCATTGCGGATATAGCCGTCGGTGGTATTGTAGGAATAGGCGCCCGAAGCGTAAAAGCCCTTTTGGGTGCGCCCGGTGGAGGCGGCCACCGTGGTGATGAAGGTGTTGTAGGAACCGGCGGAGAAGCTCACATCGGCCCAAGGGTCGGGCGTCACAAAAGCCGTGTTCATGTTGATGCTGGCGCCGAAGGCTCCCGCGCCCGAGGCCGATGTTCCCAGTCCCCGCTGCACCTGAACGGAAGAAAGGAGGGAGGTCAGCGCAGGGATGTTCATCCAGAAGACCTCCTGCGACTCCGCATCATTGAGGGTGATGCCATTCAGCGTCACATTGATCTGCGAGCCTTTGGATCCGCGGATGGTCATGGCCGATGCCCCCAGCCCCGTGCCACCTTCATTGTAGGTAACCACCGAAGGCAGCAGGTTCAAAGTCATGGGAAGGGAATTCAAGGGATTGGTGGCCTCCAGGGTCCCTTTTCCCACATTCTCATAGGTAACAGGCGTATTACGTCCGGCACGGGAGGCCGAAACTTCCACCGAGTCCAACCGCTCGGTCTTTTCCTGCGCAGCGGCGCAGAAAGACAGCACAATCAGTGCTGAAAACAAAACTGTTTTTTTCATTTCCTTACGACGGTATCAACCGTATCAAGTTATGAGGGTATATTCTCAATCCGGACCTTCCGGATACCCCTAATATGTTTCCCTCCGGAGGGAGTATAATATTCGAAAACCGTCGCTTCGCGACCCCTCCCATCGGCTTCGCCGACGGGCCCCTCCCTCTTACAAGGCCGAGGGTGGCCATGGGTTTTCGAACATCATACTCCCTCCGGAAAATCAATTCAATTTAACAAGTTCAATCTGATAGAGTTTAGGCCAGTTCTTGCCGGTAAGGTAAATCCTACCCGCAGCGTCTACGGCTATACCGTTCAGGACATCGGTGGCCGATGTCCAGAGCGCGTCCGGAAGGAGGCCGGCGCAGTCAATGGTTCCCTCCACCTGGCCGGAACGGGGATCGATAATGGCAATCATGTCCGTGAGGTACACGTTGGCCCATACCTTTCCCTTGATCCACTCCAACTCGTTCAGGTTCTTGAGCGGGCGGCCATTCAGCGTGACCGTCTGCTTGCGCAGCACCTTCAGGTCCTTGTCCATGAAGTACAGGTTGGCGCTGCCGTCGCTGGCGATGAGCTGCTTGCCGTCCGTGGTGAGGCCCCAGCCCTCGCGGGGATAGCCCACCGTCTTGCGGTACTCCAGCGTGGCGGCATCGTACAGAAAGGCCACCTTGTTGGTCCAGGTGAGGATGTAGAGCGTGTTTCCAAGAACCACACTCCCCTCCGCAAAGTACTTGGCGTTCAGCTTTTTGTTCTGCATGGGCTTACCGCTTGCCAAGTCCACGGTACGGATGGAACTGGTGCCGTACTGTCCCGTGGTCTCGTACAGTTTTCCCTCATGGAAAAAGAGCCCCTGCGTGTAAGCGGCCATGTCGTGAGGATACTCCTTCACCACCTTCAGTTTGTAGCACGCCACCTGTGCGTTGGAACAGGCGCACAGCATCAAGGCCATAACAAATACACCAAAGCGTTTCATAGGGACGCAAATTTATACAAAGATAAGAAATATTCGCGGAAAATGCGTACATTTGTGAATTGAGAAACAAAACAAAGAATCCTATATGATCAGAGTAGAAACCAAAGGCTGCGAGTCTTTCGTAGATTCCGCCAAGTATGAAGCTTATGTAGCCAAGGCCCTGGATGCCTTCGATGTTCTCAAAGAAGAGACCGGCGCCGGGAACGATTTCCTGGGCTGGAAGAAACTGCCCCGCCAGATTACGGACCGCGAACTGTCCGAGTATGAAGCCATCCGGGACAAATGGGCCAAGAAAGGGGTAGACCTGGTGATTGCCATCGGCATCGGCGGCAGCTACCTGGGCGCCAAGTGCGTGATGGAGGCCCTCAGCCACAACTTTTCCAAGCAGCTCAAGCGCAAGGACGCCGCCGAGGTGGTCTTCGCCGGCAACAACCTCTCCGAGGAATACCTGGCAGAGCTCATGGACCTGGCCGCAGAGCGCAATGTAGCTTGCATCGTCATCTCCAAGAGCGGCACCACCACCGAGCCCGCCGTGGCTTTCCGCATTGTGAAGCAGTATCTGGATAGCCATTACGGGAAAGAGGAAGCCGCAGACCGCATCGTAGCCATCACGGATGCCAAGAAGGGTGCCCTCAAAACCCTTGCCACCCAGGAGAACTACGCCTCCTTCGTGGTTCCGGACAACGTGGGAGGCCGCTTCAGTGTCCTCACACCCGTAGGCCTTCTTCCCATCTGCGTGGCCGGCTTCGATATCCGCGCCCTGGTGGCTGGCGCCGTAGACGCCCTCAAGGGTCTGGAAATCAAGAGTGAGAAGAACCCTGCCATCCAGTATGCCGCCATGCGCAACTGCCTTCACTCGGAACTTGGCAAGAGCACGGAAATCCTGGTGAACTACAACCCCAAGCTCACTTATGTGGCCGAATGGTGGAAACAGCTCTACGGAGAATCCGAAGGAAAGGACGGAAAGGGCATCTATCCCGCCAGCGTGAACAACACGGCCGACCTCCACTCCATGGGCCAGTTCATCCAGGAAGGCTCCCGCATCATGTTTGAGACCGTCCTGCATGTAGAGAACGCCCAGAGGAGCGTAGTCATCGAGTCCGACCCCCAGAACCTGGACCAGCTCAACTTCCTGGCCGGCAAGCATGTGGAGCACTGCAACCACATGGCCGAGCTGGGAACCCGCATCGCCCACATCGACGGCGGCGTGCCCCAGATGGCCGTCACACTTGACAAAGTGGACGCCTTCAACCTGGGCGGCCTGCTGTACTTCTTCGAATTCGCCTGCGGCATCAGCGCCTACCTCCTGGGCGTGAACCCCTTCAACCAGCCCGGCGTGGAGGCGTACAAGAAGAACATGTTCGCCCTGCTGGAGAAGCCCGGTTACGAAGAGGCCACCAAGGCCATCAAGGAGCGCCTGTAAAGCCTCTCGCATGTCAAAAATGAAGACATCGGCCCGCACAAGGCCGATGTCTTTTTCAATGGCAAAGCCGTAAGCCGCTTTCTGTTTTTGAATCTGTCATTTATCTTCGCAACCTACCCCCCGGCATCAGGCGGGCAGCCCTTGGCTGCCGGTATATTTGGTCTTGCAGGCCCGGACAACGTACCCGCGGCATGTCGCCATGCAACGTCGTGGGCTCTTACCCCGCGTTTTCACCCTTACCGGAGAAAAAAAATAAAAACTCCGGCGGTACTTTTCTGTTACGTTGTTTGAAGATTACTCCCCACTGTGCTTTCCACAGCCGGGTGCCCTTCCCTGTGCGGACTTTCCTCAGCCCCGAAGGGCCGCGACAGATCGCCTTACCATTTATTTTTCCGCTGCAAAGGTAGCAATAATTTTGGAAACCTCCGCCTCCACGGCATCGTAATCGTAGCCGCGGGTGAGGCCGAAGCGCAGCAGTTTCAGGCGGAACTGGGGGTCCCCGGTCAGGGTGCGGGCCTTGGCCTGAAGCACTTTCTGGAGCTTATCGGCCTGTTTTTCCTCATCCACCTCTTCCAGGGCGGCCCGGATAACTTCCTCCGAAATGCCCTTGGCCTTGAGCTGGAAACGGATTTTCACAGGGCCCCATCCCTGGATGGTGGCCTTCTCCCGCGCAAAGGCCGATGCATAGCGCGCATTGTCCACATACTTTTCCTTCGTAAGGGCCTCAACCACCTTCCGGGCGACATCGGCATCCCCATCAAGGTCTTTCAGGGCCTTGCGGTAGATATCGGCCTCGCAGTACTCCGCCTTGGAGCAGAGCTTTTGCAGACGGCTCAGGCAACGCGCAGTTTCCATCCCCATTAGAACGAATAACCAAAGGACAGATAGATACCCACCTTCTTGGAGATATTGGACCAGGAAAGCTGGGCCTTGAGCGGTCCCACGATGGTGTTGTAGCCATATCCGATCCCCAAGCCCCACAGCCAGCGGCCGTCGGCGAAAGCGGTGGCATTGAAACCGTCAAAATCAAAGGCCACATTGCCCATCAGGGAAAGGAAATGATTGGAAGCCACCTCATAACGCGCATCCAGACGGGCCAGGGCAAGGTGGTCCCGACATAGGGCGGCAGACGTTACGCCAACGAACGGAATCTGCTGCTCGATATAATTGCCTGCGATGTCTCCGCCGATGATATTGGAATACATCAGCGGCGTCTGGGGGCCGAAGACAAAGCGGGCCGCAAAGCTGGGAATGAGCGTAAAGGAGCCGAAACTCACGGGGAATCTGCCGTCCGCACTTGCGGCAGCCATCCAGCGGGAGGGAAGGTCTTTCTCGAACAGACGGTACATGCCGTCGGCCCGGAAGCCCACCGACACACCCTTGGTGGGGAAATAACCGTTGTCCAAGGTCTCCAGGCGGGCGGTGAGGAAAAGGCTGGGGATATCCACCTTCTGGGTGACGTTATAATGGACATCTTCCTCGGAGAAGAGGCTCCTGAGCTGGAAATACTGGTTCCGGATGCCCACATTCACATCCAGCGTAGACCAGTGGATGTTGGACAGGTATACCTCCTGGGTGGCCAGCATGAAGGACGTATTGAAGCGATTGGTGCTGTAATACATATTCATGCGGTCTGTATAGCGGAACATGGAGCGTACATTCACCGTCCCGAAACGGGGTGCGGAATAGGAGTAGACCGCATCTATGTAGGGATTGGCGCTGATGCGGGCCGTCAGGTCCAGGGAATGGCCGCTCATGGAGCGCGTATTCAGTCCCACATTCACCAGCAGCGACACAATGTCTTCCGTGTCCATGCGGGCGCTGAATCCAATCTGGTGCATGGGGCCGCGCTTGCAGTAGATACGGAGGGTGTAAGGCTCCTCCTTTCCGCGAAGCTCATAATTCACATAGTCGTAAGAGCCCTTTCCGAAGATGGTGGCCACGTCGCTCTCTATCATCTCCTTGCTCACCTTCATGCCTCCCTTGCATTTCATGCGTTCCCGGACATATTCGGCCTCTTCGGAAGAGACGCCGTCCACCACGATGTCACGGATAAGCACATCCTGCCGGCCGATATCCACGGCCTTTTTTCCGTTAAGGCGGAAGTGGGAAGAGCCCAGGCGCTTACGGAGGGCCTGCAGCTGCGGGGCTTTCTCCACGGCGGCATTGTATCCCATCACCAGCATGGTGTCCACCGCCTCGGAGGTGAAGCTGAGCATGTTGTAGCTGCCCAGATCGGGATGGATGTGGATGTCCACCTGCTCCACGTTCCGGTCATAGACATCGTTGGAAAGGAGGTCCATGCTGGAGGTGAGGACATCGGCCAGGTTCTGGATTTCACTAGCCGTCAGGTTGCTCTGGGCCAGGTTGACGCCGATGATGATATCGGCCCCCATCTGCTTGGCTATGTTCACCGGGAAATTGTTGCGCATGCCGCCGTCCACCAGCACCATGCCGCCCGTACGGACGGGGGCGAAGAGGCCGGGGATGCTCATGGTGGAGCGCATGGCCAGGTTCACGGAGCCGTTTCTCCAGACCTTGGCCTTGCCGGAAGCCACATCCGTAGCCACGCAGGCAAAGGGGATGGGGAACTTGAAGAAGTCCGTGGAATCCGAATAGCCTACGGTGCGGCTGGTGATGATCTGGTTCACATTCTGGCCGAAGACGAAACCGGAGGGAAGGCTGCCCAGCAGATTGCCCCGGGCGATGTCCGCGAAACTGCGGCGGTCTTTCTTGCCCTTGGCTCCCAGGTCCAACTGCCGGTTGCGTCCCTGGGCGAAGGGCGCATCGCCGGCCAGGAAATTCTTGTAGTCCTCATCCGTATAATAGAAAGGGAAGGAGAGCATGTATTTCTCGTTGTAGCGCCGGCGGGAATAGGGAATGTATTTCTGGTCCAGCTTGTCGCTCAGGGCCATGTCCCAGTTGATATTCCGGATGAGGCTGTCCAGATAATCGGCATCATATCCCAAAGAGTACAGGGAGCCCAGCAGGCCGCCGATACTGGTGCCCACCACCAGGTCCACAGGGATGTCGTATTCTTCCAGATACTTGAGCACGCCCACGGTGGCCGCTCCCTTAGCACCGCCGCCGGAAAGCACCAGGCCCACGGTGGGACGCGTCTTGCGGATGCGCGCCATCCGCTGGCGGATTTCCCTTACGGCACGGGCATCCCGCGCATCCAGGCCGAAGGAAGAGTATTCGTCCTCCTGGGCGAAGGAAGAAAGAGGCAACAGCAACAGCGTCAGCAGGGTCAGGAATCTTTTCATGGCATGTTTTTATTTTCCGCATGCTTGCCGGCCAGAAGGCCGCAAGCCGCATAGATATCTTCTCCACGGGAGGCACGGATGGTGGCCGTAATCCCCCCAGCATTGAGGCGATCCCGGAAGGCTTCCATCACCTTGTCCGGAGCCGTCCCATAAGGAAAATCCGGAATCTTGTGGAAACGGATCAGGTTCACCCGGCACTCCAGGCCCCTCAGAAGCCTCAAAAGCTCTTCGGCATGGCGCGGGCTGTTGTTCCATCCCTCAAAAACCGTGTATTCGAAACTCACGCGGCGCTGGCCGGTGAAGTCGTATTGCTTGATAAGGCGCACCACCTCCGTGATGGACCAGGCCTTCTGGGCAGGCATCATCTGCGCCCGCTCCTCGGGGAAGGGATTGTGCAGGCTCACGGCCAGGTGGCAGCGGCTCTCCTCCAGGAACTGCTTGAGTTTGGGTAGGACGCCTATGGTGCTCAGGGTAATGCGTTTGGGACTCCAGGCCAGGCCCCAGGGGGCCGTGAGCACCTCGATGGCCCGCTTTACGTTCTCCCAGTTGTCCAGCGGTTCCCCCATGCCCATGAACACGGCATTGGTGAGCTCCCCCGCCTCTTCAATAGCAAAGAACTGGTTCAGGATATCGGCCGCCGACAGGTTTCCATGGAAGCCCTGGCGCCCCGTCATGCAGAACTGGCAGTTCATCTTGCAGCCCGCCTGGGAACTGACGCAAAGCGTCCTTCGGTCTTCATCAGGAATCATCACCGCCTCAATGCCGGAGCCTTCTCCGAAAGGAAAGAGGTATTTCCGGGTTCCGTCACGGGAGGTCTGGACATCCACGGGGGCCACCAGCCCCACCTCGTATTTTTCCATGAGCGCTTCCCTGCCGGCCTTGGAGAGGTTGGTCATCTGCCCAATCTCCCCCACCCGCTTCTGATACAGCCACTGGGCCATCTGCTTCCCCGCAAAGGCTGGGAGGCCGCAGGCTACTGCTATCTCGGACAGTTCCGAGGGCGTTTTTCCCAGTAGACGCTCTTTCATAGGCTACAGGATATTCATGCTCTGTTCCCGGATCTTCTCCAGCTCGTCCTTCATGCGCACCACCAGCTGCTGGATACCGGCATGGTTGGCCTTGGAGCCCGTGGTATTGATCTCGCGCCCCATCTCCTGCAGGATGAAGCCCAGCTTCTTCCCGGGATACGGCTCCGAGTCAATCACCTCCATGAAGTATTTGCAGTGCTGGCGCAGACGCACCTTCTCCTCATTGATATCGTACTTCTCCAAATAGAAGATAAGCTCCTGCTCAAAGCGCTCCGGATTGGGCTTGGCGCCCAGTTCCTCCAGGGCCTTCTGAAGCTTCTCCCGGACGGCCGATATGCGCTCCCCTTCCAGGGCTTCCACCTGGTCATACAGCCGGCCGATAAGCGCCACACGGGAGGTAACATCCTTATAGAGAGCTTCTCCCTCCGTGGAACGGTAGGAGCAAAGCTGGTCCAGGGCGCTGTCCAGGGCGGCCGATACGGCGGGCCAGTCCTCCGCGGTAACCACATCTCCCTTGCGGGCCTCCACCACGTCCGGCAGACGCAGCACGGCATTGGCCAGGATGCTTCCCACGCCCGGATCCTTGAGGAAGGTCTTGGTGAAGACCGTTTCCTCGTCCAAAGCCTTCACGGCGCTCTTCCAATAGGAGTGGAAGACTTCCGCATTGATGGTATGGGCACTGTCCTGGGCGCCGGCCTCATAGGTGAGATACAGGTCTATGGTACCCCGCACCAGGCGGTCTGCCAGGCGCTTTCTCACCTCCAGCTCCTTCTCTTTGGGAAGGAGGCTGCTTTTGATATTGATATCGGCACTCTTGGAATTGAGCGTGCGCACTTCAAGGGTGAGTTTTCCGCTTTTGAGCTGGGCATCGGCCTTGCCGTAGCCGGTCATGGATTGAATCATAGCCTAAAGAATATTTCTGCAAAATTACTAAAAATCCTTGTAATATTTTAAGGAGTTTTCGTTATCTTTGTAGATGCGGTTCAGGATGAGCGCAACTATTAAAATTTATTATTTGTATGGCAAATCAAGCAGAAGGAACTGGAATCAATGCCGCCAAACTCAAGGCACTCCAGGCCACCATTGACAAGATTGAGAAAGACTACGGCAAGGGTACCATCATGAAACTGGGAGACCAGCCGGAATGGGATTCCGCCCAGGTTATCCCCAGCGGTTCCATCTCCCTGGACCACGCCCTGGGCATCGGCGGATACCCCAAAGGCAGAATCATAGAAATCTACGGACCGGAGAGCTCCGGTAAAACCACCCTGGCCATCCACGCCATCGCGCAGGCCCAGAAAGCCGGAGGCATCGCCGCCATCATAGACGCGGAGCATGCCTTCGACCGCACCTATGCCAAGGCCCTGGGAGTAGATTTGGACACCCTCCTGATCTCCCAGCCGGACAACGGAGAGCAGGCCCTCGAGATTGCAGACAACCTCATTCGCAGCGGCGCCGTGGACATCGTGGTCATCGACTCCGTAGCCGCCCTCACCCCCCGAGCAGAGATTGAGGGAGAAATGGGAGACAACAAAGTGGGCCTGCAGGCCCGCCTGATGTCCCAGGCCCTCCGCAAACTCACGGCCAACATTTCCAAGACAAACACCTGCTGCATCTTCATCAACCAGCTGAGAGAGAAGATTGGAATCATGTTCGGCAACCCGGAAACCACCACCGGCGGCAACGCTCTCAAGTTCTACGCCTCCGTGCGCCTGGATATCCGCCGCACCACCCAGATCAAAGACGGGGAGGAAGCCCTGGGCAACCACGTGAAGGTGAAGGTGGTCAAAAACAAGATGGCCCCGCCTTTCAAGAAGGCCGAGTTTGACATCGTCTTCGGAGAAGGCATTTCCCGCAGCGGTGAAATCGTGGACCTGGGTGTGGAGATGAACATCATCCAGAAGTCCGGTTCCTGGTTCAGCTACAACGAGACCAAACTGGCCCAGGGACGCGAGGCCGTCAAGAAACTCCTTCAGGACAACGAAGAACTGGCGCAGGAGATTGAGACCAAGATCCGCGAGGCCCTCTCCAGCGTCCAGGACTAAAAGTCAGGGAAATACTTTAAGCTTAAGCGTTGTCTTCGGACAGCGCTTTTTGGTAACACTCCCGGCACAGGGGCTCGTAGGTGTCCTTCTCTCCCAGCACCACCAGTTTCTTGGAGGCAGACAGACGGTGGGAGTGATTGGCCAGGGCGCCGCAGTTCACGCAGATGGCATGGACCTTCTGCACGTCCTCCGCAATGGCCATGAGACCGGGCATGGGGCCGAAGGGCTTGCCCAGGTAGTCCGTGTCCAGACCGGCGATGATGACGCGGATGCCCCGACCCGCCAGTTCCTGGCACACTTCCACAATGCTTTCGTCGAAGAACTGGGCCTCGTCAATGCCCACTACCTGCACGTCGGGCTCTATCTGGAGCATGCGGGAGGGCGACTTGATGGGCGTACAGGAAATGCTGTGGGAATCGTGGGAAACGACGTCCAGGTCTGAATAACGCTTGTCCACCGTGGGTTTGAAAGTGGCAATCTTCTGCTTGGCGAACTGGGCCCTCTTGAGCCTTCTGATGAGTTCTTCCGTCTTTCCCGAGAACATGGAACCGCAAATTACTTCAATGCAGCCCGATTTTTTTGAATTTTCCAAAAACATTTCCGTATCTTTGTTGTTGTTGACTACAAATTTAGTCATTTATGGAGAAAAGTCAAACAGAATTGCTGCAAGAATTCCGGGAAGAAGTAGCCGCCCTCAAGGAGCGCATCGGCGCCCTGGAAGAAAAGATTTCCGCCCTGGAGGCCCTTCCGGCAGAGGAAGAGGCGGAGGTGGATTTCACGGACATTGCCATCGGCCTGGATGAGCCGGAGATGGCCGATCAAGTCGGCCATGACGTGGAACCGGAACCCGTAGAGATGGCCGATCAGGCCAGTCATGAGGTTCAGCCGGAGCCGGTGGCTGAGCCGGAGCCCGTTCCGGACGACACCATCGGCCTGCCTTGGAGAAAGGACAAGCCGGGGCTGCAGGTGAAGAACATCCGCAGCGGCATCAGCCTGCTGGACCGGGCCCTGTTCATCGGCACCCTCTTCAAGGAGGACTTCGTCCTGTATGACAAAACCATCGCAGACCTCAACGGCATGTCCTCTTTGGACGAGGCCGTACGTTACATCCGGGAGAACTTCCCCTTCTGGAACCTCAAGAGCGACGTGGTGTACCACTTCATGATGAGCATCCGCAAGAAACTGGGTTAGTGGCAGGCATCCTTTATATCGTCCCCACCCCCGTGGGCAATCTGTCAGACATGACCTTCCGGGCCGTCGAGGTGCTCCGGGAGGCAGACCTCATCCTGGCGGAAGACACCCGCACCAGTTCCGTGCTCCTGAAGCACTACGACATCCATCGGCCCCTTCAGAGCCATCACAAATTCAATGAGCACCAGACGGTTCAGCTGGTGAAGGAGCGCATCCTCGCCGGCCTCAACGTGGCGCTTGTCTCGGACGCCGGCACCCCCGGCATTTCAGACCCGGGCTTCCTGCTGGCCCGCACCTGCGCCCAGGAGGGCATCGAAGTGCAGACCCTCCCCGGCGCCACCGCCTGCATCCCGGCCCTGGTTTCCAGCGGCCTCCCCTGCGACAAATTTGCCTTCGAAGGCTTCCTGCCGCAGAAAAAAGGGCGTCAGACGCTCCTGAAAGCCCTCAGCGAAGAAACCCGCACCATGGTCTTCTACGAATCCCCCTACCGCCTGGTGAAGACGCTGGAACAAATGGCCGATGCCTTCGGAGGGGACCGTCCCTGCTCCGTGGCCCGGGAAATCTCCAAGGTACACGAAGAGCACCGCCGCGGCACGCTGGAGGAAGTGGCCGCCTGGTTCCGGGAACACGAACCCAAAGGAGAAATCGTATTAGTCGTAGCCGGGGCCCATCCGGCGAAACCCGCTAAAAAGAGGCGTTTCAATGGAGGGGAAGAAGAAACAACAACCCACTAGCAGCTTCGTTGCCGGCGCCATCGCCCTGCTATTCCTGATTATCGGTTATGAAGCGGCCCTGTTTATGCACAGGGCGGCTGTTTTGCATCTGGCCGCCAACCGCGACCGGCCGGACACAGTGTATGTGATGGTGCCTGCTGAGCCGGGAAGGGATTCTTCGCATTCGCTCAGAACAACAGAAGAAAGACTCAGGACAAGAGGAAAGGAAGAACGGACCGCCATCCGGAAGGAGGCGCCGCGGGAGGAGGCCGTGGTGGAAGTGAGGGAGAAGGCGGCGCCGCGGAAAGTGGAAAGCTTCCGCTTCAACCCCAATACCGTGAGCGTGGAAGACCTCCAGCGGCTGGGCTTCTCCCGCAAACAGGCACAGGTCATCGAGAACTACCGCCTCAAGGGCGGGCGCTTCCCCCGTAAGAAAGACTTCGCCAAGAGTTTTGTTGTGGCCGATTCCGTCTACGCCCGCCTGGAGCCCTACATAGACATCCCGCTCATAGACCTCAACCGGGCCGACAGCGCCCAGCTGCTGGCCCTGCCGGGAATCGGCCCTTATTTTGCCGGGAAGATTGTGCGATACCGGGAAAAAATCAAAGGGTATACTTCCGTAGACCAACTACTGGAAATATACCGCTTCGATCAGGAAAAACTGGACGGAATCCGGGACCTGGTTACAGTGTCACCTTGAATTCGCCCATGTAAGTGCCCATCCAGCCCACCTGCACGATGGGAACCTCCTTGCCGTCCAGGTTCTTCACCTTCACGGCCTCTTCCAGGAAGGTATGGGAATGACCGCCCACAATGATGTCAATGTTCCGTGTGGCGGCGGCCAGGTCTTTGTCCAGGAGGTCTCCGGGACTGTGCTCCACATAGCCGATATGCGTGAGAGCTATCACCAGGTCGCACTGGGAGCGGAGCTCATCGGCATACTTCTGCACGGTGGGAACGGTGTCAAAGGCGGGGATGCGGTTGGCGATGTCGCCGGCCACCATGTCCTTGAGGCCGCACAGCACGCCAATCACACCTATCTTGAGCCCGGCCTTCTGAACAATCACATAAGGCTTGATGTACTTCCCCGCCTCAAAGGGCGAGAAATCGTAATTGCAGCACACCACCGGCATGTTCACACTGGAAAGCACCTGTCCCAGTCCCTCGATGCCGTTGTCGAATTCGTGGTTTCCCAGCGTAATGACATCATAGCCGATGGCATTCAGGATGCGGGTTTCCACCTTGCCGCCCAGTTCGGAGAAATAGGACGTTCCCTGGCAAAAGTCTCCGGCATGCAGGAGGAGCACGTTTCCGGGGCCGTCGGCCATGCGGACGGAATCAATATAGGCAGCCCGCTCCAGGGCGCCGCCCATGCCGGCATAATCTCCGCTGCGAACGGGCTCCATGTGGCTGTGCGTATCGTTCACGTGCAGGATGGTGAGCCTGTGCACCTCACGGGAGCCCTGTTTGTAGCCCACATAGATGCAAAAGCCCAGGGTGAGCACGCCGGCCGCTATCAGAATATACTTGTAAATCTTTTCCATAGCCTACTCCTCCATGATTACGCGGCCGTCGGCCTTGGCCTCAATCAGTTTGCCCTCGGCCTCCGTCCGTTTTACATAATCCAGGATGGCCTCCCGGACAAGGACGTGAGAAAGCGTCACGTTCTCCGCAAGGGAACCCAGGTTGATCTTGTCTCCCCCGTCCAAGAGGAAATCGATGGAGGTGACGTTGTAGATGCGCTCCGGGTCGATGGGCTTGCCACCCACCAAGGCACTCTCCAGTTTGCCGCCCTTCACCTTCACCTCACAACCGGACACGGCCTGGAAGGCCTTGGTGCCGGAGAGCTGCTCCAGCAGCTTCTGAAGGGAAGCCCCTTTCATCTGCACATGGCAGAGGTAGTTCTTGAAGGGGAACATGGAAGAGATGTCATCCAGGGTGACGGGGCCTTCCGGCATGGGGGTCCGGATGCCGCCATAATTGGTGAGGGCAAAGTCCATGGGCACGCGGAAATACCGGCTTCCGTACTCCCGAATGGCATCGGCCACCAGATTGCCCAGCGGCAGGTCCGGCTGGGTACGGAGGTTCATGTACATGCCCGCCGAATGGCCGATCACCTGCTTGAGGTGGATCAGCTGCGGCTGCACCTCCATCAGTTCCTGCGCAACCTGCGCCACGGAGGAAGTCTCTTCATAGCGCACGCCGGAGGGTGTTACATACCCCTCGTCATCAAAGCTGCCCAGGGATTCTGAGAGATTCTCCGCCGTCACCGGCTTGGCGCCCGTCCGATGGCCGTCCATGGCCACCCGCTTCCAGCGAATCACCGGGCCCTTGTCCTGCATGGCCTGCGCTCCGGCGAAGATGGCTCCCACCAGAATCAAAGCCCAGGCAAGGTACCAAAGGTTTTTGTTATTATTTACTTTTGCTTGAGCCATTTCCAGAGGTCTTTAAACGTACTCTTCTTGCCATACATCAGGATGCCCACCTTGTAAATCTTGGCCGATGCCCAGGCGCACACCACGAAGGTGACCACCAGCAGCACCATGGAAAGCACCAGTTCCCAGGTGGCCACGCCGAAGGGAATGCGGGCCAGCATCACGATGGGCGAAGTGAAGGGAATTATGGAGCCCCAGAACACCAGCGAGCTGTCCGGAGCCTTGAAGGCGTAAATGGCGATGAAGAAGGCCAGCAGCAGCGGAATGGTGACCGGGATCTGCAGCTGGGAGCTGTCTCCCTCGTTCTCCACGGCCGATCCGATGGCCGCGAACAGCGAGGCATACAGCAGATAGCCAAAGATGAAGAAGAAGAGGAAGGCGAAGAGAATCTGACCCAGGTTGATGTTGCCCAGGGTGCTCATCACCACATCCATGCCGTCGGGAAGGTTCACGTTGTCGTTCATCTGGCTCACCATCTCCGTGGTGGGATCGTCCTGAAGCATGCCCATGAGCTTGTCCTTGCCTAGGATGCCCCCGGCCACACCGATGAGCATCAGCGTCAGGAGTATCCACAGCAGGAACTGCGTGAGGGCCACCAGGGCCACGCCGATAATCTTTCCGAACATGAGTTCCGTGGCCTTCACGGAAGACATGAGCACTTCCACCACGCGGGAGCTCTTCTCCTCGATGACGGAGCTCATCACCATGCCGGAGAACAGCGCGATGAACATGTACAGTGCCATGCCCAGAATCATGGACAGGGCCATGTAGATACCGCTTTCGGAGATGCTCTCCTTGCCGGATTCGTCAATGGTGTAGCTGCGGAGCTTCACGTTGGACTTGACGCCCGCCATAATCTCTTCCAGGTTCTCGATGCCATAGGAATCAATGCGATAGGCCTCCACGGCATCGTTGATACGGCTCTCGATCATCTCCCCGGTATCCATGCCCAGGGGCTTTTCGGAGTAGCAGTCGGCCGATACGGTGCGAGCCTCCGTGTCCAGCTCGGAGATGGTGAGGAGGATATCCACGCCGGAGGCGGACAAATCGGACTTGATGGCTTCGGGCGATGCGTCCGGGCCCAAATCCTGGAAATGCGTGACCTCGTTGTCCGTCAGGAAGGGCATCACAATGCCGGAACGGTCTATGACGCCCACCTGCTTGGCCTCTTCCTTGGCACCCAACATGATGAGGGACGGAAGGATGGCGATGCCGGCAAACAGCACCGGAGCCAGGAAAGTGATGAGAAGAAAGCTCTTTTTCTTAACCTTGTTAAGATACTCGCGCTGGATGATGATGCCTAATTTCTTGAAGTTCATACGCTATTCCTCCTCCGTTACCAGTTTGATGAAAATGTCATTCATGCGGGGAATCAGCTCCTTGAAGGAGTTGATGGTGAAGCCCTTGTCCATGAGTTCCCGCAGCTGGGCGTTCACCTGCTCACGGGCCACCACCAGGCTCTTGCGGTCCAGGGTGTCGTCCGTGTATTCCAGTTCCACGTTGTCCTGGCCGTAGCGGCGGCGGATCTCATTGGTTTCGCCGGTGACCACCAGCTTGCCCTTGTTGATGAGGGCGATGTTCTCGCAGAGTTCCTCCACGGATTCCATGTTGTGCGTGGACAGGATGATAGTGGCGCCCTCGTCCTTGAGCCGCAGGATTTCCTTGCGGATGAGGTCCACGTTCACCGGGTCGAAGCCGGAGAAGGGCTCGTCCAGGATCATCAGGGAAGGCCGATGCACCACCGTGGTGATGAACTGGACCTTCTGGGCCATACCCTTGGAGAGTTCCTCCACCTTCTTTCCCCACCAGTCGGCAATGTCGAAGCGGACGAACCATTTTTTCAGCTCCACGGCGGCGTCATGGGCGCTCATTCCCTTGAGCTGGGCCAGGTACATGGCCTGGTCCCCCACCTTCATCTTGCGGTACAGGCCGCGCTCCTCCGGCAGGTAGCCGATATGGGAGACGTCCTCCTCCGTAATGGGATGTCCCTGGAAGAGGATCTGGCCGGCCGATGCGATGGTGATCCGGTTGATGATGCGGATGAGCGTGCTCTTGCCCGCTCCGTTGGGCCCCAGCAGGCCGAAAATCTTGCCCTCGGGAATGTCCAGCGACACATTGTCCAGTGCCACCTTGGGGCCGAAGGTCTTTCGTACGTTCTTAACTTCTACTATTGCCATATACTTTTGTTTTGAGGCAAATATAATAATTACTTATTGAATTACAATAATTTTTACTATATATTCAATATTTTTACAACCAGTTCCGTAAAGAGGTCCGAAGGGGTGGCCTCGCCGGCGTCTCCTCCCTTGCCTTTATAGTCGTAATCCGTGAGGAGGGAAATGACCCGCATGCACTGCGGCAGGGAGTAATTGCGGACGGCCGTGTCATACTCCTTGATAAAGTACGGATTCACCCCCAGGACCCGGGCCACATCCCCCTGCGAAGGACGCGTGGGCAGCAGGGCGTGGTACTTGAGGATGCGGCTGAAATGCGTAAAGAGCGGCGCCACCACCATGGGAAGGGCAAAACGCGGCGCCTCTCCCATGTGGGCGGCAATCTTCAGGGCCTGGGCCGACTGACGGAAACTCAGGCACTTGGTGAGCTCGAACACGCTGAACTGGCGGCTCACCCCCACGTTCTTCTCGATATCGGCCACACTCACCTCCTTCACGCCTTCGGGGAGGTTCTTCAGAAGTTTGTCCGTCTCCACCACTATCTTTCCCAGCTCCGTGCCGGCGCTCTCCGCCAGCAGTTGGGCGGCCTCCGGATGGATGCGCAGGCCCCGGCTCTCGTAATAGGAGAGGATCCACTGCGGCACCTCATAGTCCCGCAGGGCGCTGGATTCCACAATCACCCCCGTCTTGAGCACGCTCTTGTAAAGGGCGCGGCGTTTGTCGGCCGATGCGCCATGCATCAGAATCACCAGCACGGTGCTCTCCAGGGGCTGCTGGCAGTAGATGGACAGCTCCTCCAGGGATTTCATCTGCTGGGCTTCCTTCACCACCACCAGCTGGCGGTCCGCCATCATGGGGAAGCGGCGGGCGGCGGTAATTACCGTATCGGCCGTGACATCGGCCCCGTAGCAGACGGTCTCATTGAAGTCTTTCTCCCACTCCTGAAGGCAATTGTCCAGGATGGCGTCGCACACCAGGTCCGGGTAATAGGGTTCCTCGCCCATGAGCAGATAAACAGACTTGAAGATGCCACTACGGACATCTTCAAGAATGCTTTTAACCTGACGGTCAAGCTCGATATAAGCCTTCTGTGCAGCCACTTACTTGGCAAATTTCTTTTCCTTGGCACGCACGATCTTCTCCTTGAGGGCGTCTGCGGCATCCGTAACGGCTTCCTCGAAGGTGCGGGCCTGGCGCTCGATCACCAGTTCCTCACCGGGGATGTGGGTCTGCAGTTTGACACTCTTGTTTTCCGCGTCCGGGAGAAGGGAAAGGGTGACATCGATGTCTCCCATGTTGTCGAAGAACTTCTCTACTTTTCCAACTTTCTTGTCAATGAAGTCCAGCAGCTTCTCGTCTGCATTGAACTTGAGGGACTTAACGTTAATCATGTTTGCCAGAGTTTTTTGCCCTGGGATGGGCGTTCATGTATTGTGCCTTGAGCCTTTCGATGGAATTGTGGGTGTACACCTCCGTGGCCGCGAGAGAGGAGTGGCCCAGCATTTCTTTGATGGCGTTCAGGTCTGCTCCTTCATCCAGAAGGGCCGTAGCCAGCGAGTGCCTGAGTACATGGGGGGATTTCCTCCCGGTAATGCCGTAGCCGTCCAGTTCCGTTTTCACCGCCCGGTCCACGAAGGCAGGGTAAAGGGGCTTCCCTTTCTCCGTCTTCAGGAGCGGACTTTCCGGTGCGCAGTCCAGTTCCATCGACTTAGCTGCTTGTAAATATAGTGAAATTTCTTCAAGTACGGAAGGAATGAGCGGAATTTCTCTCATTTTATCTCCCTTTCCCCTCACCCGGAGGGTTTGCCGGGCGCTGTCCACGCTTCTCATCTGCAGGCCAATCAGTTCCGCCCGCCGGATTCCCGTGGCATACAGGAGGCTGATGATGAGCCGCCGCAGCCGCCGGTTGTAGAGTTCATCGGCCAGCTTTTCCCCGGGTTTCAGGCTTTGGAGCACTTCCAGCTCCTCCTTCCCGGCACTATGGGCCGATGCCTCCAGGTACTCCGCCATGGACTTTTCCGTATAATACTCCGGCAGGCGCTTTTCCATCTTGGGCCGCTTGACTCCGCGGGCCGGATTGGAAGAGAGCACGCCCTCCTTCATCAGGAAGTTGCAGTACCCGCTGAGGGCACTCATGTGCAGATGCACGGTACGCGGCTTGAGCCCCCGTTCCATCAGATGGGCCTCGTACTCCCGGATCCGGGATGGGATAAGGTCTCCCCCCCAGGCCTGGAAGTCTTCCAGGGCCTGGCGGTAGAGCGTCACCGTCCGGGGCGAGTACCTCCGGACATCCTGCAGATATGCGATGTACCTCGCTATCATTTTTTCGCTTCCAGTCCGAAGACCTCCTTGGCCTTGGCGCGCATGTAGGCATCGGCCGCCTCGAAAGTATAGGGAATCTCCCCGTCCAGGACGGCGTTTTTCACCATCTCCTTCAACTGGCCGATGGTATTGCACGGCTTCAGGCCGAAGAGTTCCATCACATAGTCTCCGGTGATGGGGTTCTTCCAATTGCGGATTTCGTCCTTGGCCTCCACCTGGGCCATCTTCTCCTTCACCGCCTCGAAGTTCCGGCGGAGGCGGGCCACCTTGGCGGGGTTCTTGGAGGTGATGTCCGCGTTGCACAGGAGCATGAGGTCGTCTATGTCCTCCCCGGCGTCGAAAAGGAGGCGCCGCACGGCGCTGTCCGTCACCTCGTCGTCCACCAGGGCGATGGGCCGCAGATGCAGGCTCACCAGCTTCTGGACATATTTCATCTTCTCGTTGAGAGGCATCTTGAGCTTCTCGAAGATCTTGGGAACCATGCGGGCTCCGGTAACCTCGTGCCCGTGGAAGGTCCAGCCCTGCCCGGGAACATAGCGTTTGCTGATGGGTTTGCCAATATCGTGCAGCAGGGCGGCCCAGTGCAGCCACAGGTTGGGTTCCCTCCCCTCCTCGGCCTCAAAAAGAAGCACGTTCTGGAGCACCTGGAGCGTATGGGAGAAATTCTCCTTGTGGCCTTTTCCGTCCACCGTCTCCACACCCTTCAGGCGGCTGAGCTCCGGCAGGAATTCCTTCAGCAGGCCCGTATCCTCCATGATTTCGAAGGCCATGGCGGGGGTCCGGGTCATGAGCATCTTGTTCAGTTCCTCCACAATGCGCTCCTTGGAGAGTATCTGCATACGGCCGGCCATTTCCTTCATGGCTTCCAGGCTTTCGGGAACGATGGTGAAGGGATGTTCCGGCGTGCTAAGCCGGGCGGCGAAACGGATGGCCCGGAGCATGCGCAGCGGGTCATCGCTGTAGGTCTGCCGGGGTTCCAGCGGCGTGCGGATAATCCCGGCCGCCAGGTCCCTGATACCCCCGAAGGGGTCTACCAGGGCACCGTAGTCTTCTTTCTGAAGGCTGAAAGCCATGGCGTTGATGGTGAAATCCCGGCGGAGCTGGTCTTCCTCCAGTGTCCCGTCCTCCACGATGGGCTTACGGGAATCCCGGTGGTAAGACTCCTTGCGGGCGCCCACGAACTCCACCTCAATCCCGTGATACTTGAGCATGGCGGTGCCAAAGTTCTTGAACACGCTCACCCGGGCATGGCATTTGGCCGCCACGGCCTCTGCCAACGCAATGCCGGCGTGCTCCGTCCCGGGCTTGCTCTCCACCACAATGTCAATATCCTTGTTGGGGACTCCCAGGAAGCAGTCCCGCACATATCCGCCTATCACAAAGGCCCTGACGCCCAGTTCCCCGGCCGTCTCACCCACCAGTCTGAAGACCGGATGGTCCAAATACTCTTCTACTTTCGTCATATCATCTCTTCCCACAAAGGGGCCTTTTCCATGAACTGCCAGCCATCGGCCTGCCTTTGGAAGATAAAGGTCTTGGGGCCGTTGGTAATGGCGATATACTTCACGTCCAGCTGCTGGTTGTAGCGCAGCGCCTGGTCCACCACATCCTGGTCCAGCGTCACCTCCGGCCGCTTGCACTCCACCACCATCACGGGATGCGCCTGGCGGTCGTACACAACAATATCGGCCCTGTAGTCCTTCTGGCCCACCTTCAGGGCCACCTCGGAGCCCATCATGTGCTCCGGCACCTTCATCCCTTCGTGCAGGACGGAGATGAACCACTGCCGGACGGCCTCCTCGGGGGTGTTGCGTACGCTTTTGCGCCGCAGCGGATCCCAGATATACTCACTTGAAACCATTTCAACGCCAAATTTAGCGTTTTTCCGGCTCAACTGCAATGGTGAATCGTCTGATTTTCTCCAGCATCGCTGCGTTCCAGTCGGCCGAACCGGACAATTGGTAGCGGCAGTTGCCGGTGGCCGATGGCATGAAAATGGTCTCGGCCTTAGGAGTCAGGCTTACAGTGCCGCGCCCGGAAAGCGTGAAGAGCCCGTCGCCCTCCACGGCCTGAATCACGGCCATCGGGTCCCACATCCTCTGGCCGGTGTCGCAGTTGCACTTCAGATAGACTTGCTTGATGGGGTGCACGTCGGTCCATGAGATGTCACTGACAACCTGCTCGGGCGTGTATTCGATGCCCTCCCCCACTTCCATCGGCGAGAACACCATATCCACCTCCTTGGGCCAGAGACGGAAAAAGTCCGAAGCAAAACTGATGCCCTGCGAGAAATTGAAGTCGGGCTCCACGGACTTGCCGAAGACACCTCCCATCACGTAGATGCACTTCACTTTCTGGCGGACCAGTTCCACGCCGCTGAGCGGAGAGTATTCGTCCCCCTCAGACTGCAGCAGGGCGGCCAGTGCCGTCACAAAGCCGATGGAGCAGATGCTCACCGAGTGGTCGGGCGCAGCGGAGAGCAGCCGGCGGTAAAGCAGGTAGCCGTCAGGCAGCGAAGCGTAGTCGCTCACGCTGCGGCGGAACATCGGCTTGCCATCGGCATCGGTATAGCCGGGCATCGCCCCGTAATCTATCCACACCCGCGGCGCAGGGATGCCCTTTCTCACCAGGCCGATGGGCGTGTCCGGATATCCGAACCAGGTGTTCATCACGTCGGCAACCGCTGCGTTGGGCTCGCCCATGCGGTCCACCACCACCCCGAGCAGGCGGCATCGGCCTTCCTGCTGGTAGCGGTGCAGCATCTCAAGGGCAAAGAGGTCGTCGGTGGAAGAGCCAAGGTCCGTGTCCAGGATCACCAGCGGCACGCCCGTGTACACCTCCGTCGGGGAAATCTCGCCGCAAGCGGAAAACAGTCCCCACACAAGTGCAATGAGCCAAAGCTGTTTTGTTTTCTTCATGCCGGTATGGTGTTTATTCGAAATTTCCGGGCGCCTTCCCGTCCAGGAAAGCCTGGACCAAGCCTTCTGTCCTGGGGTTGGGTTCCCCTTGTCCATTGTGGCGTTTGCAGACACCAAAGGCATATTTGATTGCGACGAACTTAAGCAGGTGCTTCTCATAGTCGCGTTGCTCCTCCGGAGTCTGAAAGCCGTAATACGTCTTTACCAAAAGGTTCCAGTGTTTCCGGAATGTGGCATTGTCAAGATGGAACAACTGGTCCATGTACATGTCCGGTATATATTCGGCCAGATAATAATTCATGGACAGGTCCCATTCCGGAGCGCCATAGGAAAAGTCTCCCAGGTCTATCCAGTAATCCTTCTCCCCGTTGGTGATGATATTGCCGATATGGAAGTCTCCATGCAGGCAGGTCTTTTGCGAAGGAATGCTGTCCAGGGCCTCCAGAAGCCGTTTGCGAAGCGTATCGGAGATGCAGGTCGATTTCTCTATCCAGGGACGGATGACGTCCTTCATGTCGGGGAAAACCGCCGTATTGGCAGGCGTTGCATGCAACTGCTTGCCCAGCCGGGCAAATTTGAGGGTCAGGGGTTCCAGCCGCTCCGGCTCCTGGGAAATGACACGGGCGAAAGAACGTTTGCCAGCTATCACTTCGTATTCTGCCCCGAAGCGCTCTCCGTCCGTCACCAGGCGGATGGGTTTTGGGCAGGGAATCCCGGCCTCGTACACGGCCTTGGAAATCCGAAACTCGCGTTCGACCGTCTCCGCCCCCAGGCCGTAAAGGAACATTTTGGCCAAGGCGCTGCCATCCTTCCGGGTATAGGTGAGGGCCTGGGCGCCCTCTCCGCTCTGGATGTAATCATCCAGGTTGATTTTCTGATATTCTGTCATCACCAATTGGGTTGTCATTACGTGGCAAATATACGAAAAAGAGCGGTTTTGGGAAAGAGATGGGGGTATTTAAAGAAAGTTTTTTCGTACCTTTATAGGCATGAAAGCAAAGCATCTTTTCCTCACGCTGGGGCTGCTGGTAACAGCCCAGGCGCTCTGCGTGGCCCAAAAACGGCTGCAACCCATTCCATTAGACTATAAATGGCTCAACAACAAGGAGGTAGCTTTTACCTACGACGGAAGCTACACGGACAAGGAGGGCTTCAAGCTGAGCCTGAAGGGAAACAAGGCCGTGCGCACCGAAGGTTTCCAGGCACCGGAAAAGTATGCCGATTTCCCCGTGAAGCCGGAAGGAGCCGTGAATCTGACCTTCAGTCCGGATTCCACGATGCTGGCTTTCACGCGGGAGGGCGACCTCTGGGTGGTGGACATCGAAAGCGGAAAAGAGACCCGCCTCACCACCGACGGCACCGAAACCGTCATGAACGGCTATGCCAGCTGGGTGTATTACGAGGAAATCTTCGGCCGTCCGTCCCGCTACCGCTCCTTCTGGTGGAGCCCGGACAGCAAGACCCTGGCCTTCTACCGTTTCGATGACACCCAGGTGCCCATGTTCCCCATCTACTCCCCCTTCGGACAGGACGGAACGCTCCGCCGCACGCACTATCCCAAGGCCGGGGAACGCAATCCCGAGGTAAGAATCGGCTTTGTATCGGCCCAAGGCGGCGATATCGTATGGGCCGATTTTGACGAAACCCAGGATCAGTACTTCGGTACACCCTTCTGGGGGGCCGACAGCCGGCGCTTTTTCGTGAGCCGGGAGCCCCGCATCCAGAATACGCTGGACCTGTATGCCGTGAATCCGGCCGACGGCAGCAAGAAAGCCATCTATCATGAGGAGGTACCCACCTGGCTGGACTGGATTGAAGGCATGCTCTTCACGGACAAGGGCCTATACATGGTGCGCAGCTTCGAGACGGATTGGCAGCAGATTTATTTCCTGAGCTATGACGGGCAGCTAAGGCGTCTCACGGACGGTCCCAACTGGCGCATCGAACTCCTGCGGGCAGAGAAGGACGGCAGTGTCTGTTTCCTGGCCGAAAGGGACTCCCACGTGCGCAAGTGCCTGTATAAGGTTTCACCGAAGGGGGTGATATCGGCCCTGACGGATCCTTCCCTCTATGTGCTGGACGCCTCTTTTGCCCCGGACGGCAAGCATTTCATCACCCGCGCGTCCAACCTGCAGACGCCCTGGGAAGTGCGGCTGCACGATCTGAAGGGCCGGTCCCAGCTCATCGCCAGCCAGGGCAGTTATGAAGGCGCCACCGGGCAGCTGGTCTCCATCACCACGCCGGACGGCCTGGAACTGCCGGGCGTCATCTATTATCCGGAAGGCTTTGACCCGGCCAGGAAGTATCCCGTGCATGTGGACATCTACGGCGGTCCGGACACGCCGCAGGTCTTCGACCGCTGGGTGCATCCCGCCCGTTACGGCTGGTACGCCAAGAAAGGAATCATCGAACTCATCGCAGACTGCCGCGCCGCCGGGCACAACGGCCGAAAGGGCCTGGATGCCATTTACAAGCAGCTCAGTACCATAGAGATAGACGACTTTGTGGAATGGGCCAAATGGCTGCAGAGCCTGCCCTACGTGAAGGCCGACAAGATAGGCGTGGAGGGATTCAGCTTCGGGGGAACCATGACCACCCTGCTGGTGGCTACGGCCTCCGAGTACTTCCATTACGGCATCGCCGGCGGCGGCGTGTACGACTGGATGCTCTACGACACCCACTACACGGAACGCTTCATGAGCACGCCTCAGGACAATCCGGAAGGATATGCCCGCACCCGCGTGATAGACCGCGTAAAGGATTATCCCACCATAGAGGGAAAGGCCGACGGCAGCGTCATGCTCAAGATTACCCACGGCACAGGCGATGACAATGTCCACTTCCAGAACACCCTCCAGCTGATTGACCGGCTCCAGAAACAGGGGGCGGCCTTCGAGTTCATGATTTACCCCGACGGCATGCACGGCTACCGTGGTTACCAGGGAGCACACTTCCAGGCCGCCAACCAGGCCTTCTGGGAGAAGTATCTACTCTCCGAATAAAGCCGCCGGAAAATTCACCAGGTACACCTGCTTCACCCCGCGGGTGAGGGCGGTGTAGAGCCACTTGATGTCGTCCGGCACCAGGAAATCCTGCCAGAAGGGATTGTCCACGAAGACACATTCCCACTGGCCGCCCTGGGCCTTGTGGCAGGTGATGGCATGCGCGTATTTGAGCTGCAGAGCGCTGTAGAAAGGGTCCGAGCGCACGGCCTCGTAGCGCTTGCGCTTCACGGTGATATGGGCATAGTCGGCCGATACGCCCTCCCACAGGGCCTGGGACTGCTCCCGGCTCAGGGCAGGCGACTCGGAGTCCAGCGTATCCAGCACCACCTTGGTGGTAATTTCCTGCCCGCCGTAGTCCGGGAAAGAGAGGGTGGCATCGGCAAAATGAAGCCCGTAGCGCTCCTCGTAGTTCCGGATGCGCTCCAGCACCACAATGTCTCCGTTGGCAATGTAGTCCGTACCTTCGATATCGTCCCGGTAATTGTTCTTCACCACCATCAGGCGGTCTCCGCGGCAGAGTTTTTCCTCCCGGTACAGCACCTGCGCCCGGATGCCGGCGTTGTAGCGCACCGCCCGTTTGTTGGAGCGGCAGAGCACCGCCACCTCGTCGGAACCGTACTTGTCGTACGCATCGGCCAGCATTTCCAGGAGCTCTCCCCCGCTCACCCGCCGGATGTCCGGGAAGCCCTGCAGGGACAGTCCCAAATCTGAAAGGCCGATGGGTTCGTCCATGGAATCCAGCAGCATCCGAAGCTGCGTGGCGTTGCTGAGGATGCCGGAATGGGCCGCCTGGCGCACCACCGTGGTAAGGGTGGCAAAGCGCACCCCGCCGAAAACCTCCATGTATTCCGGAGACAGCGCCGGAGACTCCTCCAGCCCCACCGGAGGCAGCTGGGCGGCATCGCCCACCAGAATCAGCTTGCAATCCACCCCGGCACGCACGAAGCTCACCAGGTCCGCGAGGAGATTCCCGCTTCCGAAGACGCCGCCGCCATCGGCCTGCTCCACCCCGATCAGGGACACCTCGTCCACCAGGAAAAGGGTGCCCTTGGCCTTGTTGGGAGCCAGGGAGAACTGCCCGAAGCCGTCGGCCCCTAAGGATTTCTGCCGGTAGATATGCTTGTGGATGGTGGAGGCCGGCCGCCCGGAATAGCCGCTGAGCACCTTGGCCGAACGCCCGGTGGGAGCCAGCAGCACCGAAGGGATCTGCAGCGAAGCCAGGCCGTTTACCACGGCCGAAAGGGCCGTCGTCTTGCCCGTGCCGGCATAGCCGTTCACCACCAGGATGTCGCCGTCGTCGGAGGTGAGAAAAGAGGCCACCTCCCTGAGGAGCTTCTCCTGGCAGGGAGTGCTCTCGTAGGGGAAATGCCCCGTAAAGGTATTATACAGAAAGCCCGCCCGGTCCACTAAGAGTCTGTTTTGAAATGATTGATATTTTTATTTATACTTTATTTTTGTGGAAATTTTTGAGGAAAATTTACCAAAAAGAAACATAAAGAATTTATTGAATTATTTCAAAACAGACTCTAATACTTCCGGTTAAAGAGGCCCAGGGCAGCCAGGACAGGATAGATTTCCACGCGTCCCAGGAACATGTCGAAGGAGAAGATGAACTTGAGCACCGGCGGTTCCATGTTGTAATTGCCCATGGAGCCGATGTCCCCCAGGGAAGGGCCCACGTTGCTCAGGGAAGCCAGGGAGCCCAGGATGGCATGGTCGTGAGGGTCTCCCGCCAGCATGCACAGGACGGCCGAAATGCCCACCAGGACAAAGTACAGGGCGATGTAAAGGATGTGCGGATAGATTTCTTCGTCATGCAGGATCCTCCGACCCAGGCGCACTTCGAAAATGGTGGCCGGATAGAGGGTCTTCTTGATCTGCATGCGGATGGCCTTGAACAGCACTACGAAACGGTCCGCCTTGAGACCGCCGCTGGTGGAACCGGCACAGCCGCACACCAGGGACACCAGGATGAGCATGAAGCCCGCCAGGGAAGGCCAGGAGGAGTTGTCCGCGATGGCCAGGCCGGAAGTGGAGGAATAGCTCACCACCTGGAAGGTGCTCTCCAGGAAAGCCCGGCCCCAGGAAAGATCGGCCGGTCCCTGCAATTTGAGGGAAAGGGCCGTGATGACGGAAATAGTGGCCAGGGAGAAGAAATAGAATTTCAGGATGGGGTTGTTCAGGGGCCTGAGCGAGCGCCCAACCAGCACCATGAAGATGATGCCGAAGTGAATGGAACCCAGGAACATGAACACGATGGTGAGGATGGAGATGGCGTTGGAGCCGAAGCCGGCGATGCTCAGGTTCTTGGTGGAGAAACCGCCCGTAGCGCAGACGCTGAAGGCATGGCAGATGGCGTCGAACCAGTCCATCCCGGCCAGCATATAGCTCACAAAAGCCACGGCGGCCAGTCCCAGGAACACGGACGCAAAGATATAGACAGACTTGTTGGCCCGGCTGCGATAATCTTCCCGGGAGAGCTGCGACAGCTCCATATTGGTGAGCCTCAGGCGGATGGGCGAAGTATTGGGGATAATCAGCAGCAGGAATACCACAACGCCCAAACCGCCGATAAAATGCGTGGAGGCCCGCCAGAAAATCAGGCTCCGTGGCAGGGCTTCCACATCTTCCAGGATGGTTGCGCCCGTGGTGGTGAAACCCGAGACGCTCTCGAACCAGGCGTTGATCACCGTGAACGGCCCGCCCCAGAGGGCGTACGGCAGGGCCCCGAAGATGAAGGACAGGAGCCAGGACAGGAAAATGATCATGAAGCCGTCCCGAAGGGAGATCTGGGCGTTCTTGCGGGTGAAGATGAAGGGGAAGATACCCAGGCTGAAGGTGATGGTGAAACTGATCAGGAGCGGCGCCAGGGCGCTGTCTCCCCCGTCGATGAGGGAAACCACCACCGACAGCAGCATGAAGAGGGCACTCACCAGGAGGGCCACTCCCACATTCCTGGATATGACCTTAAGATTCACCTTTTTCCTTGATCTCGGAGATTCTCTTTCTGAGGGCCCGGTTCTCTTCCGTGAGTTCCGTTATGGAGTTATTGAGATCCGAAAGTTGGTCGTTCCCGTCGAAGGTATAAGTGTATCTGCGACGGTAGCCCAAGTAGTCCCTGAGGGATTCCAGCATCTTGTACAGCGGATCCACATAGTACGTCAGGATGAAGAACATCAGCAGGAACAGGAGCACGATACCCACGGCCAGGGCCACGGCGCTGGGGATGAAGCTGCGGTAATAGCCGCTTCCGAAGGTTTCCGAGTTCCGGCGCAGATCCGAATGAATGGTTTCGCTCAGGCGGTCCAGATAGGCTCTCATGCGGCCGAAAAGGGGCTGCAGGCGGGTAAAGTACCAGTCCCGCGTATTGATGAAATCGGACTCCAGGACGGCCGGAAGCTCCATCGAAGCCAGCATATAGGCCGAATAGGCGTACAGGACGGAATCGGCCAGGGGGGCGGTGGTACCAGTGACCGTGAGCCGGAGAGAGTCGCAGTAGGCCATGAAGGCATCCCGGTCAAAGTCCGGCAGGGCCGATATCTTGTCGTCCCCTATTACGGCCAGCAGTTCCAGGTTGTACTGGTCCACGGCGTCTACCAGGCGCTGGGTGGCATGAATGTCGTGAATGTCTTCCGCAATCATGTCCGACACATAGTTGGACATGCGCCTGTACTCCAGCACGGAGATGACGATGGACATCAGGAGGACCACCGTGATAGCCAGGATGGAGAGAATCATCTTCATCCTGAGGGACAGGCGGAACTCCTTCCACCGGTTCTTAAGTTTCACAAACATAGGTACAAAGATACACATTTTTCAGAAATCTCCTTTGAATAAAATATTTTATTACAAACGCTTGCTTTTCAATAATTTTTTCATATCTTTGCGTTGGAGCAAAAATATTTCGGTATGAGAGAGACATTCCTCGAAAAAAAGGATAACAAAAATTCCCTTCTGAAGAAAACCATTCTTTATCTGTGCATCGAACACGGGGAACATAGCATCGCATCCATCTCCGAAGCCATCGGAGCCTCCGTCCCTACGGCCACCAAACTCATCGGAGAACTCATGAGCGAAGGCTTTATGGTGGACTTGGGAAAGTCCGGCACCTCCGGAGGACGCAGACCGTCCATCTACGGTCTCAACCCCGAAGCCGGCTATTTCGTGGGCGTAGCCATCCGCAACAAGCACGCCAGCATAGCCGTAACGGACTTTAAGGGCGGTCTCATCCATTTCAAGGACGACATTTCCTTCGTGATGGAGGCCAACGAAGCCACCGTCCACGAGATGTCAAGCACCATCCGTGAATACCTGGACCGTCAGGGCGTGGACTGGAACAAAATCATGGGCCTGGGACTCAGCATTCCCGGCCGCGTGAACCCCGTCACCGGCTACAGCAACAGCTTCTCCTTTGACGAACACCGCAGCATCGCCCAAATTCTGGAAGACGACCTCAATGTGCATGTAGTCCTGGAGAACGACTCCCGCGCCATGACCTACGGAGAGTATCTGGGCGGCGGCCTCAAGGAGAAGAACATGCTCTTCGTGAACGTGAGCTGGGGCTTGGGCATGGGCATGATCCTGGACGGAAAGCTCTACTACGGAACCTCCGGCTACAGCGGAGAGTTCGGTCATTTCCCCCTGCTGGACAACGGCCAGATCTGCCGCTGCGGCAAGATAGGCTGCCTGGAGACAGGCTCTTCCGGATCGGCCCTGGTGCGCCTCATTCAGGAAAATCTGGAAAAGGGACAGGCCTCCTCCCTCACCCGGAAATTCAAGGCCGAAGGAAAGGTAAACATCAACGACATCATCTCCGCCATCAAGAGCGAAGACACCCTGGCCATCGAAACGGTGGAAGAGATTGGTACCAACCTGGGCAAGGGCCTGGCCGGCCTCATCAATATCTTCAACCCGCAGCTGGTGGTTATCGGAGGCAAGGTGGCCGTGGCCGCCGGAGACTACCTTATGCTCCCCATCCGCACCGCCATCAAGCGTCATGTACTCAATATTGCCAACCAGGATACTACCATCAAGCTCACGCAGCTCAAACAGAAAGCCGCTCCCATCGGAGCCGCCCTCCTGGTACGTGCACGCATGCTCGGAATCTTGTAAATATGCCTAAAATTTCCAACCTGGGCGCCCGGATGCCCTCCTCCCCTATCCGGAAACTCGCCCCCCTGGCCGATGCAGCCAAGAAGGAGGGAGTCAAAGTGTACCACCTGAATATCGGCCAGCCGGACCTTCCCACCCCGCAGAAGGCGCTGGATGCCCTGAGGCAGGTAAGCCGCAAGACGCTGGAATACAGCCCTTCCGAGGGGTATATCGGCCTTCGGGAAAAACTGGTAGGCTATTACAGGAAATTCAATATAGACGTAAGGGCCGATGAGATTATCATCACCACCGGCGGCTCGGAGGCCATTCTGCTGGGCCTGATGTCCTGCCTGGACCCGGAAGACGAGATTGTGATGGTGGAGCCCGGCTACGCCAATTACATTTCCTTCGCCCGAACGACCCACCTGACGGTGAAAACCGTCACCTCCCGTATCGAGGACGGCTTCAAGCTCCCCCCGGTGGAAGAATTTGAAAAAACCATCACGCCCAAGACCAAAGCCATCCTGCTCTGCAATCCCTCCAACCCCACGGGGTACGTCTATACGCCGGAGGAACTCCAGCAAATCAAGGAGATTGTGGTGAAACACAACCTGTTCCTCTTCTCCGACGAGGTATACCGGGAATTTGTCTATAATGGGAAACCGTATCTGAGCGCCCTCTCGCTGGGCATACCGGAGCATGTAGTCATGATTGACTCCGTGAGCAAGCGCTACTCCGAGTGCGGTATCCGGGTGGGTATGCTGGTCACCCACAACAAGGAAGTGCACGACACGGTGATGAAATTCTGCCAGGCCCGCCTGAGCCCGCCGCTTCTGGGTCAATTGGTGGCCGAAGCCTCCATCGAGGGCACGCAGGAGTATTCCCGCGCCTGCTTTGAAGAATACAAGGCCCGCAGAGATTTCTTTATCAAGGGCTTGAATGAGATTCCCGGCGTCTACTCTCCCGTTCCGGAAGGTGCCTTCTACACGGTGGCCAGCTTGCCGGTGGAGGATGCGGAGGCTTTCTGCCGCTGGATGCTCACAGACTTCCGCCTGAACGGCGAGACGGTGATGATGGCCCCTGCGGCCGGTTTCTACGAAACGCCCGGCCTGGGAAAAAACCAAGTGAGAATGGCGTACGTCCTGGAAAAAGAAGAATTGGCCAAAGCCCTGAAAGTCCTCAAGGCCGGCCTCGAAGCCTATTAAACGAAGAATGCCAGGCGTCATCTGACGTCTGGCATTCCAAAGAACCGCAGCTACCTACTCTCCCACCTGGTGGGGCAGTACCATCGGCGATGGTGAGCTTAACTTCTCTGTTCGGAATGGGAAGAGGTGGTTC
>JAFVAU010000032.1 GCA_017480345.1 Bacteroidales bacterium
CGGCGGTCAAGAACGGGCAGAACCCCTTCGAGGTCCTTCGGGTCATTACGACCCTTGCTCTGGCGTAGAATCATTGTTTGAATCATTGTTGACAGGTGGTCACGGCCTACGGCCTATGGCTGGGGAACCTGAGTAGTTACTCAAGTAGTATTTTATTGTATGAGCGGCATCTTGTGTTAACGAATAGCCCCTCCAACTAGTTGTAAGTAGACCATCTTTATCAAAGAAGTGCTGAGGGCTCACAATGTCAGCAAAGGATTCCTTCTCGTAAAACTTCCCTTCAACTGCTATTACCTTTTTGAGAATATCCATTGCCCTTGCATCGCGAATAACAATTCCAACACCAAGGGAATCCAAATAATCGTTATTCTTGACCGCATTGCCATCTCGATGCAGCACATGTTCGCATTTTCCTGAGTATTTATCACTATAATGGTCCCCTGAAACTGGACACGGAGTTAAGACAAATAAAAACACTTAACTTTGTTGTCGAATATGGGAAAGACATCACGCAAAAAGTACACGCCTGAGTTCAAGGCGCAAGTGGCCATTGAGGCCCTGAAAGAACAGTCAACTCTGGCAGAGTTGGCAAAGAAGTATGAAGTATCACCGACCATGATCTCGCACTGGAAGGCGGATTTGGTGAAGAATGCCGGGGCGGCCTTCGGGAAACAGGGCAAGAGCGAGGAGGAGGTGGAGAAGAAGAACCAGGAGCTGTATGCCAAGATCGGGAAGTTGGAGGTGATGCTGGATTTTGCAAAGCGGGCCTCGCGAAAATTGGGGATACCGATGCCCGCAGACGAATGATATCCCCTGATTTCAAGGCGCTTACCATTGAGGAACAATGCTATGCCCTTGGGCTTCCCCGCAGCACTTACTACTACAGACCTCTGGAGGGCGAGTCTGACAGGAACCTTGAGATTATGCGCAGGATTGACCACCAGTACACGGAACATCCGGCCATGGGCGCACGCCAGATGGTGGATTATCTCAAAGGAGAGGGCTTCCATGTGGGCCGTAAACTCGTTCGCAGACTGATGGCGCTGATGGATATCAAGGCAATCTATCCGCAGAAGAGCCTGAGCAAGGGCGGCTGGGTCAAATACCGGATGCCGTACCTGCTGAGGAAGCTGGACATCACCCATCCGAACCACGTGTGGAGTACTGATATATCCTATGTTGCTATGGAACATGGCTTTATGTACTTGTATGCAATCATTGACGTATACAGCCGCTGTATAGTGGGCTGGGGACTTTACAACACGCTTGATGCGTCCAATGCCATCGAGGTCTTGGAACGGGCCATAAAGGCCCACGGAGCGCCCGAAATCATCAACTCTGACCAAGGATGCCAATACACCAGCAAAGAGTGGCTGGAGGCCTGCGCATCCCACGAAATCAAAGTCAGTATGGACGGCCGGGCCCGGTGTCTGGATAATATATGGATAGAGCGCTTTTGGAGGACCATCAAGCGGGAGTATATATACCTGAACCCTGAAGATAATGTGGCCGCGCTGCGGCACGGAATCGCGGGCTTCATTGACTATTACAACAACCGGCGCTGCCACCAGGGCATCGGGCACAAGATCCCGGCCCGGGTCTATGCAATGGCTGCATAGGAGGGAAAGATATGGCAATGTCAAAAAGAATCACTACCTTCGTAGCACCGTCCAGGACGCAGAGCACCACCTATAGGGAGGGCTCTGCTCCGAGGAGAGATTGACTTAACAAGGGCTTAACCCTGTCCAACCAGAGGAGGCCACTATAGACATTTACTGACTCATCCGGTTATCGCTAAAGAAATTTCCTACGTTTCTGGAGCAGCCGAATAAATAGCAAATGCTATGTTAAAATATGTCTTGCAATTCTATTGCAAGGCAAATGTAAGAAAAATAGTTGAAATAATTGCAATTACAATGAAACGAAAAGCCCCCAATTGGAGTCGGGATGAGATTGCCGGTCAAGCCGGCAATGACGGAGTAGATGCCCGGTCGGAGCCGGACATGACGGAAAAACAGATTGCCGGTCAAGCCGGCAATGACGAAAAGATGCCCGGTCGGAGCCGGGCATGACATCAGTTCAAGTCAAACTTTTATTCCACCCCGCCGCCCAGGGCGATATACAGGTTAATGAGGGCTTGATTTCCGTTGAAGGTATTGGCCACCTCGGAGAGTTGGGCCTTCAGGAAGGCCTCCTGGGCGGTAATTACCTCCAGGTAATTGGCCTTGCCGTTCTTCATAAGCTCGTGGGTGCCGTCAAAGGCTTTCTGCAAGACATCTATCTGCCGGCCGAAAATTTCGGCCTTCCGGGCTGCCGTTTCACAGTCGGCAATGAGGGAATTGACCTCGCTGCCCGCTTTGAGCACCGTGCCGATAAACTGCTCCCGGGCCTGCTCCTGACGCATCTGTGCCGTCTTGTAATTGCCCCGGATGCGGCCTTGGCCAAAGAGCGGCTGAGCCAGCGACGCGATGGCAGAATACGCCATGCCGGCAGGACTTCCTATCACGCCTGCAAGGCCGACACCTCCGCCCAGCGTAATTTTGGGAAAGAAATTGGACAGGGCTTCCTGCTGCACATAATAGGCGTTCTCTATCCCATGCTCCGCTGCCCTGATATCGGCCCGGTTGCGGAGAAGGTCTCCGGGGAGCCCCACCCCCACATCCACAGGAAGGCTGAAATGGGCCATGGGCTCACGCTCAACATGCCCGGGAGTGCGGCCCAACAGCACGCAGAGAGCGTTTTCCGTGTCACGGATATCATTGGCAAGATCGGCCCGCTGGGCACGGACATCCAGCAACGAAGCCTCCATCTGATTCACGGAAGTGCTGTACGCCTTGCCGTTCTCCATGAGCGTCCGCTGAATATCCAGCGATTGTTCCCAAAGCACGATGGCCTGGTCCATCAAATCCAGCTGGCGATCCTGCATCTGGAGCATATGGTAGCCGGTGGCAATATCGGCCACCAGACGTGTCTGGACGGCGGTTTTTTCATCCTTAGCCTGGGCCAGCAGGGCCTGAGCCTGCCGACGGCGGCTGGTGATTCCGCCAAAGAAATCAAGGTCCCACTGCAGGGCCGCGCCGGCGTTGTAGGCCGCGCCGCCTTGATACTGGAGACTCGGTGTCAGGTTCAGGGACGGCAGCCAGGCCAGGCGGGCGGTCTGGAGGGACACCTCGGCAACCTCTATATTGAGGGCCGATATTTTCAGGTTGTTATTATGCTCCAAGCCTTCCTGGATGAGCGCCTGCAGCATGGTGTCCGGGAAGAAGGTGCGCCAGGGAACGACGGCCATGCTCTCCCCTGCTTCCACCCCTTCTCCCATAAGCGCTGCCGGCGCCTCGCTGGCAGATTCATATTGTTTGAACAGCGCGCAGCCGGAAAGGCCAAGAAGCATTGCAGAGAGTAAAAGATATTTTTTCATAACTCAGTCCTCCTCTTTTTTCACCATCGGCCCCTGGAATTTCTCATGGAGCTGCTGGAAAATCATATAGAATACCGGCACCACGAACAGCAGCGCGACGGTCCCCACGAAGGAACCGCCCGTTACGCCGATGGCGAGGGACCGGTTGCCGTTGGCGCCGGCGCCGCCGGCCACAATGAGCGGAATCATGCCGATGATCATGGTGAGCACCGTCATGAGGATGGGGCGGAAACGGTCCTTGCAGGCCTCGAAGGCGGCCTCGAAGATGGGCATGCCTTGCTTCCGTTTATCCACGGCGAACTCCGTAATGAGAATGGCGGTCTTGGCCAAAAGGCCTATCAGCATAACCACACCGGTTTGCAGGTAGATGTTGTTATCCATGCCGGGGAGCCCCAACTTGAAGCAGAGGAAGCTGAACAGGAAGGAGCCCATAAGGCCGAACGGGATGCTCAGGAGCACCGCGAAGGGGATGAACCAGGAATTGTACAGCGACGCCAGGATGAGGTAGATGAGGAAGACGGCGATGGCATAGAGAATCACCGTGGTGTTGGACCCCATGTTCTCTTCCAGCTCGCGGGACATGCCGCCGTATTCATAAGCGTAGTCCGACAGGTTCATGTTCTGCTCAAAGACTTCCCGGATGGCCTGGTGCGCCTGACCTTCGCTGTAACCCGAGGCCGGCGTCACATAAGTGGCGATGCTCTGGTACATATTGAAGCGGTTTTCCGTGTTGGAGCCCACCGAAGGCGTAAGGGTGACGAACTGCGTGATGGGGGCCATGCGGCCATCGGCCACACGGATGAAGATGCTGCCCAGGGATTCGGGGTCCAGCCTGTAGCCGGGCAGAGCGTTGGACAGGATGCGGTATACCTTGCCGAACTGGTTGTAGTTGCCCACGAAGGCCTGGCCGCAGTAGTTGCCCAGCGTCGAAAGTACCTGCTGTACGGAAATGCCGGCCCGGGTGCACTGGACGGCATCCACGGAGACATCGTATTTGGGGAAGGACTCCGAATAAGTGGATTCTGCACTGCCCACTTCCGGACGCTCCTGGAGCTTGGAAAGGAACATCGTCACCTTCTTGTTGAAGTCTGTCATGTCGCCGTCCGTCTTGTCCTCAATCATGAGTTCTATCTGGCTGCTGGTACCAAAGCCGGGAACCTGCGGCATGGTGAACGGAATAATCTGCGCTTCTTTTATGTCCTCGCAGTCCATGTAGAAGCGGCCGGCCACCAGGTCTATGTAATGGTCTATTCCCGAGCGCTCTTCCCAGTTCTTGAGCCGCACGAAGAAGGTGCCGTAACAGGAACCGGCGCTGGAAATGAGGCCGTAGCCGGAAACCCGGCCATAGGTTTCCACTTCCGGAATGGCGCGAATCTTGGCCTCTACCTTCTCCATAATCTGATTGGTCTCATTCAGGGTGGAACCGGGCGCCGTGCGCACCTCCACCATGAACACGCCCTGATCTTCATTGGGCACCAGACCGCTGGGCATCACCTTCATGAGGTAGACCATGCCGCCGGCGGCAATCACCAGGAGAATCCAGGACCACGCCGGTGCGCCCATAAACTTCTTCACGCCGCTGAAATACTTGCGGGAAACCGCGTCGTAGCTCACTTCATAGGCTTTTCTGGTATAGTCCAGGAATGATTTCTTCTGCCCCTCCTTCTTCTCCCCCCTGGGCCTGAGGAGCATCACGCAAAGGGCCGGGCAAAGAATAAGGGCCGATACGGTGGACAGTCCCACTGACGAAGCCAGCGTAACGCCGAACTGTTTGAAGAATGCGCCGCTGGTTCCAGGAGAGAACATCACCGGGATGAACACCGCCATGAACACCAGCGTAGTGGAAATGGCCGCCATGGTCACCTCCGATAAGGCGCCGGTAGTGGCTCTCACCACATTTTTCTCTCCAAGTTGCAGCTTTGTCATTACGGCTTCCGTAACCACAATGGCATCGTCCACAACGGTACCTATGGCCAGCACCAGCGCGAAGAGCGTGAGGAGGTTCAGTGAGAAGCCGGCCAGTTTCACTATGGCAAAAGTGCCCATAAGGGACACGATGATGGAGATGGACGGGATGAGGGTGGCCTTGAAATCCTGCAGGAAGAAGAACACCACCAGGATCACCAGGAGAATGGCAAGGATCAGGGTCTCCACCACGTTGTGCATGGCGGCATCCAGGAAGTCGTCGCTACAGAGGAGGGTGGAGAACTTGAGGCCGGCGGGGGCAATCTGCTCCGCTTCCCTGAGCACTTCACTGATTTCCGCGTTCACGGCCTTGGCGTTGGCGCCGGGGGCCTGGTACACAATGGTGATGACGGCAGGGCCATCTGCGCCTTTGGAGGTGAAGGTGTAGTCCCTGGCGCCCAGCTCAATATCGGCCACATCTCCGAGGCGCAGTATCTTGCCGCCTTCCGAGCGCAGGACGATGTTCCGGAATTCCTCCGCGGTCCTGAGGCGGCCGCTGTATTCCAGTTTGTATTCATACGTGTTCTCCGACATCTTGCCCAGGCTGCCCACAGGGGCCACCAGGCTCTGCGTGCCCACGGCCGCAAAAAGGTCCTCCGGCATGAGCTTGTATGCCGCCATTATATCCGGTTTCATCCAGATGCGCAGGGCAAACGTGTTGCCCAGGCTCTCCACCTTTCCAACGCCTGTCACACGGGTAAGGCGGGGCTTCACGGCTATGTCCAGGTAGTTGGCAATAAAGTCGGGGTCATAGGTGCCGTCCGGACTTTCCAGCTGGAACACCTGCAGGATGTTGTTCTGCTGTTTGGCCACGCTTACGCCAAACTGCAGTACTTCCTGCGGGAGGAGCGGCTGCGCCATGGAGACCCTGTTCTGCACGTTCACGGCCGCCATGTCCGGGTTGGTGCCCGGCTTGAAGAACACGAGGATGTTAATATTGCCGGTGGAGGTGGCGGTGGATTTCATGTAGTACATGTCCTCTACGCCGTTGATGGCTTCTTCCAGGGGCTGGATCACGGACTTGATGGCGGTCTTGGCATCTGCGCCGTCATAGCTGGCCGACACCACCACGGTGGGAGGGGCGATGTCGGGATACTGGTCCATGGGGAGGGTGGTGAGCGAGATGGTGCCCACCAGAAGAATGAGAAGGCCAATGGACACGGCCATCACCCTCTGTTTGATGAACGGATTGCCTTTCATACGAGCCGGATGCGCTTAGAAAATCACTTTTTGGCCGTCCACCACGTTGATGGCACCGCTGGAAACAATTACGTCGCCCGTCTTCAGGCCTTCAAAGACGCAGAGAGAAGTGCCCATGTCAAAGGTTTGCACCTGGGTGGAGTGGGCCAGGGAATCCGCTCCGACCTTCCACACGATGGTGCGGTCCAGCTGGCGCACGATGGCCGATGCGGGTATAACGATTTGGTCGGCATAGGTGAAAGGAACGATGACGGTACCCATGTTGCCGGAAGCCAGAACACCATCCGGGTTGGGGAACTCGGCTTGTGCCCGCATGGCGCCGGTGAGGGGATCCACCACATTGGAAATGCGCACGATACGGCCCTTCTCCTTGTAAACGGAACCATTCTTGAGCTCCAGTGACACATCAGGAAGACTGGCCAGAAACTGCTTCAGTGTCTTGCCTTCCAGGCCTTCCTGCAGCTGCAGGTACTCGTTCTCGGAGATGGAGAACTTGGCGATGATGCGGGAGACCTCGCTCACCTGGGCCACAACGGTACCGGGAGATACGAGCTCTCCTCTGTTCAGGGGCGCGCTGCCCACTATGCCCGTGATGGGGGAAGTGATGGTACAGAAACTCAGCTGCAGCTTTGCGGCCTTGAGTGCGGCTTCCGCCTGAGCCACTGCAGCCGTCGCCTGGTTGTAGGCGTTGGTGGCTGTTTCCAGCATATAGGAACTCACAATCTCTTTTTGGAAGAGGTTCCGGTTGCTTTCCATTTCCAGCCTGGCCGTGTTCTGGCTGGCCTGGGCGGCCAAAAGGTTGGCATGGGCATTATCCACCGCAGCCCTTGCCTGACGCTCATCTATCCGCGCCAGGACGTCTCCCTTGCGGACGAGGTCTCCGATGGACACGTTATACTCGGTAACGGCTCCACTGCAGATGGAGGTCACTACCACTTCATTGAGACCCTCCAGCGTGGCATTGTAACGGGCAGGATACTCCACATTTTGCGTTTGGACGGTGAGTGTATCAAACGATGTATGTTTTTCTTTGGGCACATTGAGGCCGCATCCGGTCACAAGCAGGATTGCCAGCATGGCTTGTAAGGACTTCTGAGGATTCATGTTCATCTATGTATTTGTCTTCTATTTCGTATCCCATAAAAAGTCCTGATAAAGAAAACCTTACCGGGACTTGGCATTGTCAGTAATTACACCTGAACAAGTGCTTTCACCACAACTGTACAAGCGAGCACTGTCATGACAAAGATACAACTAAAACCCGACAACATCAACCCTTTCGGGGCTCTTTTATCCATTTTCAAGCAGTTTGACCGCAGCGACCTGCGCCGGACCATCGATTCCACCCTCGGGAGACGGGGCTCAGAAAGCCGATGAAGCAGCTGCGCGGTGTCCCGTCCGGCGAAAGTCCTTAAAAATGATTTTTTTGCAAGGACGAATTTGAACGACAAACAACACAGTCATGGAAACATATCCCCGAATCTCCCTGGACGCCTGGGTTAAGGTAGGCGAAGGAGGGAACGGCATCACTTATGAGAATCCAACCGACCCCAAAATTATTCTGAAGGTAAACAGTCTCTCTCCAGGATTTGCCCTGAAAACCCGGAGCGGATTGGCGAAATGGCGCGGCTTCCCTGTGAGGAGGGGAAAAACAGTGGAGATTGCAGCTCTGCCAAGCTGCGAAAAGAACTTTTTCGCGAGTGCAAAAATACGCAAAAACCGGGAAAAGTGTCGCGAAATTACGGGATATTTCCGGCACGGGACTTTCTGAATACTGCGATATTCCATTTTATTACGGCTGCCATGAAAATGCTTTCCAGCAGGGGTACCGTACTGTAAATCTGTCGTTCGAAGTGCGACAGCGCAATGAGGACCAGCACGCCTGTGCCAAAAATGACGCTGTAGCCATAGAGCTCCCGAATTGCAAGTTCCAGATCCAGACGGAGGTTCATCAAACCGGTCAATGCAGTGCTGTAGATGGCATCGCCGATGGGTGCGCCCACACCAGTGCGGATGAAGCCCAGCAGACACAGAATCTCAAAGTAATACTTGAAATTGTCCGTTGCCTGCGCATACACCGTAAGCACGATGAAAACGCCCACGTGACCAATTCCACAAAGGATGAGCGGCAAGTAAAGCGCCTCTGCATCCATCCCGTAAGACACCACCGCGATCATGCCCAGCGCGTACAGGACAATGGCGGCGAAACTGATGAACAGCACCACTTTAGACGGCCATTTCCGTTTGGTAAGCGCCCGTCTCAATGAACGGATGGCGCAGGTGATACATGGCCCAGAGGCCGTACGCAAGGCAAAGCGTAGCCACCAGCAAACCCGCACGGATATAGGGCGATGCCAACCACCCGTACTGCTCGCCGTATTGCGCCACAAAGATGAGGCTCAGGATAAAGAGCGACCACGTCACAAAGCCCAGCCAGTTGATGCCGTAGAGCGGCGCCGTTCTCAACGCGGGCCTGCATTTTGTCTATCAGTTTGCGTGTGAGTTCCAGGTTGCTGTCCAGCACCTGGAGCTGGTTCCCCAACTTGCACAATTCAATGTAATCTCCGGCGATGAGGAAACGCACCTCGCCCCGGTTTTTATCGGCTTGGAAACGAGCCAGCTCCGTACCGGACTTGGCCAGCTCCACGCCATGCTTGATGGCGCCGCCGGCATAGACCACCTGCGAAGCCTGCAACTTGAAATTGTTGCCGAAATGCGGGATGTCCACCTTGAAGCCATTGGTGAAATTCCGCTCCATGATGTAGCCGTTGCCGTTGTAACTGAACGACAGCGATGCATCGATGGAAGGCAAATACCCATTACGGGCTACCGCTTCTGCCGCACGGGCGCTTTCCACGCCCAAACGGGCCGCCTGGATGCTGGTGTTCAAGGAATCCGCCCGGGCGAACATCTCCTGGATGGTCATCGGTGTCTGTGCATATACACACCCCGCCAAGCACTGCCCAAAGCAGCACGAGAAATGAAGACAATTTCCTCATTTAAAATTATTTATGGTTCAACAACAAGAGAGAAGGCTGCGTTTGCGTGCGATACCGGCTCTCCATACACTACAACAGTTATACGCACGACATGTCTTGTTGTCAAAAGAAGACCACAAAGCCAGTACGGCTGAGGTTTTTGCGGTTGCAAAGATAGCAAAAAAATTACAACTTACAGATCAAAGGCTCCTGGTTCTCTCCCAGACTTCGCCCTTTTTGTGGCGCACAAGTCAGAAGTCAAATTGATGATGTCGCAGCGGCAGGACCCAGGCGTACCTCCAGCCCTTGCCGAAGCCCTATTTGAATTCCAGCGGGTTAAAGTGATTTGATCGACTTGGCAATGTTGATCAGATGGTCGGCTATACGTTCAGCATTTGAAGAAAGTTCCAAATACTGTGCACCTACGGAAGGAGTGCAGATACCCTTTTCCATTCTGTCAATGTGCCATTCTTCCATCCTTTTGGTGTAGTCGTCAATTTCTTCCTCAAAGACATTGGCCTGGTCAAGTGACAAGAGGCTCTCATTCTGGTAAGCGTCAAGCGCGTTGGCATACAGTTGATGGAGCAGCGTCTTCAGCTGGCTGATCTCATACTTTGCATCATCGGAGAACTGCTGGGCGGAATCGGCCAGGGCAGTAGCATATTCGACGATATTCTCCGCATAGTCGCCGATTCTTTCCAAATCCCGGATATTACGGTAAGTACCTGAAAGGTAGGCTTTATCCTTCTCGCCAAGACCGCTTCTGCCGCTGAGCACAACGACGTAGTTCACCAGCTCCCGGTTGATGAAGTTCAGCTGCCGCTCATCCCGCTCAAATGCTCCCTTTCCAGCAAAATCCAACTCCACGGCCATATACAGGGCCCGGTCCACGTTTTCCATGGCGATATCGGCCATCCTGAGAATTTCGCGCTTGACCTGGGAAACGGCGACAGGAGGCGTGCGGAGCATGTGTTCGTCCACATAATGGAGGCTGAATTCGGCATCCTGCTGTATGGTGCGTTCCGGAATCATCCGGGTGACCAGTCCGACCAGTGCGCCCGTGAGGGGCAGCATCATGGCGACCGTCGCGGTATTGAAGAAGGTATGGAACATGGCCAGCTGCACCTGCAGGGCCGACGGGAACAGTTTTTCAAACAGGCTTCCATAGGAAATGTCGAACCAGCCCAACACCATGGCGGCAAGCATGAACAGGACAACGCCGGTGCAGTTGAACAGCAGGTGGATGAGCGCGGTCCGTTTGGCATTGGTTCCGCTGGTGACGCCCGCAATCACCGCCACTACGCAGGAACCTATGTTGGAACCCATCGTAAGGAATATACCCTGATCTATGCCGATGAGCCCGGTCACCACCATGGCCAGCGCAATGGACGTCATGACGGACGAACTCTGGATGACGGCCGTGAAAACGGCGCCCAGCAGCACCAGCAGGACGGGATTGCCGATGCCGGAGAGGAACGTCTTTACCCCGTCAAGGGCCGCAAACGCCTCCATGGAACCGCTCATGAGTTCCAGGCCTACGAACAACAGGCCGAACCCCGCGAGGATGCCGCCCAGCGTCTTGGAACCGCTTTTCTTGGCAAAAATGCTCAGGAACGCACCCAGCCCGGCGAAGGCCGAAAAGATGACGCTTGTCGATACAGAATTGCCGCCAAACATGCCCAAGGCCACGATTTGCGCGGTAACTGTTGTGCCAATGTTGGCGCCATAGATGATGGTGGCCGCCTGCGCCAGGGAAATGATGCCGGCATTGACAAAGCCGATGGTCATCACCGTGGTGGCGCCGGAGCTCTGGATGGCGGCCGTTCCCAGCGCGCCGATCCCCACGCCCATCAGTTTACTGCCGGAAGCCTTGGAAAAGAGTTTTTTCAGTTTCTCCGAGCTCGCCGCTTCCAGGTTCGAGCTCATCATCTGACACGCAATCAAGAATACGCCGATTCCTGCAAGAAGTGTCAGCAAAGAAGTAATAATTGCTGTTAAATCCATAAAAGTTGTTTTGAAAGAATGACTTGAACGCTTCTGATACAGAAGGGTTCAGCCTACAGCCGGAGCGTGCAGGCGGTCAGCCACAGCCTTTCAAAACTTACATGGAGGGAACGGACATGGAAAACCGGGGCAAAACCGGATTTGCAATCCGCGAATACCGTCTCGGACAAGGTCTGAACTTTTTCGCTCACCCGCTGCGGAGCGCGAAGGACGGCTTCCTCTTCTACGTCACTGGCGTCTTCAAAACAAACTTCCTGTCCGTAAGATGTTGTAGGGACATACGAGACACTTTCCGGCAGCAATGTCAGAAACAGCGCAAGAAAAAGTGTCAGGATTCTCATCACTGTTTTTTCTTGCAAAAATTGTTCCGCCAAGATTATGCGTGTCACATCACTTTTTTCTTTCCTTCTGACCCTTCGAGTGCTCCTACCGTGCCCTATACTCGCTCGGTGTCAGGCCGGTTTCGCGCTTGAAATAGCGGCAGAAGAAGGGGGCGTTGGGAAAGCCAAGCTCTTCGGAAATCACGGCCTTGGTAATCCAGGTGGACGGCGATTCGCCGCTGGCTTCCCGGATGAGCGGGCTCAGATAGTGAGATGCGAGACAGAGCTGCCGGGCATAGAAAGCCGTATCCCTATGCTCACGGAAATGTGTGCCCACCAACGAGATGAACTGCCTGAACAACTGCTCTTTGCGTGCGGGTAACGGCAACGGGGCCGTATGGAAGACAGCCGATTGCTCCAGGATCCCCAGATAGGCCGATATCAGATCTTCTACGACTTCTTTTGGAAAGGGCTCGTTCCCGGCCACACTTCGGATGATGGAAGCCATATTGTCCAGCTGAAACCATTCTGCCTCCGACAGAGTGAACACCTTGGCATCGTCCCGCCCGTGATGCTTGTCGTTGAAGGTAATGGCCTGGACGCGGTAATCCTCCGAGGCCGAAAGGAACTCCACCAGTGCGGCATCGGGAATCCAGATAACCTGCCCTTGGGCGACCTCGCTTTCCAGCAAGTTGATTCTGTATCGGATGTTTCCTTCCAGCACCCGCATCAGACGGGTGTATTACCCTGAAAAAAGTGGTTCTTCCGCAATTTAGTTGAAGCATAGGTCGTTGAAGACCATTTTCCGTTTGAGTAAGTCAAGTGAAGCTCGCCCATACATTACTCTCTTTAC
>JAFVAU010000022.1 GCA_017480345.1 Bacteroidales bacterium
CATCCGGATGCAGTTGGAGCGGAAACTCAGAGACATCCATGAAGGGCGAAGGAAGCCGATGGACTACAGCCTGATGCCCATCTATGTGCTGAGTTTCATCAACTTCCATATCGGCCATGAGGACGACGGCATCCTGCAGGACGGGCTGGTGAGCAGTTACAAGATTTGCTCGCCCAAGACGGGGGAGGTGATGACGGACGCGCTGTACTTCGGCTTTGTGGAACTGGGGCGGCTGGAAGTGCCCTTCGGCAAGCCGGAGCAGTGCAAGACGGTGGCGCAGCAACTGGCCTACTCCATGAAGTACATGAACCGACTGAGCGAGTGCCCGAAGGAATTTGAGGACCGGCTGTTTCCGCTTCTTTTCCGGGCCAGCGCGTACGCGAACATGAATGTAAAACAACAACAGGAGGTAACCCACATTATGAGAACCGAACTGGACCGCATTGCAGAAAACGAGTATGCCCGGAAAGAGGGCCGCGAGGAAGGTCGTATGGAAGGCCGTGAGGAGGCAAAGAAGGCAATGGTACAGAGACTCAGAGATTTAGGAGTGGATCCCCAGACCATCCAAAAGGCAAGCGGATTTACCAAGGAGCAAATTGACGCGCTATGAGAACCGAACTGGACCGTATTACAGAAAACGAGTATGCCCGGAAGGAGGGTGAAGCCGCCGGAATTAAGAAGGGAATAGAGAAGGAAAAGAAGGAAATGGCGCAAAAATTTCGGGATTTAGGAGTAGATCCCAAAATTATCCAACAGGCGACTGGTTTTACCAAAGAACAAATGGAAGCATTATGAATTTTCAGGCGGCCCGGGGAGGGCCGCCTTTGATGTTGTTCAGAATCGGAATTTATTGCAGATTTGCAGTAAATTCCGATTCTGCTTTTGCGGAATTTCATTCATACGCCATCTCACTTCTATTATTACGGCATCCTGATGACTGCCTTGGAATACAGCGTAGCAGCCGGGGTGTAAAAAACAGGTATGCCCTTTTATCACAAAGGCATAAATTAATCCCGACTTGGCCAAATAGCACGTCAAACTTTTTAACAAATAAGACAATCCCGAAAATACTAAATCCAAACCAAAAAACAACTTATTATTAACCTTAAAACCAAATGGTAATGTGTAAAAACAAACTTATTCTTGCCATCGCCGGCCTCTTTGTGGCCTTTGGCTTGAATGCACAGAACATTACTGTCAAGGGTACGGTGACTGACAACACCGGTGAACCCGTGATTGGCGCCGGTGTCGTCATCAAGGGTACGCTGAAAGGCGTCAGCACGGACCTTGACGGAGCGTATTCCATTGCATGTGCTTCCAATGCCACGCTGGTGTTCTCTTTCATCGGCATGGAATCTCAGGAAGTTCCCGTCAATGGACGCACGGTCATCAATGTTACCCTGGCTCCCGATTCCGAGGCTCTGAAGGAGTCTGTTGTGACGGCTCTGGGTATGCGTCGTGAGGCCAAGGCCCTCGGTTACGCGGTCACTTCCGTGGACACCGACGAACTGGTTGCCGCCAACACGGTATCCCCCGTCGCTTCCCTGCAGGGTAAAGTGGCCGGTGTGGAAATCAACCAGTCCGATGGTGGTCTGTTCGGTAGCACCAAGATCCAGATTCGTGGCGCCTCCACCCTGGGTAAGAACAACCAGCCTATCTACGTCATTGACGGCGTCATCCTGGACAATGCCATCTCCAACACCGGTGATGCCGACTGGGATGCCAACATCAACGACTATGGTAACCAGCTGAAGAACCTGAACCCGGACGACTTCGCCTCCCTCACCGTGCTGAAAGGCGCTGCCGCTACCGCCCTTTACGGTTCCCGTGGTCTGAACGGTGCTGTGGTTATCACCACCAAGCAGGGCCGCACCAACCAGGGCCTGGGTGTTACCTTCTCCCAGACCGTGGGCTTCGACACCGTGTATGACACCCCCGGCCTGCAGAGCGACTACCTCTGCGGTGACTTCGTAGGTTTAACCTACTACGGTGACGAATATGAGCAGACCGGCAACCCCTGGTCCAACAACTTCGCCGCCTATGCCCGCAACGACAAAGGCGTCTTTTCTATGTACGACCAGTACTCCATCTCCGGTTGGTCCTGGGGTGCTCCCGTCGCCGCCTTCCGCGGCCAGCAGGCCGAACTCTTCGACGGCACCATGGGTACCATCGACACCTATCGCAACCGTTATAAGGATGCTTTCCAGACCGGCGTGAACACCAATACTCACATCGCCGTGAGCGGTGGTACGGACAAGACCACCTTCTACGCCTCCGGTTCCTACAAGTATGCCAAGGGTACCACCCCCAACAATACTTTCAACCGTCTGTCCTTCCTGGCCAAGGCTTCCCACAAGATTACGGAGAAGTTTATCGTAGACGCCTCCTTCAACTTCACCACCTCCACTCCCCGCAACGCCCAGAAGAACATTGGTGAGTACTTTGCCTCCAGTGCCAACCTTCCGGCCGAATACAACGTCGCTTACTACAAGGACAAGTATAAGGGAGAGCACGGCGGTATCGCCAGCAGCGCGTATGGTGACAAATACCAGAACGTTCCTGCTACTGGCCTCTGGTGGGATATCTACGAAAACAACTACCAGCAGACTGAAACCACCTTCCGTCCCACCCTGGACCTGACCTACAAGGCTTTCTCCTGGCTGGACTTCAAAGTGGGTGCCAACTACAACTACTACATGATCCGCGGTGAGCAGAAGAACCCCGGTAGCGGCTATGCCAACCAGGGCGGCACTTATGCCCTGAGCAGCGAGACCACCCAGCAGATGAACTTCTACTATGGTGCCAACGCCAACTACCAGATCAATGAAGACTTCGAGATTCATGGCTTCCTGCGCGGTGAGTACTTCGACCAGCGTTCCCAGTACAACCGTTCCTCCACCAGCGGTGGCCTGGCCATTCCTCTGCAGTACTTCATCGAGAACTCCGTGAATACGCCCAGCCAGAGCGCCTATATCTATGGCACCAAGCGCATCACCTCCGCCGTGGGAGCCGTGGGAGCCAGCTGGAGAAACCAGCTCTTCCTGGACCTGACCGGACGTAACGACTGGTCTTCCTCCCTGGTTTATGCCGACGGTACCGGTAACTATTCCTACTTTTATCCGTCCGTATCCGGCTCCTGGATCATCAACGAGACCTTCAAACTCCCCAAGTGGATTTCCTTCATGAAGGTTCGCGCTTCCTGGGCTCAGGTGGGTAACGACACCTCACCTTACTACATCAATGCCGGTTACAACCTGAAGAAATCCTCTTTCGGTGGCAGTGGCAATACCTACTCCCTGGAGTTGAACAACCAGATCAAGAGCCTGGATCTCCGTCCGGAGCGCAAGACCTCCTGGGAACTGGGTCTGGACTGGCGCTTCCTGAACAACCGTATCGGCCTGGACTTCACCTTCTATAAGGAGAACACCCGTGACCAGATCATGTCCATCTCCGTTCCTTCCGTTTCCGGTATCTCCAGCGAGCTGATCAATGCCGGTGACATCCAGAACATGGGCTTCGAGGTGGCTCTGAACACCACCCCCATCGAGACCAAGGACTGGCGTTGGGATTTGGACTTCACCTATACCCGCAACCGCAACAAGATTATCTCCCTGCACGAGGACGTGGCCAACTGGATTGTTCTGGACGGCTCCGTGGACTACGGTAACTACCGTATCGGCTCCGTGGCCAAGGTGGGCGGTGAATACGGTCTCCTCATGACCGACTCCTTCCCCAACTACGATGAGCGCACCGGTTATCCTATCTGCGGATACGTCAGCAATTACCACACCATCTTCTATCCCCGTTCCGGCGAAGTCCGTGAACTCGGTTCCATGAACCCCGATTTCCTGGGTTCCATGAACACCACGCTCCGCTATAAGAACGTTGCTCTCCGCATCAGTATGGACGCCCGCTTCGGCGGTTATGTGGCCTCCTACAACTCCCGTTATGCTACCGCTTACGGTCTTTCCAGCGAGTCCCTGAAATACCGCGAAGGCATGCAGTGGACTTCTGAGATTCCCGGAGCCACCTATGGCATGACCTTCTATGATGGCTTCATTCCTCAGGCCGTATTCCGCGCCAATACCAAGAGCCCTCTGACGGGTGAAGACATTGGTGGCATGACCTATCAGGAAGCCTATGAAAAAGGTTTGATGGAACCTGCCCACAAACAAGCCTATGGTTATTTCATCAACAGCTGGGGTAACGGTGTCATCAACGACGACTGGGTGAAGAAGCTGAACTACATCGCCCTGCGTGAAGTTACGATTTCCTGGAACCTGCCTACCAAGTGGGCCCGCGCCATCAAGGCTCAGGGACTCACCCTCAGCGCAACCGGTCGTAACCTCGCCTACCTGCTGAACACCGCTCCGAACCACGAGAATCCGGAAGCCGTCCGCGGTACCGGTTCCTCCAACTTCCGTATGCGTTCCTTCAGCCCGTACACGCGTAGTTTCCTGTTCACCATCAGTGCTCAGTTCTAAGCCGCATTACATTAGCAATTAAAAGAAGATGTATATGAAAAATAATATTTTCAAACTTTTCGCGGCTGTGGTTCTTGCCGGTTTGCTCCTGGGCGCCTGCAACAAATCCGAGTACGCGAAGATTAACACAAACCCTGCCTCTGTGGGTGAGGGTAATCCTTCTTACCTGTTCACGCAGGGATACCTCAATTTTGAACCTTCTTCCTATCTGTACTGGTACTACATCAGCAAGATCGTGAAGAACTTCGACCAGGTGAACGGCGGCAGCACCTCCGACACCTATAACACCATGGGCGAACTGGGCGGTATCGGCTCTCAGTGGATGGATGTCCGCAAATATGAGAACGAGATGAAGTACCAGATCTCCCTGTTGCCGGAAGAGGAGCGGTCCAAGTACGACCAGATGGTGGCCATCATGAATATCATGTCCAACTACCTGGCCATCCTGGATTCCGACCTTTACGGCTCCATGCCTTATTCCGAGGCTGGACAGGCCCGTTACGGCGGCACCCTCACCCCTAAGTATGACACCCAGACAGAAATCTTCGATGCCGCTCTGAATGAGCTGAACAATGACATTGACAAGCTCAAGAACGCTACGGACCAGATTAGCCTTGGCGGTCAGGACCCCATGTACAGTGGTAACACCGGCAAGTGGGTGAAGGTGGCCAATGGCGTCAAGCTCAAAATCGCTGTTCGTCTCCTGCACCAGAACAAGGCAAAGGCCCTACAGATTGCCCAGGAAGTGGCTGCTTCCGACGACAACATCATGACCACCGGAGACTCCTTCATCTTCAACAAGGGTAGGAGCAGTGACAATGACATGGGAGACTATGCCTTCCACTTCGGCAATGGCGTCGAGGGCATGGGTACGGCCAACAAGACCATCGTGGACTTCATGAAGAAGAACCTGGATCCCCGTGTATTCATTTTCTACGGAAAGAACAGTTTCAACTCCGAGGTTGTGCAGGCTTTCTTCGATGCCCAGGCTATCGCCGAGGCCGAAGAGGCTACCAAGGCTCCTGAGATTCCGGACTACATCATGGATGAAATCATCTACTCCACCGAGGATGTAGAAATTGAGGTTGCAGATAAGGATGGCAACAAAGTCAAGAAGACCGTTACCAAGAAGGTGTTCGAATCATGGGACGGTCTGGGCGAGCCTTGGGTCCGTATCCAGGGTGTTCCCCGTGGTGTGAACATCAGCCAGCTTCCCGAATATCTGAGTGGCAACAACTACTTTGATACCGATAAGTGGAAAGTAAGCCTGAACGGTTCTGACAAGACCTACAGCCCGTATTCTTCCCAGAACGAGCGTCTGGTCCGCGGCCGCTGCGGCGCCTACACCTTCCCTACCAAACCCGGACGTACTCTCCAGCTGGCCCAGAATGTGGGCTACAACAACGGTATTCCGTGGTATGGCCTGGGCCTGACCGCCGCCGAGGTTAACCTATACCTGGCCGAGCTCAGCCTCGCCGGTGCTTCCCTTCCCAAGACGGCTGCCCAGTACTTCGAAGAAGGTGTCCGTGATTCCGCCATCGAGTACAACACGTACGCTACGCTGAACCAGATTCCTTATATCGACAAAGACCACACCTCCGACATCGATGGTGACGAAATCATCGCCATCACCGATGACATGATTGACGACATGCTGGCCAGCGCCGACTACCAGCTCACCGGCAACCACGCCGACGACCTGGAGAAAGTATACATCCAGCAGTACCTGCACTTCATGTATCAGCCGGTTGAGCAGTTTGTGACGGCCCGTCGTGGCGGTATTCCCAAGATTGGCAGCGCCTATATTCCTTGGAATACGGAATACGATCCCACCATCATCCCCCGCCGTCTGTATGTGACCCAGCCTAACGAAACCGATAAGATGAAGGATGTGAAGATTGCCGCCTTCCAGGAGCAGGGCTTCTCCTTCACCACCGGTGACGCCGGCGCCACGCTCAACACCGAGCGCGTATGGTACGACAAGGGTGCTCCTCAGTGGGGTGCCGGTCCTAACCTTTAATATTTGATCTTTCATGAGGTGGGGCTCCAAACCCCACCTCTTTTATCTGATATGTATATGTTCAGAAAAATCACAAGTATTGTTTTGCTACTGTGCATGGGACTTGCCGCATCGGCCCAAAGCCCTATTTACCTGTTCCCGGAATTTACCAAAGGAACGGTGGCGCTGAAGAACCATACTTTTGTAAAGACCACGTTCAACTACGACACCTTCCACGATAAGCTCCTTTACATGGACGGCGATCAGCAAATGGAACTTTCGGACTTTTCCAATGTGGCCACCATCTTTATCGGAGACCGCACTTTCATCCCCGAAGGGCGCCTGCTGTACGAAATGGTAGACCTGGGAGAAAGTCCCTCCAAACTGCTCATCCGCTGGCACCAGAAGAAGAACCCCATGGGTAAAAAAGGCGCTTACGGGCAAGTGGCCGAAGGAACCGGTGCTGTTTCCCTGGACCCTGAGTATTACAGTATCTCCCTCAAGGCCAGAGGCGGAGAACAGGTCTTTGACACAATAGTGGAAAACTCCTACGGCCTTCTTTTGAACGGAAAATTAAAGAAGTTCAGTGACCGCAAGTCTTTCCTCAAACTGTTTCCGGACAAGAAAGAGCGCATTCAGGAATTCATTGACAGGGAGCACATCCTTTTCACGAATCCGGAGGACGTGATAGCTGTAGCGCGCTTCGCAGTAGCCGACTAACCCATCTCCCCAAGGGTGGCCCTTACGGGTCGCCCTTTTTCTGTCCCGGCGGATTAGCTTTCGAAACCAATTTGTGCAAAAAGGCCGTGGATCGCACGATGTGATGTCGAAAGCGACAGTAATCTGAGCGATAATCGGCCCAACTGAAGGCTTTCATGATTAGACCTTTTATTTCTGGAATAAATCCTCCATCGTAATAACCTTGTCAAAGCGAGAGGAATATTCGTTTCTTTTAAGACCATAGGTAGTAACAAGAACGGACATGACCGTCTTATTGCTGCCTATAATCTCCTGTACTCTCTCCATCCGGTTCAGCAGTGCGGTGTTATAGCTTTTTGTGACATCAAATGTTCCACGCGTAAACTTCATTTCGCACATACAGATGAAACGATCGTCCCTGTTTATGATAAGGTCGATGGATGCCCCTTTTTTCGCAGATTCTGAAGGGATGTTCCAGGGTGATTCGCTGGTGATAACTCCCGCTATCCCCAAAGCCTGTTTGATCTGCTTAATGTGGTTCCAGCATATATCCTCAAACGCAAGCCCCATCCACGAAATCACCGCAGGAGATTTCTCATGGGCCTGCCAGTATTTGTCTTTCCCGGTATTCCCTTTTACATGTTTAAGGTAAAAAACACAGAACGGGTCCATTACCTTATATCGGGGATCCGTTTCTCCAAAGGGAATGTACTCCCGGATAAGTTTGCTCTTTTGAAGGGCCGATAAATTATCTGACAAAGTTCCTCCTGAAGAGAATCCGCCCTTTCTAATCAGTTCATCTCTGGTTAGACCAGCTCTGACGCTGGAAAGCGTCGTAATGATTTTTTTGAGCTCTCCCGGACTTGAAAATTGAGATGTGAACAGCCGGTCAAATTCATCCTTCAGTGGGGCATCGTCTTCAAAGAGAATGGCATCAATGTTCTGCGCCATGCTCATCCCTTTTCTAATTTGGTCTAAATAGTATGGGATTCCTCCGAAGGCAAGATAAGCGTGACATATATCATATTCGTCAAAATGAAGCCCATCGGCCTTTAAGAACTCACGGCATTCGTGCAATGTGAAGGGAGAGACATAAATGGATGCGGTTACGCGGCCATATAGACCTCCTTTGTTATTGATTAGTTTATCTGAAATCCATGAGGTGGCGCTTCCACAGACCACCATTTTTACATTGTTTCGGGCAAGGCACCAGTCGTTGCAAAAATGTTCAAAAGCGGGAAGGAAACTGGACTTAGGGGTGTCCATCCATGGTAGTTCATCGATGAAAAGGATCATCTTTCGCCCATTATTTTTACTTTCAAGCAGTTTCTCAAGCATATAAAAGGCTTCTGACCAACTGGTGGGTACGTGTTCCGAACTATCCAAGCCATAGGATCGCATAGAATAATAGAACTCTTGAAGCTGGAGCCTCATAAGATTCTGCTTTCTTTGTTTTGTAACATCATCTACCGGAGAAACAGCGGTGTGTTTAAAACTGAATTCCCCTTCAAAGAATTGATTGATTAAGAAGGTTTTTCCCACTCTTCTTCTGCCGTATACAGCAATGAGCTGTCCCCTGTCTTTGTTGATGGCGGCTTCCAGTTTCTCTAATTCCAGTTTACGTCCAATCATGGCTGTGAATGTTTATTCTTAGCCACAAAGGTATATAATAATTTCATTTTGGCCAAATATAAATTTATATTCAGCCAAAACAGGGGTTCCCCATTCGGTTTTGGCCGAATATGCGAATTTTAACATGTCAATTCTCCATCGGATAATCCCTCCATCCGGTTCGACAGCACGGGAGCAAGTGTTATCCTATCAATAAATTGTTTTGAATCGGAATTTCATTCGCACATCATCCCATTTTTATCATTACGGCACCCTGCTGACTGCATTGGGCCGCCCTTTTTTTATCGGCAGAAAAATAGTACATTTGTAGGATACAAAACTAAAAGCCGATATGAAACGTTTCCTCTTCCCTACCCTTTTACTTCTTGCTGCAGTTGCCTGCGCGCCCAAGACCGGAGCCCCCGCAGAGGTTCCCATCCGCACGTACAATGCCCCCAAGGCCACAGGAGCCATCACCATTGACGGCATCCTGGATGAGGCCGATTGGCAGAACGCCCCGCTGTCCGACGCCTTTGCAGACATCCGTGGCGTGGATTTTGAGCCCAAGCCCATCAAGCAGACGAACATGAAGATGCTCTGGGATGAGGAAAACCTCTACATTGCCGGCATCATCGAGGAAGACAACGTGACAGCCTCCCTCACGGAGCACGACGCCATCATCTACCACGACAACGACTGGGAAGTGTTCATAGACCCAGACCAGGACTGCCGCTTCTACTTCGAGATTGAGCTCAATGCCCTGAATACGGTGATGGACCTGCTGATGGACCGCCCGTACCGCGACGGCGGCAAGTTCTACCTCCCCTGGGACCTCCGCGGCCTCAAGACGGCCGTGCATGTGGACGGCACCCTCAACGACCCTTCCGACACGGACAAGGGCTGGACGGTGGAAATGGCCATCCCCATCGCCTCCCTCTGCGTGGAGTTCCAGACGCCTCAGGAGCTTCTGGACAAGGATTGGAAGATTGGCTTCTCCCGCGTGGAATGGCTCAAGGAAAGCGGCCCAGAAGAGAACTGGGTCTGGAACCCCACCGGCCTGGTGGACATGCACCAGCCGGAACGCTGGGGCGTACTGCACTTTGTAAAATAACACAACAGATATGAAAAAGATTCTCTTTGCTGCCGCCGCCGTTCTCATGGCCGCCTGCAGCGCTCCCCAGGACAATACGGACCTGGCATCCTTCGTGAATCCCAAGATTGGCACCGGCGGCCACGGCCATGTGTTCGTGGGCGCCAACGTGCCCTTCGGCTTCGTGCAGCTGGGCCCCACCAGCATCCCCCAGGTGTGGGACTGGTGCTCCGGCTACCACGACTCCGACAACACCGTGATAGGCTTCAGCCACACCCACCTGAGCGGTACCGGCATCGGAGACCTCTTTGACATTACGGTGATGCCCGTCATCGGCCCCACCAAACCTGCCAGAGGAACGGAAGACGATCCGGAGAGCGGCGCCTGGAGCTATGCAGACCGCAGCAAGGAAATCACTGAACCCGGCTACTACAGCGTGCCCCTCACCCGGTATGACATCACGGCGGAACTCACCGCCACCTCCCGCGTGGGCCTGCACCGCTATACCTTCCCGGAGGCATCCGACGCAGCCATCCTCTTCGACCTGGAGAACGGCGGCTGCTGGGACCGCGTAACGGACGCCGGCTTTGAAGTGCTCAAGAACGACGGCGGAAAAATCATCGCCCTGGGCGGCCACCGCTACTCTGCCGGCTGGGCCAAGAACCAGAAAATCTTCTTCTGGGCCACCTTCTCCACCCCCATCGAGGACTTCACCGTAACAAAGAATTATTATGGCCGATGCTCCCTGGGCAACACCGCCGCCGGACAGCAGGTGCTGGTAAAAGTGGCCCTGTCCCCCGTCTCCGTCGAGGGCGCCCGCGCCAACATGGACGCCGAGCTCCCCGGCTGGGACTTTGAAGCAGTAAAGGCCGATGCCCGCACCGCCTGGAACAAGGAACTCTCCAAGATGAGCATCGAGTGCAAGGACAAGGACGCCAAGACCGTCTTCTACACCGCCCTCTACCACACCATGATAGCCCCCAGCGCCTACAACGACGTGGACGGCCAGTACCGCGGCTCCGACGACGTGGTGCGCCAGGGAGACTTCCAAAACTACACCACCCTCTCCCTCTGGGACACCTACCGGGCCGCCCAGCCCCTCATGACCCTCATCCATCCGGAGATGATGAACGACATTGTCAAGACCTTCTACCGCATCTACAAAGAGCAGGGAGACCTCCCGGTCTGGCACCTGATGGGCAACGAGACGGACTGCATGGTGGGTAACCCCGGTCTGATTGTCTTTGCCGACGCCGTGGTGAAAGGCTTCCGCGCCGGCCTCTCGGACCAGGAGATCCTGGATGCCATGGTTACCACCGCCAACATGCCCGACCGCGGCCAGAACTTCCGCCTCACCTATGGCTTCATCCCGGCCGACCTGTACCACGAAGCCGTGGCCAACGACATGGAATATGCCATTGCAGACGCTGCGCTGGCCAATGCCGCCGCCGCCCTGGGCCAGGACAAACTGGCCGGAGACTTTGTGGAGCGCAGCCATTCCTGGCGTCATTACTGGGACCCTGAGACTCAGTTCCTCCGCGGCCGCAAGACGGACGGCAAGTTCACCGAGCCCTTCGACCCCATCTACTCCCGCCACGAGACTTCCGACTATACCGAAGGCACCGGCTGGCAGTACCTCTGGCTGGTTCCGCAGGATGTGGACGGCCTGGTGAACCTCTTCGGCTCCGAACAGGCCACCCTGGCCAAGCTGGACGGCCTGTTCGAAGCCCCCGATCACATTGAAGGCGAAAACGCCTCCCCGGACATCTCCGGCCTTATCGGCCAGTATGCCCATGGCAACGAGCCCAGCCACCATACCCTCTACCTCTACTCCATGCTGGGACAACCGGACAAGGCGGCCGACCGCATCCGCCAGGTGTACAAGGAGATGTATTTCAACGACGTGGAAGGCCTGGCCGGCAACGAAGACGTGGGTCAGATGAGCGGCTGGCTGGTGCTCTCCTCAATGGGCTTCTACCAGGTGGAGCCCGCCCTGCCGCGCTTCTGGTTCGGCGCTCCGCAGTTTGAGAAGATGACGGTGAAGGTGGCCGGCGGAGACTTTGTGATTACCGCCAAGGGCGTGGGTCCCGAAAAGCCGCACATCAAGGGCGTCAAGCTCAACGGCAAGCCCTACACCCTCCCCTACATCCAGTACGAAGACATCGTAGCTGGTGGCACCTTGGAATTTACAATGGGAAAATAATATGACACCTCTTAAGTTTGAACCTATCCTGAAGACCATCGTATGGGGCGGAGAGAAAATTGCCCCGTACAAAGGCATTGAAACCGAACAGAAACACATCGGCGAAAGCTGGGAACTCTCCGGCGTGGCCGGGAATGAGAGCGTCGTGGCCGAAGGCCCCCTCAAGGGAAAGACCATCGCCCAGCTGGTGAAGGAGTACAAGGCCGATCTGGTGGGAAAACACGTCTACGAGAACACCGGAGACGAGTTCCCCCTGCTGATCAAGTTCATCGACGCCCTCACGGACCTGAGCATCCAGGTGCACCCCAACGATGAGCTGGCCGCCAAGCGCCACAACGGCTCCAAGGGCAAGACGGAGATGTGGTATGTGGTGGATGCCGAACCCGGCGCTCACCTGCTGGCCGGTCTCACCCAGAAGATTACCCCCGAGGAATATGCCAAGCGGGTGGCCGACGGCACCATCACCGAGGTGCTGGCCCGCCATGAGGTGCACCCCGGAGACGTGTTCTTCCTGCCTGCAGGACGCATCCACGCTATCTGCGGCGGCTGCTTCATCGCAGAGATTCAGCAGACCTCCAATATTACCTACCGCATCTACGACTACGGCCGCTTAGGCCTGGACGGAAAGCCCCGCGAGGTGCATACGGAACTGGCCAAGGACGCCATCGACTACACCGTCTACCCCAGCTACCGCACGGACTACACGCCCCGGCAGAACGAGGAGGTGGAAGTGGTGAGCTGTAAGTATTTCACCACCAGCATCTACGACCTCACCCTCCCCTGCGCCAAAGACCTTTCGCAGATAGACTCCTTCATGGTGGTCATGTGCCTTTCCGGCGAGGGCTCCCTGGAAGTGGACGGGGAGGAGGTTCCCGTTCGCCAGGGAGAGACGGTCTTAATACCGGCTGCCGCCGACGACATCTGTTTTGTCCCCGACGGAGCAATGAAAGTACTCACTTCCTACATCCGCTAAAACAGCGTGTTACGCAAATAACTGAATAACAATATAATACGAAAATCCTCCTCAGAAAAATTCCGAGGAGGATTTTTATAAACAGTTGTTCTATAACGTGTTATATTCCACGCACTACTGAAGGCCCCTGGCACGCATCAAGGCGGCGGGGTCGGGTTCGGCTCCGCGGAACTGTTTGTAGAGGGTCATGGGCTCTTCGGAGCCGCCCTTCTCCAGGAAGGTCTGGCGGAAAGCCTTGGCGGTGGCGGGGTTAAAGATGCCATCGGCCACAAATTTCTCCCAGGCGTCTACGGCCAGCACCTCGCTCCAGAGGTAGCCATAATAACCGGCGCTGTAGCCACTGCCCATGATGTGGTTGAAGTAAGTGGTGCGGTAACGGGGGATGATTTCGCCAATGAGGCCCATCTCATCGCACACCTTGGTCTCAAAGTCACGCACACTCTGGGCATCCGTGAAGCGGGAAAGCTCCTCCAGGGACATCTCGTGCCACTTCATGTCCAGGATGGAGGCGGCGCAAAGCTCGCCGGTCATGAAACCCTGGTTGAACTTGAGGGACTTCTGGATTTTCTGAACCAGCTCGGCCGGAATGGGCTCGCCGGTTTCCCAGTTGTTGGCATAGTTCACCAGGATTTCCGGAACGAAGGCGAAGTTCTCATTGAACTGGGAGAACATCTCCACAAAGTCGCGGGCTACGGAGGTGCCGGACACCGTGGTGTAGTTGCACTGGCTCAGGAACCCGTGCAGGACATGGCCAAACTCATGGAAAGCCGTTTGCACATTGTCAATGGTGAGGAGGCTGGGCTTGGGCTCGGTAGGGTCGTTTCCGGAGGCCGGGAAGTTGCACACGTTCACAATCACGGGACGAACGCCGCTCTCCTGGTCACGGAAATTGTTCATCCAGGCACCGCCCCGCTTGGTGGGACGCACGTAGTAGTCCCGGTAGAAGATGCCAATGAGGCTGCCGTCGGCATCCGTAATCTTGTAGGCATGGACAGAAGGCTCATACACCTCCACCTCGCCAGTCACTTCCTCAAAGTGCAGGCCGTAGATTTTTTCGGCAGCAGTGAAAACGCCCTTCAGCACACTGTCGGCCTGGAAGTAGGGCTTGGTCTGGCTCTCGTCCAGGGCGTATTTCTGGGCGCGCAGGCGCTCGGCATAGTAGCTCCAGTCCCAGGCCTTGATCTTGTGACCGGCTATCTTTTCCATCTCTTTCATCTGGGCGTTGGCGCTGCGGATGGAGGCGTCCATGATGGGCTGCAGGAAGTTATCCACGGTCTCGGGCGTGCCGGCCATCTTGTTGGACAGCTGATAGGCGGCAAAGGAAGGATAGCCCAGCAGCTGGGCCATCTCTGCACGCAGGCGGAGGGTTTCCAGCACAATGGCGTTGTTGTCGTGCCCGTCACCGTGGTTGCCACGGGTAGAATAGGCCAGGAACACCTCTTTGCGCTTCTCGCGGTCCGGGCAGGAACCCATGAAATCGTAGTACTCGCTCACGGTGATGCCGGTCTTCTCCTTGAAGGCGTTGTTCTCGGCCAAAAGGTTCTGGCCAAACTTCTGGGAAAGGGTGGCCAGGCGGGTGTTGATTTCTGCAAAACGCTTCTTGGCATCGCCCTGAAGGCCTACGCCGTTCCGGATAAAACTTTCATAGATTTTCTTCACAACCATCTGCTGCTCACGCGTAAGGCCCTCAGAAGCATCGTAAACGGCTTTTACGCGGGCAAAGAGGTCCTCGTTCATCATAATCTCGTTGGAGGCCTCCGTAATCAGCGGGGTCACCTCTTCTTCGATGGCCTGCATCTCGGGCGTGGAATCACTCTCGGCCAGGTTGAAGAACACGCCCTGCACCTTGTCCAGGATGGGACTGGCGTTCTCGAAGGCCAGGATGGTGTTCTCGAAGGTGGGCGCATCGGGATTCTTCACGATGGCTTCCACGTTGGCTTTCTGTTCTTCAAGCCCGGCCTTGAAGGCGGGAAGGTACTGGTCCGTGGTAATCTTGGAGAAGGGAGCAGTCCCGTAAGGGGTGTCCCACTCCTGAAGGAAAATGTTGGTCGGAGTCTGATTGCAGGCAGTAAGCATGGCAAATGCAGCAAAATAGGTAATTAAACGTTTCATATCCTGTAGTATATATTAAGCAGGTAATTCCATCTGGGAAGGTGAAAGCGGGTTTCCACATTGTTCAGGCGCACCCGGAGGCCGGAAGAGAAGCCCACCACGCCCTGGGGAAGCTTCCAGGAATAGCCGCCCTGGAAGTTCAGGGAGAGGGCTTTGAGGAAGTATTGGATATCGGCCGATACGGACGCCGCCCCCTTGTTCCACGAAAAGCCGCCGGAATAGCGCCGGACGGGCCCTACCAGGGCCACGCCCTGCAGGGAGACGTTGGGAATGAGGAAGATGGGGGCGCGGAAACCCAACTCCGCCCCCGGTGTCACCTTCCCCTGCTTGGAGAGGAGATAGCCGGTGGCCCGCACGTTGATGCCGTTGGAACTGTAGCTCCAGTTCAGGTCGGCCGACCAGCGGGGTCTCTGCTCCAGAGGAAGCTGGAACAGGCCGGCGCTCATCCAGGCCTTGGAACTTTTCATCTGGTACTGGACCTCCGTCTTTCCCTGCCAGGTGAAGTGGTTGACGCCCGTCAGCCGCTGGTATCGGCCCTGGACGGCGGCCCTCAAAGACCAGCGTTGAATCTGGTATCGGCCGGCAAACCAGGTCTCTGCCCGGTGGCCGGCACTGCCGCTCAAAGCCACCTGGAAATCGGCCCCGCCGGAAAGCGTCCAATGCCCGCCTATCTTGCTTTGGAAGCCGCCGGCGGCGTGCAGGCGCTCATCGCCTTTGCCAAACTGCCCCAAGGCCGTAAAATAGGCGTTGAGGCGCTTGGAAGGCTCATACGTATATTTCAGGAAGGCGATGGGGGCATGGGTATGCAGGTAGGCTACGCTCAGGCGACCTACGGAATCCAGCTGCTTGTCAACGCCCACATAGGCCGATACGGCATTCCCCCGCACCAGGCGGGAAAGGGCCGGCGTGTGATAACTGGCATCGGCCGATATCACCCAGCCGCCACCCAGAAGGTCTCCGGTAGAGTAGGAGGCCTGGCCCCGGAAGTGATACAGGGCGTTGTTGGTGGACAGGTTGGTGCGGAAGCCGCTCCTCAGGGACGAGGCCGTCCCATCCAGGCTGGCGGTTCCGTAAAGGCCACCGAAGACATCGTCCATAGCGGCGCCGTCAACGGTCTTGTTGGCACGGAGGGCCTCCGAAAGGCCCGTTTGCATGAGGGTTCTCCGGTCCAGGTGCACCCCGGCCAGGTAATAGTCCCGCTGCTCCCCCCGGATACCCATCTGCATGGGGAAGGAAGCGCTGGAGAGGTTTTTCACCACATCGGAGGAGCCGTGGGCGGCTTCCGGCTGCAAGGCCGCCGCATGGGGGACGGATTGGAGCATCACGTTGAAAACGTCCTTGATGCGGCCTTTGGTCACGGTGACAGACACCCGGTTCTCCAGGTACTCCGGGCTCTGGATCAGGAGCACATACTCCCCTGCCTCCACGCCCGTGAGGCGGAAGGCTCCTTTTTTGTCCGTCCGGGTTTCCGCCACACTCCGGGCGTCTTTGTACAAGCGCACCCGGGCGTTTTCCACGGGGTATCGGCCCGCCTTGGAAAGCACCTTGCCCTTCACTCCGGTCTCCTGGGCCCACAGAAGGGTGGCCATCAGAAGACCCAGGATTATCAACGCCAGTTTTCTCACTTGGACAGGAGGATGAAGGTGGGATAGTGGTCGGAGTAACCGTTGATGAACTTGCCGTTGGAGAAAGTGCGGTGCGGCAGGCCCTTGTACTGGCCGCTCTGCTGGGTCATGTAGGGCTTGGAATACACCGTTCCGTAGTACTTGTTGCTCTGTTTCTTGATTTTGAGGCCCTTTCCGTTCACAAGGGCGTCACTCACCAGGATGCAGTCGAAGATATTGGGGTCTCCCCTGTAATAGAGGGAGCCTATGCCGTTGTCCAGCATCTCCCAGAAGGGGTTGAAGAAGTCTCCCTTCTTCACATCGGCCACATTCCGGCGGCCATGGAGATACTGGGACAGGGAGGCATCGGCCGGATTGTCGTTCATGTCTCCAATCACAATGCACTTGATGCCGGGGTACTTTTTCTGCATCTGCAGAGCGTGGTTGTACACAATCTCCGCCGCGCGGGCCCTGAGGTCCTGGCCCTTGTCTCCCCGGCGGGAAGGGAAATGGCACACGTAGAAGGCAAAATGCTCGCCGTCAATGATGCCGTGGGCCATGAGGACGTCGCGGGTGCGGAAATCTTCCTGCTCCTGCTTGTTGTAGGTGGTAATCTTGATGCTGGTGTTGAAGTCGTAAGGAACGGCCTCGCTCTCCACCAGTTTCATGCGGGCGGGGTTGTACAGGAGGGCGCAGTCTATGCCGCGGCGGTCCGGGCTCTCGAAATGCACAATCTTGTAGCCGGCCTTCACCAGCTCCGGCTGGGCAATGAGGTCTTCCACCACCTCGCGGTTCTCCACCTCCGCCAGGCCCAGCACCGTGTGCCAGACCCCGTTGTCCTGCCGCATGTCCGCTATCACGCGGGCCATGTTGTGCAGCTTGGAGGCATACTTCTCCGGGGTCCACTCATTGGCCCCGTCCGGCAGGTACTCGTAGTCGTTCTTTCCCTGGTCATGGGTGGTATTGAACAGGTTCTCCACATTGTAGAACCCGATGACGTGCTTCCCGCCATTCTTTTTCTTCGCACAGCCCTGCAGGGGCATCATGAGCATGACGGCCAGCACGGCCAGAATTGCCTTTCTCATAATCAATTTGTTTGTATTCATGCAAAGTTAATCTTTTTTCTTACTGTTTTTGATAAGAAACAAACAAAATGAATGTAAAACAACACTTTCTTTTTTACTATCCTTGCTTCTTTGTGAAAAGTACCTTATGTTTGATTCAATAACTGGACATCTCGTCCGTTATCGAATAAATAATTTTGTTATAAATAAAATAATTTTTATCTTTGCTGCCGTATGAGAGTCATTGCGATTTCTACACAGAAAGCCTTCTGGGAAAAACACCCGGACGCCGAACAGCCACTTAAAGAATGGTATCTAAAAACCTGTCGGGCACAATGGAAGACGTTGGCAGATATCCGCAAGGACTTCAATACCGTAGATTATGTTGGAAACCAACACTACGTATTTAACATCAAAGGAAACCATTATAGGCTTGTAACAGCTATAAAGTTTAAACCTGCATTGGTCTATATTCGTTTTGTCGGAACACACGACGAATATGACAGAATCGATGCTTCAACCATTTAGAGAAGGAAATATGGCACACATTAAGAATGAAGAGCAATACAAAGCCATGATGGCAAGGATTGACCAGCTTTTCTTTGAGACTAATGAAAAAACACCGGCCGACGATCCCCGACTGATGGAACTGGACCTTCTTTCTTCTTTGGTAGAAGAATACGAAAAAGAGCATTTCCCCATTGAAACGCCCTCACTTGCAAAGACTTTAAACGAGAGATTGGCCGATAATGAGTGGACCCAAAAGGAGATGGCCGGCCGACTGGGAATGACGGCGGCACGTCTGAATGCCATCCTTAGCGGGAAAGCAAATCCCACATACGAACAAGCCCGGACCATTTCGGAGAGTCTGAAGATAGATCCGGCCATTGTCCTGGCCCTTTAGACATCTCGGGGGCAAAAAGGGCCGATTCCGCCCCCGCCGCATAGAAAAAACAAAAACCGGGGGCAGAAAGGGTGGTTTCTGCTCCCGGTTTCTATGGGTGGGCGGAATCTTATTTCAGGCCCCAGAAACTGTTGCCGGTAGGATCCTCCGCCTTGATGGCGTCCTTCTTGTCTGCCGGCAGGTTCACAAAGAAGTTAAAGCCGGTCTTTTCCTCCAGGTCCTTGATGGACATGGCGCAGCTCTTCAGAGTAGGTTTACTCCCGGAAGAGTAGTCTTTGTGCTCGACATAGAAGCCTGCAGCAATATATGGGTTGGTACTGCTGGATGAATAGCGGAGCAGAGCTTTGAAATATGCAGAAGGAATGGTAACAGACTTCCCATCGTTGTCATTTACCGTAGGATCTCCCTTTTTCACCATACAGCCTGTAACCACATAAAGAGTGTCTGTACTATTGGAAGCCCTGCTCCACCGTCTGACTTGATTTTCAAGATCTCCCCAAACTCCGGAATTGAACTTGTCGCCACCCAACTGAGGCGTAGCATTCGTATAATAGAAGGTTTGATCATTAAAGTTCCGGCTTCTTAGACGATCGGCCGATCCAATCTGGTGTCCACGCTCATATCCGTTTGTATAGAAATCACCGCTCTTGGCAAGAATAGCTTGAATATCCACATAAGGATCTTTATACCAATACTCGCTTCTACCTGTATTGCTCTCAGTGTACCAGTCATTCAAGGGATAAGCTACCCAATTGGCCACAAGATTGTCCGAATCATAGATAAAGGAATAGTTTCGGGAATACTTTCCGCTGTCGTAAACGGTATGGATATGGAATTGGGATGCGTCCGTAACCGCCGGAAGTTCCATCCAGGCAGGAACAGAGGAGTATGTATAACCATTGTCAATATCCGCAATCTTCTTAACATCGACAGCCATGATATTGTAGTGCGTACCGCCGGAGATTCCAAGGTAAAAACCGGTCACCTGGATAATTGCGCCGCTGAAACCGCGAATCTCCTCACTGTTGGGATAATACGCGATGGAAGCATCCTGAGAGTCCAGTCCGTCAATCTTGATATTGTTATACGCACCATTCTGTACCAGCGTTCCTTGTACCGTGACAAAGGTGGGAACTACAATATTACGGAAAGAAAGGAAGTGTGAAGCGCTTGAAGACATCTCGTCCGGTTCGAGATAAGTGAAAGATACTCCGGAACCCACAATCTGCACTGTAGGCTCCTGAATTTGAGACATGCCGGCATACAAAGCCTTTTTGCCACTTACATTTACTTTGTCACCAATGATCGGTGCCATCATTTCATTGGCATAAACCAGCATGTATTCATAACCGTCAAAGCACATGATGCCCATTGAATGCTTGGCAACAACGGTTACTCCTTCAACAGACACGGAGGCGCCCTCGGCTGCCTTTCTTACACTCTCAAAAGGAGTCATCGGCTTTGCGGCTTGTGAGAAAGTAATTTCTTCCTTCTCATCCCCGGCCGTCACAGTAAGTGTGGCCGTTCTTTCTGTTGAGGTATTTTCAGACGCCGTAACGGTTAAAACAACGGCCTCATCCGAAGCCTCACCAGAGATAGCGGAAAGTGACAGCCATGTGGCAGAAGTTGTCGCGGACCAGCCCGGATTGGAAGAGATTGAAACCGTCTTGGTTCCTCCGGTATAATCAAACTCTTTATCGGAGCAAGCAACCGTCAGGAAAGGAGTCTTTTCAGACTGGTTTACAGCAACTACATTGGTTTTTCCGGCATAGGAGAATGAAATAGAACCAGAACGAGCACCTGAATTGTTGGGGTCAACAGTTACAGTTACACTCGCATTCCCACTTCCGGAAGAAGGGGAAATCTTGAACCAGGCCCCCTCCGTAGCGGTACTCCATTTCACATTTGAATTTACGCTAAGGGAATATGATCCCCCCTCCGGACCTGAAGATATCGCAGACGGAGAGACTGAAAAGGATGCTGCGACTGTTCCTCCATTATCGCCTCCTGTATCAATCTTACTATTGCCTCCACAGGAAACCAGAAGAGACGCAGCGGAAACCAATGCAATTAACAATCTGTAATTCATACAATAATGTTTAATGTGTCTTACAAATTTACGGAAAGAATTTGTAATAGCAAAAGGGACGACTCAAAATGAATCGTCCCTTTTTATTCAAGAAGGAGAATAGATTATTCGTCCTCAACTAACACATAGATATACGGAGCAGTACCGTTATCTCCTGTATAATAACCGAAGGTTGTATAGGCACCGTCACCATGACGGACAGATCCGGCGCCACAGGTAATCTTCCAAGTGCCATCGGCATTGGCGGTCAAAATGTGGGTTACCAATGCGTCATCAGCATCTTTAGCGGCTATCTGGAAGCTGGCATGAGAACCATCATAGTAGCCAAAGCGTCCATCCGGCTGCTCGAGCTTGACACCGCCGGCCGTTTTCGTAAGAATCCATTGATTCTCCTGATTCTTGACGGTGATAACGTCTCCTTCGAGCTTGTCCGTAACATCCAAACCAGCAGGATAACCATAGTTGCTGCTCACAGGAACAGCGGCATAATACTTGCCATCCTTTACGCCAACAATCATCACAGACTTGCCGGCCAAATCACCGGAAGTGGCTTTCTTGTAGCTATATGTCTTCAGGACAGAACCCTCGCTACGGACATACTTGTAAACATATACAGTCTCAAGTCCGGTGGCAGTGGAGCACTCAAAGATGTTCTTGGTTTCATTGTAACCCAGACTCTTCTGCTTGTCCACGTTGGTAAGGGTAATAGTACCATCCTCAGCAAACTCCACGGTAAACACCGGGCTTCCATTATCGGGAACCTTTGCGCTCACATTAAAGTTGTTGTAGGTGCCCTGCTGATAAAGGTAGCGGTCATCATTCTGCTTGATCTTGTAACCGCCCTCAACGGCCTCAAACGTATAGTTGTAAGACTCGGAAAGAGTAATCACATAATCACCGAACACATTGGCTTCAGCGGCAGCAGGATAGCCATAGTTGGAAGTGATATTGGTCATCATCTTGCCGGAAGGAGTCACAAGCACATAGGTTGCTCCGTCTTCAATTTCCTCTGCCAACTCGTAAAGGTGACCATCCAGGGCAAGGGCCTTCTGGGTGAATACCACTTTCTGCTCAGAAGTTTGAGAAGAAGATGAAGATTTAAAGGTTACTGTTCCAACACGCTCATCATAAGAGAGGTTAGGATCTACATGGAAGGAAACCTCAACCTTACCCTGAGCCTTCTGGTTATAATCACTGAGGTAGATCCAATCAACGTCAGACTCATACTCAAACGTGTCACCCTTCACAGTGGCCACAATGGTCTGCTCTCCGCCTTCAGCTTCGACATCAACAGCAGCGACATCCAGGGAAAGGAGAGCCTTGACCAATTTAACCACGGTTACATTAACCATTTCAACCTGGCCATTGTAGATTTGCTTAGGTCCTTCAACAGTAATAACATCGCCAACTTCGATTCCCCAGGCAGCGATGGAATTGTTCTTTCCACTTTTACCCTGCTTGTCCAAAGTACCATAGATATACAGACCATCCGTATTCTTTTCGGTGGTACTCCAGTCATAAGTGCCGTCATCCAGGAACCAGTTGCCATATTCTATACCGGTAATCTTGGTTACAACACCCGTGACCTTGTAATTCTTTTCAGGACCTTCCATAATCTCCTTACAGGTTGCAAGGGCAGCTGTGGAAAGACCCTGAATCAGGTTAACGAATTGAGTTTTCCCACCGCAGGAGATCTGTAACTGAACGTTACGTCCGGCCTCAGTGGCATCAGCGGAGAAAGTGATGGTAGTTTCACCGGCATTGCCAGATATGGCGGAAGCAGTGAGCCACTTGGGAAGTGCGGCCATTACAGGGGCCTTTGCAGTCCCAATATTGATGATTTCATTAAAGGACCAGGCCTGCGATGCCGTAACCGTCACCTGGGCACTTCCGCCAGCCATCGGAATGGAGACATAAGAAGTAGAGAGTTTAATCTCGTCCAGGACTTGATCGGCCTCTTTGGTGCAGCTCACGGCCAGGGCCAGAGCGGCAACGATGGAAGCAAAAATATACTTGAGTCTCATAAGATGTGCCGATTGAAATTAGTTGAACAGATATTTGATACCGATGGAAGCGTACCAGCACTGGGCCAGCGTGTGGCTGGCGGTCCAGGTCTGGGTGCTGCCGGAAATGTAGGAAGGAGTGGAGAAGGTGGCATAACCCTTGTCATCGACACCTTCGTATTTGAGAATCTTACCCTCGGTAATGTCCGGGTTCAGGTACTTGGCCACGCCCCAGCTGTTGTTAAACAGGTTCAGCAGGTTCTTGACATCCAGGCTGAGCTGCAGGGTGTTCTTGGTCTGGCCAATCTTCACTGTGAAGTCGTGCTTGTAGCTGAAGTCCAGGCGGTGTACCCAAGGGCTGTAAACACTGTAAGCCTCGGCATACTGGCCCTGGTGCTTGGACAGGTAGCTGTCCTTGTGCACATAGTCCATGAAGCGGTTCTGGTCGTCGGCGGAGACAAAGCGGAACTGTCCGTTGGCAACCTGCTCGTCAGTGGGAATATAAACGGAGTCGTAGTTGTAACCGTCACCGTTCATGTCATTGACCATCATGTAAGAATAGTTGCCACCGCCTTTCCAAGCCTCATAGATGAGGGAATAGTGGTTACCGCTCTTGTCATGATGGGTAGCGGAAGCAACCACACGGTCCGGAGTCACGTACTGGGAGTTATGCAGGCCAATGTAATTGGGGCCCATGGAGGTGGGAACATAGGTGAAGGCAGACTCGGCTGCACTGCCGGGCATACCGGTGATTTCCTTGCTCACGGTGTGGGTGTAGGCAGCCATGAGGCTCAAGCTCTCGATGGGCTGCATGTTGAGGGTAACGTTGGCACTCCAGCCATAACCCTTGGAAGTGTTCTCCAGCACGAAGGCCTTGGTGCCGGTACGGAAGTTTTCAGGATAGATGGGACGGTTGTCGGCTCCGTTGAAACGGGCGAAACCTCTTGCATCCATCATGCTCCAGTCGGAGATGGACACGGCGTTGATGGTCTTGTTGAAGATACCTTCGGCCGTGATGCTGAACGGGAAGGAAGTGGGGAAGTTATAGTCAATGGCCAGGGAGGTCTTCCACACCTGAGGCATACGGAACTTGGGATCCACACCATTCACAGCAGAAGGAACGGTACCATCCTCAGGCTTTACAGTGGTGGGATAACCCAGGCCCTGAAGCTTGTTCAGAAGGGCGTTGATGGTAGCCTTACCGTCAGCGTCCGTCACCAGACCGCCGGCGAATTCGTTCATGGTGAAGCCCTTGGCCTCTGCATTCTTGGCGTTGATCTGGGCCTGATACTGAACCAGACCGCCATTGGTGGGCATATTGGTGAAGAACACCAGAGGCAGACGGCCTACGAACAGACCGGTACCGCCGCGCACCTTCAGGCTGCGGTTGCCAAATACATCCCAGGTGAAACCAACACGCGGGGAAGCGGTAATCTTGGCAGAGGGCCACTTGCCGGTGTCAATGTGGGTTTCCTGGTAGTTGTTGGCCTTGGGATAGTAGTTAAGGGCCAGGATGGCGTTGTTGGTCATCAGGTCCTTGTTGTTGAAGAACAGACCGTCCAGACGGAGGCCGTAGGTTAGTTTGAAGTTGTCCGTAGCATTCCACTCGTCCTGGGCATAGATGCCGGCCTTGTAGAACTGGACGCGGGCGGCAGGGTTCTGCTCACCGTCATAACCGTAGGTGAGGCACACAATCTCAGGGGCGGCACCGGTGAGGAAGTCGTCCAGGGTGTTATAACGATAGTAACCGGTACCGTTACGCATGTAGGCGTTGTCGGCCATCTGATACTCGAAGTTGACACCTCCGGTGATCTTGTGCTTACCCAGATACCAGGTGAGGTCGTCCTTTACGTTGGCAACGGTATTGTGCACGGCGTTGTTCCAGGTAAAGAGTTCATAACCCAGAGCCATGTAGTTGTCGCCGTTCCCGTCCAGGATGTCGATGAAGGGGAACTCGGAGGAGTTGGTTCCGCGGACATCGTTCAGCAGGGAGAAGGTGGCCAGGAACTGGTTGGAAAGGTTGTCCGTAAGGCGGCTGTTCAAATCCAGGGACCAAGTGTTCACCACGTTTCTCATGGAATACATGGAGTTGGCAAAGGACATGGAGTTCTTGGATATACGGTAGCTGGATGCGCGGGTGCCACCATCCATGGAAGTGCCGTTGGGGCTGTTCCAATAATTATTCAACGTATAGTTATAACGGAGAGCAAGGTGGTGCTTGTTGGTGATGTTCCAGTCCAGACGGGCCAGGATCTTGTAGTTGCTCTCGTTGGCCGGGAAGTCCGTCCAGGAACCGGTATCGTAGCCGTACTTGTCCTTCACATGCTTGGAAACCTTTTCAAGGTCGGTCAGCGTGGTGCGGGAAATGTAATTGTCAGCATCGGAAACGCCATTGGTGGAACCTCTCCAACGGTTGACCACGGTAGGTTTTTTGACCATTTCACCACTTATGAAGAAGAAGAGCTTGTTCTTCACGATGGGGCCGCCAAAAGTGATACCGTAGGTAGTGGTGCGATCCTTGGCACGGGCACCGGGAATCTGCTCACCGTCTACGGCGTCACCCTGCATGTTCTCATTCTTATGATAGATGTAGGCCGTACCCTTGAAGGTGTTGGTACCGGACTTGGTGATGGCGTTCACGCCACCGCCGATGAAGTTGGTCTGGCGCACATCGTAAGGGGAAATCACAACCTGGAGTTCCTCGATGGCGTCGATGGAGACGGGGTTGCCGCCGCCAGGGAGGTTGGAGGACAGACCGAAGTTGTTGTTGAAGTCTGCACCGTCAACGGTAAAGTTGGCAAGGCGGCCGTCGGAACCGGCGAAGCTCATGCCGTTACCGCCGTAAGGGGAAAGGCGGGTGACATCCGTGATGCTGCGGCTCACCGTGGGCAGGGCGGTAATCTGGGCGCTGCCAATATTGGTGACGGCACCCGTACGCTCTTGGGAGGCGAACTTGGAGGCGGCATCGGCCACCACCACCGTAGCCTCGAGGAATTCGGTGGACTCGGCAATCTTGGCGTTCAGGCTGAAGGTTTCAGCCAGCTGGAGGGTGATTCCCGTGTAAGTGGTCTCCTGATAACCGAGGCAGGAGAAGTCCACCTTGTAGGGACCGCCGGTACGCATACCCTGGATGGTATAACGACCGTCGGCGTTGGTAACTGCGCCATAGACAGTACCGGAGGGCTCGTGCATGGCCATCACGGCAGCGCCAATGACAGGCTCGCCGTTCTGGTCCACCACGCTACCGGAAAGGGAGGACGTGGTCACCTGAGCATAGGCGACAGTGCCCGCAATCAGCGTAGTGAATGCGAGCAGAAGGCTTTTGAAAGCTTTTTTCATAAAGGTTTTGATAAGAATAAATATTGATACTAAACAGTATATTCGCTAACCAAATCCGACGCAAAGATACGACCTTTTTTTTACATTCAAAAGTGATTTTATAATGGAAAACCAACAATTTTGGGGCACCCTTTTATATACACTATTCTGCGGGCGTTTTTTCTTTTTCGCCCTTCACATTATGGGCCGTGTCGGAGCCCCGGGCTTTTTCTGTCACGCCGTCATAAATCGGCAAAATATTTTGAATTGTGCCGATTTATGATTATCTTTCGCAAAAATTAAGAAATGGAAGCTTTACTGGATAAAGATATCGTTACCACCGCAGACTTCTTTGCCGCCTATCCCGATACGCCGGCCCCCACGGTCTATTCAAGAATCCGGAAACTGCAGGAGTCAGAAGCCATACGGCCCATCGGAAAAGGGGTTTACACAACTGTTCCCAAACTTGTTTTCCGCCCGGAAGTCACACCCCGGATGCGGGAAGTAGGAGATGTACTTATAGACGAATGTGAAGGTGTGAATTTTTGCATATCCCAGAAGGGCGCCAACTTGCATATAGAACTGGCCAAAAGCGACATGGAAAAGGTGAAGGCCACACTGTCAGACAAAAGTGAAAAAGTATTGGAGGCTCATGAGGCCAAGTTATCGCCTGTTCCTTTGGAGGGCTATATCATCTTAGTCCCCTACACTACAGAGATGCCCGTAACGGAAGACAGCATGCTGCAAGTGCCCTCCCTAGAAAAGGCCATCGTAGACGCTTTCCTGGCCGGAACGCTGCGCCAACTGGACTTTCAAAAAAAAGCGGAATCCTATGCCATTAATTATAACCGTCTGCTAAGGTACGCATCCCGCCGAGGAGTCAAAAAAGAGATGTTGGCGATGATTCATGCCCTAAACCAGGAACGCCTGGAAATGATTTCAACCGTCCAGAAGTTCTTCCGGACAAGTGCCGTCACCAGAGCCTGGGTCTTTGGTTCCTTTGCCCGCGGAGAAGAAACGCCGGAGAGTGATTTGGATCTCCTGGTGGACTATGAGAAAGAGTCCAAGTTATCTTTGCTAGGAGTAATACGATACAAACTGGATTTAGAGAAAGGACTTGGACGCGAAGTTGATCTTATTGAAAACGGGTATCTCCGCTCATTTGCTGTTGAATCCGCAAACCATGATAAATACTTGATATATGAGAGATAAGAAAAACGACAACGCTCGGCTTGAGTTGATGAAAGAGGCTATTGCCAATATTGAGGATTTCCTCGCAAAAACAGAGACTTCCTCGGTGGAAGAATTCATTTCAAATAAAATTATATGCCATGCTGTGGCCTATAATCTTCAATGTGTCGGAGAAAACGTATATAAGTTGTCAAAAGACTACATCAACTCACATCCGGAAATGGACTGGGAGTCAATGGAAGGTCTGAGGCACTTACTTGTCCACGATTATTACAACGCAAGCATGCCTATGATATGGGAAATCACACAAACTGACATCCCTCTCTTAAAAGAATATCTTAATAAGAACGTTTAGCCCTAACGCCTATTCTGTTTGTTGTTCCCCCTCAATTCGGATACTAAAAATGTCAGTTGTTTCGGTCAATAGGAAGGGAACAACGTATACTACCCTGCGCTAAAATCTGACCGGTGAGTTTAAGAAACGATGGATAAAACGATTCAATGTACTTTTGTCTATCCCGTACTTCTTGGCGATTTTTCGTTGAGACATGCCACTGCGTAGGTCCAAGCTAATTGCTTCTTTCAGAGGGAATAACTTAAACTTCTCCTCCTTTGTCTTTACACCTTTCGGTCGGCCCAATACAATCCCATCGGCCTTTTTCCGGGCCAGGGCTTCCTTGGTTCGCTGACTGATGAGCTGACGCTCAATCTCCGCAGCCAAGCCGAAGGCAAAGGCCAAAACTTTGCTTTGGATGTCGTCTCCAAGCCGATAATTGTCTTTAATGGTCCAAACTTGGCATCCCTTGGTGAGGCAGATATTCAGGATTTCCATAATCATGAACACGCTTCGCCCCAGGCGGGAGATTTCAGAGCAGATTATTATGTCTCCATTTTTCACATCGCGGAGCAGGGTTCCCAAAGCACGTTTGCTATATTGCTGCGTACCGCTCACAGTCTCCTCTATCCACCCTCCAACCTGCGTTTCTTTGTCTTTACAGAACCGTTTTATTTCAAATCTTTGATTTTCAACAGTTTGTTTATCGCTACTCACGCGAATATATCCGTATATCATATTTGTTTTTTTGTATTCGTCACAAGTCTTATACCCCCCCGATGGTCGCAAATAACCGGTCGTATATTTGCACCGGATTTGGTTAGCGGATATACTGTTTAGTATCAATATTTATTCTTATCAAAACCTTTATGAAAAAAGCTTTCAAAAGCCTTCTGCTCGCATTCACTACGCTGATTGCGGGCACTGTCGCCTATGCTCAGGTGACCACGTCCTCCCTGGGAGGAAAGATTGTGGATGACAAAGGCGAGGCCGCTATCGGCGCCGCCGTTGTTGCCGTCCATGGCCCTTCTGGAACCACCTACGGTGCTGTCACGAATGCCGACGGCCGTTATACCATTATGGGTATGCGTCCCGGCGGTCCCTACACCGTCACCGTTTCCCTCATGGGTTATGAGAATGTCACCACAGACGGTCTCAATCTTTCGCTTGGTGAGACGCAGGACTTCTCCACGGTTATCCGTGAGTCGGCCGAATTCCTGAGCGAAGCCGTTGTCGTAGCCCGTGGAGATGCCGGAAAGACCGGTGCCTCCCAGTCTATCCGCCGCTCCACCATTGAGGAGATGCCTTCCATTACCCGTGGTATCGCCGATGTGGCCCGTGTCAATCCCTTTATCCGTGTAAACGGAGACGGTGCCATGTCCTTCGCCGGTATGAACAACCGCTACAACAGTTTCCAGATTGACGGTGCCATGAACAACGACGTGTTCGGTCTCACCACCAATGGTTCCAACGGTGGTCAGGCTGGTACCCAGCCCGTTTCCATGGAAACCATCGAGCAGGTTCAGGTGAGCATCGCTCCCTTCGATGTCCGCCAGAGCGGTTTCACCGGTGGTGCCATCAACGCTATCACCAAGTCCGGTACCAACGACTTCCACGGTTCCGTATATGGTTTCGGTCTGAACCAGGCTCTGATCGGCCGCTTCAAGAAAGCCAATGGCGATTTGAGCAGCAAATACAACGACCAGATCGAATATCAGGCCGGCGTAACGGTCGGTGGTCCCATCGTCAAGAACAAGCTCTTCTTCTTCGCCAGCTTTGAGACGGCCAACAAGCAGTATCCCAATGTTTACGGCGCCGGTTCTGCCGACTCCAAGGTTGACTCCAAGGTTGACTCCAAGGTTGCCAAGGAGGTTGTGGACTGGGTAAAGGCGAACTCCAATTATGAGGGCGCTCTTCCCGAGAACCTTCAGGTTTACACCAAGTCCAACAAGGCTTCTGCCAAACTGGACTGGAACATCAACGACCGTAACCATGCCTCCTTCCGCTGGAGCCTGGTTTCCGCCAAGCAGCTGAACTCCGTGAGCGGTGCCAGCTCCATGAACACCAACGACTACAGCTATGACTTTGCATCTAACACCAACAGTTTTGTAGCCGAACTCCAGAGCCGCATTTCCGACCAGATGAACAACGAGCTCCGTCTGTCTTATGTCCGTGTCCGCGACAAGCGTAATCCCCTGGGCGCCAACTTCCCCATGCTGCAGATCAGCGGCGTTGGCGGTGGTACCCTGAACCTGGGTAACGAGCGTTCTTCCGTGGCCAACCGCCTTGACCAGGACATCTATTCCCTTACTGACAACTTCACATGGTTCCTTGGAAACCATACCCTTACGTTAGGTACGCACAACGAGCTTTATAAGTTCACCAACCTGTTCATCCAGGACAAGTATGGTACCTACTATTTCGCTTCTCCGGAAGATCTGTACAACGGTGTTATCAAGCAGTATCGCTATGGTCATGCCAATGTGGATGTGACCGGTGACGAAAACTGGGAGCCTACCTTCAAAGCCGGACAGCTTGGTTTCTATGTCCAGGACAAGTGGAACATCAGCCGTACCTTTGAACTCACCTATGGTCTGAGAGTTGACATCCCCGTCTTCTTTGACAAACCGGACGAGAATGTTCCCTTCACCGCCTATGCAAAAGAAAAAGGTTGGAATGTGCGCACCAATCAGATGCCCAAGAGCACCCCGCTGTTCTCGCCCCGTGTAGGTTTCCGCTATAACATCGGCGGCAGCAACAACTACATCCTCCGTGGTGGCGTGGGCCTGTTCACCGGCCGTATTCCTTTCGTATGGTTCTCCAACAACTACTCCAACACTGGTGTACAGCTTACCCAGATCAATATAAACGGAGCCTCCAACACCTCCGACCTCGGATTGAATGTAATTCTGGATCCCAAGGGACAGGGCGCCAACGAGCAGAAGGTCACCGCTTCCGCCGGCTGCCAGACCATCAATGTAATGGATCCTAATTTCAAGGTGGCACAGAACCTCCGTGCCGACTTGGGCTTCGACATCACCTTCCTGGGCATTGACTGGACTTTTGAAGGCATCTTCTCCAAGAACATCAACGATATCCTGTACAAGCAGCTCGCTTACGACAAGAACGGCAAGACGCTGGGCGAAACTTACGCCAGCCTCAACTTTGACAATCGCCCGATGTTCTCCCGCGTTACCACCGGCACCGCCTTCGCGAACATCTACGAGCTCACCAACACCAATAAGGGCTACACCTACAACCTGATGGCACAGGCCCGCAAGAGCTTCCACTTCGGCCTTGACCTGAGTGCATCCTACACTTACACCAAGTCCAAGAACGTATTCAACGGCACCTCCTCTGTTGCACAGTCCAACTGGGCCTACAACTACAGCCATGCCGATTCCAACGATCCTGAGCTGAGCAATTCCGCCTTCAACATCCCTCATCAGATTAAGGCCAGCGCTTACTATCACGTCTCCTACGGACGCAGCAAGCAGTGGACCACCACCGTTGGTGCCATCTACACGGGCACTTCCGGCGCCGCCTACTCCATCTACTACTATGGTGACCTCAATGGCGATTCCTCCAATGGTAATGACCTGATGTTCATCCCCACGGATGCTCAGATTGACCAGATGACCTTCAAGGCCGGTACCGGCAACAACGCCAAGTACACTCCCGAGGTTCAGGCTGCCAACATGAAACAGTGGCTGGGCAGTGCTCAGTACCTGAAGGATCACCGCGGAGAGTACTATGACCGCTATGCCGACAACATGCCCTTCGAGAATCATATCGATCTCCACCTGGGCCAGAAATTCGGCTTCCGTGTTGGCAAGCATGTTCACACCATCGAGCTCACCGCCGATATCGTGAACTTCACCAACCTTCTGAATCCGGCATGGGGACGTAGCTATGGCATGGGTCTGAACTCCTACTTCAGCCCTGTTACCTACAGCGGAAACGGTCAGTTCCAGTTCCTGCAGGACGGAGACTATCAGATGTTCTCTTACTCTGACTACATCTCCCGCTGGAAGTGCCAGTTCGGCCTCAAGTACACCTTCTAATCCTTCCGGATACCACAAAAAAGAGGCTGACCCTTTTTGAGAGTCAGCCTCTTTTTTGTCTTAAGTCTGCAAAGGTCCGCGGCCGAAACATTTCGCGCCATTTTCGTGCCCGGCGCTGCACCAGAGTTGTCGGCGTTACGCGTTCGCGGCTGTTTTTGCGGAATGCGGACCACCTGCTACCCGGCTCGCTCATCAAGAAGACGGAAAACCAGTTATGTCGTGCGCGACTGGATTGGCTCCTTTTGTAACTTATTGGTACTCTAGCACTTGAAAAACACAGCGAGCCCGTAGAACCACAATAATGATTCTACGGGCTCGGGGTTGGTTGCAAGTATTTGTATATGAGACTGTTACAATGAGGCGCAATCCAGTCGTGCACGATATATCCCATTGCAAGGCCATTTCCGGGCAAATGCGGACGGAAATCGCTTCCCCTGCAGTGCAAACGCCAAGTCGCGCGGGGCGGGAGGCTTGCAGCCACTACAGGCCGAAGGCTTTCTTCACTTCCGGAACGCTGTCTACGAGTTCCCAGCCGAAGAACTGGACAATGCGCTCGCGGCCCTGGACCTTCACCATCTTGGTGTAGGGCTTGCGGCCCATGTGACCATAGGCGGCCGTGGGGCTGTAGATGGGGTTCTTGAGGCCGAATTTGCGGATGATGGCAGCGGGGCGCAGGTCGAAGATTTCCTGCACCTTGGCGGCAATCTCTCCGTCGGAGAGGCCGGCGGCTGCGGTACCATACGTATCCACGAACACGCTCACGGGCCTGGCCACACCGATGGCATAGGCCAGCTGCACCAGGCACTCGGAAGCCACGCCGGCGGCCACCAGGTTCTTGGCAATGTAGCGGGCGGCATAGGCGGCGCTGCGGTCCACCTTGGAAGGGTCCTTCCCGGAGAAGGCGCCGCCGCCGTGGGCGCCCTTACCGCCGTAGGTGTCCACGATAATCTTGCGGCCGGTAAGGCCGGTGTCTCCGTGCGGGCCGCCAATCACGAACTTTCCCGTGGGATTCACATGCAGGATGAAACTGTGGATGAGGGCGGCGGTTTCCTCCGGCAGGGAGGCCTTCAGGCGGGGAATCACAATCTTCTCCACATCGAAGCGGATCTTGCTCTGCATGGCCTCGTCCACCTTGGCTTGGCCGTACTGGGCCACGGCGTTCTCATAACTCATCCGGCCCAGGCTCTCCGGCACAAACTCGTCGTGCTGGGTGCTCAGGACAATGGTATGCACTTTTACGGGCCGATGGGTCTCCCCATCATATTCTATGGTGAACTGGCTCTTGGCGTCCGGGCGGAGGTAGGGCATGAGCTCCAGCTCATGGTGGCGGATATCGGCCAGCACTTCCAGGAGCTTGTGGCTCAGATAGAGCGGGAGGGGCATGTAGTCCTCGGTGTCCCGGCAGGCATAGCCGAACATCATGCCCTGGTCTCCGGCGCCCTGCTCCTCCTCCGTGGCACGCTCCACGCCGCGGTTGATGTCGGCCGACTGCTCATGCAGGGCGCTGAGGACGCCGCAGGAAGAGGCGTCGAACATATAATCGGCCTTGGTGTAGCCGATGCGTCGGATGGTGCTGCGCACCGTATTCTGGATATCCACGTAAGCCTCGGATTTCACCTCTCCCATCACCACCACCATGCCGGTGGAGCAGAAGCTCTCGCAGGCCACCTTGGATTCAGGGTCCTGGCGGAGAAACTCGTCCAGGATGGCGTCGGAAATCTGGTCGGCCACTTTGTCGGGATGGCCCTCGCTTACGGATTCGGATGTGAACAAATAATTTTTCATGGTATAAAAAATTAGCCCCGGGCATGTATGCGGAGGCTAAAAACACAAAACACTGATATGAAATGTAATTTTAGCATTTTTTAACGTGGTTGCAAGCAGCCAAATCTATCCACATACCCCAAACGGGACGGCAAAGGTAGCATATATTTTTGAATCCGCCAAAAAAATGTGTTACCTTTGCATCCCTATGCCAAAAGCCAAGAGCAGCATACAGATCAAGAACCGCCGGGCCTCGTTTGACTACGAGTTCCTGGAAACCTATACCGCCGGCATCCAGCTGGTGGGAACGGAGATCAAGTCCATCCGGGCGGGGAAATGCTCCCTGCAGGACGCTTACTGCTTCTTCGTGGGAGGCGAACTCTTCGTGCGGGGCATGAATATAGCCCAGTATCACTGGGGCAGCTGGGGCCAGCATGAGCCCGTGAGGGACCGCCGCCTCCTTCTGAACCGCAAGGAGCTGAGGCATCTTTTCCAGGCCGATAAACAAAAAGGCCTCACCATCGTGGCGGTGAAGCTCTTTATCGCAGACAACGGCTTTGCCAAGCTGGTGATAGCCCTGGCCAAAGGCAAAAAGGAATACGACAAACGCCAGAGCATCAAGGAGAAAGATGTAAGGCGTGAAATGGAACGTTCCGGCTATTAGTCCATCGACTGGCCCGTCTTGGCGGCCATAAAGCGCATGCGCGCATAGTCTTCCGGACTCAGGGAAGCGAAGAAATAATCGATGGGGTCTTTCACCTCCCCATCGTGCCTTATCTCAAAATGAAGATGCGGCGCCGCCACGGAGGTGGAGATACCCACCGTGCCCACTTCCTGGCCCTGTCTCACCGTGCGGCCCTGTACTACGGAAATGTCTCCCAGCAGGCTGTACTTGGTCTCATAGCCGTTCCCGTGGTCTATGGTAACCTCATTTCCCAGGCCCTTGCGGGAGCGTACCACATGGGACACCTTGCCCGGTGCCACCGCATATACCCTGGCTCCCTGCGGCGCCACCAGGTCCAGCCCTTCATGCTGGACGGTGAGGTCGTACACCGGGTTGTGCTTCATGCCGATGGAAGCCCCCACCTGCACATAAGACATATTCCTGAGCGGGAGGGAGAGGGGCGGGATGCTGTCGGCCTTTTCCTGGAGGATGCGGAAAATGTCGTCGAAACGGGCATCGATCCGGGAAGCCAGCAGCATCAGGCTGTCAGACTGCTCGGAGGCCGATTTCACGTAATAACGCTCCGGCAGGGCCTCCGAGTCTTCCTTATCGGCCCTATAACCGCCGATATCCTCCAGGGAGGGCGGCGGCGTGTCGAAGAGTGCCCGGTAGATGGTGTCGTCCTTTTCCAGCAGGCCGTCCACCACGTCTCCTATGAGTTCCGCCTTGGCCACCATGGCTCCGTACATATTGCTGTACAGGCGGTTTTCTTTCTGGAGGCGTTTTTCCTCCGAAGTGGAGAAGAGCAGCGCAAACACCACATACAGAAGGATGGCGGCCGATACCGAAGCCACCGTATAGCGGAAGAAGGCCATCAGAAGGCGCCTTCCCTTGCTGGTTTTTTTCTTCGCTGCCATCAGTTCTGCGGTTTTTTGACCATGGCGGCATAGTCGGAGGCCGGGATGGTCAGGTCCATATACAAGGCGGGGTTCACGTAATCCTTGCGGTACATGACCTCATAGTGCAGATGCGGCCCGGAAACCATGCCGCTGCGGCCCGTCAGGCCCAGGCAGTCTCCGCGGGAAACCCGCTGCCCCAGCGTCACGTCTATGCGCGACATGTGGGCGTACCGGGTCTTGTAACCGAAGCCATGGTCCACCTCCACGTGGATTCCGTAGCCGGTCCTTTCGCGGGCCACCTTCACCACTACGCCGTCTCCGGTGGCGTAGATGGGGTTGCCCGGAGGGCAGGCGAAGTCCATGCCCGTATGCCGCTTGCTATACCCGAGGACGGGGTGGACGCGGTAGCCGAAGGGGCTGGAGAGCCTGTATGTGGACGGATCCGTATTCAGCGGAGGAATGGCGGGGATGTGGGTGGCCATGTCACCGGCCGTCCGCTGCAGGATGGAGACGTCGTCAAAGGATTTGGACTGGATGAACACGCGTTTTTCCAGCTGGTCCAGGCGGCGGACGATGCCCTCTACGGCCGTTCCCTCCAACTCTGCATAGCGCTTGGCACCGCCCAGGCCGGAACGGCGGATGGCCTGGGGAATCTCATCCAGGCCGTACACGGAACGGTATACGCGGTCGTCCCTTTCTTCCAGCATCACCAGAAGTTCCTCGTAGCGGTCCAGTTGCTGGGACATCTGGTCTATCCGGGTGTTCCATTCCGCATTCTGACGGCGCAGGATGGCGGTTTTGGGGAGGTCTTGACGGGAGCTCCCCACCCGCAGCCACATGAACAGGAGGAAAAGGATGAGGCCTGCCGTGGTCACCAATGCCACCTGCCAGCCCTGGATACGGGTCTCCTCCCGGACATCTACGGTGAGTGTCTCCGGATTCAGCACATATTTCTTCCTTCCTTTAGCCATAAAACATGCGTGGAGTTTGCAAAGGTAGCAAAATTTTGCGTACTTTTGCAGGTTCAAAAGATAGATATATGACATCCAAGGAAATCCGCCAGAAATATCTGGACTTCTTCGCCTCCAAGGGCCACACCGTGGTTCCCAGCGCCCCCATGGTCATCAAGAACGACCCTACGCTCATGTTCACCAACGCGGGCATGAACCAGTTCAAAGACATTTTCCTGGGCAACGCCGCCCCCAAATACCCCCGTGCCACCGACAGCCAGAAGTGCCTCCGCGTGAGCGGCAAGCACAACGACCTGGAAGCCGTGGGCCACGACGGCCGTCACCACACCATGTTCGAGATGCTGGGCAACTGGAGTTTCGGAGACTATTTCAAGACCGAGGCCATCGACTGGGCCTGGGAACTCCTCACCGAAGTATACAAGATTGACAAGACTAAACTCTACGCCACCGTGTTCGAAGGCTCCCGGGAAGACGGAACGGAGCTGGACACCGAGGCGCAGGCCGCCTGGCTCAAACACCTTCCGGCCGACCATGTGCTCACCGGCAACAAGCACGACAACTTCTGGGAAATGGGAGACACCGGCCCCTGCGGCCCCTGCAGCGAGATCCACATCGACCTCCGTCCCGACGAGGAGATTGCCAAGATTCCCGGCCGCGAGCTGGTGAACACGGACAACGACGATGTCATCGAAATCTGGAACCTGGTGTTCATGCAGTTTGAACGCAAGGCCGACGGCCACCTGGAGCCGCTCCCGGCCAAGAACATCGACACCGGCATGGGCTTCGAGCGCCTGTGCATGATCCTGCAAGGCAAGAAGAGCAACTACGAGACAGACGTCTTCTCCGGCCTCATCGGCCAGGTGGAAGAATTCTCCGGCCACAAATATGCCGAGGGCGGCAACGTGGAAGTGGCCATGCGCGTGATTGCGGACCACATCCGCGCCATCGCCTTCTCCATCGCCGACGGCCAGCTGCCCTCCAACGTAAAGGCCGGCTACGTGATCCGCAGAATCCTGCGCCGCGCCGTCCGCTACGGCTATACCTTCCTGGGCTTCACCGAGCCCTTCCTCTGCCGCCTCATCCCCCAGCTGGTGGCCGATATGGGCGAAGCCTATCCGGAACTCAAGGCCCAGGAGAAGCTCATCGAGAACGTGATCCGCGAGGAAGAAAACGCCTTCCTGCGCACCCTGGACCGCGGTATCCGCATGCTGGAAGACAACATGGCAAAGAACGCAGCCACCAAGGTGGTGTCCGGCACGGACGCCTTCGTCCTCTATGACACCTACGGCTTCCCCATCGACCTCACGGAGCTCATCGCCTCCGAGAAGGGCTACACCGTGGACCTGAAAGGCTTTGACGTGGAGCTTCAGAAACAGAAGGAGCGCGCCCGCAACGCCACCGCCAACGAGTTCGGAGACTGGACGGTCTTCGCCGAGGGCGACGAGGTGGTCTTCGAGGGCTATGACACCCTGAAGGTGGAAGGCGCCCGCCTCATGAAGCAGCGCACCGTGAAGCAGAAAAACAAGGAATACTTCCAGCTGGTCTTCGACCGCACTCCCTTCTATGCGGAGATGGGCGGCCAGGTGGGAGACAGCGGCTATATCGAGGGTGCAGACGGAGAGAAGATTGCCATCCTGAACACCGTAAAGGAGAACAACCTGAGCATCCATCTGGCAGAGAAACTGCCCCAGAACGGCACCCAGACCTTCACCCTCACGGTGGACGGGAAGCGCCGCCAACGCATCATGAACAACCATACGGCCACCCACCTGCTGCACCAGGCCCTCCGCGAGATCCTGGGCACGCACGTGGAGCAGAAGGGTTCCTTCGTGGGGCCGGACTACTTCCGCTTTGACTTCTCCCACTTCCAGAAAGTGACGGACGAGGAGCTCCGCGCCGTGGAGAGCCGCGTGAACGAGCTCATCCGGGCCGATGAACCCCTCTGTGAAAAGCGCGATGCCACCATGGAGGAAGCCCGCGCGATGGGCGCCATGGCCCTGTTCGGAGAAAAGTACGGAGATGTGGTGCGGGTGGTCCGCTTCGGAGACTCCATCGAGCTCTGCGGCGGTACGCACACGCGTTCCACCGGCACCATCGGCCTGTTCAAGGTTAGGGCAGAAAGCGCCGTAGCCGCCGGCGTGCGCCGTATCGAGGCTGTGACGGGCGCTTCCGCCGAGGAAGCCATCCACAGCGTGGAAGACATGCTGAAGACCGTCCGCGGCCTGTTCAACAACGTGCCGGACCTCACCGCCGCCATCCAAAAGATGATCGGCGAGAACGCCGACGCCCGCAAGCAGCTGGAAGAGCTGGCCGCCGAAAAGGCCGCCCAGCTGGCCCAGAAACTGGAATCCCAGGCCGTGGAGATGAACGGAATCCAGGTGGTCCGCTTTGACCACTCCGTAGATCCGGCCCTGGCCCGCAACATGGCCCTTCTTTTGCAGAAGAATGCCCGGAACCTGGTACTGGCCGGCGCCTTCGCCTTTGACGGCAAGCCCAACCTGGTGCTCATGTACTCCAACGACCTGGTTGCCAAGGGCAAGAATGCCGGAAAGGACATCCGCGAGGCCGCCAAGTTCATTCAGGGCGGCGGCGGCGGACAGCCCGGCCTGGCTACGGCCGGCGGACGCCTCGTGGAAGGCCTGCCCCAGGCCCTGGATAAGTTGGTTGAAGTTGCCATTGGATAACAGATGCCCGGTCGAGCCGGGCATGACGTCATTGCCGACTTGATCGGCAATCATGCAGAATGAAAAAATTAGACCAGTATTTAGTCAAATCGTTCGTGGGACCGTTTTTCGCGATCCTGGCGATTGTGGTCTTCATACTGGTGATGCAGTTCCTCTGGGTATACATTGATGAACTGGTGGGAAAGGGCCTGGAGTTCAAGGTAATCCTGGAATTCCTGATGTGGGGCAGCGGCACGGTGCTGCCGCTGGCCATCCCCCTGGCCACGCTCCTGAGCTCCATGATGACGCTGGGAGACATGGGCGAGAAGTTCGAGCTCACGGCCATGAAGGCCTCCGGCATCTCCCTGGCCCGCGTGCTCCTTCCCATGACCATCGTCTGCGCCGGCATCTGCGTGGTGGCCTTCTTCGTGGGAGACCGGCTGGTCCCCTACTCCATCAACCAGATTTACACCATGCGGGACGATATCGGCCGGACAAAGAGCGAAATCAAAATCCCCACCGGAACCTTCTACGACGGCATCGAAGGCTATATCCTGCGGGTGGACTCCCGGGACAAGAAGACGGGGATGATGCACGGCATCCAGGTGTATGACCATTCGGCCGGCAAGGGCAATACCCGCCTCACGGTGGCCGACAGCGGCATCATCCGCATGTCCAAGGCCAAGGATTATCTCACCTTCTCCCTGTATAACGGCGTCAACTACCAGGAGGAAAATACCCGGAAGTACCGGGACACCACCCTGGCCCTGCAGCGGATTGCCTTCCAGACGCAGGAGCTGGTGATTCCGCTGGAGAACTACGCCTACCACCAGTCTGACAGCGCCCGCTACGGAGAGCAGGTGCGTTCCATGAACCTCAAGTCCCTGCGGCACGGGCACGACTCCCTCCAGGCCCTGGTGGACAAGGGCACGCAGCGGCATGTGGAAGACTTCCTGCGGCAGAACATCCTGGACCGCCGCAAACAGCTGGACACTTCCTGGCGCAGCGTCTCCTCCACCGTGCTGGAGCCGCACACAAACGGCCCCTGGAAGAGCCTGAGCGACAAGAAAAGGGCCTACGAGAATGCAGCGTCCAATGCCCGGCAGTACCAGAATATCGCCGAGAGCCAGATCATGGATTCGGCCGATTATACCCGCCTGATCTACCGCACGGACGTGGAAATCTGGAAGAAGTTCGCCCAGGCGCTTGCCTGCATGCTGCTCTTCTTCATCGGCGCCCCCATCGGTGCCCTCCTCAAGAAGGGAGGCCTGGGCACGCCCGCCATCTTCTCCATGCTGTTTTTCGTGCTCTACTGGGTCATTGACATCATCGGAGAGCGGCTGGCCAACAACGGACAGACTACCGCCTTCGTGGGAAAATTCATATCGGCTTTTGTCCTGGGGCCGCTGGGAGCCTTCTTTACGGTGAAGGCCATCCAGGATGCCAGCCTGTTCCACATAGATTTGTTCAAGAGCTGGTTCAGGAAATTCAAGAGTAAACTTATTCGTATGTTCAGACAGACACGCATTGTATATATGGGTACGCCGGAATTCTCCGTAGGGCCGCTCCAGGCCCTGAGGAAAGCCGGTTACAAAGTGGTGGGCGTAGTGACGGCCCCGGACAAGCCCTCCGGCCGCGGGCTAAAGATAAGCGAGAGCGCCGTCAAGAAATACGCGGTGGCTCAGGGGCTGCCGCTGCTGCAGCCGGAAAAGCTCAAGGACGAGCAGTTCCTCAGGGACCTGGCCGCCTGGAAGGCCGATTTGTTTGTGGTGGTGGGCTTCCGCATGCTGCCGGAGGTGGTCTGGAAAATGCCCAAGCTGGGCACCTTCAACCTGCACGCCGCCCTGCTGCCGCAGTACCGCGGCGCCGCCCCCATCAACTGGGCGGTGATCAACGGAGAGAACATCTCCGGTGTCACCACCTTCATGATTGACCAGAAGATAGACACAGGCGGCATCATCCTGCGTTCCGAGTGCCGCATAGAGCCCACGGACACCGCCGGAGACCTCCACGACAAGCTTATGGAGCTGGGCTCCACCCTGGTGGTGGAAACGGTGGAGGGCCTTATCCAGAAGAACGTGGAACTGCGCGTGCAGCGCAGCTTCATCCAGGGCTCCGAACTCCTCAAGCCCGCCCCCAAGCTCACCCGCGAGCTCCAGCACATCGACTGGAGGGACACGTCCAAACACGTGTACAACCTCATCCGCGGCCTCTCTCCCTTCCCTTGCGCCTTCACGGAACTCGTACCCCTTGAGGGGGGCTCCGCCCCCCTATTATCCCCCTGCGGCTCCCGGCCTATAAGTCCTCAGGACAAGCCTTCGGACACGGCCTCCGCCGGGCGCTCTGATGAGCGCCAAGAAGCCCGCGCGCAACAGCTTAAAATTTTCTTCGGGGAAATCCGGACAGACCTGCATGCGGTGCCCGGAACGGTTCTGAGCGACGGCAAGACGTACTTTGCCATTGCCACGCAGGACGGGGCCATCGCCATCACAGACCTGCAGCTGAGCGGCAAGAAACGCATGGACGTGCGCAGTTTCCTGCTGGGCTTCCGCAATCCTACCGGATACAGCACCACGCAGGGCACTTCCAAGGCCGAGATGGAAAAAGCCCAACCCAAGGAAGATGAATAGCATCACCATCCTCTCCAACGGGCAGTTCCCCACCGAGCCCTATCCGCTGTATCTGCTGGATTCGGCCGAAGGGGTGGTCTGCTGCGACGGTGCCCTGGAGAAACTCCTGGCGCACAATCCATCGGCCCGTCCCTTGGCGGTGGTGGGAGACTTGGATTCCCTGCCGGAAGAGCTTCAGAAGCAGTTTTCCAGCCTGGTGGTCCACGAGAGCGAGCAAGATTACAACGACCTCACCAAGACCATGCGCTGGGTGCTGCGGGAGCATCCCGAGGTTTCCGAGATTGTAATCCTGGGCGCCACGGGCCTGAGGGAAGACCATACCATCGGCAATCTGGGCCTTCTGATGGAATATACCCGCCTGTTTGACCTGGGCGAGCGCAAGGTGACCATGGTCTCCGACTATGGGACGGCTTTTGCCATAACAGATACCTGCGACCTTCATCTGGGTGAAGGACGCAGGTTCTCTCTTTTCAGCGCCGACAATACGCTTCAAATCACTTCCGAGGGCCTTCAGTGGCCCACCGACGGGGTTGTGTTCGATGCCTGGTGGAAGGCCACCCTCAACCGCACCGTCTCCCCCATTGTCTCCCTTCATTTCAACCACCCTTCATCGGCCCTGGTGATAGTGGATTAGGCGTTCAGCTTGTCGGCCGATTCAATGAATTTGGCCAGTTCCGTGTCGGTGAGCTTGTAGTCTTTCAGCTCGCCGGAGATGTACTGGTCGTAGGCACTCATGTCCACGAAGCCGTGACCGGAGAGGTTGAAGAGGATGGTCTTCTGTTCGCCGGTTTCCTTGCATTTGAGGGCCTCCCGGATGGTGGCGGCAATGGCGTGGCAGCTTTCCGGAGCGGGGATGATGCCTTCCGTCTGGGCAAAGAGTACGCCGGCCTTGAAGGTCTCTGTCTGTTCCAGGTCGATGGCTTCCATATAACCGTCCTTCATGAGCTGGGACAGGATAACTCCGGCGCCGTGGTAGCGCAGACCGCCGGCGTGGATGGTGGCGGGTTTGAAGGTGTGGCCCAGGGTGAACATGGGAAGGAGCGGGGTCATGCCGGCCTCATCGGCAAAGTCATACTCGAACTTGCCGCGGGTGAGTTTGGGGCAGCTGGCAGGCTCGGCCGCGATGAAACGGGTCTTCTTGCCGTCCTGAATGTTGTGACGCAGGAAGGGGAAGGCGATGCCGGAGAAGTTGGAACCGCCGCCGAAGCAGCCGATCACAATGTCGGGATACTCTCCCGCGAGGGCCATCTGCTTCTCCGCCTCCAGGCCGATAACGGTCTGGTGCATGCACACGTGGTTGAGCACGGAGCCCAGGGTGTACTTGCAGTTGGGCGTGGTGAGGGCCAGTTCCATGGCCTCCGAGATGGCGCAGCCCAGGGAGCCCTGGTCGTTGGGGTTCTTGGTAAGGATGTCCTTGCCGGCACGGGTGCTCATGGACGGGGAGGGAGTGATGGCGGCACCGAAGGTCTGCATGATGGAACGGCGGTAGGGCTTCTGGTTGTAGCTCACTTTCACCATATAGACGGCGCAGTCCAGGCCGAACTTCTTGGCGGCATAGCTGAGGGCGCCGCCCCACTGACCGGCGCCGGTTTCGGTGGTAATGTTGGTGATGCCTTCTTTCTTGGCATAGTAGGCCTGTGCCAGGGCCGAATTGAGCTTGTGGCTGCCGGCGGGGCTCACGCTCTCATTCTTGAAAAAGATGTGGGCGGGGGTGCCCAGGGCTTCTTCCAGCTCGTAGGCACGCACCAGCGGGGTGCAGCGGTAGGCCGCATACTGCTCGCGTACAGGCTCCGGGATGGGAATCCACTCGTCGGTCTGGTTCAGTTCCTGGCGGGCGCACTCTTCCACAAACACCGGGTAGAAGTCTTCGGGCTTCAGGGGCTCCTTGGTGGCGGGGTTCAGGAACGGCAGGGGCTTGTTGGGCATCACCGCCTGGATGTTGAAGTAATGGGTGGGGATTTCGCTCTCGGGGAGGATGTACTTTTTCTGTCTCATAATGCTTGTTATTAAGTTTGTTTATACTGTTTCCAACAAAAAAGGCCTGCTGTAAGTCAGCAGGCCTTCTATATACATATAACTACGGCGAAGCGACTTACAGGTTTGAACTGCAAGCGCGCCACCAGTTGTTATTGTTATTCCGTCTCATTCTTTTGCAAAGATGTGCAATAGAAATTACAAATGCAAGAAAAATTTTAAAAACTTGCAAGGATGGGGGCCGTCCACTGGGCCGATGCCGTTACATAGTGGGCTTCCACATAGGCGTTGACGGCCGTGCAGACGAAGAGCAGCACGATGCAGGTGCTCACGATGATGCCAATCACACGCAGACGCTTAAGCCATTTCTTGTTATTCCAGCCGATGGTCTGGAACATGCTCCAGAAACCGTGGTTCAGGTGCAGCCAGATAGCCACGAACCATACGATGTACAGGGCCAGGACCCACTCGTGACGGAAGGTGTTCAGAAGCAGGAAATACGGATTCTCCGCTTCACCGCCCATGAATTCCTGCAGCTGCATCTTGGCCCAGAAGTGGGTGAGATGGAAGCAGAGGAAGCCAAGGATGACGATTCCCAGCACGAACATGTTCTTGGCGCTCCAGCTGTCGTTCTTGGCCTTGGAGGCCACTTCATAGCGCTTGACGCCGCCACGGCGCTGGAAGTTCTGTACGCTGAGCCAGATGCCGTAGCAGATGTGGATGAGGAAGCCCAGGGCCAGGATGGGAACCATGATGTCAATCACGGGAGAGGACATGAAGTCGCAGCCAAGCTGGAACCAGCCGTCTCCGTGGGTGTAGGGCATGTTGTCGGCCGCCACCTTGCCGAAGATTCCATGCATGGAGTCCATGACGGAGAAGAAGTTGATGGTGCCGTGAAGGAGCAAGAAGATGATAAGGAAAGCGCCGCTGACGCTCTGGATGAATTTCTTGCCAATGGAGGAGGTTAGAAAATTAGCCATTATCTTTGTGTTGTTATTATTCCAAGTATGCAAATATAGGAATCTTTCTTGGATTTTTCCCACTATTTGGGTACTTTTGTTCGGAATAATACAAAATCTCATGTATAAACGCGTACTTCTTAAACTTTCGGGCGAGAGCCTGGGCGGTCCGGCCGGCAAGGGACTGGACACCGCATGGTTGGAAAAATATGCCAAGGAAATAGCGGCGGCGGCCAAGGCCGGCCTCCAGATTGCCATCGTGAACGGCGGCGGAAACATCTTCCGCGGCCTGCAGGGCGTGGGCAAGGGCTTCGACCGCGTGGACGGAGACAAGATGGGCATGCTGGCCACCGTCATCAATTCCCTGGCCCTCAAGATGTTCATCAAGGCCGAAGGTGTTCAGGCGGAGGTCTTCACCTCCACCCCCATGGAGCCGCATGCCAAATACTATATGCGGGACGAGGCCGTGAAGGTGCTGGAAGGTGGCGGCGTAGCCCTCATCGCCGGCGGAACCGGCAACCCCTTCTTCACCACGGACAGCGGCGCCGCCCTTCGCGCTTTGGAGATAGGGGCCGACGCCCTCCTCAAGGGAACCCGCGTGGACGGCGTTTATACGGCAGATCCGGAGAAAGACCCTTCGGCCCGAAAGTATGACGAACTGTCCTTCGACGAAGCCATCTCCAAGCACCTGAAGGTGATGGACCAGACCGCCTACGCCCTTTGCAGCGACGGCGGCATGCCCATCATCGTCTTTGACATGAACGCCACCGGCAACCTCACCAAGCTCCTGGCGGGAGAAAAGGTGGGAACCCTTGTCCATCCTTAAACCATCGGCCATGAAAAAAATCCTTATCACCCTTCTGACGGGCCTGGTGGCCCTCTCTGCCGCCGCGCAAAGCAAAATTGTAACGGAGAGTATCCAGAGCGGGAAGCTGGGCTGCGAGCAGAAGTACAACGTGTACCTGCCCAATGGCTATGACGCCGCCAAGAGCTATCCGGTCATCTACCTGCTGCACGGCTTGTACGGAGACTATTCCAACTGGGTGCAGATGGGCGGCATGAAGGTCATTGCCGACGAACTCATCGGCACCGGGGAACTGTGCCCCGTAGTGATTGTGATGCCCAACGCCGGAGATAACGACGTCCACAACTACCAGAACGGCTATTTCAACGTGAAAGACTGGCCGTACGAAGACTTCTTCTTCCAGGAGTTCCTTCCGGCCGTGGAGCAGAAGTTCAACTGTGGCGGCTGCAAGGGAAAACGCGCCATCATGGGCCTCTCGATGGGCGGCGGCGGTTCCATCGCCTATGCCCAGCGCCATCCGGAGCTCTTCTCCAGCTCCTATGGCATGAGCGCCTGGCTGGACAACAAGCATCGCGAAGTGCGGGGCGCCGGCAAGCCGGAGAGCAAGCTCACCCTCACGGACGAGTCCGTGCGGGAGCATTCCACCCTGGATTTCATGGACAATGCCGGCGAAGAGACCATCGGCCAGCTCAAGACCGTTCAGTGGTTCCTGGACTGCGGAGACGACGATTCCCTCATGCCCCTGTCCGTGGAGCTTCACCTCAAGATGAAGAAGGCCGGCCTGCACAGCGAACTGCGCGTACGCAACGGCGGCCACACCTGGGAATACTGGCACACCGCCCTGCGGGAGTCCTTCCCCTTCGCCAGCCGCAACTTTTTCCGCTAAAATCGGTGACAGCTAACTTGCTGTCCCTCATACGTTTACTATACATTTCTCGTTCAATTTTTGAACGAGAAATGTTCTATAATACGCTCACAGTCAGGCGATTAGCTGTCACCAAAATTAGACGGGAAGGGTCTGGGAGCGGAGCCAGGCGGCCACATGGGCCGGAAGGCGGGGAGAAAGGGTGCGGTAAACGTGCTCGTTGTAACGGTTGAGCCAGGCGCGTTCCGCGTCCGTAAGGAGGGACACTTCCAGGCAGGAGGTGTCGAAGTGGCAGAGGGTAAGCGGCTCAAAGCCCAGCCAAGAGCCGAATTCGTTGTCTCCCACGGGCCGCACCAGCAGCAGGTTCTCGTGCCGGACACCGTGCATGCCTTCCCGGTAAAGGCCGGGCTCGTCACTCACAATCATGCCGGGCAGCAGCGCCTGTGCATTGTAATTCTGCCGGATGTCCTGCGGACCTTCATGCACGCCCAGGAAAAAGCCCACGCCATGACCGGTCCCATGCCCGAAATTGCGCTTGGCCTGCCAGAGGGGTTCCCGGGCCAGGGCGTCTAGCTGGCAGCCGGCCGTTCCGCGGGGGAAAACAGCCATCGCAAGGCCGATATGCCCGCGCAGGGCCAGGGTATAGTCTTCCCGCTCCAGGGCCGTGCAGGGCCCCATGGGAACGGTGCGCGTAATATCCGTCGTACCAAAGAGATACTGCCCGCCGGAGTCGCAAAGATAAAGGCCGGAAGCTCCAATGAGGGAAGAGCCCACCTCCGGCGTAACATAATGCGGCAGGGCCGCCGAGGGTCCATAGGCCGATATGGTCTCGAAACTCTCCGAACGGAAACCGGCCACTCCGGCCCGCAGCGCGTGCAGATAGGCCGATGCCTCCCACTCGTTCACGGAGCCGGCATTCCGGGACAGCCAGTAAAGGAACTGTTCCATCACCAGGCCATCTTCCAGATGGGCTTCCCGCATGCCGTCCACCTCCGTGGCGTTCTTCACCGCCTTGCGGAGCGGAACCGGCGAAGGCCTTTCCAGCACAAGGGGGATCCGTTCCCCTTCGTCGATGGCCTGCCGGAGGTATACGCTGCAGGTGGCCGGATCCAGGCAGAGGACATCCACACCGGCTTCCTTCAGGGACTGAAGAGAGAAACTCACGTCCGAATAATCCCGGATTTGGATGCCGTCGGCCTGCAATTCCTCAAACGTGTCCTGGGTGTCCGGATCCACTGAAGCGAAGGCGTCTTTCCTCACAAACCACTGCACCTCCTCCAGGCTCACCAGCAGGTAGGAGATAACCAGGGGGTTATAGTCAATGTCGGCCCCGCGGATATTCAGGAGCCAGGCAATCTGGTCCAGGGACGGGAGGAGGATGGCATCGGCCCCCTGCATTACCAGCCACTTGCGGAGCCAGGAGAGTTTGGATTCCCGAGACTCCCCCACCAAATCTTCCCCGAGGGTGATGATGGGCGAAGTGGGAATGGCGGGACGGTCTTCCCACAGCGCGTCCAAAAGGTCCGGAACAGGGAAAATCTCCGCGTCCGGGACGGACTCCCGCAAGGTGCGGACGTCCTCCATGGTCTGGCACAGGCCGTCTATGGCAATGCAGGGCTCATCCAGGCCCAGGGATGCAATCCACTCAGGGATGGGAACCTGCTCCGGAACCCGCATCTTGTGAAGCCGGATTCCACTGCCCTCCAACTGCTTCACGGCCTGGATGAAGTAGCGGGTGTCTGTCCAGAGACCGGCATGGTCCCGGGTAATCACCAGGTCCCCGGCCTCTCCGGTGAAACCGGACAGCCATTCCACCTGTTTCCAGCGGGCGGACGGGTACTCGCTGGCGTGGGGGTCGCTGCCGGTGAGAATCACAATATCCCAATGATTTTCTTTCATCAGAGTCCTTAAAGACTCAATTCGGTATGAATATAGATTGTCCATGGTTCTTAAATCGACGGCCTCCGGCCGGCGGCTTTTCCCTCCCTCGGGGAGGGAAAACGGGAAAAAGGAGGGGTAACGTGAGCAAAAATTGTCAATTTATTGACAAATATAACTATATTTGCATGAATTAAAAACATTTTACCATGACTGAAGATCCCCTCGAGAGAATAGAGCGTGAAGAGCGCGAAAGAAAAGAGAAGAAAGGACCCAGAACCATCATGACCGTGCTGGCCATCGTGGCCGGTGTCCTGGCCCTGGTACTGGGTTACCTCCTGTACCAGCGGAACACCCTGGTGAAAGAGCTGGAAGTGGAGAAGGCGGACCTGGCCCAGCAGATGGTCCAACTCCAGAGCGACTTCTCCAACCTGAGCTCCGACTATGAGATGATCAACCACCAGCTGGACACCTCCCGCGAGCAGGTGGCCATGCTCATTGACAAACTCTCCAAGACGGAAGCCACCAACCGGGCCAAGATCCGCCAGTACGAGAAGGAGCTGGGCACCCTCCGTGCCATCATGAAGGGCTATATCGTCCAGATTGACTCCCTGAACACCCTGAACAAGAAACTGACGGCCGATGCCGCCGCCGCCCGCCGCGAAGCCGCGGAGAGCCGCCGCGTGAGCGAGGAGCTCACCCAGCAGGTGGAGAACCTTTCCGAGCAGGTGAACGCCGGCAAGGTGCTCAAGGCCCGCGCCATCGCCCTCAACGCCCACTACAGCAACGACAAGGTGGGAGACCGCCACAGCCGCGTGCGCTACATGGTGGCCAACCTCACCCTGCTGGAGAACAACATCGCAGACAAGGGCCCCGTACGCATCTATGCCCGCGTAAAAGACCCGGAAGGCGTCCTTCTGCTGAACGGCGAATCCGTGGAGTTCACGGTGAACGGTCTCACGCTGCAGGCCACCGCCTCCCGTGAGGTGGACTACGAAGGCCAGGAAGTGGACATGTCCATCTATATCAACGACACCGGAGAGTTCGTGAAGGGTATCTACACCTTGGAGGTGTATTCGGACAAGAGCCTCCTGGGCCGCGCAGAATGCCTGCTCCGTTAATATGATTTACATTCACGTCCCTTTCTGCAAGAGCTTTTGCATTTACTGTGACTTCTACTCAGAGATAGCCGCAGACGGCGCTGCGGAAGGCTATACCCGCGAAATCTGCCGGGAAATCCGGGAGCGCAGCGCAGAGATGGACGACAGTTTGAAGACGCTGTATTTTGGCGGCGGCACCCCTTCGGTGCTGCCGCTAAGCAGTCTTACCCGTATCCTCCTCACCCTGGAGGAAGTGGGTCACGGCGGCCCGTACGAGGAATTCACCATAGAGGTGAATCCGGAAGATCTGGTGGAAAAAGGCCTTCCCTATGTGGAGAGCCTCCGGAAACTGGGCGTGAACCGCATCAGCATCGGCATGCAGTCCCTCAATGACGAGCTCCTGCACTGGATGAACCGCCGCCACAACGCGGAGGGCGCCTTGAAAGCCTTCCATCTGGCCCGGGAAGCCGGCTTCGAGAACATCAGCGTAGACCTTATCTTCGGCCTCAGCAACCTCTCGGATGCCGTCTGGGAAGACACCATCCGCCAGGTGCTGGAACTGGGGCCGGAGCACATCTCCTGTTACCAGCTCACCGTGGAGGGAGACAATGTGCTGGCCATGAGGCTGGAAGCCGGAGAATATGAGGAAGCCCCGGAGGAGGTGTGCGCCCGTCAGTACCAAATTCTTTGCGAGCGTCTGGCCTGGGCCGGATACGAGCACTATGAAATCTCCAACTTCGCCCGTCCGGGCTTCCAGGCCGTTCACAACGGCGGCTACTGGGCACGGAGGCCCTATGTGGGACTGGGTCCGTCGGCCCATTCCTTCAGCGGGAAAGGCCGGAGCTGGAACTCCGAGGAGCTCACGGGCTACAAGCTCACCCGCGAAGAGCTGAGCGTGGAAGACGAGAAGGTGGAAACCCTCATGCTGGCCCTCAGGACCGCCCGCGGGGCCGATGCCGAATTCCTGGAGGCCAACTGCCTGAAGGAAGACATCGACCGCCTCATGAGCCAGGGGGCCCTTCAGAAAACGGGACGCCGCTACCGCATCCCGGAAGACCATTTCTTCGTATCGGACGAAATTATCAGAGAACTCATATGACCTACCTGAGAAGAGCCTTCAAATATTTTATCCAGATTACGCTCATCTTTGTCGTCATCATCGGCCTGCTGATGCTCAGCGGCATGGTGTCCAAAGACATTGATACCGCCTTCCGCAGCGGCTGGAAGTCCGTGGAGCTCATCCTGGCCGCCTTCGCCCTCTTCAGCCTGCTGTATCCCCGCTTCGGCTATGCCAAAAGGCAGATTGACGCCAAGGGAGACCCGGCGGAGCATTGGGGCGCCATAGACGCAGCCATGGTGCAAAGAGGGTACGTGAAAGCCGGCGAAACGCCGGAAGGCGGATGCAAATACCATCTGGGCAGCACGGTGAACCGGGCCGCCCGCCTGTGGGAAGACACCATTACCATCAACCCCGTCCTGGGAGGTTTCCAGGCGGAAGGTCTCAACCGGGACCTGGTCCGCGTGGTCATGTCCCTGGACAGAAAACTCAATAGCCATGACAACTGATACCCAAGGATTCAAAACCGTTGCCACCTTTACGGAAAAGGTCCAGGCCGACATGACCGTGGCCCTTCTGGGAGACAATGGCATCCCGGCCGGCGTCTTCGGAGCCGACTCCTCCTACCCTTCCCTGGGGTATGCACGCCCCATCGAGGTAAAGGTGAATGAAAGCGATTACGAGGCTGCTATGAGCATCTTGGCAGCCGCCTCCAAGGCAGAGTAGAACTCCTGCCCGAAAACATCTGTAAGCGGTCCGCGAAGGAACTGGTACACCCGGATTCCTTCGCGGCGCCCTTTTTGGAAGGCATCCGCGCAGATGTCCCAGCGGTGGAGGTTGAGCCCGCATCGGCCCCCGCCCAGATCCACCACCCGGATGGGATAGAGGGAGCAGGAGATGGGCTTTTTGAAGGTGGACAGGCCCTTGCAGAACTTGCGTTCGATGGAACAGAAACAGCTCCCGTTCTCAAAATGGCAGTAGGCACATTCTTCGCTGCCCGGCACCAGCGGCGTCACCAGGTCTCCGTCGCGGTCTATCTCGAAAAAGCCCTTGGCATCCACCGCGGCCCGGCCTTCCTCCCGCATGAGGCCCTTGAAGGCATCGTAATTGGCCTCTATGGGCTCCAGTTCCTCTTCTTTGAGCGGAGCTCCGCTGTCACCCACAATGCAGCATTTGCCTTTGCAGAGGTCATAATCACAGGCAAAATACTCCAGGATTACCTCCTCCGAAACCAGGACATCCCCGATTTCCATGATGGTTCCGAAATCTTTCCGCTTCATGGCACCAGCAAGATGATTTTTCCTCCGGAAGTGAGCGTTGTCAGGAACTCTTTCACCTGGGCGGCATTGATGGCCGATATGCTCTCTGCGTAACGGCTGTAAATGTCTTTGTTGCTGGTGTAGCGGGTGAGAAGGGTGGTCACAAAGCCGGACGGGGAATCCAGCTCCCGCTTCACCTGGGAGAGGGTGCGGGCTTTCCAGCCGCTGATATCGGCCCCGGTCAGGGGCTCCGAGGCGCAGGAAGCGAGGGCTGCCTGGACGGCGGAAAGAGCCCGTTCGGGATCTTGGGTCCGGATATCGCCGGGGAGGTTGTCCGAAGGGATGGGCCGGAGGGCGATTTCTATCTGGAAGCGCTCCTGCGGCTGGGTGAAGTTGTTGGTCTGCAACTCTATCGAATAGCCATAGGGCGCCAGGTGGCGGATGAGCGACTGGCGCAGGGCCTCCAGGGCCACAAACGAGGTATAATAGTGGTCGGAAGTAACGGCATATTCGGCATCCAGGAGCATGTAGATGCCCTTGGGATAACCTTCCAGCATCTGCTGCGTGGTGCCGCTGATGACATGCAGGGGCACGGCGCGCCGGGGCAGGGTGGTCTTGTCTGTACGGAAACCGCCCAGATAACGGAGCAGCAGGCGCTTCACTTCCTCCTCCTTCAAATCTCCGGAAAGGATGAGGATGCCGTCCTGCATCCGGGAGAAACGCCCTTCAAAGTACTTCTCCGCCTTCTTCTGGGTGTCCAGGGAGAGCTTTCCGGGGAGTTTGTTGGTGGTATAGACAAAGCCGGGAACCAGTTTCTGATACAGCAGGTCCTGCACGGAAGGCTGCGCCAGGGCCTGGTTCCGGCTATAGAGCTGATACTGGGACGGATTCACCTTGCGCTTATTAGCCATGACCAGCAGGGCTTTCAGGAAGAACTGAAGCTGGCCGGAGGGGGCCTCTCCCTTCAGCGAGAAGCTATTTACGGAAAGCTCCGTCTCCACACGCACGCCGCCGGAGGCCAGCAGGTCGCGGAATTCGGCAGCGGGGATACCGGCCACGTCATACAGGCCCAGCATGTCTCCGATATAGCCGCCCTCCCCTTCTTTCAGGTCCGGGATCTGGGCCAGGCCGCCGCCCAGCTGCAGGCCGTAGTGGAATACACCACTGCCGGGAACAGGCTTGAAGATGACCCGCATGCCGTTGGTGAAGGTCCATAAGGTTCCGCCCGTGACGGCTTCCTTCTTCTCAGACTTGATTCTTACCTTGGGGCAGCTGACTTCCAGGGCCGATGAGTCGGCGCTGTGCCAGCTATGGTCTTTCTCCGTAGGAACCACGGAGCCGAAGAGGTAGGCCAGGTTGTAGTTGAACAGCTCCTGGTCCTTGTCCAAGGAGTCCGGAGCGCCGGTGAATTCCAGTTTCAGGTTTTCCAGCTGGTTCAGGAGGGCATCGGCAAAATTGTTGAAAAACCGCGTTTCCGTGGTGTCCGCAAGGGTTTTCCGGGAGAAGTAACGCATGGTCTCCGAATAGGGGGCCAAGTTGGCGCCATACAGGAAATTGGCGGCGCAGCGCCGGATGTCATTTACGCGGGAAGGGATGTCCGTCGCACGGTGCCTTACTTGCGGTGTGAGCACCTTCTTGGCGTCCGTGAACTCCTGGGGGGTAACGCCGCGGCTGTCCACCTCCGCCAGCGTGGTGGAAAGCACGCGCATGGCGGCATCCGTGTTCTCCCTGGCCACCGTGACGGCCACGGTGTACTGCTCGTCGGAGCCGTAGTCGTCGCTGCGGAGGGAACGGATGTCTATGAGCCCGTGCGGAATGCCGGCATCTTGCAAGTTGCGCTCCAGCCGATGCCGCAGGACAAGTTGCAGCTCGTCTCCGAAGAGGTCCGACACAATGGCCTGGGCCGTATTCATGTACTCAAAGGGGACGCGGGCGCCCGAATAAGTGACGGACACGCGGGCCACGGGAGAATCGGAGGGATAGGCCTCCACCCAGGGAGCGGGAGAGGATTCCCACACATAGTCCGGCCGATGGGCCTCTTTCACCAGCATCTTGGGCACCATCATGGAGAAGATGTCCATCTTCTTCTTGATTTCCACAGGGTCGATGTCTCCGCTCACCACCACGGCCTGCTGGGCCTTGGAAAGGGCCACCTGCAAGAAAGAGTAAAGGAGCATGGAATCCAGCACCTCCGGCTTGTAGAAAGGAATGTCCCGGAAGTGATAGACGGTGGAACCGTCCACGTCACAGATGTAGCCCTCCGGCCCGGGAGCCACGCCCATGCGGGAAAGGAAGGCCGTGCTGAACTGGTCCAGGGGCGCGGCGGAGCTGGGCTGGTCCCGCTGGATGACGGCAATATCGGCATATCCCTTGTCCGAAGGATTGGTAACGGTGTAATAGGCCACTCCGCAAGGAAGGGTTCCTTTCTTGATGCGGCTGTCTGCCGGAAGGGAAGGCAGCGTCTGGGCTGGCATAGTTGTTGAAAACACAACGAGGGCCACAATGGAAAGGAAGATATGGTGAAGCTTGGACTGAATCATTTTTAACAGATTTTCGTACAAAATTACAAACTATTTTGCTATTTTTGCAATTCGTGTGCTAAACGTATGTTTAACTTAGCTTAAATAAGAAGAAGATGAAAAGATTTTTTGTTGTTCTCGCAGCCCTGGGCCTGAGTGCCGCAGTGGCCAGTGCACAAGATTTCAATGCGGCGGTTGACGCCTTCAACGCCGGCGCCCAGGCCATGGAAACCAACAAGACCGAGGCCCTGGCCCAGTTCCGCTCCGCCCTTGAGCAGGCTCAGGCCTGCACGGAAGCCGAAGCTCCCGAATTTGTGGCCAAGTGCAAGAACGCCATCGTAGGCGCCCTCCTGTCCATCGCAAAGGAACAGATTAACGAAGACGCATACGACGAGGCCCTCGCCACTCTCGCAGAGGCTAAGACCACCGCAGCCGAATATGAAGAGGCCGAAGCAGCCCAGGAGGCCGCCACCCTCATTCCCAACGTATACATGCGTAAAGGTGCCACCCAGCTCAAGGCCAAGGATGCTGCCGGAGCCGCCGCCACCTTCAAGGAACTGGTAGCCCTGAACCCCGAAGACGGACAGGCCAACCTGCTGCTGGGCCAGGCCCTCATGCAGAGCGGTAACATGGGGGGCGCCATCGAGTCCCTCACCAAGGCCAACGAACTGGGAGAGGCCAACGCCGCCAAACTGCTGGGCACCGCCTACCTCCGCGAAGGCCAGGCTTTCCTGAAAGCCGGCAAGAACAACGAGGCCGTGGAAGCCCTGGAGAAGTCCAACAGCTTCAACGAGACCGGTAACGCCTACAAGCTCATGGCCAGCGCCTACACCAAGGCCGGCAAGAGCGCCAAGGCCATCGAGACCTACAAGAAGTATCTGACCCTGGAGCCCAAGGCCAAGGATGCCGCGGACATCATGTTCACCATCGCCGCCACCGCCCAGAAGGCCGGAGACAAGGCTACCGCCAAGGAGTATTACGGCAAACTGGCCGGCACCAAGTATGCCGCCCAGGCCGAGGCTCAGCTCAAAGCCCTCTAATTTGAAGACGCTGGAACTGCTGGCTCCAGCCAGGAACATAGACATCGGCCTTGCAGCCATAGACTGCGGGGCCGATGCCGTTTATATCGCAGGACCGGCCTTTGGAGCCCGGCAGGCCGCCGGAAATCCGGTGGAAGACATTGAGCGGCTCTGCGCGTATGCCCATCGCTTCGGCGCCCGCATCTATGCCACGGTGAACACCCTTTTGGAGAAAGAGGAGATTCCTCAGGCGCAGGAACTGGTCCATGCGCTGGAGAAAGCCGGGGTGGACGCCCTGATTGTGCAGGATCCGGCGGTGCTTTCCATGAGCGATTCCCTCATCATGCACGCCTCCACCCAATGTGCCATCCGCACTCCTGAGAAGGCTCGCGGATTGGAGAGCCTGGGCTTCGGCCGGCTGGTGCTGGAGCGGGAACTCTCCCTGGAACAGATCCGCGCCATCCGCGAGGCCGTGGATGCGGAGCTGGAATTCTTTGTGCACGGCGCCCTGTGCGTTTGCTACAGCGGGCAGTGCTACCTATCCGAACACCTCACCGGCCGAAGCGCCAACCGCGGCGCCTGCGCCCAGCCCTGCCGCAATCTCTACAACCTGGAGGACGCTTCCGGCAAGGTTCTGGTGCGCAACAAAGCCCTTCTCTCCCTGAAAGACTATAACCTCCTGCACCGCCTGGAAGACCTGGCGGAGGCGGGCGTGTGCTCCTTCAAGATTGAAGGACGGCTCAAGGGAGAATCCTATGTGCGGAACGTGGTGAAGGCCTATTCGGAGGCGCTGGACGCCCTGGTTTCCCGCCACCCGGAACTTTACCGCCGCGCTTCCTTCGGCCATGTGCGGGGCGGCTTCACCCCGGACGTGAACAAAACCTTCAACCGGGGCTATACGGAGCTGTTTTTAGACGGAGAAAGAGGAGACTGGGCCTCCCTGGATGCCCCCAAATCCATGGGAGAATATGTGGGCACCGTGGCCACCCTCCGGCCCGACGGCATTCTGCTGAAACCAGCCTTCCCGGGCCTGGCCCTTTCCAACGGGGACGGCTTCGCATTCGTGAATGGTGACGGCGGCATCACCGGCTTCCGGGCCGATGTCTGCGAGGGCCTGGCCATCCGCTGCAAGAAGCCTTCCGGCCTGAGGGAAGGCACCCGCCTGTACCGGAACATCAGCGCCGCCTTTGAGCGGCAGATCGAAGCCGGGAAGCCGGTGCGGGAAATGGACGTGCAGCTGTCCGTCTCCGTAAAGGATGGGGCCCTTACCGTTTCTGCCGTCACCGAGGACGGCCGGGAGGCCTCCGTGGTGCTGGAAGGCCCCTTCGACGAGGCGCACGACGCGGAAAGGATGATCCAGACCATCCGGGGCCAGCTGGCCAAAAGAAGCGGGCACTACGCCTTCCTGGAGCCCGCCGTGCAGGTGGAGGGCCCGGTTTCGTTCCTGGCGGCATCGGCCCTTAACGGCGCCCGGAGGGAGCTGGCGGCGCAGCTGGACGCCCTTCCGATTCACGCCCTCCCCCTCCGGCGCGGCGTAAAAGACCCCCACGGCACCTTCCGCCTGGAGTACGCCTCCGGCGGAGAACTCATGCGCAGCAAATACTGCATCCGTCACCAGCTAGGCCTCTGCCCCAAGCAGGGAAAGGTCAAAAAAGCGGAACCGCTCTTCCTCCTCAACGGGAAAGAGCGGCTCCGCCTGGACTTCCACTGCTCCGTCTGTGAAATGACGGTGAAAGCGTGAACTCCTATTTCCGGGCCAAAGGTCGCCTCCGGGCCAGGTGGGTTTTTATGTGAATCACCTAGCCCAATCAAAGTGCCACAAAAGTTATTCTTGGCATAAATCGGTGGGCCAGGTGGGCTACATGAAATCCCACCTGGCCCAGAAAAATGGGTTTCTTCTATTGAGGAAGATTATCATCAAGCCATTGCATTCTTTGGGTAAGGAATTGCTTCATGTACTCGACTTCATTTTGATAAGCACCCCAGATTGCATAGTTAGGCCACGTTTCTGTATACCACGTGCCCCATTTGTTGTTATTCTCTACAACTGAATACTTTAAGTGAGCCGCGTCAGCATTAATGTGGGAATATATATCATCCAAATGAGCATTGAAATAGTTAAACCGCTCCCGGACAAGTCCTACAAATGCGGGGTCTTCAAACATACGGTTAAACCAAGAGGCGCCCCGAATCCAGAATCCATCCGGAGTTTGATTCCCGTTGTAGTTAATATTCCCCAACGAGATATCAAAATCCCATAGCGGTCCCATTTTTAACTTCCCAGATGGAACAATGTTTACATAACAACTGGTGTACAGAACAGCGTCATTATTCTTTGTGATTTCATTAATTAAATACCAGTCAGCAAAACTTTCGATATCGATATGGTTCTTATATCCTGTTTCTTCATCTAGAAAGGAAGAGCTGAAAAGCGCATTCTCGGCAGTAGTCACATAATTCTTTACCCAATTATACTCTTCTGAATCATACTCAACATCAGGATCTTTAATACAGAACAATAGTCTGCTTGTCGTAAAATACACATCATCTGGATCGAGGCGGCTTGGTTGGTCAATCTCCATGACAAAACCATCCTTTGAACGAGTAGCCCTATCCTTGGCGACTTTGATCTGCTCGGTCAATTGGTAAGTTCCTGCATATCGACTATTAATAAATAATTCCACAAAATGCGAGCACGGAGTCCATTCCAGACAACTCAGTTCACCCATATAGAACGCCGTACTGGTACGAATGGAAGTTTTGTCACTATAGTTTGCCAACAAAACCCATTGTTTCCCGTTCGACTCTCCAAACAACTGCTTTTTCTCACTAAACTTCAGCCTATATGGCTTCTTGGGCATACTCCAAGTTGAATTGCCCCGTCCTCGAATCTGAACATCTTGCAGAGGCAAGTCATATTTCCCCTTTTCATAATCAATAATCTCTATCTTCGCATTCAGATAGTTGTCTTTAGATACAATAGGTGCATCATTCTCTGTATAGACATTCATTACAGGCAATCCGGTAAAAGCCGTTACGCCTACTTCATACGAATCCAAAACCTCTTCTGTTTCCTCATCAACAACATTATAAACTACAGCTCGAGAAAAATCTGTCACTCCGTTAATATCTACCTCGGGGGCATCCGCAAAAACTAGCTTTCCATTCCCCTCAAAAACAATATTCGGTCTCAGTTCCTTCGCTTCCACAAGATGAGGAATACGCCCACTGATATTGGTCCCGCTTACTTCACAAATAAGGTCTTCCTGCAAAATCCTCGGATTCTCACTCGCCAGAAAAGAGAATGACAAAATAGAGCCCACGCTTAGCGAGACATTCACAGCCGATGAGGATATCTGTACAATACTGCCATTTTGTGCTGGCACATTCAGTACAAGGCCCAACCTGTCATCGTATGTTTTCTTTTCTCTAAGATCCGTTATATAAGCCCGATATTGTCCCACCAACTTGTGATTCTCTGCATCGTACATCTGCTCCACTTTAGCAAGTTTAATATGACTCGGTTTTGTCACATACCCGGCTTTCGTATTCTCTCCCAGATAATCCAATTCAATCTCACAGGACTCAGAGGACAGATTGTAATTAAACGTCGCCTCGGAAGGGCTCACTCTAAAATCAATCGTTGCAGTTTTCCCTCTTCCCATCTTAACCGATGAACTGGAGATAATGCTGATACTGGTTGGATAAATCTGATTGATAGATGCAATCTGTTCTTTGATGGTGGCGATTTGCGACTCGTCATCACTCAAGCGATTTAGGGATTCATCGAATTTCCCCTCTGAAACACAGGAAAAGACAAGGACGGCACCAAGAAGGATACCGAGAATCCGAACTAACGTCAGGGTCTTTTTCATACACCTTATGCACGGATGGCCCCTTTCCGTTATTGCTATTGATATGCAAAAGTGTGGAGCCGTTTCGACACCACCTTAATGAGGTTCTGGGAGGACCTGGGAGAATGGATACGACCGATACTCCACACTCGACTATAATGAACAGGGCATATACCCAGATTCAAACCACAGCCGAGCGGAGTGTCTTTCCATTGTCTCTCCCACGAAATTTCCCAGATTTCATTAAGGACAATGCGAAAACACTTTCGCTAATATGTCAACTGCTTAATGCAGTGTCACAAAGTTATATCTTTTTTCGATTACCGCAAAATAGACGTCATTTGCCGCGTCAACAGAAAAAAAGGCCGATTTCTTATAAAATGGCAAAGAAATCGGCCTGTGAGGGATGTCTGGCTGTAGAGGTGACAGCAGCCTACAATTCCAAGGAAAGGAGTTCCTCCCCCAGCTGGTGAAGGGCCTTCTCAATTTTGGCCACGGTGGCGGGACGGGGAGTGCTGAGGCCGTTGGCATAGTGCCAGAGTTGTTTCTGGTTAATACCGGTGAGTCTCTCCAGGGCCGACTTGGTGAAAATTTTGCAGTACATCTGAAGGAAGGAACGGGTGTCCATCCTGAATACGATTTCATACTCTCCCTGCAATTCTTCCGGAACGGGATAGCCATCCTCTATACAGGCCTCCTTCAAAACAACCAGGCCTTCCTCCAGGTCCTTTTTTACCTCATCCAGCGTATCTCCAATTCCGCCAACACCATCTATCTCTTCCACGTACGCCCCATAATTATGTTCTGCTTTTTCAATAACTGCGTGCAGTGTTACCATATAATTGCTTATTTAATATTGGCCTGTCTCAATATGGCTCTATATAATCCTTCCGGCATATCTTTACTTTCCTTTCCAGATACCGGTATGGATCTGGCTCCCTTCTTGACAAATACTCTATGGCTTCCCCTGACTCTGTCCATATGCCACCCGTTCATTTGCAGAAGGAGGATAACTTCCCTAACTTTCTTGCCCATGCAAAAGTAACTAAATTTCTATTATTCTGCAAATATTTCGGACTAAATCAGCTCCAGTACCAGTTCTACGTCTCCCAGGCCCACCTGCTGGCCGTTGTATTTTTCTATGTAGGAGCGGGTGAGGTTGCCGCGCCAGACAATGTCGTCACGGGTTCTGAGGGGAATATCAATATCAAAGCCATAGCTCTTGGAATTGTACTTCACCGTGGCGCTGCATTTCCAGGACGTCTGGGTGCCGCCGTCGTCTTCCACAATCATGAGGGCGGCCGATGACAACTGCTGTGTCCACTCGGAAACCAGCACGGCATTGAAAGTCAAGTCCTGACCCACCTCCGCACGGCGCACCACCATGAGGAAATCCGTGATGGAGGGCTCGTACAGCCGAAGCTCCGCCTCCGTGGAAGCCGTAAAATCCTCCACGGCACCTATTTTGACCCAGAACTCGCTGGCCCCGGCAAACCAGGAATCGAACTGACGCTTGGCCTTGAACGTGCGGAGGACCAGGGTCTTGATGTCGGTGTCGGCCTTGGAAACCACCAGGTCTCCCGCGCCCTGTCCCCAGGAAGGGTCTTCCCGGCGGAGCATCTCCAGCGTCTTGTACTCCGCATCCGAATTCCGGTTCACCACCCATACGGGCTGCTCCTGCGCCATCTCTTCCGTCACCAGCACCTTGGTCACCTTCCCGTCCGGGCCCAGCGAATAGCCCTCGTTGGAGCCCACGTCCCCGCCGGGGTCGAAAGTAACCACCGGGAAAGAGTCCCCGTCCCAGGCCTCCGAGAAAGGCCAGTAAATCTGGACGTCGGAGCTCTCCAGGGCCTCCAGCCAGGCTTCCGGGTCTTCCAGGATGCCATCGGCCTTGGTGGAGAGGGCGGCCTCCCGGAGCAGTTCCCGAAGGGGGCGGCGATAGCCGTCGGCCTTGGTGGAAGCCTTGTCTCCAACTCCGGCTCCCGGCTCTGAAAAGAGCTCTTGCATACGGTATTCCTCATCATAGCCGTTGGTGGCCGATGCCCGCGCCGCATCATAGACCTCTTCCAACTGCTCGCTCTCGAGGGGAAGGACAGAGAGCAGGCGGGCCACATCTTCCAGCAGGACGGCGGGCTGGGAGGAAGAATCCTCTTCCTCTACGGGGGTAACGATCACTTTCTCGCAGCCGCCCAGGAGCCCTGCCATGGCAAGAGCGGCCATCCCAAAAAAGAAAAACTTGTTCTTCATTTTGCATTGCCCGGAATTTGGCTCCGGTTCCTTTCTGCAAAGTACCGAATACTTATCCGTGTAAAAAAGTGTTACACGGATAAAATTAAAATATGCATCAGAAGGTATTAGAAGGCCGATTTCCGGAAGCCAACAAAGCGATCTTTGTCAAAAAAATCCTTCATTTGGCGCACAGGGGAAAATCCGGCGGAGGCAAAAAGCTCCGCAGTGGGAGCTCCCAGGGTCTCGTTGATCTCCACCAGGCCCGTTCCTCCGGGGACGAGCAACCGGCTGCTCCAGGCCGCCACGGCCCGGTAGAAAAGCAGGGGGTCCGAATCCGGGACAAAGAGGGCCAGCGATGGCTCATAGTCCAGCACGTTGGGCCGCATCCAGACCTTCTCCCTTTCCAGGATATAGGGCGGATTGGACACAACCAGATCAAAGGGGCCGAAGGAAAAAGGCTGCTCCGGAGCCAGGACATCGGCCTGTACAAAGACGGGGGCCTGAGCGCCAGCCTCCAAGGGGAATTCCTGGCCACGGGCCACCTGAAGGGCTTCCTGCGAGATGTCCGCCCCCACGACGGAAGTTCCGGGCACTTCCAGGGCCAGGGACCAGGCAATGCAGCCGGAGCCCGTGCAGAGGTCCAGCACCCGCGCCCCGCGGGGCAGGCCCCGAAGGATTTCTACCGCAGCCGTAACCAGCTGCTCCGTCTCCGGCCGGGGGATGAGGACGGCGGGGGATACGCGGAAACGTCGGCCCAAAAAATCGGAAAAGCCCAGGACATACTGGACAGGCTCTCCCTTTTTCAGGCGCTCAAGGGCATCCCAAAGGGACGGCAGGCGACCAGCAGGAATCTCGTAGGACGGCTCCAGGATGGGAGTATGGCGCTGCACGCCCAGCTGCGCCTCGCAGAGCATCAGAAGCAGCGAGCGCGCCTCTCTGACGGGGTACAGCGGTTCCAAGGCAGCCGTCCCCTCTTTCAGGAAAGCCGTCAGGAGCATCTTACTCTACGAATTTTCGATGATGGTGGTGAGGAAGTCCGTGATGGACTGGCCGGAAGTGCGGATCATCTTGGGCACCAGCGAGGCGTTGGTCATGCCCGGGATAATGTTCGCTTCCAGGAAGTACAGGCCGTCTTCGGCAGACAGGTAATCCATTCTCACCAGGCCCTTGCAGCCCAGGTAACGGTATATCCGTTTGCTGGTCTCCTGCACCAGGGAGGTGAGCTCCCCGGACACGGGAGCCGGGCAGATTTCCTGGCTGAGGCCGTTGTACTTGGCATCGTAGTCGAACCAGCCAGTCTGGGACACAATCTCGATGATGGGGAGGGCCTTAATCTCCTTTCCGTCCCGATACACGCCGCAGGTGAGCTCATGCTGCGACTTGACGGCTTTCTCCACAATCACCAGCTCGCCTTCCGTGAAAGCGAAACGGATGGCGGCCGGCAGGTCTTCCGCCTTCTCCACCTTGGTGATGCCGAAGCTGGAGCCGCCGCGGGTGGGCTTCACAAAGAGGGGAAGACCCAACTTTTCAATGGTGGCCGATGAAAAGGCGTCGATGTCGTCTCCAATGTGGATGACGGCGTCCGGAGCCATCTTCACAAGATTCTGCCCGCGGAGGTAGCTCTTGCAGGCATATTTGTCGAAGGCCACCGTGGTCACGAAAGCGCTGCAGGTGGAATGGGGGATGCCCAGCATCTCGAAATAGCCTTGCAGCAGGCCCGTCTCTCCGGGGGCGCCGTGCTGCATGATATAGGCAAAGTCAAACTTGATCTTCTCTCCCAGGACGATGACGGAGAAGTCCGACTTGTCCACCACCGGCCGGGCTCCTTCCGGGAACGCCTGCCGCATGGAATTGGCCTTTCTCATGGCCACCAGATGCCACTGGCCGAAGCGCGCAAACACCTCATATACATCATACTGGAACTCGTCTATGCGGGAGGCGGTGAATTCTCCGCTCCGGCAAGAGACTTCCCACTCGGAAGAGTCGCTTCCGTAAATGACGGCTATCGATTGATACTTTGCCATTATTCGAAATAATAGTTTTCCAAATCCGTTATCTCCGGCGTCACATTCTCACCGGCAGTATTGCAATAAGAGCCCTTGAGGGCATCCGGGAACACGTCCCCCTCCGAAACACCCAGCGTACCGTCCTTGAGCACTTTCTGCATCCAGAGGCCCCAGATGGGAAGGGCCATGTTGGCACCCTGTCCCAGGTTGGTGCTGGTGAAGTGGACATAGCGGTCTTCCGCTCCCACCCATACACCGGCGGTGATGGAGGGCGTATAGCCTATGAACCAGCCGTCGGAGTTGTCGTTGGTGGTGCCCGTCTTGCCGGCTATCTCTCCCTTGAGCCCGTAGCGGAAACGCAGGCGCGCACCGGTGCCTCCGGCATCCACCACTGCGCGCATCATCTGAATCATGGCGCCGGTGGCCCGCTGCGAGAGGGCTTCCCGCTTGCGGTCGCTGAACTGGCTGAGCACATTCCCGTCGCTGTCCTCGATGCGGGTGACAAAGATGGGAGAGGTATAGGTTCCGCCCGAAGGGTAGGTGTTGTAGGCGGTAACCATGTCGTAGACGGAAAGGTCTGCCGATCCCACGCAGAGCGACGCCACCGGGTCCACGAAGCCGGTAATGCCCATCTTCCGCATCATGGAAACCATGGACGGGGCGCCCAATTCCTTCATCAGATAGGCCGATACGGAGTTGGAGCTGTGGGCCAGGCCCCAAGTAAGGTCTACCATGGTGCCGTCGGCATGGGTATCCTGGGGAGACCAGGTTTCTCCGTCGTTATTCACCACAATGACCACGGGGGCGTTGAGCACAGGGTCGCAGGGAGTCATGCCGGACTCCATGGCCTCCGTATAGATGAAGGGCTTGATGGTGGAACCCACCTGACGCTTGCCCTGGCGGACATTGTCATACTTGAAGTAGCGGTAGTCCGGACCTCCCACATAGGCCCTTACGTGCCCCGTTCCCGGCTGGATGGCCATGAAGGCCGCCCGGAAGAAGGACTTGTAGTAGCGGATGGAATCGTCCGGAGTGAGGGTGGTGTCCCGGTAGCCGGGCTTCTCCCAGGTAAACACGCGCATCCTCACCGGCTTGGAGAAGGAGGCCTCTATCTCCGCCTCCGAGTGGCCGGAGGCTCTCATCATGCGGGTGCGGTCGCTCCAGCGGCGGGCCTGCTTCATGGTGGTTTCTATGACGGACTTGTCCGTGTCTGTAGTGAAGGGAGGGTTGCGGCGGTTCTTGAGTTCCTTCCAGAAAGCGGGCTGGAGGTCTTTTCCCAGATGCTCTGCGATGGCTTCCTCCGCATAACGCTGCATCTTGTAATTGATGGTGGTGTAGATGCGCAGGCCGTCCACCTCCAGGTCGTAGGGGCTTCCGTCGCTCTTGTAGTTCTTGTTGAGCCAGCCGTACAGGGGGTCATCGGCCCAAAGGGTGGAATCTGCCTGATAATCCTCCGGATAAAGGTAGGAGGAACGCTTGGGCTTGGAGGCGTTCATGGTGCGGCGGAGCATGTCCCGGAAGTACGGTCCCACACCGGTGGTACGGTCTCCCTGACGCACTTGCAGCACGATGGGAAGGGCCTGCAGGGAGTCCCGCTGGGCCTTGGTGAGGTATTTCATGGAGCACATGCGGTCCAGCACCAGGTTGCGGCGGCGCAGGGCGTTCTCCGGATTGATGGCGGGGTTGTAACGGGTGGGCTTGTTCACCATGCCCACCAGCACGGCGCTCTCTTCCGTAAGGAGGTCTGCGGGCTGTTTCCCGAAGAACTGGAAGGCGGCGCTGGAAATGCCGTAGGAGTTGGAACCGAAGAAGATGGCGTTGAGGTACATGTCCACAATCTCTTCCTTGGTGTAGTTTTTCTCCAGCTTGATGGCGGTGATCCACTCTTTGAGCTTGATCCAGACCATCTTCACCTTGCCCACACGCTCTCCGCGGGGGTAGAGGGTCTTGGCCAGCTGCTGGGTGATGGTGGAACCGCCGCCCTGGGACGAATCCCGGGACAGGAGGGTTTTGAAAAGCACGCGGCCCAGGGACTGGATGTCCACGCCGGAGTGCTTGTAGAAGCGCTTGTCTTCCGTGGCCACGGTGGCCTGCACCAGGGAAGGCGCCAGGTCTTCATAGGCTACGAAGGTGCGGTTCTCTATATGATAAGTGGTGAGGATTTCCCCCTCCTGGGCAATCACCTGGGTGGCCAGCTTGGTGTCCGGGTTTTCCAGCTGCTCGATGGAGGGGATATCCGCAAAGGCCCAAACGATACAAAGCAGGAGCAGGAGAGCCGCGAAGGGAGCGGTCAGAAGAATCCAGTACCACTTGATGATTTTTGTCTTCTTTTCGTCTGTCATTCGGTCAAAATTTCTTCTACGCGCAAGACCTTAGGTCTTGGCCAAAATTCAATTTACAAAATTAGTGAGAAAATTTGGATAATTCCCGCAATTCTGCTTTACTTTGCAGAAAATTTGATTTTATGGCGGGTTCGAATTTAGTCATTGTTGAGTCTCCCGGAAAGGTAAAGACCATCCAGCAGTATTTAGGGAAAGATTATCTGGTGAAGGCCTCCATCGGCCACATCCGGGACTTGGAAGAGCATAAGCTGGGCGTGGATGTGGAAAACGGCTTCCAGCCGGAGTACGTGGTGCCCGCCGACAAGAAGAAAGTGGTGGCGGAGCTCACCAAGCTGGCCAGGGAGGCCGATACGGTCTGGCTGGCCTCCGATGAGGACCGGGAGGGGGAAGCCATCTCCTGGCATCTGCTGGAAACACTCAAGCTGCCGGCCGGGAAAACCCGCCGCATCGTCTTCCACGAAATCACCAAGAGCGCCATCCTGGAGGCCATCGAGCACCCCCGGGGCATCGACATGAACCTGGTGAACGCCCAACAGGCCCGCCGCGTGCTGGACCGTCTGGTGGGTTTTGAACTCTCCCCCATCCTGTGGCGCAAGATCCAGCCCAAGCTCAGCGCCGGCCGCGTGCAGAGCGTGGCCCTTCGCCTGATTGTGGACCGCGAGAAGGAAATCATGGCCTTTGAGCCGGCACCCTATTACCGGGTAGAGGCCCTCTTCCGTCCGGAAGGGGTGGATACCGCCGTCAAGGCAACCCTGGACACGCGTTTCTCCTCCGAGGAGGAAGCCCGGAAGTTCCTGGAAGACAGCATCGGAGCCGGCTACAGCATTGCATCGGCCGAAAAGAAAGAAGGCGTGAGGGTGCCGTCGGCCCCCTTCACCACCTCCACCCTGCAGCAGGAAGCCGCCCGGAAGCTCCACTTCCCCGTTTCCACCACCATGCGGGTGGCCCAGACCCTCTACGAAAGGGGTCTTATCACCTACATGAGAACAGACTCCACCAACCTGTCCGGCCTGGCCCTGGCCACCGCCAAACAGTATATCGTGGAGAATTTTGGAGAAGCGTATCTCCATACCCGCCAGTACCGCACCAAGTCCAAGGGCGCCCAGGAGGCCCACGAAGCCATCCGTCCCACCTACATCTCCAACGCGGAAATTGAGGGGACGCCCCAGGAAAAGAAACTCTACGAGCTCATCTGGAAGCGCACCGTAGCCTCCCAGATGGCCGAAAGCCGCGTGATGAACACCACCCTCAAGGTGGCTTCCGACAAGCGGCCGGAGCTCTACGGCATCCAGTCGGTGGAAATCCTCTTCGACGGCTTCATGAAGGTGTACCTGGAAGGCCGCGACGAAGAGCCGGAGGCCGATGAGCAGGTGGTGCTGCCCGCCCTCAGGAAGGGAGACCGCATGTACGAGGAAGGCGTGAGCGCGCTCTGCAAATTCACCGCGCCCCCCTTCCGTTATTCCGAAGCCACGCTGGTGAAGAAGCTGGAAGAGCTGGGAATCGGCCGGCCTTCCACCTATGCCGCCACGGTGGACACCCTCACCCGCGGACGCGGCTATGCCGTCAAGGGAGACAAGGAGGGAAAGAGTTTCAAGGTGAGCAACTTGAGCCTCAAGAACGGTGTCATCAAAAGCAGCCAGAAGACGGAGGTGGTGGGGGCCGAGAAAGGCAAGCTCCTGCCTCAGGAGATAGGCCTCATCGTGACGGACTATCTGGTCAAGAATTTTGCCGATATCCTGGATTACGACTTCACCGCCAACGTAGAGGCCGACTTTGATCAGGTGGCCGAAGGAAAGAAGGAGTGGAACCAGGTCATCGCCTCCTTCTACTCCCCCTTCCACCACCAGGTGGACGAGGTCCTGCAAGACCGGAACTACACCAAGGTTACCCGCGAACTGGGCACGGCGCCCGACGGGGACAAGGTGATAGCCGCTTTCGGAAAATTCGGCCCTTATGTCCAGAAGGGAGAAGGGGAACGGCGCCAGAGCGCCTCGCTGGCAAAAGGCCAGCTCATCGAGACGCTCACGCTCCAGGATGCCTTGAAACTCCTGGAACTGCCCCGCGTGGTGGGACAGCTGGAAGGCGTGGACGTGGTGGCCACCCGCGGCCGCTTCGGCCCCTATCTCAAGTACGGGGATAAAAATGTGAAACTTCCTCGCGGAAAAGACCCGCTCCGCATTACGCTGGAGGAATGTGAAACCCTCATTAAAGAGTCTTCTGAGGCCAAACCGGCCCAGACCACGATTGCCGAATTCGGGGACATCAAAGTGCTTGAAGGGCGCTATGGACCATACATTAAGCAGGGTGCTTCCAACTTCAAAATTCCCAAAGGGACAGACCCTCAGAAATTGACAGAGGCTGATTGTCAGGCGATTATTGCGCAGGGGGCTCCCACAAAAAAATCTTACGCAAGGCGTAAAAAATAAGAATTTTTGCGTAAATTTGCCGCGGTTAGTTTAAAACTGTAAGCAAATGGCCAGTTATCACATTGACGAGATAGACCAGAAAATCCTGTCTTTCCTCGTAAAGAACGCCCGCATGCCCTTCCTGGAGATTGCCCGCGAGTGCGGCGTTTCCGGCGCAGCCATCCATCAGCGCTTCAAAAGGCTGGAAGCGAACGGCGTCATCACCGGTTCCCGGCTCCAGGTCAAGCCCCAGGCCCTGGGCCTGAATGTTTGCGCTTACGTGAGCATCTCCCTTTCGGAATCCACCAAGTATCCGGAAGTCATCGCCAATCTGAAAAAGATTCCCGAAATTGTGGAGTGTCATTTCGTAACCGGCAAATACGCCATCCTGGCCAAACTCTACTGCCTGGACAACGACCACCTGATGGAAGTGCTTCTGAACACCATCCAGAAGATTCCCTACATCCAGTCTACGGACACCATGATTTCCCTGGACGAACCCATCGAGCGCCAAGTGTGGGTGAAAGATTTCAAGTCTACTTCCTACTCCGGGAGAGACTGAAAACAGCCTCGGCCAGAATCAAGTCTTCCGGCGTGGTAATTTTGATATTGAGCCTCTCGCCTTCCACGAAGGTGAGAGGTATTCCGTATTTCCGGGCCACGGAAGCGTCGTCCGTAAAAAGGGTGTCAAAACCCTGGGTATAGGCCTTCTTGAGCAGTTCGCTGTAGAAAATCTGCGGCGTCTGGGCTCCGTAGATGCGGCTGCGGTCCACCTCCTCCGGTGCAGGGGAAAGGGTGCCGTCGGCCCTTTTTTCCAACACCTTCAGGGTGTCCGTGACCGGCATCACCGGCACCACGGCAGGATGTGCCTGCGCCAAATTGAACAGTTCGCGTATCCTTTGGGCCGACAGGAAGGGACGCACGCCGTCATGAACCGCCACGATGGCGCCGTCAGGGACGTGCTCCAAGGCGTTTTGGACGGAATGGAAACGCGTGAAACCGCCCGCCACCAGATGTTGCGGACAATGGAAACTTTCCCTCACGCAGTAGTCCCTCCAAGTCCCTATGTGGGAAGAAGGAAGCACCGTTATCACCTGCACATCCGGGCAGGCTTCCAGGAAACGCTCTATGGTAAGGCGCAGGATAGGCTTCCCCTGGACTTCCAGGAACTGTTTGGGAAGGGCGCCGCCCATCCGGGTTCCGCTGCCCCCTGCCGTAACCACCAGATATTTTTTTCTGTCCATCGCAAAAACTTTACGCGAATATAAGGATTTTTTCGTAACTTTGGAGAATAATTGCCAGAAACAGAAATTTACAAATATGGGATTCCTCAATCAAGAATTGGCCATGGACTTGGGAACGGCCAACACCGTTATTTTCCAGGGAGACCAAATAGCCTTGGACGAGCCCTCCATCGTGGCCATTGACAACCAGACAGGGAAGTGCATAGCCCTGGGCCAGAAAGCCAAACTCATGCACGAAAAGACCAATCCCGGCATCAAGACCGTACGTCCGCTCAGGGATGGCGTCATCGCAGACTTCAATGCGGCGGAGATGATGATCCGCGGCTTCATCAAGCAGGTGAATTCCCGTCGCCGCAGCCTCTTCGCCCCCAGCCTCAAACTGGTGGTGGGCATCCCCTCCGGCTCCACAGAGGTGGAAATCCGCGCCGTCCGAGACTCCTCGGAACACGCCGGCGGAAGGGACGTCTATCTCATCTACGAGCCCATGGCCGCAGCCCTGGGTATCGGCCTGGATGTGGAGGCCCCGAAGGGCAATATGGTGGTGGATATCGGAGGCGGCACCACGGAGATTGCCGTCATTTCCCTGGGCGGCATCGTGCAGCAGGAGAGCATCCGCGTAGCCGGTGACGTCTTCACGGCCGACATCCAGAACTACCTCCGCCAGCAGCATGTGATCAAGGTGGGTGAAACCACGGCGGAAAAAATCAAGATTGCCGTGGGTTCCGTCATCTCCCAGCTGGACGGAGAAGAACCCGAACCGTTCCTGGTCCGCGGCCCCAACCTGATGACCGGACACCCGGTAGAGGCCCTCATCCCCTATCAGGAGATTGCCCACTGCCTGGACAAATCCGTCGCCCGTTTGGAAGCCTCCATCCAGGCTGTTCTGGAGCAGACTCCTCCGGAGCTCTACTCGGACATCGTGGAAAACGGCATCTTCCTGAGCGGCGGCGGCGCCCTGCTCCGCGGTCTGGCCAAGCGCCTCTCTGAAAAGGTGAACATCCCGTTCTATGTGGCGGAAGATCCCCTGAGAGCCGTGGCCCGCGGCACCTGCATCGCGCTCAAAAACACGGACAATTACTCCTTCCTTCTCCGTTAAGCCATGAAGGGCCGGGGGTTCCTGAATAGACTGGCCAGTCTGGTGGTGTTCGTCGCCCTGGAACTGGCCATGTTGTATCTGGTTACTCGCAGCGCAGATTTGCAGCGCATCTGGGTGGCCCGTGCCGGACATGCCTTCATGGGAACGGTATGGGGCTCCTCGGAGAAAGTGGGAAACTACTTCCGGCTGAGCAAGGAGAACAAACTGCTGGTCCGGGAAAACGAATACCTGCAAAGGGAACTCGCCTCCGCCAAGGAACGCCTGCGCCAGGTGCGCATAGATACCATGAGCATAGACCGGCACCCTGGCTATACCCTCATCCCGGCGGAGGTGGTGAAACTGAGCCGCGGGACGCAGCACAACTACATGATCCTGAACCGCGGCTTCCAGGACGGCATCAAGGAAAAGTCCGGCATCATCACGCATGCAGGCGTTGTGGGCATTGTGGATGCCGTGAGCGAAAACCACGCCTACGCCCTTTCCCTCCAGAATCATGACATTTCCATCAGCGCCCGCCTGGGCACCGATGGCGGAAGCGGCATCCTGATCTGGGACGGCATCCACTCCAATGGCGCCCTACTCAAGGAAATCCCGCTCCAATACCACTACAACGTAGGAGACACGGTATTCACCAGCGGCCACTCCCTCCTCTTCCCGCCGGACATTCCGCTGGGAATCGCCGGGGGCGCCCGCGTGGTGAACGGAGCCACCAACGAGATTAAAGTAACCCTGTTCCAGGATTTCAGCGCCGTCCGTTACGTGATGGTAGTGCACAATGACGCCCTGGACGAAATAGAAGGATTTACAGAATGAAGCGCGGAGATTTCTGGTTAGCCTACGGCCTCCTCCTGCTGGCACAACTGCTGCTCAGCAACTACTTCCATATCACGCCGTACATCACGCTCACGCTTCTTCCCGTGATGGTCCTGTGCCTTCCCATCCGCATCAACACCATCGGCGCCATGCTTATCGCCTGCCTGTCCGGCCTCACCATAGACATCCTCTCGGAAGGGGTGCTGGGCCTCAACGCCCTGGCCCTCATACCCGTTGCCTATTTGCGCAGGAGCCTGGTGAACCTGATTTTCGGCCCGGAACTCTTCGCCCGCAAGGAAGACTTCTCCGTGGGCCGATATGGCTTCGGCAAAGTGGCTGTGGCCCTGCTGCTGTCTCTGCTGCTGTTCCTGGTCATCTACATCTGGGCCGATGGAGCCGGCACACGGCCGTTGTGGTTTAACGGTCTCCGCCTGGCCGCTTCGCTGGTGGCCAGTTTCCTGGTGTCCCTCCTCACCCTGGGCGTCCTGGCCCCAGATCCCCGGAAATAATGAACGACGAAGGAGGGCGTCATATCCGCCTCTTGATCGGCCTGGGAGTGGTAGCGCTGCTGCTGCTGGGCAAGATATTCTCCCTCCAGATCCTGAACAATTCCTACAAGGAGGACGCAGACCGCAACGCCACCATTTACGAAACCATCTATCCCACCCGCGGAGTCATCTACGACCGCAACGGAACCATCCTGGTGGGAAACAAAGTGGCCTACGACATCCTGGTGGCCCCTCGGGAAGTGAAGGCCTTCGACACCCTGGCGCTGGCCACCGTACTGGACGTGGACCCCGGCTTTATCAAAAACCGGCTGGAAGAATACAACAAAAGGCGCAGAACCATCGGCTTCCAGGCCGTTACTATGATCCGCAACCTTCCGGCCGAAACGTACATGCGCTTTGACGAGGTGAAATACCGCTTCCCCGGCTTCCGCGGTCAGGTGCGCGGCATCAGGGACTACCCCGTGAATGCGGGCGGAAACCTGCTGGGTTATGTGTCCGAGGTGAACCAGGCCTACATGGACGCGCATCCGGGAGAATACAAGAGCGGAGACTACGCCGGAATGACGGGTATCGAGGCGGCCCGCGAAAAAGAGCTCCGCGGAGAGAAAGGCTATCACATCTACCTGCGCAACTCCCTCAACCAGATAGAGCAGCCTTACAAGGACGGAGAAATGGACAAGGAAGCCGTCCCCGGACAGAATATCGTCACCACCATCGACGCCACCCTCCAGCAGTACGGGCAGGAGCTCATGCAGGGGAAGGTGGGTTCCCTGGTGGCCATCGAGCCCGCCACCGGCGAGATTCTGGCGCTGGTATCGGCCCCCGGCATAGATGTTTCCATGCTGGCCGATATCGGAAAACACTGGAACGAGATTTCCCGGGACCCTTACAAACCCATGTACAACCGGGCGGTGCAGGCTTCCTACCCCCCGGGTTCCGTGTTCAAGCTGGTCAACGGCCTCATCGGCTTGGAAGAGGGCGTGCTGCGCCCGGAGATGATGTATCCCTGCAACTATGGCTATCACTTCGGGGCCGGGCACAAGCTGGGCTGCCACGGGCACAAGTCTCCCCTGAACATGGAGGAGAGCATCATGATGAGTTGCAACGCCTACTATTGCTACGTGCTCAAGAACATCCTGGACAACCGGAAATACGCATCTGTGGCCGACGGAATGGATGCCTGGCACGAGTATGTGGAAAGCTTCGGCTTCGGCCGCAAACTGGGGAGCGACTTCCCCGCCGAGCTCTCCGGCAGCATCCCCACCTCCAAGACGTACAACCGTTCCTACGGAAAGGGCCGATGGAACTCCACCACGGTGATTTCCCTTTCCATCGGCCAGGGTGAAATTCTGGCCACCCCCATGCACCTGGCCAACCTCTGCGCCACCATCGCCAACCGGGGGTATTATTATATCCCGCACATCATCAAGGCTTCCGAAGGCATAGAAATCGAGCCCCGTTTCTACGAAAAGCAGTACACCATGGTGGACACCCTGCATTTCCCCAAGGTGGTGAAAGGCATGTGGCGGGCCGTGAATTCCGGCCCGGGCATGGGCGGAACGGCCTGGATTGCCCATGTGGACTCCTTAGACATCTGCGGCAAAACAGGAACGGCCCAGAACCCGCGTGGAGCGGACAACTCCGTGTTCATCTGCTTCGCCCCCATGGACAATCCCAAGATTGCCGTGGCATGCTATGTGGAGAACGGTGGCTTTGGCGCCACCTACGCCGCGCCCATGGCCTCCCTTATGGTGGAAAAGTACCTGAAGGGGAATGTGAAACGCACGGATTTGGAAAAGAGAATGAAAGAAGCCAACCTGATGTCCCGCGTCAAACATGACTGATCAGCACGCACATAAAAGGCAGTCCATCGACTGGTCCATTATCGTGACCTACCTGATGCTGGTACTCATCGGCTGGATAAATATCTATGCCTCCATCCACTCTGCGGATTCCACTTCCATCTTTGACTGGAGCTCCCGCGCGGGAAAACAGTTTGTCTGGATTCTCACATCACTGGGGCTGGCCGGCGCCATCCTCTTTCTCCTGCCATCCCGAATGTGGGAGAGCATCTGCATTCCCTTTTACATCCTGGTGCTGGGGCTGCTGGTGGTGGTTATCTTCGTATCCAGCGACGTCAAGGGCTCCCACTCGTGGTTCGACCTGGGGCCCGTCCGTTTCCAGCCGGCGGAGATTTCCAAGATATCCACGTCGCTCCTACTCGCCTATGTGATGAGCATGCAGAACTTCCGTCTGTCCAAATTCAAGGACCTGGCCCTGGCGGCCGCCATCATCATTCTGCCCATGCTCATCATCGTGGCCGAAAGCGAGACCGGCAGCGCCCTGGTATACCTGGGCTTCGTGTTCGTCCTCTACCGGGAAGGCTTCTCCGGCTGGTGGCTGGGGCTCTTCGGCCTGGTGGTGGCCCTCTTTATCTCCACCCTTACCCTGGGCATCTACTGGTCCATCGTGGGGCTCATCGCCGCCATGGTCATCTTCTACGTACTCACCGGCCAAATGTCGCATCCCTGGCGTACGCTCCTCCTGGGGCTGGGGTTCGTGGCTTTCGCAGCGCTGTTGCCTGTGGCCCTGGACAAGGCATGCGCGCTCACCGAAGGGCATATCGACTATCTGAACCACCGTATCTGGGTTCCGCAGGAGGGAGAATCGGCCCCATATTTCTGGAGCTTCCTGTTCAAGGTGAAACCCCTCTACGTGGTGCTTGCCCTTTCGCTGGGCGCCCTCCCCTACCTGCTGCACAAGGCCTATTGGAACAAGGACCTTACCCTGGCTATCGTAGCGGGGGCCTTCCTGCTGGGTGTCATTCTCTCCTTTTCCACGGACTATATCTTCGATAACGTGCTGCAACCGCATCAGCAAAGCCGCATTGAGGTGCTGCTGGGGATGAAGGAAGACCCGGCCGGCGTGGGCTATAACGTGAACCAGTCCAAGATTGCGATTGGTTCCGGCGGCCTGTTGGGCAAGGGTTTCCTGCAGGGCACGCAAACCACCTTCGGCTTTGTGCCGGAGCAGACCACGGACTTCATCTTCTGCACCGTAGGGGAAGAATGGGGCTTTGTGGGCTGTCTGGTGGTCATTGCCCTGTATGTGTTCCTCATCGCGCGGATCATCCTGGATGCGGAGAGCTGCCGGGGCAACTTCACGCGCATCTACGGGTACTGCGTGGCGGCCTGCATCTTCATGCACCTGTTCATCAACGTGGGCATGACGGTGGGCCTGATGCCGGTCATTGGCATTCCCCTCCCGCTGCTCTCTTATGGAGGCTCTTCCCTCTGGGCCTTTACCATCCTGATATTCATTTTCTTAGCACTGTACAGAAATGAAAAGAAGTATTTTTAGCATATTGGGCGCCCTTGTCCTGCTGGCCGCCTGCGAGAAGAAGGATCCGGAGCCGGAGGTGAACCCGGTCCGCTACTATTCCAACACCTTCGCCTACAACGTCATGAGCACGTATTACCTCTGGAAAGACGAGGTGGCAAGCCAGCTTAAGAACTGGAACGTGAACGAAGACGCCGTGGCCAAGGTGGAAAGCAGCCGCTACAGCGCCGACAAATGGACCACCCTGTACGAAGACTACACCGCCTTCGAGAGCAGCGTGACGGGCAACGGAAAGAGTTTCGGCCTGGACTTCGGCCTGTTTTGGGCCGATGAGGCCAAGACCCGGATAGCCGCCGTCGTCAATTACACTTATGAAGACGGCCCGGCGCAGAAGGCGGAACTCCGACGCGGAGACATCATCCTTACCATTGACGGGCAGGAGATGACCAAGGACAACTATGCCGGCCTGGCCGGAAAACTTTATGAAGGCGGGAGTGTCACCCTGGGGCTTTACGGTGGCCGTACCGTTACCCTGGATGCAGTCCAGATGTATGAAAATCCTGTCCAGACGGTCCTTACCTTCGAAAGCGCTGGCAAGAAATACGGATACCTGCACTTCACCGGTTTCACCTTGGACGCCTGCAAGGACTTGGAGAATGTCTTCCGGGCCTTCAAGGAGGAAGGCATTCAGGAACTGATCCTGGACCTCCGCTATAACGGCGGCGGATACGCCTACACCGCCACGGCCCTGGCTTCCATGATTGCCCCGGCAGAGGTGGTGAAGGCCAAAAAGGTGTTTAACAAAGATGTCTACAATGACCTCCTGGGAGACGACCTTGATTCCGAAACCCTCTTCTCCGATGAGTTCAGCTACACTTCATCGGCCGGAAACAAGATGACGGTGAAACCGCTCGAAGTGAATCCGGGCGTGAGCCACCTGTGGGTTATCGTGTCCGGGAATACGGCATCGGCCTCCGAAGCCCTCATCTGCGGGCTCAAACCCTATATGGATGTGACGCTGGTGGGACAGACCACCTATGGCAAATTCTGCGGCGGCAACCTGATTCCTGCCGCAGACTGGTTTGACTCCGTCAAAAAGAGCAATCCCTCCACCAGCCTGGACTGCGACGCGGGCAAGGCCGCCCTTCCCCATTGGGGCCTCTATGTCATCACTTCCCGCTACGCAGACTGCAACGGGGTAACGCTGAGCATGCCCTCCGGCATTCCGGCCGATGTGACCGCCCAGGACAACCCCTTCGACGGCTTTGAACTGGGCACGCTGGCGGAAACCATGCTTTCCGCCGTCCTGGGCAGCACCAAGGCCGATGTCTCCTCCGTCCCCATGATCCCCTATCACAGGCCCGGATTCGGTGTTTTATTGTACTAAGCTATGAAGATTCTCGTTACCGGTGCCAGCAGCGGCATTGGCTTTGACGCCGCCCGGGCGCTGGCCCGGAAAGGATATGAGGTTTATGGCGCCGCCCGCCGGGTGGAGCGAATGGAGCCCCTGAAAGATTTTGGCGTCACGCCCATCGCCCTGGATGTCACCTCAGAGGAATCCATCGATGCCTGCCTGGCCGCCACCGGCCCGCTGGACGTGCTGGTGAACTGCGCCGGATACGGCTCCTTCGGGGCCATCGAGAACGTGTCCTTGGAAGAAGGGCGCCGGCAGATGGAAGTGAACCTCTTCGGCCTGGCCGCCCTCTGCAAGAAGGTGGCCCCTTACATGCGGGAACGCGGCAATGGGCGCATTGTCAACATCAGCTCCGTGGCCGGCCGCGCCTGCCTGTACTTTGGCGGCTGGTACCATGTCTCCAAATATGCCGTGGAAGCCTTCTCGGACGCCCTGCGCATAGAGCTGAAGCCCTTCGGGGTGGACGTGGTGCTCATCGAGCCGGGTGCCACCAATACCTCCTGGGGCACTATAGCGGCCGATCACCTGGAGGAGTCCTCCGTGGGAACACCCTACGAGCAGCCCGCCCTGGCCGAAGCCGCCATGATGCGGAAAGTTTTCTCCCGGCGCCTGTTCTCAGAGCCGGCCGTGGTCACGCGGGCCATCTGCCGCGCCGTCCGCGCCCGCAGGCCCCGTGCCCGCTATGTGATTGCCGCCGGCTCCCGGACCATGGTCTTCTGGCACGCCCTGCTCCCCGCCCGCTGGTGGGACGCCATTGTCCGGCTCACCGGCTCTCCCCGCCTGGCCCGCTGGGTGGAGGGGCTGTAGCGCGCGGCGTTGCAGGTGGACCGGAGTTCCGTCGCAGGTGGACCGGAGTTCCGTTGCAGGTGGACTGGAGTTCCGTTGCAGGTCCCCAAAAATCGGCATACCTGCGACGGAAAAACCTCCACATTCCGGTTTTACGTCCCCGGTCGGCCTAAAAATGAGGACCTGCGACGATAATTCCAATTAATTTACTATCTTTGCAGTCCCACATTTTGCCTTGGTGGTGGAATGGTAGACACGAGGGACTTAGACAAGCTCATTGACAAATAGACGGTGGCGGCCGCGTTGACAGCCCGAATGGCATATATGGCCTTTTTCTTGTCAACGTGGCAAAGAAAACGCCCTTTTCTGCCGGTTTTGTTGCCGCGTTGGCACAAAATCGGCCCCAGAAGCCATTCTATTTGTCAACGTGGCAAATTGAGTGCACTCTCTGAAAAGAGAGATGTAGAATGTCGTAAATTCAAGGAAGCCTTAACGGGTAATGCCGATGGTAATCTTGAGCCAAGCCTCTGGAAAGAGGAAGGTGCAGAGACTAGACACGACACACCTAAAGAGCCCGGCTCCATGGTGAAGGAATAGTCCGGACCACAAACTACGCGCGGCAAGCGCAGACGGTGGCGAAAGCCATAGTGGCAAGAAAATCCCTTGGCCCGAAACGGCCGTGCGGGTTCGATTCCCGCCCGAGGCACGAGTAAAATCCGTAACAATCTCGAAATGAGGTTGTTGCGGATTTCTCTTTTCTTTTTGCACGACATTTGCACAACAGAATGTCTACCCCGTCATCTTGTTCGGTACTAGCGGCCACATTGAGTGACCGCTTTATGCAAAAGAAAAGGAGGGCGGCCGTCCGCTTGCCGTGGCTTTCGTAACATCATTTGGCGTGACGGAATCCAAGCACAGAAGTCATATAAACGACATCGTTGCCATGGATTCCTTATTCCAGTGAAGGCTCTATTTCTGCGAAATCTACAAGGAAGGCTTTGTCCCCGGGGACTACAAACTCACCGCCACCCTCGGCGGGAGGATGGCGGCGGGATTAATCCGAATCACAGGTGAACAGAGGCGCTATCGAGCGCTGCCCGACTGGGATTTCAGTTGACCGGAAACTTTATAGATTTTTCCGGCTTGATAGTTCTTCGAGGGTTTCCACGAGTAATAGTGGTTAGGCGCTGTCGGAGTAGGATTACTGACGCCACCAAGATTCACGCCAGAGGGCTTGCTGCCCTGCAATGTGATTCTCATCTCTGAAGGAGACTCATCGCCAAAGAGGTCCTTGGTACCTTCAGATGTATTCCCGTCGAAGAGAATGGCCAGATAGAAATCCAACGGCTCCATACTGGTGTTTACGTTATAGCTACTCTGGGGTTTTACAGCAATATACCCTTCTGTTTCGTTGTTTTTATACCATTTAGCTGCGCCAACAGGTTTGGTAAAAATGGCATAGTTGTAGGACGCGCTCCCGGAAGTTGGTGCCGAAAGCACAAAGTGAAAATAAGTCAATCTTGGACTTAGTGTAATCGGAGAAGCAAGCGATGTCACGCTTTCAGCGACAAGGTACTCCGGCAAGTTTGCTACAGAACCGTCCTGCTCAGACCAGTCACAGGTCCGGGACGGATAGTACACGCTATACGTCATTCCTTCCTCGAGCTGGCTGCTGGCGCAGGAGAAAGTAGCGTTGCTGCTGCCGATTCCATCAGACAGGGTGAAGGTCTCGACAACCTCCGTTTCGTCTTTGGTGAACACCACTTCAATCTGGTCTTCTGCTTCCCATGCGGGCTTTATGGTGGTGCCGTCGAGACTGTGGGAGACTTTGGTGTCCGCATTCAGACCGGCCTGTAGTGTGACAGGTTTGCCCTTCACTGGCGCCGGGGTTTCAATCTTATTACAGGAAAACAAAAGCTGCAGTAAGGCTGCAGTAATAATTACAAGCATCTTTTTCATAATCTGTCCTCCTTAATTAAGCCTCTTCTTCTTCATAATAGGGCAAACCGAATTGTCCATCGTTACTGGCGCAAATAACGCCTTCAGTTTTGACATCGAAAGCCCGAACCTCCGGCTTTTCGTACACTACTTTTTTGTTTTGTTCCATTGCATTATTTGGTTAAAAATTATAGTACTTCCGTTTGTCACTGGCCTCACAAAGTGTCAGACACCTTGTGAGCAGTTCAAAGAACGCATTTTGCGGGTCTCACGCGGGGTACAGACCCCGAGCGGGGAGCGTTCAGTTCGTCGGCACGATGGTGCAGACGATGGTGGTTTGGGTATCGCCATAGCCCATAAAATCGCCGCTGAAAGAGACTGTGGAGGCAGGAGTGCCCACCGCCCAGACCCACGTACCAGCTTGGTTGACTGTCTTTGGTGACATGCTGGGCAGAAGCGGTCTGTACTCCTGTGGCCATGAACACCATCACCATCAGAAGTGTGATTATACTATGTTTTTTCATAAATGATAGAAGAATTAGATTCCTTCCCGGATACACGAAAAAAAGCGGCCCTTCATGCGAAGTCCGCTTGGTTTGGTTGTGTAAATGGTTGATTAAGGACGACTTATACCCCCCCCCAGAATTCAGAGCGGGTCACCGTAACTATGGAATATGACGGGCAGGTCTTCACTACAAACGTTCTACAAATGTACAACTTTTTTGCCATCTCACAAAATTTTTTCCATCTCACAAAAAATAACAGGACACGTATGAACACTTCCCCACGGAAGATTTTAGGTGACACAGAAATCATTCCTCTTCATCTTCCGGCAAATACTCGCACAGTATCTTCATGGCCACCTCGTGCACGTCCTTCGAGCGCCAGGAGAGTTTTTCGGCGGCATAGCCCGTCATATACACCGCCTGGCGATACTCCTCCTCACCTTCAAAGCCCAGCTTAAAGCGGTACTTTATCGCATTGATGGCTTTGGCCACTTGATTCAGATTTGTACCGGCCCTGTGCATTTCCCTGTAAATGGTAATCAACCACTTGCGGAGCTGCATAAGTTCGCCGTCGGTTCCCTTGAAAACCATTCGTTTCCCGCCACGGTTCAGCACCGTATTGATGATGAAACGGGACCTGGAATGATAGCCGTCTATTTGCATCAACTCCATCATTTTGTCGTACTGTTCCTCCGTCATTCGAAGGCTTATCATCTTTGTCTTTTTTGCTTTCATGGCTTCTTCTTTTTCATCTTCTTTTGCCCGCCGAAGGCGTAGAGATGGCCCGCCAGGGCCCGCGTTTGTATCACAAACGCACATCTTGCAATTCCTTTTTCACCGGCGTATCACTAATTTTTCTCGTATTCTGGTATTCTATTAATCTACAAGTCTATTTTAATCTACAAATCTATAGGTACTGTAAGCAGTTTGCCTGTTGCCACCATCTCCTGGAATACTTCTTCCAGCTGTTGCCGTTTAGCAACATTGGAGTTTCCAGTGTCGGCATTGACAATTCCGGCCGAGAGGAGAAAGTCAAAAACCAGAGAAAGAGTCTGGTCACTATAATAGGTGATGCGCCCGTAGTTCTTGACATCGGCATAGCAATTCTTTGCCACTTTGGCAAGCGTCTCACGATTCTTCCGCTCCACCGTCTCCGGGTCTTCCGGCTTCGGCTTTTCTTGTTCACGGCGAAGCCGCCTGAGGGCTTCCAGCCGCATTGGGCAATGGTGATAGATTTCCATGATGCGGATGAACTCCGCAGGTGAAAGTTTATACATCGGCCCCAATTGGGCGCAGACGCCGGCACGAATAGCGACGCGGATTTCATCTACGCACCAGGAATCATAGGTGGTATACAACTCTGACAACATCAGGTTGACAATAGCATCGACAATTTTGGGATCCGCCACTTCGCATCGAAGGGAAAAGGCTTCATCGATGACAATATCGGCCAGATGATTCCTCATCTCTTCAAACGGGATGAGGGCGATGGGGCGGCTGCTCCGGGCCTTGAGGATTGCACTGACAGTCATTCTCCAACACCTCCTTCCATTTTCAGCGCCTGCTTGACGGCTTCATTTCGGACGATGACGCTGGTTCCCACTCTTTTTGGCTTGAAATCGACCGTCTCCTGATGTATCTTTTCAAAGCAAGAGCAAATATCTTCATTGGTCCATTGTTTCTTTGTTTTCTTTTCTTTTGTTTTATGTTGCCCGGCGCCCGCCGCT
>JAFVAU010000023.1 GCA_017480345.1 Bacteroidales bacterium
CGCAAATCGACTGGTTTTTAGCGGCTTGAAAACGCACCTCGCAGCATGAGAAAAATTTTTGAAAAAAGTTATTTCCGGGTGGTGAAAGCCTCGCACCAACCTCAGCTTATTTACAGGTCAGGGGCACCTGAGTAGTTACAAAGGTTGATAATTCTTATCCGTTTGCTAGAACGGATAACCAACGCCGAAATGGACGGCGTAATTTCCGTTTAGCCATTCGTTTGTGGGAACCCACCGCTCTCCCTGGGGACGGGCGGGGTCCCGGAGGCGGATACCCATATCCAGGCGGATGAGAATCAGGTTCAGGTTAAGGCGGAAACCGAAGCCCCAGTCCATGGCAATGCTTTCCGGAAGGGTTTTGAGACGGAATTTCGCTCCTTGGTCGATTTCGCTTTCGGTAAAATTCCAGATATTGCCGGCGTCCACGAAGAGGGCCCCTTCCAGTTTGGAGACGAGCGGAAAGCGATACTCTACATTGGCTTCCAGTTTTATCTCGCCTATCTGGCTGGGAATGGCGAAGCCATAGGTTTCCGAGGAGGTGCCGGGGCCCAGCGCACGGGCTTGCCAGCCACGCATGGACATGGCTCCGCCGGCATAAAATTGTTTTTCCACCGGAGCGGAAGCGGAATTGCCGTAGGCGTAGGCGGCGCCGCTCTGCCAGTGCAGGGCCAGGGCCTGCCTGTCTTCCTTTCCAAAGCGGAACACCTTTCCCAGATTGAGGTCCAGGCGGACATATTGGGCATAGGGCGTTTGCCAGATCAAGCGTTGATTGTCTTTCTGCGGGAGCAGTTTGTTGAACAGGCTCAGGAAGTTACCGGACAAATCTACGGCCAGGCGCGCATAATGATAAGGCGTCTGAGGCACGGCCGACGAGTTGGTGGTGTAATAAAGCATGGAACTCACCCCCAGGTCAAAGCGGTCATTGTATGCCATGAATACAAAGGGATTGGTTTTCAGGAGTTTAGCCATGAAATCCAGGTCCATGTTGTACAGGTGGGTCACATTGAGCCTGAGCGGAGAAAGCTGGTAAAACAGGTTATTCCCGATGCGTCCGTTATACGTAAAGGCGGTGGAAATGACCGTGCGGCGGAATTCCGGCCTGTCCTGATAGGTGAAGGCCGCCGTCACATCCGTGCGCGGCAGGTTGGGCCCTTTGAAAACGCGGTTGGGCAGGCCGATGAACTTGGGGAAGCGGAGCGTCGTGGAGACGTTGAGTTCCGTGGTATGGGCCTTGGTCCTGGGTTGGAACTGGAAGTTGCCGGTGAGGCCCAGGTTGAACTGTTCTCCCCCGTGGAAGATATTCCGGTGATAGTATGTGAGCTGCGGCGACACGCCAATGAGGCCCGTGGAGTTCACGGAGGCTTCCAGGTTCACCTTGAAGCCCTGCAGCCGGGAAGAACGCAGGGAGATGTTGCAATTGACCGTGGTGTCCGTAACCGGGTCCAGTTCTATGTTCACGCCCGTGAGCATGCCCACGGAAGAGAAGCGGCTGTAATTGGTGTTGATGTCCTGCTCGTTGTAAAGTTGGCCGGGCCGCAGGATATTCAGGTTCTCCAGGGTGGAGGTGCGGATTTTGGGTTTCTGAGGATGTGTGATGGTCACCTCTCCCAGGTTGAATTTCCGGTGCATCCGGGCCGATGAAGGGCTGTCCCCCAGGGCATAGTCCCGGATGGTTTCCTTGAGCCGGACGGTGCCGTCCCGGGAGAGCGTATCGGCCTCAAAGACATAGAAAGATTTGGTGAAACCGTAGTAGCCGATGGTCCGGAAATAGGCCGATGAACGCTCCGCCTCTCTTTCCAGGGCTTCCTCCGAGAGGAACTGGCCGGGTGTGAGGCTGCTACTTGGAAGGTCCTCGGCAAATTCCTGCGCGAAGGTTCCGTACTGGGGAATTTCGTATTCTATATCGCTGATTTTATAGCGTTTACCAAGCTTTACCGAATACGTTACATAAGCTTTTTTATTCTTCACCTCCACCTGGCTTTTCACCTGGGAACCGTAGAAGCCGATATAGTTCAGGTGGCTCTGCAGATTGGCAACGCCCTGGTTCACCTTCTCAGGGTCGTAGATGACGGGCTGGGAGCCTATCTTCCTGAGGAAGCGCTTGAAAGGTGTGGAACCGTCTCCGCTCCAGTTGTATACGGAGAGCAGCGGATTCACGCCCAGGACGTAGGAATTGGGTTTATGGCCCACATAGGAAGTCAGGGTGGAAACCTGGAAAGAAGGGTCGTCCGTGACGATGGTGTTTTTTCTGAGGAGGTACTCCCCTTCCGTAAGGGAACGCGTGGTACTGCAGGCCGCAAGACCCAGCAGCAAAAGGAAGAGAATTATGACTTTCCTGGCGTTCATTCTCACAAATGTAACACTTTTTGCGTATATTTGCACGATTAAACCCGATAAAAGCTGATGAAAAACAAGTACATCGACCTTATTGACCAAACCTTCGACTTCCCCCAGGACGAATTCATGGTGGTGGACGGAAACCTCCTGTTCAACGACATAGACCTGATGGAAATCATCGAGAAGTACGGAACCCCGCTGAAAATCACCTATCTGCCCAAGATTTCTTCTCAGATCCAGCGGGCCAAGCGTCTTTTCAAAGTGGCCATGGCCAAGGCCGATTATCAGGGAGAGTACCACTACAGCTACTGCACCAAGAGTTCGCAGTTCTCCTTCGTGGTGCATGAAGCCCTTAAGAACGACATCCACCTGGAGACCTCATCGGCCTATGACCTGGACCTGATCGAGGCCCTGCAGCGGGACGGCTCCGTGAACAAGGAGGACCTCTATATCATCTGCAACGGCTTCAAACGCCCCCAGTATGTCCAGAACATTGCCAAACTGCGCAAGGACGGCTGGAAGAACATCATCCCCGTGCTGGATAACAAGAACGAGTTCGAAGACCTGGCAGACCTCATTGAGGAGGAAACCATGATGGGTATCCGGATTGCCTCCGAAGAAGAGCCCAACTTCGATTTCTATACCTCCCGACTGGGCATCCGCTATTCGGATATCCTCAAGTTCTACAAGGACACGGTGGCCAAGTATCCCAACTTCCACCTCAAGATGCTGCATTTCTTCATCAATACCGGCATCCGGGATACGGCCTATTACTGGAACGAGCTTTCCAAGTGCGTGAAGGTGTACTGCGAGCTCAAGGCCATCTGTCCGGAGCTGGACAGCCTCAATATCGGCGGCGGCCTTCCCAACAAGACTTCCCTGGCCCAGGATTTCGACTACGAGTACATGGTGGAGGAAATCATCAACCAGATCAAGGTCACCTGCAACGCCATGGGCGTGGAAGAGCCGGATATCTTTACGGAATTCGGTTCCTTCACCGTGGGAGAAAGCGGCGCCACCATCTTCAAGATCCTGGACATCAAGCAGCAGAACGACCGCGAGAAGTGGTACATGATAGACAACAGCTTCATGACCTGCCTCCCGGACACCTGGGGCCTGAACCAGCGCTTCATCCTTCTGCCCATCAACAAGTGGAACGACGAGTACCAGCGCGTATTCCTGGGTGGTCTCACCTGCGACAGCCAGGACTTCTATAATGCCGATTATCACGCCAACGCCATCTTCCTGCCCACCATCCGCAGCCGTCGGGAAAGCCTGTATATCGGCTTTTTCCATACGGGAGCCTATCAGGAGGCCCTTTCCGGTTACGGCGGCATCAAGCACTGCCTCATGCCTTCCCCCAAGCATATCCTGCTGGACAGGGACAAGGAAGGCAACCTGGTGAGCACGGTCTTTGCCGAGGAGCAAAGCGCCGAAAGCATGCTTAAACTGCTGGGATACAAATAATGACAACGGCCCAGATCAAGTTCGTCAAGTCCCTGTCCCAGAAAAAGTTCCGGGACCAGTACGGTTTGTTCGTGGCCGAGGGGGAGAAACTGGTGGCCGAAGCCCTGCATTCCCGCTTCAAGGTGCGGGACGTGTACAGGGCCGATGAAATAGGCGAGGCCGCCATGGCCCGCATGACGGGCCTCTGCACCCCTTCTCCGGTCCTATGCACGGTTGAACGTCCGGGAGACCTCGTCAACGGAGATTTGCCCGCAAAAGGCCTTTTTCTGGCCTTGGACGGCATCCGGGACCCCGGTAACCTGGGAACCATCCTCCGCATTGCGGACTGGTTCGGCATCGATGCCGTTTTTGCTTCGCCGGACACCGTAGATGTATTCAATCCCAAAGTGGTGCAGGCCACCATGGGAGCCATTTTCCGCGTGAAATTCCACTATACGGACATTCCTTCCCTCTGCAACCGGGCTCTGACTGCCGGAGGAGCCGTTTACGGCACGTTCCTGGACGGAGAGAACATCTATGAAAAGAGCCTTTCCAACGGTGTGGAAAGGCCCTCCATAATTGTTATTGGCAATGAGGCCAACGGTATTTCTTCCGCTACGGCGGCCTGCGTAAGCCACCGCCTCTACATCCCTCCCTTCCCGGCCGATGACCCCGGCTCCGAGTCACTCAATGCCGCTGTGGCAACGGCCGTCACCGTGGCGGAATTCCGCCGCCTTGCGCTCAAATCCTTCAGGAGTTGAGCGCGCGAAGTTACAAAAATACGGTTTAATGCACTTCCAATGCACAGAAATCGCAGCTTTTCACCGCAATTGTATAGACAGTTCGGACCAGTTTGATGCCCAGATAATCCAGCGCTTCGGCAGGAATGCAGACCGAAATATCGGCCTCTTGTCCAAAATTGGCCAGGATCAGGTAACTTGTCTTCCCATCGCTGCGGAGGAAGGCGAAGTGACGGTCCTTGTCAAAGCGGCCTTCATCCTGGCAATAGCATAAATCAAAGGTCTTTCCTTGCCGGAAAACGGGCATCCGGGCCATTTTCAGCACTTCCGTGTAGCGTTTGAGAACCGCCTTGTCCGGATGCTGAAGCGCGGGAACGGTGCACCAGTCAAAGATGGAGGTGCGTCCGTCCAGACCGCTGAACCCTTCGGCCTGCATGCCCCTCTCCCCCATCTCCTGGCCAAAGTACAGCATGAAGGGGGCTCCGTTCAGAAGGGCCGATACCCCCAGCGCCGCATAGCCCCTCTCCGCGCTCCCGCAGAAAAAGTCCGAGGCAACGCGCTGCTCGTCGTGGTTCTCAAGGAAATTGAGCATGTGCGGCTGCAAATCTCCCAGGAACTGCCAGTTCCAGCTGATGCCCTTGGCTGAAGCGCCGCTGCAAGTGACGGCTCTTAAAGTATCGTAAAGGCCGGATTTGTCATACAGCAGGTCAAAGCCCACCTCCTCCACATACATCCGGTATTTTTCTTTCTGGTATACCTCCGCTATGAAACGGATTTGCGGATGCTTTTCTTTCACGGATGCAATAAGCCATTGCATAAATTGTGGCGGAACCAGCTCTACCATGTCGCAGCGGAAGCCGTCCACGCCCTTGGAGGCCCAGAAAAGCACAACCTGGAGCATCTTGTCCCAGGTGGCCGTATGGAAGTCGCAGTAGTTGATCTTGACGGTCTCCCACCAGTCATTGATGCCCGGGGCCGATGAAAAGCAGTTTCCGGAAGCTTTGGCCGGGAATTCCTTAAAGCCATCCACCTTAAGTGGAAGTTGAAGTTTTTCCCCGGGATAATAGAAGAAGTCATTCTCCGGCGCCCAGTGCACGGCGGTGTTGTCTTCCTTTCCCAGACTGCCTTTGTATTCCCGCGCCACATGGTTGGGCACAAAGTCCATGACCACCTTCAGGCCGGCCTCGTGCGTCCTTCTCACCAGGTCTTCGAATTCCTGCATCCGCTCCGAAGGAGTATCGGCCAGATAGGGATTCACGTCGTAATAATCTGTTATGGCATAAGGGCTACCGGCCTCTCCCTTGATCACTTTTTCTCCGGAGGAGGCGCTGGCATGGCGGATGACGCCGGTGTACCAGACGGTATCGACACCCAGGTTTTTCCAGTAAGTGAAGGTAGATGCGTCAATAGAGGAGAATTTTCCTTTTCCCCAGAGCCGGGGAAGGACTTGGTAAATCAGGTTCATTGAAGGGCGTTGATCTCGAAATCCATGTATTTGATACGCTCTGCCAGGGCTTCTTTCATGCGGGAAATGGCCTCCTGGAAGGACAAGAGTTCATCTCCGTTCACCAGACCATCCTCCCCTTCCGCCAGCGGATTGGGATAGCAGGGCCAGATACCGCGGTTGTAGGCTTCCGACTTCTCGATGAGGGCGGCTTTCTGGTCTATGAAGCGGCCCAGGCTTTCGAATTGGGGTTTCAGGAGCTTCCAGCGGCGTTTGAGGGCGCTGCGGAATTCCGGATGGGTCCAGAGCTGGAAATAGTACAGGGAACTTTTGAGCGTGAGAGTACGGATGCCGGGGATGAAGGTTCCCCAGTCAAAGTCCCATACCGGACCGGCATACAGCCGGCCGTTTTTCAGATAGAGGAAACAGCTTTTGGGGAACTGCGGTTCCTCGTTGCTGGCCAGTTCATTGACCAGATACCAGTCCACGAAGCTGTCTATATCCAGTACGGAACTGGGTTTGTCTCCCCTCATGAGGGCTTCTTCCTTCTCATGAAGGGCGGTTTCTGCGGCATGCAGGATTTCCGTGAATTCCTCCTCGGAGTAATTGTCACGGTCCGGATACTTTAATTCCACCGGGATGCCGCCACTTTCCGTATGCTTTTTCCAATGGCCGTGAAGAGACTCGAAATCGTGTTCTTCCTTGTCCGAAGTGTCGTAAGAATACAGGTAGTCGCAGGTGAAATGGGAGCCTTCCACATGGATTCTTTCTCCTAACCAATAGCAACCGCGTCGGTTCCAGGAATCATGGGTTCCCTTCATGTACAGTTCTACGAAGATGCCGGAGGGCGTCCATTCCAGGCTGGTGCGGCGGGCGGCCTCGAAGGCCAGTTCGTTACGGAGCAGCGTACGGTCCATCCAGTTGGCCAGGAGTACCCAACGCTTGGTGGGGCCCGTTCCTATGAAATTGGCCTGTTCAGGGAGTTTGAGAGCATAGGGCTTCTTGGGATAGGTCCTCCAGGTGGAGTTTCCATGCCCTTTTACCTTCACCCCCTCGGAGGAATAGACGGTTTTCGTTTCACCGTTCACCCTGGCTGTAATGGTGACAATGCAGTTCTCCGTCCACTCTTCCTTGCTGTCAATGGCCTTGGGATACTCAATATAGACTTTGGGAAGTTCGTCCGTATTTTCGGGGATGCAGCCTGTGTACACCTTTTCTCCGGGAGCTTCCTGGCCTTGAGGAATGATGGATTTCCTTTGACAGCCCGCCGTCATCAGGCAGGCTGTCAGAAGGAACAGTCCATATAAACGGAATCTTACCAATTCAGGATTTTCTTGAAGTCGTAGGCCTCAGGATTGGCTACATACTTCTTGGCGGCCTCATAGTCGGCCGGAGTGATGAAGTGGCAGATATGGTTGAAATAGTTCTGGGCGATGCCGCCGTCGATGGCCACGCGGCGCGGAGGAATCTTGCCCTCGGCGTTCTGGAGGTCTTTCAGGTAGAGGGGTTTGGCCTCACCGAAGGCATCCACGTACACCATGCAGCCGGTCTCCCCCTTCTTGAAGAGCTCGTAGGCGCCCATGGCCAGCTCCGTGCAGTAAGTGAGGTCGAAGGCGATGGGATCCTGGCAGCGGACGTCGTAACCGATCTCCACGGGGCGGGTCTTCACCTTCAGGCCGATTTCCTTGAACTTCTTCTCCAGGATGTCGTTGAACAGGACGGCCTTGGAGATTTTGCCCAGCTCCGGATGGCCGTGTTCGTCGTAGGTCATGGAAACGCCGGCATTCTTGATTTCCTGGGGATCCAGGTCGTGGAACACGCCCTCGGCCACCACTACGGTACCGTAGGGAATGCCCAGGATGTTGCGCTTGAGGATGGCGGAAAGGGCCAGGTTCACAATCTTGTCCAGGGTGATGGTGGTCTTGTTGAACATCTCCGGGATAATGGTCATGGGGCAGTGAGTGGCCTCGCCAATTCCCAGGGCCAGGTGACCGGCGCTGCGGCCCATGGCGCTGATAATGAGCCAGTTGCCGCTGGTGCGGGCGTCTTCATAGACGGTACGGGCCAGATGGGCGCCCTCGTCCTTGGCGCTGTTGAAGCCGAAGGTGGGGGTGTTATTGGGCAGCGGGAGGTCGTTGTCGATGGTCTTGGGGACGTGAATGTTGTGGATGGGGTACTGCTTGGCTTCCAGGAACTTGGCAATGCGGTTGGCCGTGGAGGCGGTGTCGTCTCCACCCACCGTTACCAGCAGTTTGATGTTGTTGTCCTGGAACAGACCCAGGTTGAAGTTCTCTTCAAAATCCTTGTCGGTGGGCTTGAAACGGCTCATCTGGAGATAACTGCCGCCACGGTTGAAATAGGCGTCGGCCTTGAAGAAATCGATTTCCTCGGTGCGGGGGCTCTTGGAGAAGAGGCCGCTATAACCGCCATGCAGGCCGATCACACGATAACCATTGCTAAGGAAGGTCTTAGCCACAGACATAACTACGGTGTTCATGCCCGGAGCCGGGCCGCCGCCACAAAGAATGATGATAGAATCTTTCATAAAATTATAGATGTTAAAACTAACTTCCGTTAAATCATACAAAGGTAGTCATTTTTCCGGAATAATCCGCTATCTTTGTCAAGGTGAATCAACGGACATACATAGCCATCGACCTGAAGTCCTTCTACGCTTCGGTGGAATGCGTGGCGCGGGGCCTGGACCCGCTCCAGGCAAGGCTGGTGGTGGCCGATGACTCCCGCACGGACAAAACCATCTGCCTGGCCGTCTCCCCCGCCCTGAAGGCGTACGGCGTCCCCGGCCGACCCCGTCTGTTTGAGGTGAAGCAGCAGATTGAACGCCTGGGAAGGGAGAACCCGGCGCTGGAGCTTGACTTTATCACCGCCAAGCCCCGCATGGCCAAGTATCTGGAAGTGAGCGGCCAGGTGTACAGCGTGTACCTTCGGCTCATCGCCCCGGAAGACATTCATGTCTATTCCATCGACGAAGTCTTCATTGATGCCACGGAGTACCTTCGGATGTACAGTGTGGATGCCCATACGCTGGCCATGCGCCTGATCAAGGATGTCCTGAGGGAGACCGGCGTCACCGCCACGGCGGGCATCGGCCCCAACCTGTATCTGGCCAAGGTGGCCATGGACATTGAGGCCAAGCACCGGAAGGCCGATGCGAACGGCGTGCGCATAGCGGAACTCACGGAGATGAGCTACCGGCAGAAGTACTGGACGCATAGGCCCCTGACGGATTTCTGGCGCATCGGGCATGGGACGGAGGCCCGGCTGGCATCGGCCGGCATGTATACGCTGGGAGACGTGGCCCGGATGTCCCTCAGGAACGAAGATGTGCTGTATAAGCTCTTCGGAATCAATGCGGAGCTGCTCATAGACCACGCCTGGGGCTGGGAGCCCTGCACCATGGCCGATATCAAGGGCTATCGTCCCGGCGCCAGTAGCCTCTCCAGCGGGCAAGTGCTCATGGAACCCTATTCCTTCGAAAAGGCCCGCCTCATCGTGCGGGAGATGACGGACCTGCTGTCCTTAGACCTGGTGGAAAAGCGCCTGGTGACCACCCAGCTGGTGCTGCATGTGGGTTATGAAGCCGGCAAGGGAAAAGGGCCCATGGTGAAGGACTGGTACGGCCGCCCCACCCCCAAGCCGGCGCACGGTTCCGTGAACCTTCCCTTCGCCACGTCGGCCACTTCCATCCTGCTCCGCGGCATGATGGAACTCTTCGATAAAATAGTTGACGGAAATCTTTTTGTCAGACGTGTTTACGTTGTTGCATCTCAAGTAAAGAGAGAGGAAGAGGTGGATGGCCTTCAGATGAGTCTTTTCGACGATGCGACGGACACTTCCCGGGAGCGGAAACAGCAGGAAGTCATCCTGGAAATCCGTCGGAAATTCGGGAAGAACGCCATCCTCAAAGGAATGAATTTCGAGGAGGGCGCCACCACCCGCGAACGCAACAGGCAGATAGGAGGACATCACGAATGAATACCCCGTACGACGACATCATCCACCTGGAGCATCCTACCTCCAAGAAGCATCCCCGCATGGCCCGGCTGGACCGTGCCGCCCAGTTCGCCCCCTTTGCCGCCCTGAAGGGGTATGAGGAGGTGATAGACGAAAATCGGCAGAAAAACGAAAATAATTTCTTATCTTTGTGACTTACGTGCGTTCACGCGCATGTGCGTAAGCTATGGACTACACGGAAGCAAAACATAGGATAGAGCAGCTGAAGGCCATTCTCTGGGAGAACAGCCGGAAGTATTATGTGGAAAACGCCCCCACCATGAGTGACTACGAGTACGACCAACTCATGCACGAACTGGAGGACTGGGAGCGCCGCTACCCGGAATATGCCACCGAGGACTCCCCCACCCGCCGGGTGGGATCGGACCTGGAGGAAAGGACGGAAGGCGGCTTTGCCAAGTATCCGCACAAGTATCCCATGCTGTCGCTTTCCAACACCTATTCCATCCGGGAGGTGGAGGAATTCTCTGAAAGGGCCTCCAAGTCTTTGGACAAGCCGTTTACCTATTGCTGCGAGCTAAAATTCGACGGAACGGCCATCTGCCTTACTTACAGGGATGGCAAATTGTTCCGCGCCCTCACCCGCGGAGACGGGGAAAAGGGAGACGATGTTACGGTGAACGCCCTTCAGATTGCCTCCATTCCCCATACGCTCAAAGGTAGCGGCTTCCCCCTGGAGTTTGAAATCCGCGGAGAGGTGCTCATGCCCTATGAGTCCTTCGACCGCCTCAATGCCCAGCGGGAGGCCATGGAAGAGCCGCTTTTTGCCAATCCGCGCAACGCCGCCAGCGGTTCCCTCAAATTGCAGGACCCGCGTGAAGTGGGCCGAAGGGGCCTTATCTGCACCCTCTACCACATCCCTACGGGCCAGGTGGACTTCCCCACCCACGACGAAGCCCTGAAAGCGGCCGAGAGCTGGGGGCTTCCGGTATCGGCCCATCGGAAGATTTGCAAGGACATTGCTGAAATTGAGGAGTTTATCTCTCATTGGGATAGCGCCCGAAAGCAGCTTCCCTATGCCACGGACGGCATTGTAATCAAGATTAACCAGATGGATTGCCAGCAGGAACTGGGCTATACCGCCAAGAGTCCCCGCTGGGCCGTTGCCTATAAATTCAAGGCGGAACAGGCCTGCACGCCCATCCTGAGCATCGATTACCAGGTGGGTCGTACCGGCGCCGTCACCCCCGTGGCCAATCTGGAACCGGTGCTCCTGAGCGGAACCATGGTGAAGAGGGCCACGCTGGTGAACGAAGACCAGATCCGGGCCCTGGACATCCATGAGGGAGACTGGGTGTATGTGGAAAAAGGCGGGGAGATTATCCCCAAAATCACGGGAGTGGAGCTTTCCCACCGTGCGCCCGGCGCCCTGCCGCCCGTTTTCCCTCATCTGTGCCCGGATTGCGGCACGCCCCTGGTGCGGGAAGAGGGGGAAGCCAAGTGGTTCTGCCCCAATGCGGAGGGCTGCCCTACCCAGATTAAAGGCCGGCTGGAGCATTTCGTGAGCCGCAAGGCCATGAACATCCTCTGCGGAGAGGCTACCATCGAGCAGCTTTACGGCTTAAGTATGGTTACGCTCCCCTCCCACTTCTATACCTTGCAGGCCCACCAGCTCCTGCGGCTGGAAGGCTGGAAGGACCGGGCCGCCGCCCGCTTCCTGGAGTCCGTGAAAGCCTCCCTCAACGTGCCTTTTGAAAGGGTTCTCTTTGCCCTGGGCATCCGTTTCGTGGGAGAAACCACCGCCCGGGATGTTGCCCGGCACTTCGGCTCCGTGGATGCCATTGCCAAGGCAACCAAAGAGCAGTTGCTGGAGGTCCCGGAGGTGGGAGAAGTGATAGCGGAAAGCATTTTCCGTTTCTTCCGGGAAGAGGAGAATCTCTCCGAGGTGCAGGCCCTCAAGGATGCCGGCCTCCGGATGAGCGTGGGAGAAAGCGCCGCCCGTGCGTCCAATGCCCTGGAAGGAAAGAGCATTGTCATCAGCGGCAATTTCAGTATATCAAGGGATGACATGAAGGCCCTCATCGAGGCGCACGGCGGCAAGAACAGCTCTTCCGTGAGCGGAAAGACGGATTACCTGCTGGCCGGTACCAAGCCGGGGCCGGAGAAATTGAAGAAAGCGGCCGATCTGGGCATCTCCGTCATTGACGAGGCGGCCTTCCGCGAACTAATTGGCGAACATACAGGCGGGGATGCCGCCCCGCAGAATCTGGAACCTACACTGTTCTGACTATGAGTTTTTCTGAGTTTGGTCAAAAGGATTATGAACTGATTTCCCGGGCTTGGGAGGTGCTCAAGGCATCGGCCCAGAAGCGTTGTGCCGACGAAGAGGAGTTGGATGTGGTGCGGCAGGCCTTCGACTTTGCCAACCATGCCCATCATAATGTAAGACGTCGCAGCGGAGAGCCTTACATGCTCCATCCCATCGCCGTGGCGCAGATTGTGGTGGATGATATCGGCCTGGGGTACAAGTCCATATCGGCCGCCCTCCTGCACGATGTGGTGGAAGACACGGATTATACCGTAGAAGATATCCGGGAGCGTTTTGGAGACCGCATCGCCCTGCTGGTGGACGGGCTCACCAAAATCAAGAATGTGCTGGATACGCCCAGCATGCAGGCGGAGAATTTCAAGCGCATCCTGCTCACCCTCAACGACGACGTGCGCGTGGTCCTCATCAAACTGGCCGACCGTCTTCACAACTGCCGCACCATCGAGCACATGCCGGAGCACAAGCGGGACAAGATTCTCTCCGAGACCATGTTCATCTTCATTCCGCTGGCCCATCGGCTGGGCTTGTACAGCATCAAAACGGAAATGGAGAACATCTGGCTCCGTTTCAAGGAACCGGAGGCCTACGAGGACATCAAGACGCGGATAGAAAGGAGTGTGGCGGAAAAAGGCCGGGAAATGGCGGATTTTGTGCTGCCCATTGAAGAGGCGCTCACGCGTGCCGGCTTCCACTTTGAAATCAAGAAGCGCATCAAGACGCCCTATTCGGTCTGGAACAAGATGCAGACCAAGGGAATCAGCTTTGAGGAGGTCTATGACCTGTACGCCATCCGCATTATCTTTGAGACAGACCCCCGGTCGGCCGAAAGCGAACGAGACCAGTGCTACCATATCTTCTCCATCATCACGGGCATCTACCGCTACATGCCGGAGCGCCTGAGAGACTGGGTGAAACATCCCAAATCCAACGGTTATGAGGCTCTGCACTGTACGCTGCTGAGTTCTTCCGGCGTATGGGTGGAGGTCCAGATCCGCACCCGTCGCATGGACGACATTGCGGAAAAGGGCTTTGCCGCCCACTGGGTGTACAAGCAGCACGGCACCATGGGAGAAGGAGACTACGAGATGGACGCCTGGCTGGACCGCATCAAGGAAATCCTGGCCAATCCGGACGTAAATGCCGTGGAACTGCTGGATATCGTCCACAACGACCTCACCACCACGGACATCTATCTCTTTACCCCCAAGGGAGAGCAGCGCAGCCTGCCCAAGGGCTCAACGGCTTTGGACTTTGCCTATGCCATCCATACGGAGATTGGCAACAAGGCCATCGCCGCCAAAGTGAACCAGCATCTGGTGCCACTGAATACGGAACTCAAGACCGGGGACAAGGTGGAAATCATAACGGCCGAAGACGGGAAACCGCAGCCGGAATGGCTCAAATTCCTGGTCACCCACCGCGCCCGCAATGTAGTGTCGGATTATTTCAAGACCCAGCGCAAGCAGGCCTGTGATTATGGTCGCAGCTCGCTGGAGAATGCCTTGCAGGCCCTGGGATATGAGGCCGATGAGTCCACCCTTCAGCGGCTGGATGCCGCCTACAACGTGGGTACCCGCGAAGAGCTGTATTATGCTATCGGCGTGGGCCAGGTGAACCTGGACAACCTTTCGGAGGTGATGAAGCGCTCCACCGGAGGAAAGCTTTCCTGGATCCGGAAGATGTTCCGTTCCGAGAGCAAGGAAGAGGAAAAGCCGGCGGAGAATACCTTCATCATCGGCTCATCAGACCCCGATGCCCCGCATTTTTCCATCGCCACCTGTTGCAATCCCATCCCCGGAGACCCTGTTGTGGGCATCAAGGCGCCCGACGGCACCGTTACCATCCACAAGAAAACCTGCCCGGTGGCAGACCGCATCGCCGCGCAGCACGGAGACTGGGTGGTGGTTCCCAAATGGCTGGAACAGGCCGAGGATACCTCTTTCCCCGTCCGCATCACCCTCAAGGGCCTGGACCGGGTGGGCATGCTCAACGAAATTACCCGCCGGGTATCCCTGGTCATGGGCGTGAACATGCGCCGGCTCAACCTGGCGGCCGAGGGCGGCCTTTTCGAAGGCTATATAGACCTGTATGTGAATTCCCGTGACATCCTGGAAAAGATGATCAAGAAACTCTCTTCCATTGAGGGAATAGAAAATGTAAGCAGAAGCGAACTATGAGACAGTCCCTGAAAAAATTCCTTCCGCTTGTTCCGGCCAGCCTGATTCTGGGAAGCCTAATCTTTCCCTGGGGCTGTGCCAACACCACCACGCCGCCCACCGGAGGTCCCAAGGACACCATCCCGCCCGTCCTCAAGAAGGTGGAGCCGCTGCCTGCAACGGTGAACGTTCCCACCAAAAAGACCAAACTGCGTTTCACCTTCAACGAGTACGTGAAAATCAAGGATGCCAACGCCGTCTACCTGTCCCCTCCTTTGGAGAAAAAGCCCAAGGCGACCATCCGCGGAAAATCCCTGGAAGTGAGCTTTGAGAGCGACCTGGACAGCAACACCACCTATACGCTGGACCTGACGGGAGCCCTGGCAGACAACAACGAGGGCAACCTCTTCCCCGGGTTTACGCTGGTTTTCTCTACCGGTTCGCAGATAGATTCCATGTGCCTGACGGGACAGGTGCAGGACTGCAACACGCTCATGCCCGTCAAGGGCGCCACCGTGGTCCTGTACAAGGACCATTCAGACTCGGCCGTCTTCCTCAAGCGTCCGGTGGCGGCGGCCAAGACGGACGACTGGGGCTTCTTCTCCATCCGTAACATCCAGGACACCCTGTACCGCGTTTACGCCATCAAGGACGAGAACAACAACAATATGTACGACCCTGAAAGCGAGCGCATCGCCTTCCTGGATACCCTGTTCCGTCCCACCACCGTCTATAATGACTCCCTGTACGAGTTCAAGAAGTTTGACATGAAGGATACGGCCCTCTGCCTGGCCCGTTATCCCCAGGTAGAGCTGAACCTGTTCCGGGAAACCCCCTCCAAACAGTTTATCGTGAAGAAGGAAAGAGTGGGGCCCCGTACGGCCTACCTTACCTTCATGGCTCCCAACGCCAAGATTCACGACCTCCGCATCAAAGGCCTTCCCCGCGAGAAACTCATCCGCCAGTTCAACCTTCAGCGGGATTCCCTGGAGCTCTGGGTGAACGACCAGCGCAAGATGCCGGACACCCTGCAGCTGGTGGTCAAATACGACAAGACGGACACGACAGGAGCCCTGATTCCCCAGGAAGAGCTGGTGAAGCTCACTTACAGCAAAGAGCTCCGGGCGGAACTCATGAAAAAGGAAAGGAATTACCGCGACCGCAAGCATGAGGACACCATCGCCGTCATGACCACCCAGGCCGATCCCACCCGTGTGGAGCAATACGGCTTCGAGATAGAGTTCAAGTATCCCCTCATCCAGGATTCATGGGATTCCCTGAAACTGAAGGCCATCAATCCGCGCCAGCAGGAATCGGCCGGGAAATACGACATCATCCGGGACAGCACCAACCTGAGGATGTTCCGGGTCATGCCCAGAGACCCTTTCCAGCCGGGTTACGATTATATCCTAAAGATTCCCCACCGGGGTTTCCGGGATGTGAACGGGTATTACAATGACTCAACACAGCTTAAGGTGACCTTGCCCAACGACGAGAAACTCAGCTCCATAACACTGGAATTGAGCGGTGTTCACAATCGATATATCGTGGACCTGCTGGGAGAAAAGCGGGACAAGGTGATCCGCAGTTTCATCGTGGATGCCGACGGTCCCCTGGTGTTCCCCTATCTTAAGCAGGGTTCCTATTGCCTCCGTATCACGGAAGACAAGAACCGCAATGCCCTGGTGGATACCGGAGACCTCCTGCAGCACCGTCAGCCGGAAAAGGTACGTTTCTTCAAGCCGGACGACCAAGTCCTTATCAAAGTGCTGGAGCGCGCGGAAATGGTGTGGAAGATTAATCTGGAGGAGATGTTCCGATGAAAAAACTGCTTACACTCATAGGAACCTTGCTCTTGGCGGCGCCGCTCACTTTTGCGCAGGTAGACCTCCAGAAGGAGTTCTTCTCCCTTCCGGATACGGTGACCAACGCCTATCTGGACAGCGTAAAGATTAACGTGAAGGCCCCCAACGACTACTGGATGGTGGGCGTTTATGGCGGCCTCTCGCTCCAATACGGCTATTACAACCCCACCCGTCTGGTGGACTGGCAGCTGAAATACCCTGTCTTCGGTTTTTCCGTAATCCGTCAATACACCATGTTCGGGATTTTCCCCAATATGGGATTGGAATTCGGCGCCCAGTTAAATTATGAAGGCTATAAGTTCAAAACCAACAATGAGACGGGCTATCGGCCCACGGAATCAGGTGCTTACTCGGCTGTGATGACGGTGCCGGAAGCCTTTATGCTCTCGCATTTCCATATAGACTTTGGCGAGCATTTCAAGCTGATGGCCAAGGTGGGCCTTTACGGCGGTTACCGGCTCAAGATAGCCCGCCAGCTGGACGAGGCCTTTGTCGGGAGCAATTACGAGCAGTACATCAATGAATTCCGGGATTATGACCGCCGCATCACCTATGGTTTGATGGGCGGCGTGGGAATGGGCGTCATGCTGGGCCGCTTTGAGATTCACCTCATGGCCAATGTGAAATGGGGGTGGAGCTCGTTCTGGAAACCGGATTATGCCAGCCCGTATTATTACCGTTACGCCTATCCCCTGGATGGCGCCGTCACCCTGGGTGCCTATTATCAGTTGACTCCCCGTCACGGCCATACCGATGCGCAGCTCCGCAAGCTGGCCCGCAAACTGGTGGCCGAAGAGCAGAATAAATAGTATGAAAGAAGCTTTATCTACCCGTGAGGTCCGCGTAGGAACCTCCGTCGTCATCGGAAGCGGTCATCCCATCGTGGTGCAGACCATGTGCAACACCCATACGGCCGATGTCCAGGCCACCGTGGCCCAGTGCAGGCGCCTGGCCGCCGCCGGATCCCAGCTTATCCGCATTACCGTCCCCTCCATGGCCGATGTGGCCCACCTTCAGGAGATTCACATGCAGCTCCGTTCGGAGGGCATCCAGACTCCCCTTGTGGCCGATATTCACTTCTCCTCCGAGATTGCCATGGCAGTGGTTCCAGTGGTGGAGAAAATCCGCATCAACCCCGGCAACTTCCATCCGGACCATGAGAAGGCACGGGCCCTCTTCGGAGAGTTCCTGGAGCTTTGCAAGAAATACGACCGGGCCATCCGCATCGGCCTGAATCACGGCTCCCTTGGCAAGTATATCGTGGAGAAATACGGCAATACGCCCGAGGCCATGGCTCTGGCGGCCATGGAATGGGTTGACATGTGCATAGATGCCCATTTCTATAATGTTGTGGTGTCTCTGAAGGCCTCCAACACCGTGGTGATGGTGAATGCCTACCGGGAACTGGCCCGCAGGATGCAGGAGCGCGGCGTGGTATTTCCCTTGCATGTGGGCGTAACGGAAGCCGGCAACGGAGACAGCGGCCGCATCAAGAGCTGCGTAGCCATCTCCACCCTCCTGTCCGAGGGCATCGGCAACACCATCCGGGTTTCCCTTACGGAGGACCCTGCCAACGAACTTCCCGTAGCGCAGTATCTGGCGCACCGCTTTTCGGATGCGCCCTCTGCGGTTCTGAGCGAACGCGAAGAGACCATTCTCAAGGCGGCCTGCGACTGGGGCGCCCCCCTGCTGAACCACGAGATTGATGATGTCCCCATTGCCGACGAATACCTCAAGGATGAGCTCTTACAGGCTTGCAGGCGCCGCTTCTACAAGCCGGAATACATTGCCTGCCCCGGCTGCGGCCGAACGCTCTACAACCTGGAAGAGACCTTCAACAAGGTAAAGGAGGCCACCGCCGGCTTCAAGGATGTGGTGATTGCCGTGATGGGCTGCATCGTGAACGGTCCCGGAGAGATGGCCGATGCAGACTACGGCTATGTGGGAGAAGGTTTCGGCAAGGTGACCCTCTACCGTAAAAAAGAACCCGTCCTCAGGCATATACCTGAAGACGAGGCCGTTGAAAAACTCGTAGAATTAATCCGGCAGGACCGCCAGGATTGATTCTACGGCTTTTACCTTATCTCCCACCTTCACTTTTACTTCGGCTTCCAGCGGGACGAACATGTCTATGCGGGAGCCGAATTTGATTACGCCGCACTGCTCTCCCCGGTATTCCACATGACCGGGCTCCGAGTAGCACACGATGCGGCGGGCAAAAGTGCCGGCAATCTGCTTGAAGAACACTTCTCCGTGCTTGTTCTTGAGGCAGGAAGAAGAATGCTCATTGAGCTCCGAAGACTTGGGATGGAAGGCCAGGAGGTATTTTCCGGGGTGATACTCGTAGTAGTTCACCTCTCCGCTGATGGGCCAGAAGTTGCAGTGGACGTCGAAGAAATTCATGTACACGGAAATCTGGATGCAGTCCCGCTTGAGGAATTCCTTCTCATACACCTTCTCTACAATCACCACTTTCCCGTCGGCCACGGAGGTGACCAGGCGGTCATTGTCCGGATCCGGCGTATTGCGGTCCGGCACGCGGAAAAACCAGGTAATGAAGAGGATGAAGGCAATGAGCACCAGGCAGATGGGCAGGCTGATCCAAATGTTATGGATGAAATGAGCCGTCAGGAAAATGAGCACGGCACAGACCGCCCAGCTGCCCAGGATGGTTCCGTAAGAGTCTCTGTCTATTTTAATGATGCGCATGCTAGATAAGGCTGAAAATTAGCAGATAAACATAGCCGGTGGGAATGGCGAAAAGGGCGCTGTCAAAGCGGTCCAGCAGTCCCCCGTGTCCGGGAATAAGGTTTCCGGAATCTTTTATTCCGGCCGATCGTTTCCAAAGGGATTCAAACAGGTCTCCAAACACGCCACACACATGCATGAGGGTGGCCATGAAGAGAACATGTACCGGCGGGAAGGCCAAAAGACCGGTTTTGTACAGGATCCACGCTGCTAAGAGTACGGTGACCCAACCGCCGATGAATCCGGCCCAGGATTTCTTGGGAGAGATTTCCGGGCACATCTTGGCCGGCCACACTTTCTGCCCCAGGAGCATCCCGAAGCAGTAGGCCCCCACGTCCGAAGCCCAGATGATGATAAAGAACGCCAGCATCAGCAGGCCGCTGAACTCCCCGTCTTTGCAAACCACGGCATTGGACAGGGCCAGCGGAAGGCCGATATACAAAAGCCCCGCGTAGAGGAAGCCCGTTTTCTGAAAATCCTTATGGTCTTTTTCGAAAATGGTACCAATCATGATGCTCAGCACCAGAAGAATGCCCACCCCGATGATCCAGGCTTTCTGTCCGCCAAAGAAATAGTAATTCCCCGCCAGGAACAGGATGACTCCGGCCAAAATGGCTTCCACTTGCGAGGTTCTGTAACTATGTCCCATCGTCATCTTGTAAAACTCATACAACATGACGCCTGTAATAAAGGCAAACAGGAGTTTGAACAGGTGCTCAGAAAACAGAAGTCCTCCCAGCATCACTGCCAGGAAGAGGACTCCGAATATGCTGCGCTTTACGGTTGTATTCATTCTGCCTCTGCGGTTTTGTCTTCTTCCGATACAAACTGGTCATCCGTGGCGGGTTTCACCTTGGGCCCCAGAATCTTTTCAATATCTTCTGCAAAGATAACTTCTTTTTCCAAAAGTAAAGCACCCAACTGCAAGAACTCCTGTTTATGGTCCTCGATGAGCTTGCGCGTGCGTTTGTGCACATCCTCCACCACGGCCTTCACTTCCTGGTCCATGAGTTCGGCTGTCTTTTCGGAATACGGCTTCACCAGGTTGTAACCGCGTGCTCCGGAGGAATCGTAGAAGCTCAGGGCTCCCACCTTGTCGCTCATACCATAGTACTGCACCATGGAATAGGCCATGCCGGTCATGCGCTCCAAGTCGTTCAAAGCACCGGTGGAAGGCTCTCCATTGAGAACTTCTTCCGCCACGCGGCCGCCCAGCAGCATGCTCATCTGGTCCAGCATCACGCTCTTGGACCAGTTTTTCCGCTCTTCCGGCAGGCTCCAGGTTAGGCCCAGGGCCTTTCCTCTGGGGATGATGCTCACCTTGAACACAGGGTCTGCGTACGGGAGCAGCCAGCCCACCAGGGCGTGACCGGCCTCATGGTAAGCGGTGGTGCGCTTCTCGGCCGGGGTCATGATGGTGTTGGACTTGCGCTCCAGACCGCCGATAATGCGGTCTACGGCATCCAGGAAGTCCTGCTGCTGCACTTTCTCATGGTTTCGGCGGGCGGCGGTCAGGGCCGCCTCGTTGCACACGTTGGCAATATCGGCCCCGGAGAAGCCGGGCGTATGCTTGGCCATGAATTCCACGTCAAAATCGTCTCCCAGTTTGATGTCTCTCAGGTGTACCTTGAAGATTTCCTCGCGCTCCTTGAGCTCCGGCAGTTCCACATGGATCTGGCGGTCAAAGCGGCCGGCGCGCATGAGGGCCTGATCCAGGATATCGGCCCGGTTGGTGGCAGCCAGCACAATGACACCGCTGTTGGTGCCAAAACCGTCCATTTCCGTAAGGAGCTGATTCAGGGTATTTTCCCGCTCGTCATTGGAAGAAAAGCCTCCGTTCTTGGCGCGGGCGCGGCCCACGGCGTCAATCTCGTCTATAAAGACGATGCAGGGGGCTTTTTCCTTGGCCTGGCGGAAGAGGTCTCTCACACGGGATGCGCCTACACCCACAAACATTTCCACAAAGTCCGATCCGGAGATGGAGAAGAAGGGCACGTTGGCCTCCCCTGCCACGGCTTTGGCCAGAAGGGTCTTACCCGTTCCGGGAGGGCCCACCAGCAGGGCTCCCTTGGGAATCTTGCCGCCCAGGGCGGTGTATTTCTGGGGATTCTTGAGGAAATCCACAATTTCCATCACTTCCTCCTTGGCACCGTACAGGCCGGCTACATCCTTGAAGGTAACCTTCACCTCGCCTTTTTCGGCTTCACGGGCCGTGGATTTGCCGGCGCCGAAGGGATTGAAGCCGCCACCGCCGCCCATATTGCCGGCGCCGCGGTTCATGCCCCGGAACATCCAAACCCAGAAGAGGATGAAAAGCAGCAGCGGGAAGGCCATCTGGAAGATTTCTCCCCACATGTGCTCTTCGTTGCGGATAATCACCTTGAACCGGCTTTCTACCGGAAGTTCTGCGTTAAGTGCCTCGAAGTTATTTTCCGGATCGAATTTGGAGGAAACCAGAAAGTAGAACTGCGGGGCGCGCTTGGGTACCACGCCGCCGCGGAATTTCTCCGTGTACTTGCCCAGTTTTTCCGGGCGCACCTTGATTTCTCCCTTGAAGTCGTTCCTTACGAAAGTTATTTCCGCCACGTCTCCCTGACGGATCATGGTCTGTACTTCCGCCCATTCAATCTTCTCCGGCGAGGCGCTGCGCTGGTTGTTCATCAGCAGATAGCCTATGCCCACCAGCAGCAGGAAATACAGCCAGGAAAGGTTGAAGCGGAAGGTGAATTTTTTCTCTTTAGCCATTATTCAGCCGATTTTTTGGCAGGAGCCTTGCGCTCCTTGTATTCTTTGCGGGGAACATCGGCCCAGAGCTCTTCCAGGCGATAGAAATCCCGGTATTCCTTGAGGAAGATGTGCACCACGATGTTGCCGTAGTCCTGGATAATCCAGAAGTTGTTTCCCTCTCCCTGGGAGCGGTAGAGCGTATGCCCCTCCTCCTTCATCTTCTCAGCGATATTATCCGCGATGGCCCCCACCTGCGTGGTGTTGGAGCCGTCGCACACCATGAAGAAGTCCGTGATGGCGCCGCCGATGCTCCGGAGGTCCAGGGATACCACATTTTCCGCTTTCTTGTCAATCATCGCATCGGCAATGAGCCGAAGGTCATGAGTAATCATATATTGAGGATATTAATTCACGCTATGTCTTATCAAAAATAACGCCATCCGGCATTCCTGCCATTTTGGCAGGGAGCTATCGCATGGCGGCAATGGCTTTGGCGGGATCCGGAGCCTTGAAAACGGCACTTCCGGCTACCAGGATGCTGGCTCCGGCCTTTTTCACGGCTGCCGCATTCTCCGGGCCGATACCCCCGTCCACCTCAATGGGAACCTCCTTCCTGCCGCGGCGGTTCAGCTCACTGCGGACAGCGGCGATGCGCTCCAGGGATTCCGGGATGAACTTCTGCCCTCCGAAGCCGGCAAAGACGCTCATGATGAGGACGAAATCGGCCTTGCCAAGGTAAGGGAAGATGTTCTGGACCGGGCAGTCCGGATTGATGACGATGCCGGCCTTCACACCCAATGCCTGAATCTGCTCCAGAATGGTGCCGGAGTTTTCCAGGGCGGCTTCGTAGTGGAAGCTGATCATGGAAGCGCCCGCCTTGGCGAAGCGCTCCACGTATTTTTCCGGATGCACAATCATCAGGTGTACGTCCAGGGGCTTGGGGGCAGCCTTGGCGATGGCCTCCACCACCGGGAATCCGAAGGAGATGTTGGGCACGAAACTGCCGTCCATGATGTCCAGGTGGAACAGGTCCGCTTCCCGGTTCACCAGCTCAACGTCTTTTTGCAGGTGAAGGAAATCGGCCGACAGGATGGAAGGGGCTATCTGAATCATTTGAAATGGGTTACGATGTCATTGAGATGGGCCACGAACTTGTCCAGAGAGGAAAGTTCCAGCTTTTCTCCGGGGGCATGCACGCCGCGGAGCGTGGGGCCGAAGGAAATCATGTCCAGGTCCGGGAATTTCTCCAGGAACAGGCCGCATTCCAGGCCGGCATGGATGGCCTTCACCTCCGGCTCATGGCCGAAGAGTTTCTTGTAGGAGGCCACCGTCACGTCCAGGATATGGGATTTGAGGTTGGGTTTCCAGCCGGGATATTCTCCGTGATGCTCTACGTCGAAGGAGCCCAGGAAGAAGGCGGCTTCCACCTTCTCCGCCATGGCATGGAGCTCGGATACCACCGAACTGCGCTGGCTGGTGATGACGGTGAGGGTGTTCTCCTTGATGTGGACGGCGGCCAGGTTGGTGGACGTTTCCACCAGGCCAGGGATGTCTACGGACATCTTTTCCACGCCGTGCGGGCAGGCCAGGAGGGTGGTGACCAGGTTGGCGGCATCTCCTTCCGCAATGGCCTTCTCCGTTACTTCAACGGCCTTGCAATGGGCTTTTACGTCGGCATCCGAGCTGGCGAATTCCTCCTGCAGGATCTTGGAGAAGGACTTCACGTCTTCCTCCATCTCCTGGAGTTCATCGGCCGGAACGGCGATGACGGCCTCTGCATGGCGGCAGATGGCATTGGGCTTGTTGCCGCCGTCTATGGAGATGAGCTGGTAGTCGTACTGCATTTCCGTATAGAGGAAGCGGACCAGTTCCTTCAGGGCATTGGCGCGCTCCTTGTTGATGTCGTCCCCGCTGTGGCCGCCCTGGGCGCCGGTAACGCTGATCCGGAGGGTTTTCCAGCCCTTCTTGACGGGCTCCCGTTCGAAGCTGAAGGTGGCGGTGGTGTCTATGCCGCCGGCGCAGCCTACGAACATCTGGCCTTCGTCTTCCGAATCCAGGTTGATGAGCGTCTTTCCGTCAAAGAAGCCCTCCTTGAGGCCGAAGGCACCGTCCATTCCCGTTTCTTCGGAGATGGTGAACAGGCATTCCAGTTTGCCCATGGGCTCCTGGCTTTCCAGCAGGGCCAGGCAGGCGGCGATGCCGATGCCGTCATCGGCCCCCAGCGTGGTTTCCTTGGCTATCATCCAGCCATCTTCTATCACGAAGGGAATGGGCTGGGTATGGAAATCGAAGTCGAAGCCGGGGTTCTTCTCACACACCATGTCCTGATGGGCCTGAAGCACCAGCGTGGGCACATTTTCTTTTCCGGCCGATGCTTCCTTGATGATGAGGACGTTGCCCACTTCGTCGGTTTTGCATTTCAGATTCCGCTGGGCGGCAAAGAGCTCAAGCCAGGCGGTCATTTTTTCTTCGTGGCCGGATTCCCGGGGAATGGCGGTGATTTCCTTGAATATTTTCAGAACGGATTCGGAATTCATAAGCTTATGTATTATGTATCGTGTAAAGATAACGATAATTCCGCGAAATAGCAAAAGAAAAAGCCTGGTTTCAGGCCAGACTTTTTATTCGACGGTAACCACGATCATGTTCTCGATGTCCTCCACCCATTGGCGGAACAGCTTGTCCGTGGCCATGAGGTCCTGCACCGTATTGCAGGCATGGAGCACCGTGGCATGGTCCTTTCCTCCGATTTGCACGCCGATGGTGCTGAGCGAGCAGTTCTGGATGAGATTCCGGCATTCGTACATGGCTATCTGGCGGGCCTGCACAATCTGGCGCTTGCGGGAGGTGGAAAGCAGCATCTCGCGCGTGATGTTGAAGTATTCGCACACGCTGTCTATGACCAGGGCGGTGGAAATCTCTTTCTGCTCCTGTCCCACAATCTTGCCACTGATGCTCTGGGCCAGTTCCACATCGATGTCCCGGTGTCCCAGGGTGGCGTAGGCCACCAGGGAAGTAAGGGTCCCTTCCAGTTCACGGAAGTTGGTCTTGATGCGGGAGGCAAGATAGGTTAGGACATCCTCGCTGAGGGAAACTCCTTCCCTGAGGGCCCTGGAACGGAGCATCTCCAGGCGGGTGGCATAGTCCGGCTTCAGCAGTTCCACGGAGAGTCCCCACTTGAAGCGGGACATCAGGCGGTCTTCAAAGTTCTGAAGGTCTGCCGGGGCGCGGTCGCTGGTGAAGATGAGCTGTTTCCCGTTCTGGTGCAGGTGGTTGAACACATTGAAGAAAGTGTGCTGGGTCCCCTGTCCTACCAGGTCCTGGATATCGTCCACGATGAGGACGTCTATTCTCTGATAGAAAGCGATGAAATCCACTATCCGGTTGCCCTGGACGGCATCCATGTACTGGGTCTTGAATTCATGCCCCGTTACGTAAAGGACCACCTTCTCCTGGAATTTCTCCTTGATGGCTATGCCGATGGCCTGCGCGATGTGCGTTTTGCCAAGGCCGGGCCCTCCGAAGAGGAACAGGGGGTTGAAGGGGGTTTTTCCGGGGGCCTGGGAGATGTTCTCCGCAGCGTTTACGCCCAGTTTGTTGCACTCCCCTTCCACCAGGTTGGCGAAGCAGTACTCCGGATTGAGCCGGGGGTTGATCTTGAGCCGCTGCACCCCGGGGAAAACGAAGGGGCTGGGGCGGCCGGCCGGCTGGTATGTGGGTACCGATACGGCATTGTTGGTGGGAACGGAACTCTGAGAGGCCGGGAGCACCATGCCTTCCTTGTTCTGGACCGGACGCACCAGGTAGAACAGTTGGGCATCGGCCCCGATGGCGCGCTTGATGGTGAGACGGAGAAGTTCTTTGTAGGCTTCCTCTATATATTGACGGAAGAAATCCGAAGGAACTTCCACCGTGAGGTGGGCGCCCTCGAGGGACACCGGCCGGATGGGCTTGAACCAGGTATTGAACTGCTGCGGATCAATGTTGTTCTCAATGATCTGCAGACAGTTATTCCATACCGCAATATGTCTTTCCTGGTCTGTCATTCCGGGATTGCAAAAAAATCAGAGTTGTTGTCAGTAATTTGGAATGCAAATATGGGGGAAAAATAATTGAAAAAAAATTGCTGCCCCTATTGTTTTTGAAAAAAATTATCTCTAAATTTCTGAACGGCAGGCCTATTTTTCTCTTTTTTATAAATTCTTGAAAAATAGCACTTTATAAAATGAAATATCCATTCCAGCAACGGCGGACAAACTATCTTATTTTGATTTATTATAATTAAGCGATTTGCGGATTAAACCTTATTTGAGCCCCTTACGTCCAAGAAAAATCAACGAATGGGAGCAGTGATTCCGTCCTCGATCTTAACGATGTAGGAATCCTTGAATTTTTTCTGAATCTTCGGAAAAACTTTCTTCACTTCCTGCAGCGAGGCCGAAGTGCAAATCACATATTTTTTTATCTTCCCCGCCTGGATGACGGTGGGCTTGTATCCCTGGAAGAAAGGGTCTTCCGATGCCATGTCTTTGCCGATGGCCAGCACCTGGATGCCATAGACGACAGTTTCGTCGGCCACCGTGACGGCTGTGGCCTCGGGGGCAGAAACGGGCACGGCTTCGGGAGCCGCCACCCCGTCATATCGGCCCTTGAAGGTCTTGAAGGCCTCGAAGATGCCCTGTGCTATCCCGTCCCTCCCCTTCTCGCTTCTCATGGCGGCCAGGTCTTCCGGATTGGTCATGAAGCCCACCTCGATGAGGACGGCCGGCATGGCGGTGCGCCAGAGCACCCAGAACGGATCCTGCGAGACGCCGCGGGAATACTTGATGGGGCCCTTCTGCCTGAGCCCTTCCGCCACGTCCTCCGCAAAAGCCAGGCTTTGGCTCAGATGGGCGTTCTGCATGAGGGAGAAGATGATATAGGACTGAGGGTCGTTGGGGTTGAAGCCCTGGTATTTGGTCTCGTAATTGTCTTCCAGCATAATCACGGAGTTCTCCCGCTTCACCAGATCCAGGTTCTTGGAATAGAGGTCGTTCCCTTTCCGGGCCGACTGCCCCAGGCAATGGATGGAAAAGCCATGGGCCGATGTGCCCTTGGCTACGGAATTCACGTGGATGGAGATAAAGAGGTTGGCCCCCGCCTTGTTGGCGATGACGGCGCGGTTCTCCAACTCCACGAAGGTATCCGACGAGCGGGTCATTTTCACCGTCACGTCCGGGTAGGAGGCCGATATTTTCTGGGCCAGCCGTTTGGCGATGTCCAGCGTGATGTTTTTCTCGAAGGTCTTTTTGTCCCGGCTGACGCAGCCGGCGTCCTTTCCGCCGTGGCCGGCGTCGATGACCACCGTCTTCAATTGTAGAACGGGATTGTCTCCCTGTGCACGCGCGGGCACGGGGATTGTAAGGAGAAGGGCGGTAACGGCGGGAATAAGCCCGCGTTTTTTGATTATTCTGGAATAAATCGTACTTTTGTAAAATATATTTTGCACAAAAATAGCAAAAATTATTGAATGGCAAGGAAGTTTTTTAGACAACTGTTTCTGGCGGCCGCCCTCCTGACCTCCCCGGGTCTGAAGGGTTTGGGCCAGGAAGTCCCTTCCCTGCCGGATACCCTCAAGCCCATCCAGGCCGATTCCCTCGGGACGGCTCGGGCAGACTCCCTGGACCTTCTCAAGAAAAGTTCCCTGGAGCGCCCGGCCTTCTCTACGGCCAAGGACTCCATCATAACGGATTTCACCGGCGGAAAGCGCCTGGTCTATTATTACGGCGGCGCCACCGTCACCTACCAGGACATGAAACTCACGGCCGATTATCTGGAGTATGACATGCTTTCCAACACGGTGTATGCCCGCGGCCGGAAAGACCTTGCCACCGGAGAGATGACAGGCTTCCCGGAGATGACGCAGGGGGGCCAGACCTACAAGATGGACGAACTCCGCTACAATTTCACCACGCAGAAGGCCCGGGTTACCAATATGGTTACCAAAGAATCCGACGGCCTGCTGCAGGGAAAGAGGATCAAGATGCTGCCGGACAAGTCCATCAACATGCGGGAAGGCATCTACACCGTCTGCGATCTGGAGGAACCGCATTACTATCTCAAGCTGAGCATGGCCAAGGTCATCACCAAACCTTCCCAGAAGACGGTTTTCGGCCCGGCCTGGCCGGTTGTGGCGGGCGTTCCCGTCCCTATCGGCCTGCCCTTCGGTTTCATTCCCAAGAAGCCTTCCCGTGCGACGGGCCTGCTCATGCCCACCTTCGGCGAGGAGCAGGCGCGCGGCTTCTTCATGAAGGATGCGGGCATGTACTTCGTCTTCGGGGATTATTTCGACCTGTCCCTCACCGGAGACTATTATACCATGGGCTCCTGGGCCGTGAACGTGAATTCCCGCTATAAAGTCAATTACAAGTTCAACGGCACCCTCAGCTTCAATTACTCCAACGACCAGACGGGAGAAAAAGGAAGCGCAGACTTTGTCCAGTCCAAGAACCTGGGCCTTCGCTGGTCCCATTCGCAGGACTCCAAGGCCCATCCCGGAACCACCTTCAGCGCTTCCGTTAACTTCTCCAGCCCTTCCAACAACCGCTTCAACGCCAAATCCGTGCAGGAGGCCCAGCAAAACCAGATGGGGTCCTCCATCTCTTATTCGCATAACTGGAACGGCAAGTTCAGCCTGAGCGTGAACGCCATGCACAACCAGAATACGAGGGACTCCAGCTACTCCTTCACGCTCCCCAACATCACCTTCAACGTAACCCGTTTCTATCCCTTCAAACAGAAGCAGCGGGTGGGCAAGGAGAAGTTCTATGAGAAGATCTCCTTCGGTTACAGCACGTCCTTCCAGAACCGCCTGAATTTCAAGCTCAGGGACATGCAGGACTATGTTCTGGATGAAAACGGAAACTACGTTACCAAGACCAACAAGCAGGGTACGGTGTACCGCGTGAAGGAATTCGGAGACTCCCTGGGAGTGAAGGCCATGGACAGGATGACCAACGGCATGTCCCATAACTTCCAGATCGGCCTGCCCAACTTTACGCTCCTTAAATATATCAACGTAACGCCCAGCGTCTCCTATGGCATGAACTGGATGTTCTCCAAGGGGCAGCAGTATCTGGAACAGGAGGTGGATGAGAGCGGGAATCCCGTCTTGGTGACGGACAAGGAGGGCAACGATGTCATCGCCCAGAAGGTGGTTACGGACCCTGGAAGGGCGTTCAACGGATTCGGAATGACGCATACCTATTCCGGAAGCATGTCCATGAACACCCGTATCTATGGCATGTTCAACTTCGGCAAGCACCGGAAGGTCCAGGCCATCCGGCATGTGATCACGCCTTCCATCAGCCTGAACTTCTCTCCGGAAAAGGGCACCTCCTTCAATGGCTGGCGCACCCTGGACGCCTATTATGACAAACGGGGCACCTACCATGCGGAGACCATGTACAATATCTATTCCCTCCCCGGGCACCACAACACCGTTTCCCCTCCGGGCCGCGGAAAGAGTGCCACCATGTCCCTTTCCATCGGCAACAATCTGGAGGCCAAGGTGCGGGACATGAAGGACACCACCGGAACCGGAAGCAAAAAGGTGAAACTGCTGGACCAGCTCAACATCAACACCAGCTATAATTTCCTGGCCGATTCCATGCGGATGAACAATGTGGGCATTACCATGTCCACCAATATCGCCGTTTTCAAAAACAACCTGAACTTGAGCGGGAACCTCAATTTTGACCCTTACGCCATCAATGAACGCGGCCAGCGCATCAACAAGTTCAACGTGGCGGCTACCGGTGTGCCGCTCAGGCTCACCAACGCATCCCTATCGGCCTCTTATTCCATCAACGGAAAGGGTTCCATCGACGGAAATGACGGAAGACGGGCCGGAGGCGCTTCCGGAGGAGGGAATTCGGATGCCAATTCCTACCAGCGCATCTATTATCATCCCCTTACCGGAGAGTATATCCCTGGCGGATACGTGTATTACATGAATCCCAATTCGCCCTGGTCGCTGAATTTCAGTTACTCGTTCAACTACGCCAAGACGTATTCCTACCAGGCTTCCACCCAGGAATTGATAACCAACCGGAAATTTACCCAGACCCTCCAGATCAGTGGCAACGTGAAACTGACGCCCCGTCTGAGCATCCAGGCCAGCAGCGGTTTCGACTTCATGGCCATGAAATTCACTTCCACCCAGATCAGTGCTTCTTACGACCTGCATTGCTTCAATATAGCCGTGTCCTGGGTGCCCATGGGTATGTACAAGTCCTACAGTTTCCGCATTGCCGCCAACGCGGCAGCCCTGGCAGACCTGCTTCGCTTCAAAAAGAGCGATTCCTACATGGACAATTTGTTGCAGTAGAAAATTATTTTTCTTACCTTTGTGCCGGTATTCCAATCGGAATGCCTTCTTTACCTGAAATACATCTGTTTTATTATGCCCCATAGCTTAATTGAACTGAATGCCATGAGCGAAGAGCAGCTCAGAAGCATTGCTGAAACCCTTAACATCAAGGGAGCCAAGAAAATGGACCGTGCAGACCTTGGCTTTTCCATTCTGGATGCGGAAGCCATAGCAGAGTCCCAGAAACCCGCCCAGGAGCCCAAACCCCGCAAACGGGGCCGCCCCCGCAAGGAGGAATCGGCCAAGAAGGAAGAAAAGCCTAAGAAAGAGGAGGAGCAGGTCCCTGCTCCCGCTGCCGCGGAAACGCCTGCCGCCCAGCCCAAGAAGCGTGGCCGCAAGCCAAAGAATGCGGTGAAACCGGCCGAGGAAACTCCGACGCCGGCTGTTACGGCCAAGGAAGAATCGGCTCCTGCTTCTGCTCCTGAAAAGGTGGACGGAAAGGAATTCATCCACAACCTCTTTGACGACCTCAAGGAAGACGATGCCCAGAAGGAAGAAAGGAGGGCCCAGAAGTTCCAGAAGAAGGAAAAGTCCCAACAGCAGGCCCAGCAACAGCCCCAGCAGCCCCAGCGCCCGCCCCGTGTGGAGTTTGAAGGCTCTGTGGAGGCTACCGGCGTACTGGAAATCATGCCGGACGGCTACGGCTTCCTCCGCTCCAGCGACTACAATTATCTCAACTCCCCCGACGATATCTATGTCTCCCAGCAGCAGATCAAGCAGAATGCGCTCAAGAACGGAGATACCGTCACCGGAGAAATCCGTCCTCCCCGTGAAGGAGACAAGTATTTCCCGCTGGTCAAAATCAAGTTCATCAACGGCCGCACACCCGAGTTCGTACGGGACCGCGTGCCCTTTGATTTCCTCACTCCCCTTTTCCCTACGGAGAAATTCAACCTCCTGGGACATGGGCATGAGAAAGACCAGAGCATCCGCGTAGTGGACATGTTCACTCCTATCGGCAAGGGCCAGCGCGGCCTCATCGTGGCCCAGCCCAAGACCGGTAAGACCATGCTCCTGAAGGCCATCGCCAACGCCATTGCAGACAACCATCCGGAGGTATATGAGATTGTTCTCCTCATTGACGAGCGTCCGGAAGAAGTGACGGACATGCAGCGCAGCGTAAAGGCGGAGGTTGTGGCCTCCACCTTCGACGAACCCGCGGAGCGCCACGTCAAAGTGGCCAACATGGTGCTGGACAAGGCCCGCCGCCTGGTGGAATGCGGTCACGACGTAGTGATCCTCCTGGATTCCATCACCCGTCTGGCGCGTGCCTACAACACCGTTCAGCCGGCCTCCGGCAAGGTACTCACCGGCGGAGTGGACGCCAACGCCCTGCAGAAGCCCAAGCGTTTCTTCGGCGCCGCCCGTAATATAGAAGGTGGCGGCTCCCTCACCATCCTGGCCACGGCCCTTACGGAAACCGGCTCCAAGATGGACGACGTTATCTTCGAGGAATTCAAGGGAACCGGCAATATGGAACTCCAGCTGGACCGCAACCTCTCCAACAAGCGCATCTTCCCGGCTGTGAACCTGGTGCTCTCCTCCACCCGAAGGGACGACCTCTTGTACGACGCCTACACCAACAACCGCATCTGGATCCTGAGAAAGCTTCTGGCCGATATGAACCCCGTAGAGGCCATGAGCTGGATGCAGCAGCACATGGACGAGTACAAGACCAACAAGGACCTCATAGACAATATGTCCAGTTTCGGACGCTATGATTAATTCTTATCAAGATACCATCGTTGCTCCGGCCACCACCCCTGGGACCGGAGCAATTTCCATTATCCGCGTCAGCGGGCCGGATGCCTTTTCCCTTACAGACCGCGTTGTCTCTCTGAAGGAAGGCACTGTGGCCGATGCTCCCGGCTACACCCTCCATTACGGCTCTGTGCTCGATTCCGGCCGCCTACTGGATGAAGTGCTGGTCTCCGTATTCCGTGCTCCTCACAGCTATACGGGAGAGGATTCCGTGGAGATATCCACCCATGCTTCTTCTTATATCGTCTCAGAGCTGATCCGGCTGCTCTTGGAAGCCGGCGCCCGTATGGCAGAGCCCGGTGAATTCACCCGCAGGGCCTTCCTGAACGGAAAGATGGACCTGGCCCAGGCCGAGGCCGTGGCCGATGTGATTTCGTCCTCTACGGCGGCTTCGCACCGCGTGGCCATGAACCAGCTCAAGGGCGGTTTTTCCAAGGAACTCTCGCACCTTCGCAGCGAGCTGCTGGAAATGGCATCCCTGCTGGAACTGGAGCTGGATTTCTCCGAGGAAGACGTGGAGTTTGCGGACCGGGAAAAGCTGCTCGGGCTGCTGGATACCACGCGTGCGCATGTGGACCGGCTGGCGGCATCGTTCCATCAGGGCAATATGATTAAAAACGGTGTGCCTGTTGCCATTGTAGGCGCGGCCAATGCCGGCAAGAGCACCTTGCTCAATGCGCTGGTGGGCGAAGAGCGGGCCATCGTCACGGACATTCCCGGTACTACGCGCGACACCATTGAGGAGGTCATGAACCTGGAAGGGGTTCTTTTCCGCTTTATAGACACCGCCGGCATCCGCGATTCTGAGGATACGGTGGAGAACCTGGGCATCGAGCGTTCCTTCCGGAAAATGGCGGAAGCGGAGATTGTGTTGGGCATGCTGGACGGCACCTCCGAGCGCAAGGAACTAGCCGCGCAACTGGCCCTTCTGGGGCAACATCTCAGCGGCGGCTCGCAGAAGCTCATTTTGCTCCTCAATAAGGCCGATTTGGTGGAGAATTCGGCATATAACAAAAAAGTTTCAATAATTAACAATTTTGTTTTATCTGTTGATAATAAGGTTAATGTGTTGGAATTGTCGGCCAAATATGGCCAAGGCCTGGACCAACTGAAAAGTACCTTGGTTTCGCTGGAAAAGGACCTCATTTCCGGGCAAAACGCTACATTTGTAACCAATGTCCGGCACTATGACGCCCTCCGCCAAGCCTCCTCCGCCCTGCGGGATTGCCGCACTTCCCTCTCCTGCGGCATCCCCTCGGACCTGGTGGCCGAAGACCTCCGCCGCGCCCTCTCCAGCATCAACGCCATCCTGGGCACCGACCTCCTGGACCCCGAACTCATCCTCCACTCCATCTTCAAGAACCACTGCATCGGGAAGTAACTATTTGAATTTCAAATAGTTAAAACTAAACCGAAACTTAAGTTGTTGTGCAAAAACTCACTGAAATCCATTTCTTCAGTGAGCACTATCGGTTAGATTCGCATTTTTAGGGTTTAGTCTGTTTTTCGGTCAATTACAACCGTTTTGTCACAAAGTTTGTCACAAAATCACTTTCTGTGACAAGATTTTGTCACACTTTTCGGAAAAAGTTACCAAAACCGAAAATTTATGAAATGTTTTTGGAAAGTCAACACAAATAATGTATAACTATAACATTTCAATCCTCAATAGGACTCTTTTCTTGTTTTGATTATCCAATGCGTTGATGTTCAATCATTTATTCCTTTGATAATAACTAACTTATTTTCACGGATTATACTTGATACATTACCATCATTCTGTGACAACAAGACTGATTTGTCACGTGTCGCAATTGGATAGTAAGGAAGTGAGGTCTTTCCCTTATATCTCTTGCAATCAAGTAGTTAATCATTAAGTAGTTAATGCTCGATTCGTAGCTCCTGGTCGAAAACGCCTCCTGATAATCCATATTTAGAATATTTCTATTTCCCGAAGTAAAATGTGATGAGTCAAACAGAACAGCATGATGGAAACCGCCGTCAACTCAAACGAGAAGACGGCGGTTCACTTTATTAATGAGAATGCATCCTACTTCATCGGATTCTTCTTTGCCTTTGGCTTCGGAAGCGCTGGAACCGTGGCTTTGATGAGCGCAGTCAGATACTCCCGGTCATCCACATCGCTGATGTAGAAATAGTCCTTTGCGCCGTCATACGGTGGCCGCAGGATGACTTCTTTCAGCACAACCTTGCCAGGCTCCGTAACCTTCACGTAGAAGTTGTTGTCGCAGATGAGGCCGAAAAGAACGCCGTCGCTGTAGATGCAATAGTCTCCCATCATCTTCTTCACGGCAATCTCACCGGCGCCAGAACATCGGTCGATGATGTATTGTACAAAGTCAGGACTGTAAGCCATATAGTTCGTCTATTAATTCAAGGACAAAGATACGCCCTTGCAGCCATTTCCGCAAGGGCGTGTCTTTTCATTATGCCTTTTCCACCGGCACTTGGATGATGGTGAGCCATTTGGCCGGGTCCTCTTGATTCCAGATGCCGTCGATGTAAACGGCGCGGGGAGCACCGACGATCTTGTAGCCCTCCTTTTCCAGATAGGCGAAGAGCTCGACATAGTTGTCATAGAGTTTCTCATACGGGCCAAAGACCTTCAGACAGGCAGCTTGCGGCACAGCCGGAATATCCTTAAACTTGATGAGCGCGGAGTCAGCGCATTTCTTTGTGACCATCTCGCAGTACTCGATGTCGATGTCCTTCGGCTTGTAGCCGCCGTGCTCGATGGTGTAGCAGTAGCCGGGTTCCGGGCATTCGCAGCCCAGACGGGCCATTTCAGGGCCGATCACCTCGCAGCTGAGGCGGCCGAGGTCTTCGAAGGAAGGGATGATGGTACGATGGCTGGCCACGGTGATGGCCGGAAGCGATTCAAAGTAAACTTTTTCCATTTTGTGTAACTTCTTTTGGGAAGCTACCACCGCCTTGAGCATCCGTTTCCGCTCCTTGAGCACCGCCAGCTCATCCTCACACTTCCGGATCTTCTCCACCAACGATTCCACCGTAGGGAAATGCTGGTCATCGTCCCAAAGGTCCCGGATTTCCTCCAGCGAATACCCCATGCTTTTGAGTTTGGTGATGTCGTTCTGAATGTCGATAACGACAAGTGCCTTGCTGCTCATTGTTTACTCAATCACAAAACTACGGGGATAGAAATCGCTGTAGAAACGGCCATCGGTGGCGGTGAACTTCAGGACGCAGTAGTTCGGGTCGGTGACACCGCCAGGGTAGTACTGCTCGTCGCCGTTGCGCCAGATCTTCTCTTTCGAG
>JAFVAU010000033.1 GCA_017480345.1 Bacteroidales bacterium
AGTACAAATAAGTAGAAATGTTTGAACAACACCGTTTTAGGAAGTTGAAAAATCAAGTTTCTCTCTCGGTATAGCGTTTATTTTGGCCAATATCTTCTTTAGTTTAGCATTTGTGTATTTCCCATTCGGAACCCATTCTTCTCCAGCACCCGGGCCGATGCCAGGTTCTCCGGGAACACCTCGCCGATTATGCGCTCCAGCGCCAGCTCCCGGAAAGCAATCCCGCAGATCTGCCGAACCGCTTCTGTGCCGATACCCTGGGACCAGAACGGTGTTAGAATCATATAGCCAATCGACCCAACGGAGCGATTCTCATTGGCCATCCTTTCCACGGAGATACTGCCGACAACCTGCCCGTCCACGACGATAGCCCGCCAGACGCCCTCCTTGCCGTCATTCTCAGTCACCATACCCAGCCACCAGTCAGCATCCGCTTCGGTATAAGGATACGGCAGCCGGTCCGACAGGTATGTCCTGTCAACGGCATTGCAGAGCGCCATCAGCGCTTCCCGGTCAGCAGAAATCCACTTATGAAGGTCAATGGTCATATTCGATTCAGTCCAAACAGATTGACTGCAAATTTAGCTGTTATCGGGCAGACGGGCAAATCCCGTCCACCGCTGTCCACCACTGTCCACCTTGTCCACACCGTCCACCGGTGGACAAAGTGGACGGAAAGGGTTAGGCCGATGCCGATGATCCGGGCCGATGGTGCCCTGTTCCAGCGGCAGTGCCGATGCCAGGGTCGATATGGGAAGCGGTACTTGCTCGTCTGTCAGTTTGGTTCTCCGATGCGCTCCGCCCCAAACCGCCAGACCAGCAACCTCTATTGCCACCCGTCGCTGTGAGACTGTGTCAGTTGCCGCCTCGGCGTCAACCGCCACAGACTCACGGCCGGCCCCACGCTCCATTGGCCCACGCCTCCAGCTCCCGCACTTTTAAGGGAAAAGCGGTGTGCAAGACTGTGCCGGAGCAAGTCCGCCACAGACTTGCACCCTCTCATCCCCCCGGCCCCCAAGGGAGATAATCGCCCGGGAGCGTCAGTGCCAGTGCGAGCGTTGTGCCCCGAATCCCGCTTTCCATAACATAATCCCATCGGAATTGTGTAACAGCCGCCGGCACCCACATCACCCGCCCGGAGGGTATCAGTTATTGATGGGTCAGAAGCCCGCAGAAACGCCCTTCCAGGCGTCTGATTACACAATTCGGATTATGTTAAGGACGCTCCGTCGTCAAGGTGCGAAGGTCCTCCCTTCGAATTCCCGGGCGAGGCGGCGGCAGACAAGCGGCCCCCTTCAAGGACCTCCGGCCTCCAGGCCCGTCAGGGGGCCGCGCACTTTGCGCTCCCTCGTATCAGCGTCAGCGGGTATTCCAGCAGCGCTCCACCCGCCGGCGGCAAAGCCGCCAGCGACTTCCGCTTGAAGTCTCGTATCAAAGGAAGAAGGTATGCCAGGGCGCAAAGTGCCGGTACGAGCACCGTCAGTGCCTCTCCACCGTCTGTCTCTCGCTGGGAGCCTCGGTGGAGTGCGGGACAGTCTACCGCCTTAGGCGCTTCGCTTGGGGTCGGCCCGGCACCTCCAGTCGTGTGGCAGGACGAGCCTGCCACACCACTTCCGGCACCGTTCCTCCGCGGTACGGCTCCGCCGCGTTATCACCTGCCTGCTATTCCTCCAGGCCTTGTGTCTTTTCCGTCTTGTGCGCGGTCCTCGCTGCGCTGCGGTCCGTGCTCGTCTCCAAAGCCACAAAGCCTTCCGGGCAGGCAGGACACAGCCGTCCGCATCCGCTCCCGGCTGTTGGCGCAGACAGTGTCGGGATTCCGCTTCGCTGCACCCGCCACAGACTGCGCCGGGGGCATGGTGCCAGGCCTGACGGCCGCGAGCCTTCTACCTTCGATCCGGGAATGGGCCGTTCCGTCCCAGACCCCGGAGGGAGTCTGCCCACCCACAACGTCGGTCTCTTCCGCTGTTCCAGGGAGCCTTGCGTCTCCCTTCCACGGCGCTCCAGAGCCCGCCGCCCCTCACGCTGCCAGACACCCTCCGGGGCCACGCTCCACTTCGTTCCGCGCCCTATGGCACTGGCAGACTCACAGCCGCCACCCGCAAGCCCGCACACACTCCCGGCAGCTGTGAGACTGCCAGCACCATAGGCCCACCAGGAGACTTACGCCCCGGCGTCAGTGTCACATCGACCGGCATCACCCGCCCGGAGGGGAAGAAAGGGGTATAAATATATACAACGGGAGGCAGCGGCTTGCGCCGCTGCGAGTGGTGGTAAGGAGCTTGTTTTGTGCGTAAAAATTTGCGCGTAACTCGTTGAAAATAAATTTGTTATTCTCGGAAATTATGCGTAACTTGTACATAGATAACTAATTGATACTTGGTATGCTTACACTCATAGATTTCATCAAAAACGTCGAGGACGAGGTCTTCGAGAAGGTGCTGTTCTACACCCGACATCAGGAGGATTACGGCCTCCTTCCCATGATCTGGGTTCACCAGTTGAAGGGAACGGTCTGCTTCAATGATGCACCCAGGGCCACCGGCTATGCCCATCTGCCTGTTTACAAGCTCTGTAATATGGATAGTGAGCTGAGGTGGATTCCGGACAAGAAGGCCATCAAGAAGTGGATCGAGGGTGAAGTTCTGATGCACTCGTTAAGCGCGTAGTTCCGACGCATGTATATTCCCTCTGAACTCCTTATAAGCCATTGCCCTGCCCAAAACTTATAGCACCCCATGCCCCGTTTCTATCCATCAATCCTGATCTCTGACGCCTACGGCTCCGTGGGCGATGTGACCTTCTATCACCGGAACGGGAAGTGCTACTACCGGAAGCGCTCCCATAGCCGCTATCCTGGCACCGCTGCCCAGACCTCGGCCCTGGATGTGCATCGCCGGGCGCTGGCGGCCTGGAGGGAGGTCCCGCACCAGACGCAGCAGGTCTGGAACCGGCTGGCAGAGGAGGTGGAGCCGCATCGGCCACCCTTCGACCACAAGGCCTTCATATCAGGGCAGAACCTGTTCGTGTCGGCATATCACGGATTTGCCGCGCTGGGCAATGAGCATCAGCCTTCGCCGGTGCCGTTTGAGTCTTTCCCGCCGTTTGCGGCTTTCCTGGGCGCTGCCGTGAAGATGAACGGGAGCCTGGTCATTCCCGCCCGGGTGGAAATCCCGCACTGCCCGGATGCATCCCGGTACCGGCTGCTGGTGAAGATCCAGCTCACAGCCCCCGGCCGCTGCCGGCATCTGGGGCTCCTCAGGAACTACCTTGCAGAAGGAGACTGCGCTGCAGGCGTAGTCTCCGTAGTGATTCCCGGCTATGCGGGGGTATGGGGATTTGATTTGGACCAGTTCCAGGTCTATGCCCGGTTCATCCTGCTGGACAGAATCACCGGCTACCGGAGCCAGTACCACGAATATGCTACTTTGATCCGAGCCACGGAAGGGACAGCCATAGGTCCAGCGTCTCAGGAAGATTGACCTTGTTCCCGGCGAACACCAGGTAGTTGCTGTCCTTCCAGTTATAGACCGTCTGGCGGCTCACCTTCATCCAGGCAGCGAATTCCGTGATGCTGCAGGTGGCGTGGTTCCCGGAGAGTTGCTCCAGCCTGGCCACAAGTGCAGAATAGTCCTTGATCTTCGGAGCCGCCTCGTCCAGGATCGTCCTGATGTCAATCCTTTCCTTCCCGGCTTCCTTGAACATAGCCAGCAGGTCGTACGCCTTCGTAACGTCGACCTGCTGCATCAGTATGGTGATATCGCTTCTCGTCAGCATAGAATCATTAGAATATTTCACCGTTCCACAGCATCCTCAGGAAATCAAGCACAGTAATTAGCTCTATGTCATCGACTTTCCTCGTTATTGGATCTAACGACACAAATATCAAACGGCAGTCTGGATGCTCTTCCTTAAAGGCCTTGAGTCCAGCTTTGTGTTTGGCCTTCACCTGCTCGGAGGATTTGATTTCAATGGCGACTTTGGCGTCTCCGATGACAGCATCAACTTCCTTCTTGTCGTATGTACGCCAGTAGGAGATGATGTCCTTTTTATCGTTATATCCTTTGTACGCAATGATCTCCTGCATCACAAAATGCTCAAATGCATGCCCGTAATCGTCCGTGCCACGTTTTAGTGAATGGCGGCCCATAAGATAGTTGGCGAGACCCACGTCAAAGTAGTAAAATCGCGGTGCCTGGATAATCTTCCTTTTGACCGCCTTCCTGTATGCCGGAATTTCGTATCCTATCAGTGTGTCATACAGAATCTTGAAGTAAGACTGCACTGTTTTGACGGAGACTCCACAGTCTGAGGCGATGTTTGAATAATTCAGCATCTCCCCATCGGAGATGGCCGCCACTTCCATGAAGCGTTCGAATGCCTCGAGTTCCCTGACTTCTCCTTCTTCGCGGATTTCTTCGTTCAGATACACTTCAACGTATCCTTTCAGTCGCTTGGTGGCATCCGCTACCATATAATGGCGCGGAATCATTCCGTTCTGAACAGCCCGGTCCAGTTGGAAGTCGGTTACTTCCGGCCAGACGAGTGGATAAAATGTTTCCGGAATGGCACGGCCCCCGAGGGTGTTTGCACCGGATTTCTTCAGCTTCCTGGCGCTTGAACCGCTAAGGATGAACCACAGTCCTTTTTCGACCATCAGAGTGTGGACGATATCCAGCAGTTCCGGCACTTTCTGAATCTCATCTATGATGACCAATGTACCGGACGGTTTGTCCCAAAGTGCCTCCTTCAGGGAGTTAGGATTCCGTTTAAATGCTTTTCTCACATCGGGGTCCAATAAATCGTAGTAAATCTTCCCCTTGAAGCGTTCTTTCAAAAGGGTGGATTTCCCGGTCTGACGTGCGCCAAACAGGAACATTGCTTCGTCCAACTTGTCCTCTATGTCGAATATTCTCTTGTACATAATACCTCCGAATTTCTTTACTATACTCCAAATATTTATATGAATTTGTGGAGTATGGTCGCAAATTTACTAAAGTTTATCTGAATACCAAAATCTTTGCAAGATTATCCACTACAGGCTTAAGGAGTTGGCAAACGTGTTCATTGCATCGGACTTGGTCTTGCCGGCAATGTCAATGTATGGCTTCATGGACTTGTAGTCGCAGTGGCCGGTCCATTTCATCACAACCTGAGGCGGGATGCCGCTGGAGAGGGCCTGGCAGATGAATGTACGCCTGGCAGCATGCGTGCTTATCATCTCATATTTAGGGTAGGTCTCCTCGACGCGCTTCCCTGCACGGAAGCATACGCGCGTTATGGGGTCATTGAATCCGCATAGCTCGCAGAGGTCTTTCAGGTACTGGTTCATTTTCTGGTTACTAATTACCGGCAGCGCATGGTCTCCGACCGTGTCCAGGTCCTTGTACTTCTCGAGGATTGCCTTGGAGTATGGATTGAGGTCAATGGGAAGGCGGTCATTGGTTTTCTGGGTGGTAACATATATGTAGTTGTCGGCCACATCCGTCTTACGGAGATTGTACATGTCAGAAAAACGCAGGGAGGTAAAGGCGCAGAAGCAGAACAGGTCACGGGCCTTGGCCAGAGCACCGGCTTCCTTGACAGTCTTTTCATACTCTTCGCCGTTCATGTTGACGAGTGTTACCTTGGTGCCATTCTTGGGAATCTCGTAATTGTACAGGGTCTTCAGCTCATCCTTATCCAAAAAGATGATAGGTTTCTCAACCACCTTGAACTTGGGCCGGTATTTGGTCACAGTGTCCTGCATGGTGTAGCCCTTCCGCAGCGCCCAGTTAACAAACCACAGCAGGTTCTTGTATTGCTTTCGGACGCTGTTGTCCTCCAGCCCCTTCTCCTGCCTCAGGTAAGTGACTAACTTATTTATGCCGGTTTCGTCGAAGTATTCCAGAGTGACATCCTTCTTGAATCCTTCCATATGATGCTGGAATGTCACGAAACACTGCTTCGTGGCATAGGCCCATTGCTGGACCGCTCCCTGCTCCTTTACAAATTCTTCCAGCAGCTGGAAGAACGATTTCTTCCGGGCTTTCTTGGTGGGTGCAGGCGCAGTGGTCTCCTCTTTATTCAGGGCCTTATCCAGCTGCTCCTTGAACTCATCCTTGGTGGGTCGCCTGGTCAACTGGTTGTCCCAGTCCAGGAAATGGTTTTCTATATTGTTCAGGCGCCTGTTGATTTCTGCGCCGGTGAGCCGCCGGGAATTGCGGTAGGTTCCTTTGGACACTCGGCTTCCAGACCAGACTGCCGGATCAACACTAATGCCGAATGTCGAGAGCATCTTCGCTCCCTTCACGTTTATCTGGACACGTATCGGTAGTTCGCCTTCCTTGTTGGGCCTTTTGTCCAAAAAATAGTTAACTGCCATAACTCTGTACATTTATCATTTACGCACAAATTTACGCACAATTTACCTAATATCCAAATAAACTCCGTTTTATTTTAATGAACTAACTTATTTATTTTCAGCAAATTATAAAACCATATTAAACCCCCTTAAACTACACGAATGGACTTCCCAGCACCACTTAAGCCGTTGATAATCAACGGCTTATTTTTTACCCTTCTCAAATGTTCCCGTTTTCTGCCCACATTGGGGCTACTTTTTTTCCAGCGATAGCATCAAGTTGGTGGTGCTGAAGGCACTCGAACCATTTTACGGCATTTGTAGGATGAAGGGAGATTGTCATGAACATCGGCCCCTCTGGATTGGAGAGAGACCGAGGAAAATTTTCTATTTTCAGAGCAGTTTTAGCGCCATAAAGGTAAAATCATCGAAACTAAAATGGATTTCCGGGTAAAATTGTCGAAATCTAGAACTTTAGGATGTATTCCTGTTCATCCCGGAAGGCGTTGCACTGTTCCAAATAAGCCCTGAGCGCATCATAATCGGAGCCATCCAGGCCGCTACTCCAAAGGCGTACCCTTTCCATGGCGCGGATGATGGTTGCCGGCTCTCCGTTCTTGGTAAGTCGTTTCAAGGCGTCGATGTAGTCGATACGATACACTGTGGGGATGATAATCTTGGGCATACCTGCCGCCGTGAGTTCCGCATTCATCATGATGCGGGATATGCGGCCATTACCATCCATGAAAGGATGGACCTCACTGATCATGAACAGGATGAAGTATGCCTTTGCAACGGGGTCTTGAATGGCATTGTAAATCTCAAAACCTTTCTTCAATGTCCCGCGTACAAGACGATAATCGACAAAATGCGAGTTCCCCGCCTTGTTGTTCTGTTCCTTGAAAAGTCCGGGCGTTTTTGTGGGTCTTGCAGACAGAAGGATCGAATGGCGGCGCTGGAGGATATTGATGAGGTCATCAGGGTCTTTGGGCAGGATGGACAACTCCTTTCTATTGGAGGTAATATAGAAAGTGCCTAGAACGTCGTGGCTGTCTTCATCTCTTGTAGGGAGAGCAACACCGGTATCAACAATCTGCTTGGCTTCCTCCACCTCGAACTCTGTTCCTTCAATATAGTTAGAGAAATAGCTTTCGAAGAATGCGAAGTTCTTGTAGGCCGTCTCTGCCCCATTTATGTCAGTATAGTGCTTGAAATCTTTCTGGGAAAGATGTTCATACAGTGTGCTGAACAGGCTGATACGCTCCGGGTCATACGGCTCTCCTGCCGCCCAGGCCTTGGCGGATTCTCCTTTCAGGGCCTCAGCTTCCCGAGTAGAAAGAATTGCGCCAATAATCTTATCAAGAAGCTTGAATTCGTTTTCTAATTGCAATTGCCTGGACATTCCACGAGCCTCATCACGAAGACGATTCAACTCGTTCTCTCCGTTTGCCAACAGCTTCTTTTCCAGTTTCTCTTCAAGTTGGGCCTGCGGGATGCACTTGGAAACTCCGTTCCTGACATAGCCCAGCTGAAGATTTTCCATGTATGCGCGGGCGGGATTGGATATGAACAGACCGTCCAGATAGGGTATATCTTTCTCAATAGGTTTAGGGCCGGCCACGAGGTGCAGAGTAATACCTGGCAACGAGATGTTCTTAGTATATGTATAAGTTAGATAGAAGTGACCATTTGCGGACGGCCGGAGTTCAAAGGCAGACCGGTGGCTTATCAAGGCGCCTGGATACAACTGGCCAATAATCTTGTAGAGGTTCCGACGAACGATGTTCTCCGGCGTATCAGTCAGATTGGTAGTATATACGCGGGATGCTATTTTTTGTAACTTCTCCTCCTGTTTGAGACGTGTGATCATAGCCGACATTTTCTTGTCGGACGACGCAATCAAAATTTCTGGCAGCTGAGTATTTTTTTCCATTTTCGAACTTGATTTATTACAAAGGTGGGTAAAATTTTCTAAATTCAGGCATCTTTTGGGGTAAAATTGTCGAAATTTACTCTCCGAGCGCTTTTTCCATGGCATCCATGGCGTCGGACTTGGTGCTCATGGCGACGTCGATGTAGGGTTTCATGGATTTGTAGTCGGAGTGGCCGGTCCATTTCATGACGACATCCGGCGGGATGCCTTCGGAGAGGGCGTAGCAGATGAAGGTGCGCCGGCCGGCATGGGTGCCTTCCGCTGACATCCCTTTGCGCACTACTCTTTGAGATTTCATACATATTTTTGCAGATAAATTTTGAGATTTCATCAAAACGGGCTTTTTTTGTGTCCGGACAGGCGCGGATGTTCCGAGAGCTTCTCTTTCCAGTAGTCGAAGGCATCCACATCGGGAAAGACCAGGATCTGCCGGCCTTCCAGGATGTCCACTTTGGCACCCAGGCCGCTGCGGCAGCAGGTGTTCCCCAAAGAGACACTGGGTCATGGTCCAGCTGGCGGGAAGGATGCCCTGGGCTTTGAGCCGGGGATGAGGCAGAGGGATGCCCGGACGGGCCGGGGATGAGGGTTGATTATTTCAGGCGCTTCCAATAGCCGCCGTTGGAGGGGCCAACGTGTTCTACAAGTCCCATGTCCTGGAGGACTTTCATGTCACGCTTAATAGTGCGCATGACTACCCCAAATCTAGCCGCCAACACAACAGTGTTAACCCTTTCATTTTTGGTGACATTTTCTATGTCACCGATAGGTAGCATTTCAAGTATAACTCGCTGTCTTTCAGTTAACTTTTTGGTGACATCTTTGGTGACATTTTTGGTGTCATCGGCCTTGATGAGCCTGCCGGTCTTGGGGTCTATCTGACCAAACGGCCTCCCAGTTTATTGGATGGCCGAATTAAGGTGGTGCCTGGAGGAAGTGATGATTTGACAGTTATTCTGTCACAAGAGAGTAATTGGTGCTTCGGCCGCCTTCGTCATTTTTGCGGAGGATGCCTTTTTCAACAAGGTCTTTAATATCGTTCAGCGCCGTATCTGTCGAGCATTTTCCAATCTTGGCCCACTTGCCGGAAGTGAATTTGCCGAAGAAGCCGTCGAACTGCATGTTGATAATCTTGCGCTGGCGCTCGTTCACTGCCAGGTCGCGGTGATTCTCCCAAAAGCGGGCCTTGGCAAGAACAGATGCAAGCGTCTCTTCCGTGGAGGATAGGGCCCGGTCGAAGCAGTCCAGGAACCAGAGGAGCCAGGCGGTAAAAAGCAAGTTATTCACCGATTATTTCTTCTTGAACGCCTCGCCAACGGCCTGGCCTATATCCTTGCCGTGATTGGCGTGAACCGTTTTGAAAAGAAGGTTGACCAGCTCGGACGCATCATCGGAATAGACGAGCAGTAACGCTCATCTACCAAACTCGAACGACGCACACGTCCTCCTTGTTGACGGTGAGCGCTATCCAGAGGGTGTCGTCCTGGACGAATGCCTTGGGATAATTGTAACCGAGGGTCTTGTATCGGCCATCCTTCCTTCGCGAAGGCAAGTCCCCGGGACCGGCAAGCAGGTACGCCTTGTCAAAGAGGTAGCCGTCTTCAGAAAAGGCCAGCACAAGACAACGGCGGGATTTGCTGCCGGTGGGATTGCCCACCCAGAAGGACCGGCCGTCCGGCAGGGACCCGGCGCACTGCTTTGAGCGGGAATCCGGGATGTCGGAGAGCTGGGGCGCACTCCAGGACACTCCCCTGTCAGCCGACAGCGAGTAAAGCTTCCGGAAAGAGGACTGTTGGTCCCGGAAAAACATGACAAGGCGCCCGTCACGGGTCTCGTACTGGCTGGGCTCAAGCGGTTTTCCCTCGCCTTCAGGGAAGACCGCTTTCTTCCATCCTTCGGTTCCGGCGGGGTCATCCGTATAGACAGGGCAAAGCGTAGCGCCGGGCCGAAAATGAACGGCTCCGACAGTCCTGCCGCACGGAAGGGTCAGCGGGTCCTGCTCGAAAATGCCATCCACTGGCGTCCCGTTTGCCATGAGGACGGGCTCCGGTGCGCACCACCTCTCCCCATCCGTGGTCGATATGAAAAAGGCCTTCCCGCCCTTCGTGCGGTCGGTGGCGCAGATGTAGTTCACAAGGGCCGTGAGCGTATCTCCGCGAGGCAGCCATCCTCCAGGAGAAGCAAAGAAGTCCTCCGTGGGCGGAACAAGGAGGGATGGGGCCTCCCAGGATCGGCCATCGACACTCCGAGAGAACATGATGCGGGTATCCGGCATGTCCTCGTCCTGCGCAGACTCCTGCCACATGCAGTAGAACTGTCCTTTAAAACGGGTCAGCACGGCATTGTTGACGTACCCGTCCGAACGGTGAACTTCCGCCCACTCGGAGCGGGCAAACCTGGGCAGCCCGAAGGACAGCGTGTCTTCAGGTAAGATGAGCCCTTTCTCCATCCTCGGGATTAACACGGAGGTCTCCACTTGGCAGCCGCTGAAAATGAGGAGCCACAGAAGGACGTATTTGGTGAGTGCGCGCATCGCCACATATTCATCTCGAATAGATGCAAAGATACTTCTTTTTTTTCTATCTTTGTAAGGATGAGCATCACAACCCTTACATACATGAAACGTCTATTCACCCTGCTGCTTACTGTAGTCTTTACCCTGCCGCTTCACGCGCAGGAATTTGACGGCCAAAGTTGTACCTCCATCATGGTGGGCCGGAAGGCCTCCGCAGACGGTTCCGTCATCACATCGCACACCTGCGACGGCAGGTATCGCACCTGGGTCCAGATGGAACCCGCCGCTGACCATGCACCCGGGTCGATGCACCCCGTACTCAGAGGCACCATGCAGACAAAATTCCGCGGCGACACCACCGGTGTCAAACTGATGGGAGAGATTCCCCAAGTGGCGCATACCTATGCCTATCTCAACACGGCCTACCCCTGCCTCAACGAGAAGCAGCTGGCCATGGGCGAAACCACCTTCGGCGGGCCGGACACACTCGTTAACAAGGCCGGCTGGTTTACCATCGAGGAGCTGGAGCGCGTGGCCCTGCAGCGCTGCGACAACGCCCGGGACGCCATCCGCCTCATGGGCGCTCTGGCGGAGCAGTACGGCTACGGGGACGGCGGCGAATGCCTCACGGTGGCCGACAAGAACGAGGTCTGGCAGTTCGAGATTGTGGGTATCGGCAAGGAGAAAATCGGTGCTGCCTGGGTGGCAAAACGCATTCCCGACGACCACGTGGGCGTGTCGGCCAATATTCCGCGCATCGGAAAGATTGACCGCAAGGACAAAGACATGATGGCCTCCGCCAACGTGGAACAGGTAGCCAGGGACAACGGCCTCTGGGACGGGAAAGGCACGTTAGTTTTCTGGAAGGCCTTCAATACGGACTATGCCAAAGGCAAGAACTTCAACGACCGGGAGTGGTTCATCCTCAGCCATTTGGCACCATCGCTAGGCCTAACGTACGACATGGACGAACTCCCCTTCTCCGTGAAGCCGGACAAGCCCGTGGACATTCGCGAAGTGATGGCCCTCTACCGGGAGACCTACGAGGGGACGGACTTTGACATGACCAAGAACATAAAGCTAGCGCGCCCCGCTACCAAAAAGCACCCGGTCGACACCGTAGTGAGCCCCGTAGCCAATCCCTGGCTCACCACCACCCTGCGCAACACCCTCAACACCATCGCCCCGGAAACCGTGGAGTTCCGCCGGACTGTGGCCGTGGCCTGGTGCGCCTACAGTCACATCACCCAGCTCCGCAGCTGGCTCCCGGACGAAGTGGGCGGCGTCTGCTGGATTTCCGTTGACAATCCCGGCCAGAGTCCCCGGATCCCGGTATTCTGCGGCACCACCACCCTCCCCGGGAACTTTGAGGTCTGCGGTCAGAAGCAGTATTTGCCGGACAGTTACCTGTGGCAGTTCCGCCGCGCCAATAAGTTGGCCACCCTGTCCTGGCAGACCACCAAGGAAGGCTTTAACAAGGAGATTCTCCGCTTGGAAGACATGGCCTTCAAGGGTCTTCCCGTCGCAGGCTCCCCCACCGTCCTCAACGCCTACACGGAATACATCTACAACGAGAGTGTCCGTGCCTGGCAGGCCCTGGAGGACAAATACTGGCTCCAGTTCGGAATGGGCTTCTGATAACAACTTCAAGAATAGGCACTATGCGGACCTGTTTTATACACCTTTCCGAGAATTCTGCAAAATTTTCCCATCGGAATGGGAAATCCTTCGGGCGGTGTCTTTGGGCTTGTCGTATCGGCGTTTCCAGCCGATTTCCAGGTTCGCTCCGACATCACAACAAAGTCCCTGACAACCGACGCACGAGCGATTCCTTATACTTTATTGCTTTTGGTACGCTCCGGGAGGCATCCCTGTATGCCGCTTGAAATAGCGGTTGAAATAGGGAGCATCAGGAAACTCAAGCGCCTCGCTCACTTGCAAGGCTGTCTGACCTTGCGACAGCAGGAGCTTTGCCCGCTGGATGGTAGCCCGGTGAATCCAACTCATGGCACTTTCTCCGCTGACAGCTTTCACAATGGCCGAAAGATGGTGGGCCGATATCCCAAGTTTATCGGCATAGAAGGGAATTCTGCGATTTTGCATACACCATGCATTGACGGCTTCGATAAATTGGGTAAAAAGTTCCTCCGACCTCAAACTTTTCTTCCTTGGGGCAGCACCTTCAATCATCAGGGCTTTGGAGATAAATGCCTTGGAGAGGGTTTGGACATAATCCGTTGCCTTGTCCCGCAGCCCCCGCCAGATGGCTGTCATCAGCGCCTCCATGTCTTCTTTTTCTTCCCCCTGTGGGGAAACCAGAACAAGGTGGTCCAAAGCCTCGTCTCCAAAAGCCATCAGGCGGACTTCCATATCCGGACTTCTTTCTAAAAGTTCTATGACGCAGCCGGGAGGAACAATCATCAATGCTCCTGTCCGAAGTTCCACCTGCACAAGATTGACGAGGAATTGAGCCGTTCCCTGAAGGACATATATTGCCCTCATTTTGGGGGCAAGATAAGGTTGCCCGGCCCGATATGGAATAAGGTCCATCGATACGCGGAGGTTCATGGCATAATCACCGGCGGCCATAATCGTGCTGCTGCGGTAGCCTTCCGGTACAATCAATGGTTGAATCTGCGACTTCATAAAGACAAAAATAGGACAATCCATACAAAAAGACAATATTTCCATCCAAAAAGTCCAGCAAATACTCCTAATTTCACGGTAATTTTGCAATGTGAAATAAAAAAGCAATACTGATTATGAAAAAGTTCGGTTTCTGGATCTTGAAGAACAACATCCACATTATGACGCTCATCTTCTTAGGATGGGCCGTATGGGGCTTCTGCAACTGGCAAAACCTGATGCTTGTTCAGAAACTCACTCTTGGGCTGTACGCCTTCATGATTGTCCACGAGTATGAGGAAAGTTATAAGGGCCGTTTCCTTGACCTCCTGGCAGGAAGGGTGCTCCAAATTGACTGGCGCTCGCTCACACCCGGAGTAACGCATATCTCGCAGGCATTGTACATTACACTGGCCTTTTCCGCAGCGATGATTTGGCCTGAACAATTATGGCTTACATTTGCAGTAATCATCCTCTGCATCTTTGAGGGTTTCGTTCATACCTGGGGCATCGTGATGTTTCGTTTGCACAGTGTGTCGCCCGGGTGGTGGACGGCGGTTTTGATGTGCGCATACGCTATATGGGCAATCATTGTCATTAACAGAAATATAGACTACACCGGTATACAGTGGCTGTGGGGAGCACTATGCTTTCTGGGAAGTTTTCTGTGCATGGAAGTATTGTTCCAGACCTTGTTGGATAAACCGATGAAAGAGAAAGTTGCATCGGCCCGGCGATTCTTTGGGGAACGTTTTGGCAAATAATCAAACAATTAAATACGACGATATTAATCGAGTGCTGATTTCGCTGTATTTTGGGACGGTGATGCCGTAGTCCTGGACTCCAGTCCATCCGCCATCAGCGCCCTGGCCTCACGGCCGGGGCGTTTTCTTTGTCATGTTGTTGGATTTTAGTAAATTTACGCCGATAAATTGAGATTTGAGGTTTTTATGAATATGTCTCTAAAGAATCGTATTTTTTACGGTAGCTTGTTTGCTGTGATGGCAGTTTTATGGCTGATTCAGATTCTACTTGATACCGGTTCAGTGGTACTTAAAATTCTTGGTTTCTCTGCATGTGTTGTTATAGCCACGGGGCATTTTGTCAGTTACTATAGGGAGAAAAAGAATTCAAACAAATAAGGTAAATTCAGATTTATAGGTATAACAAGGCCTCAGTAGTCCGGGTGCTCGCGGAAGTAGTCGGCCGATGCCATGGACGCGATGGAAAGAGCCCTCGCCGAATAAGGAAAAATGTGGCGAGCTTGTGTTATTCGCCCCAAAAAGTGTAACGATTTTGAATTATTCGCCCAAAAAAGTGTAAATTTGCATCTAGACCATAGAACGAGCCCCTATGCTTAAAAGAAAAATAGAAGAAACCCTGGTCCAGTGGAAGAATACGCCGGACCATCTTCCGCTTGTCATCAAAGGTGTCCGCCAGTGTGGCAAAACCTTCATCGTACAATGGTTTGCAGAACAGCATTACGAATCCGTTGTGTACGTCAACTTCGCCTTGGAAGCCGGCAAGATTACGGCCTTCCTCGGCAATAAAGACGTGAACACCATCCTGCTGAACCTCTCCACGTTAATGCCGGATGCCAAGTTTATCCCCGGCAAGACCTGCATCATTCTGGACGAGATTCAGGACTGTCCGGATGCGAGGACTTCCCTTAAATCCTTCAAGCAGGACGGACGCTTCGACATCATCGCCACCGGTTCATTGCTGGGCGTCAAGGGCTACGGTGACAAGAAGAAGAAAAAGAACAAGAAGCTGGGAAAGAATTCCGTCCCCGTGGGCTTCGAGACCATCATTTCCATGTGCCCCCTGGACTTCGAAGAATTCCTCTGGGCAAACGGCATCCGCCAGGAAGCCATCGATGCCGTCCGGCGATGCTTCGATCAGGAGATTCCCGTTCCCGAAGGCGTCCACCACGCATTCAGGCAACTCTTCTTCCGCTATATAGTGGTTGGCGGACTTCCTGCCGCTATCAATAAATTCCTGGAAACAAACCACATGGGCGAGGTGGCCGAAGTGTACAAATCCATCATCGACGAATACGAGGACGACATGGTTAAATATGCAGACGATGCCGACAAGCCGCACATCCGTGAATGCTTTGAATCCATCCCGGCACAGCTGGCCAAGGAGAACAAGAAATTCCAGTACGCCACCATCAAGAAAGGCGCCCGTGCCTCTCAGTACCTGGGTAGCCTCCAGTGGTTGGAAGACGCTGGCATCATCCGCCGTTGCTACAATACCAATACGCCGGAACTCCCGCTCGGCGGCAATAAGATTGACGACGTGTTCAAGGTCTATCCCACCGACATCGGCATCCTGATGGCCATGCTCGATACGGGCACCCGTGCCGATGTCCTACAAGGAAACCTCTACGGATACAAAGGTGCCATCTTCGAGGGCATCATGGCCGATTTCCTTCACAAAAAAGGTCAGAACCTCTATTACTACCATAAAGACGGCGGCTTGGAATTGGATTTCCTGATCCGGCATAACGGCGAGTGCGTCCCCTGTGAAGTCAAGGCCAAGACCAGCAAAGCAAAGAGTATCACGACAGTCCTCAACCATCCGGAGAAATATCACATCTCTCACGTATTCAAATTCGGCGACTACAACGTAGGCCGTGACGGCGCTATTCTCACCGTTCCGTCATACATGGGCTTCCTGCTGGAGTTCGAAGGTGTTGAGGATATTGACCTTCCGATACTTGACATTGAAGAGGTGAACCGCCTGGCAAAAGAGATGCTGTCAGAGGAATAGAATCACATCACCCTGAGGGGCCGAGGGATAACCCAAGAATTGGATGTACTTGATGACAAGTGCGTAGTTGGCTCGGACTCCGGCCGTACTCTTTGTTCCGGCTGCATCTTATTTCAAAATCATTGTACGTTTTCTGCACTCCCGGTAATTCTTCCGGAAAAAATGATAAGACAAGCTGGAATGGCGATAACGGGATAACGAATCGCTTCCATTACCTTTGCATCCGGAAACCCAATATGCAATTGAAATAGAAGGATCATCAAAACCATCGAATAATGAAACGCATCTTAACCCTTGCAGCCATCCTCCTTGCAATAGGCTGCGCATCCCAGAACAAAACACAAAACACCTTACCCATGAACCAGACAACTCTTACCCTTAACAACGGCGTCGTGATTCCGCAGTTCGGACTCGGCGTCTACTCCATCCCCGACGGGGAAATCACGTACAACTCCGTACTGGCAGCTCTGAGGGCCGGTTACCGGCACATTGATACAGCCCACGCCTACGGCAACGAGCGCAGCGTAGGCCGCGCCATCAAGGACAGCGGCATCCCGCGCGACAGCATTTGGGTTACTTCCAAACTCTGGCCCAACGAGTACGGCGAAGACATCACACCCAAGCAGCTGGACAAGATGCTGGAGCGCCTTGGCCTTGAATACCTTGACCTGGTTTATCTGCACCAGCCCCTCCGCGACTACAACGGCGGCTGGAAGGCTCTGGAAAATGCCCTTGAGGCAGGTAAGGTCCGCGCTTTCGGCATCAGCGACTTTGACTTTGACGACGACCTGTTTAACTCCATCGTGGAGCCCGCCCGCATCAAGCCCCAGATGTTCCAGATCGAGTGCCACCCTTATGCCCAGCGCGAACATTGGCAGGAAATGGCAAAGAAGTATGACATCAAGATTGAATGTTGGTTCCCGCTCGGGGGACGTGACTCCCACGGTGAAATCCTACGCAATCCGGTCATCAAAGAGATTGCCAAAACCCATGGAAAATCAGCAGCGCAGATCATTATCCGCTGGCACCTCCAAAAGGGATTCAGCGTGGTGCCCGGTTCCTCCAATCCCAAGCACATCCAGGAGAACATCGAGGTCTTCGACTTTGAACTTAGCCCGGAAGAAATGGCCAAGATGGCTTCCTTGAACCAGGAGAAGCGCTACTTCACCATGAATTACCAGCAAATCAAAGACTGGATGGAAAACTACGAACTCTGGGACTAAGCCTTCCGGGAACGATACTCGGAAGGTGTGAGGCCGATGGTGCGCTTGAGATAGCGCGTAAGCATCGGCGGCGCCGGGAAATGCATCCGGTCCGTGACCTCCGTAAGGGTCAGGGCCGGATTGTTGAGTAGCAGAAGGATCTCGTGAAGGGTGTAGTACTCAATCCAGTAGGCAGCACCCTTCCCGGTCATTTTCTGACAAACGGCCGACAGGTATTTGGGCGTGACGCACAGCTCTCCGGCATACCAGGCCACCTCCCGCTGCTCCCGGCAGTTCTGCCTAAGCATCGTCAGGAAACGCATAAACAGGCTGGCCGATGTCTCATCGGTATCGGCCTTTTCCATCTCGCGGGAGTAGATACTCCACATGTCCATCAGAAGAAGCTGGAAGACTCGGCCCACCTTCTCGTCGTGGAAGAGTTCGAAACGCGAATGGATGCGGCGTCGGAACTGGTTGAAATCGGCCTCAATCACGTCCCATTCGTCGCTTTCCAGATGGAAGACCGGGTTGTTTTTGATGTACACGTAGCCCTTGGTGGCCCATACCTGCTCCGGATTGTAGAGGTTCAGGAAAGGATTGGAAATGAGCACGAAATCGGCATCAAAATCGGCCGAATACTTAACGTTGGAGACGGCCGTCGTCATCTGCCAGATTACAAGGTCTCCGGAACCGGCAGCGAAAGTCTTTCCAACCGCATCAAACTGCATCTCACCGCTCCGGCAAAGGATGTGGCAGTGATAGTTTTCCTTGAAGGAATCCGGATACTTCCCGTCTTCCAAAGTATTGTATATCAAAAAATCTTCCATAACCGCGAAGTTACGGAAGATTTATCGCTTATCAAAATTTCTTATTTCGCTTGCTCCAAAACCAGATTGATTTCACGGTCACAATGGGAGGCGGCGGCACCGTGGATAGCCACGCCTGCGGTTAGGTTGGCTTCCGGGACAGTCAGCTTGATCTGACGGATGCTGCCGCCCAGGCCGCTGCCCTCGTGGGAGCAGAACGGGACAATCTTCTTCCCCGCAAAGTTGTAGCTTTCCAGAAAGGTGAAAACAGCCATCGGCGGCACGCCCCACCAGTTGGGATAGCCCAGGATAATGGTGTCGTACTGGTCCATATTTTCCACTTTGGCAGTGAGCTCCGGACGGGCTTTTGCGCGGAGTTCCTGCTTGGCCTCCTCAATGCACACCATATAATCGGCCGAATATTTCTTTACGGTATCAATCCGGAAGACATCGGCCTCCGGGAGGAGCGCCTTAATCTTCTCTACAATAACCTCATTATTGCCTTTGGACAGGTTTCGGATGCTTCCGTCCACATAGTTTTGTCCCCTGCGGGAGTAGAATGCAATCAGTGTGTTTGCCATAGTCGTAATCAATTAACTGATGCAAAGGTCGGAAGTTTTTCCGAACGGCGTATTATCAATTTTTCCGGAAGAATTATCGGGAGCGCAGAAAACGTACAATCCCGATTTATCGGTGCGAATTTACCGAACCGGCTCAGTGACAGATTTGTATTCTCTCACACAAGCGCGATAGTCGGATGGGGACATCCCTACAATCCGTTTGAAATATCGTCCGAAGAACGATTGCGTGGGTACTTCGCTGTCATATTCATTTGCGATGCAAAGTATTCCACATTCGGCGAGGGCTTTATCTTTGTTCATTCAAGTTTACAAAACTAAATGCAGCACTACATACTCCGAGCGGGTGCCTATGCGGAACTTTCCGCCCCAGATGCCCAGGCCGGAGCTTATGTAATAGCGCGTATTCCCCCTTTGATGCGGGCCGAATGCCTTTTCGTACATGGCATCCGTCACCCAGTTCAGGGGCCAGACCTGCCCATGATGCGTATGCCCACTGAATTGGAAATCAATTCCGGCCTCCTCCGCTTCTTCCAGGTGGAAAGGCTGGTGATCCAGCAGGATGGTGAAACTGGAATCGGCCTTCTCATATTCAAAGAGGGCCTTGCGGGAAGGGTTGCTGCGGTCGTCCCGGCCGATCAGCGTGATGCCGCAGACAGTGGCCTGCGCGTCTTTCAGGAGGCGGATGCCGGCCTTGGCATAGAAGGCCTCCGATGAATCGATGCCGGTGATATACTCGTGATTGCCCAAGCTGGCATAAACCGGGGCGGAAATGCGGCGGAATTCCTCATCGTACTTCCATTCCGTTGCCGGGCGGATGGCTCCGTCCAGGATGTCACCGGCAAAAAGCACCAGGTCCGGATGCTCGGCATTAATCAAATCCACCCAGCGGGCCAGTTCGGCCTTCCTGTTGTGGTAGCCCACATGCAAGTCGCTGGCCAGGACAATGGTGAGCGGCTTTTCCAGCGCCTTTTCGGTGGCGAACACAATCTCTTCCCGGTACTTGTGATGGTAGTGAAAGCCTCCGTAAACCAGCAAGCCTGCTATGATGCCCAGCACCGTCATGCTTCCTGCCACCGAGTCTTTCAGGAAACTTCCCGGGACCAGATGCACCAGCCGGCCTATCCCCAGCAGCGCAAAGAGAATCACCGCATACAGGAAGAAAATCATCCATGAATTGCCCAGTTCATAGGCGGCTGTGGCCAGCCCCAGCGGCAGGGTATTCCTCCAGACGAAATTGGCGAAAACCAGCAGAAAAGAAAAGACATAGACCACTGTGAAAGGCCATTTCCAGGCCCTTGGAAGGATCATCCAGAAATGCCAGGACGTCCATGAGACCAGCCCCAGCACCGCCAGCAATATGAATAATAAACCAGTTCGCATGCTTCAGGAATTTAATGGGGCAAATTTAGCATGAATTGTGGGATAATCTGTAATATTTTCTTAATTTTGTGACATGGAATACCTGTCCAAAGAACGATACATGGAGATATCGGCCGAGCTGGACCATCTTATCACCGAGGTTTATCCCAAGGTGACGGAAGACCTGGCGGAAGCCAGCGCCCAGGGAGACCGGAGCGACAATGCGGGATACCGGGAAGCCAGGCGCATTCAGGGAAAGACCATCAGCCGTATCCGTTTCCTGCAGAGGATTCTGGAGCATGCCCGCGTCATAGACCCGGACGTCCTTCCCAAAGACAGGGTGAGCCTGCTGAGCCGGGTGGAATTTACGAACCTGGCCACTGGCGTCCGCATGAAATTCCAGATTGTGAGCCCGCATGAGATGGATCTGGAGGCCGGCAAGATTTCACTGAAATCCCCTATCGGCGCCGCCCTGATGGGTAAAAAAGTGGGTGAAATAGCTAAGGCCGATGTTCCCTCAGGGACCTTGTGCCTGAGAATCGAAAGTATCCTGTCAGACTAAAGTTCAAGAATAAAAAAGACTATAAAAAACGTTTATCTTTTTACTGCGCTGCTAGCCCTTTGCTGCTGCACCAACGGAAACCAAACCAAACAGACTCAAATGAATACAGATCTTCAGGAAGTGGCCGGGAGGAAGAATTTCGGCCCCAATCATGCCCTTGTCACCACTCCCCAGCCCTGCGTGATGATCGCCACTTGGGACAAAGGCAAGAACCCGGACGTGATGATGGCCGCCTGGGCCGGCCAGTACGACGCCAGGCAGATCGTAATAAGCCTGTCCAAGCACAAGACCACGGACAATCTGGAACTCACCGGAGCCTTCACCGTGAGTTTTGCCGACGAGCGCACCGTCAAGGAAAGCGATTATTTTGGCATGGTGAGCGGCCACAATGTCCCCGACAAGGTGGCCAAGGCCGGTTTTGCCGTCACTCCCAGCCCCAATGTGGACGCCCCCATCATCAATGAATATCCCCTCACCCTGGAATGCAAGGTGGTCAGTTTTGCCGACGGCACCCTTATCGGCGAAGTGGTGAACATGAGCGCCGATCCGTCCATCCTGAACGAGAACGGAGTGGTGGATCTGGCCCTGCTGAAGCCCATCGTCTTCGATGCGGCCGGTGTTTGCTACCGAGCCCTTGGCGAGGTGGTTGGAAAGGCTTGGGGCGCCGGAAAGGCCATCTCCGAGCAGAAATAGATTAGACAATAACGTGAAAATGAAACCTATTACCACAATTATTCCCGTCCAGGACCGCAAGCAGCTCAAGGCATTTATCCGCTTTCCCCTGGACCTTTACAAAGACTGCGAGAACTGGGTTCCTCCCTTCGAGGACGATGAATTCAAATCCCTGGGAGACCAGAATCCATCCCTGGAGTTCTGTGAAAGGGAGCTTTATCTGGCCTACCAGGACAATAAGATTGTGGGGCGCGTGGCCGCCATCATCAACCACAAGGCCGACAAAAAATTCGGCGAAGTCACCGTCCGTTTTGGCTGGATAGACTTCATCGAAGACTTCGATGTGGCACAGGCCCTTATCAAGGCCGTCATGGTCTGGGGAGCCAAACGGGGCGCTACGCATATCAAGGGCCCCCTGGGCTTTACGGACATGGACCGCGAAGGCCTGCTGGTGGAAGGATTCGAGCGGGAAAGTCCCTTCACCGTCATCTATAACTATCCCTATTATCCGGAGTACCTGGAGCGCATGGGCTTCACCAAGGATGCCGACTGGACCCAGCGTTACATGGACTTTGACGGCACCCTGCCGTCCATGTACCAATATACAGACCTGGTGGAAAAACGCTTCGGCCTGCATATTTACCGCGCAAAGAACATCAAGCAGATGATTCGCCGGGGCCGGGAGATGTTCTATGTGCTCAATGCCGCCTTTGATCCGCTGTACGAGTACACCAAACTCTCCGAGGAGCAGATAGAGAACTATGTGAAGCAGTACGCCCCCGTCATGAACAAAGACCTGGTGGCCTTCGTGGTGAATGAGAAAGACGAACTGGTTTCCTTCCTGGTAACCATGCCGCACATCAGTTCCGGCGTTCGGAAAGCCAAGGGACGCATCTTCCCCTTCGGCTGGATGCACATCCTTCCCCAACTCAACGCCAAGAAGAACCACATTACGGAAGGCCTCCTGATTGGTGTTCTGCCGGAGTACCAGGCCAAAGGCGCGGTGCTTCTCATGCTCAAGTACCTGCATGAAAATTACATCCGCCTGGGAATCAAGCGGATGTTAATGAACCCGCAGCTGGAAGACAACCATAAGGTGCAGACTCTCTTTGGAGACTACAACCCGCAGCCGTATCAACGCCGCCGCAGTTATGTAAAGGAATTGCGGGCTGAAGAGCTCTAGGAAAGAGCCTTCAGCACCGCATCGCATACTTCCCCGACGGTTGTGGGCATAGCCACTCCGTCGGGGAATTTCATACCAAACTTTTCTTCCGTGGCCAGGGCCAGCAGAAGCATGGACAGGGAGTCCACGCCCAGCCCGCGGGAAAGTTCCGTCTCATAGCTTACGCCCGTCAGGTCCGTGGCGGGGCGGATGACCGAGAGAACCTCCTTGAGGCCGGCCAGAACTTCTTCCTTCGTCATCATATACGGGACACTTTCATGCTGCCGGTGCGCTTGAAATCTTCCGTGCGCACGGTGACTTTGCGGATCTGATGGGTGGAAGGAAGGGTGGCGTTCACCTTGTCCACCAGGGCGTTCATATAGGCTTCCACCTCTTCCCAAGGCTTGCCGTCAAAGGCAGGCATGAAGGGCAGAATCTCCACGGCGATCACCTGGTTTCCATTGAGCTCGTCTTCCTTCACCATGGCGTCGCGGACGCAAGGATCGGCATAGAAGGGCTCTTCCAGGCTCTCCGGGCTCACGTTTTCACCGTTGGAAAGCACAATGACGTTCTTGATGCGGCCGGTAATATACAGGAAGCCGTCCTCGTCAAAGCGGCAGAGGTCTCCGGTACGCAGCCAACCGTCCTCCGTAAGGGCCTCGGCGGTGCGCTCGGGGTCTTTGTAGTAACCGGAGAAGACGTTGTCTCCCTTAATCCACAGTTCTCCGTCCACCAGCTTGGTCTCCTGACCGGGATATACGCGGCCGATGGAATGAGGATTGGGCAGCGGATCCTTGTTGGCCGATGTCAGGTTGGCGCCTTCCGTAAGGCCGTATCCGAAGCAGAACTTCACACCCAGCTTGGTGAAGATGTCCACCAGGCGCGGCGGCACGTTGGCGGCGCCGGCAATGATCTGACGCAGGTTTCCGCCCAGGAACTGCGGACCGTACATCTTCACAAGTCCGGCCAGGATGTCGCAGATACCGGGCACAATGACAAGGATGGTGGGCTTGATGGCGGGAAGCTGGCCCACGGCGGCTTTCATGTCTTCACAGGTGAAGATGAGGTTGCCGGTATAGAAGCAGCCCATGGTGCCGGCGATGAGGCCGAAAACGTGGCTGAAGGGCAACAGGGCCAGGTAGCGATCCTGCCCAATCACGGGACCCGGGCGGTAAGTGGCGTTGAAGTTACCGCGCATGAGGGCGCGATGGCTGAGTACGGCACCCTTGGGAGCGCCGGTGGTGCCGCCCGTGAAGAAAATGGCGGCCGTGCTCTCGGGATCCACCTGGGTGGAAGGAGCACCCGTTTCAGCAATAGAGGCGGCAGGGCATACCTTTACGCCCTGCAGTTTGCCGGTAAGCGGCATGAATTCCTCACGCACGAAGACGGCGGCAATGTCAAATTTCATGCAGGAACCCACCAGGGCCATTTCCGGAAGACCGGCAGGGATGTTCATAGCCACATAGCCGGCAGAGGTGATGGCCAGGAACAGCTCGATGGCATCCAGGCTGTTGCGGTCAAAAATGCCGATATGGGCACCCTTGGGAAGGCCCAGGCCTTCAATGAAGGCACGGCGCCGTGCAATCCGCTCTCCCAGCTCCTGGTAGGTGTAAACCTTACCCTGGTGCGAAACGGCGGGGTTGGACGCATACTCAGTGGTGAACCAGTCCACGAACTGAGGCATGGTGGGTAAATACTTTAGGCGGCTCAGCTCCTCCGGAGTGAGCAGGGACTCGAAGTACTCTTTGCTTGTAATCATAAAAATATGGTTTAAGTTTATTGAAAAATGATTGATTCAATGTCTTTCATAACCTCATAACGGTCCCAATCGGCCCGGTTGGCGAAAATCAGGAGCAGCGCGTCTTCCTCCGGATAACGGACGGCCAGAATCTTGAAGCCGCCGTTGTCTCCGGTATGGTAAATGCGCCTGGGCCCTCCGTCATGGGCCGATTCGATGAACCAGCCGTATCCGTACCAGGTGTGAGGCCGGTTCTGATACAGGCTCCAGGGGCTGTCTGAAACCTGTATATGCGGAGTCATGGCCTCTTGAAGGAGTTCATTTGAAAGGACACTCCCCTTCCTCAAGGCATTCTCCCACTGGACGAATTCATGGGTGGAGGTATAGATGCCGCCGTCGGGCCGGGTGGCGAAGAAGGTCTCTTCACCATAGTCATATTCGTACCATGCATGCGGGCCTTTGGGCCTTTCCACCGCCGTCCTTTCTTCCGGCATGTCGGAAACATCGGCATATTCATAGCCGTGCGCGGCCTGAGGGTCTTGCGCATTCCGGTCAAAATAGACGGTGCGCTCCATTCCGGCCGGTTTGAAGACATGCTCCTGAACATAGTCTGTAAAAGCTTGTCTGCTAACCCTTTCCACCAGTTGTCCCAGCAGGACGAAGGTGGGGTTGATGTACTCGTAGTTGGTTCCGGGAGCGAAGTTCCGGTGGTCCAGGGTTTTCAGGTATTCCGTGGCCAGGGCTTCATCTCCCTCTATTTTCTCTTCCCGGCTAAGATAGCCACGCTCGTCCGGAACGCCCGAAGAGTGGGACAGCAGATGCTTGAGTTGGATTTCCTTCCAAATATCGCTCTCAAATTCCGGGAAATACATGCTCACAGGGTCTTCCAGGGAGATTTTTCCCTCTTCCACCAGTTGGAGTACGGCCACAGCCGTGAACTGTTTGGAGACGGAGGCAATGTTGAAAGCGGTGTTCCCGTCTATGGACGCGCCAGTCTCCAGGTTGGCCAGGCCATATCCTTTGTCAAAAATCACTTGGTCTCCTTTCATCACCAGTACGGCTGCACCGGGTTCTGAGGAAGGGAAAAGCGGGGAGAGCAGCCGGTCCATCTGACGCTCCGGGGAAGGAGTGCAGGAAACGGCCACAAGGGCACTTATGAGGGCTATTCGTTTCATGTTATGCAGGATCTACGTCTATTATTATATGGCCGGTATACTTCCGGGCTTTCTCAAAGGAGGAAACGGTAAGGGCCATTTTCTGTTTTCTTTCCACAAGGGCTTTGTCCCGGGGAAACAGGAGCCGGATTTCATCCTTGTATGCCTCCATGGGAACGTCTATGGGTTTCAGTTCCGCCATCAGTTCCCGGGAGAGGAATTCCCTCCGTTTTTCATTGCTGTCCTTCAGGAGCAGCTTGACCAGGCGCGTATAGGGCGGATAATGGCAGAAGCGGCGCTCCTCCAGCATTCGGGAGAGGAAATCTCCGCCTTCCATGAGGGCCGAGAATACCGGATGGCCAGGCTCCCGCGTCTGAATCACAAAGCGGCGGCCCGGATGACGGAAGCGCCCCAGGAGCTGGAAGGCCCTTTCGTCGGCCCGGAAGTCCTGGCGGGAGAGGATGCCGTCGGCCGATACCAGGGCCACGAGCCCAATTTTCTCGCTTTCGAATCCTCTGCCTGTGAAGGCGTTGACAATCATTATCTCAAACTCCCCTTCCATAAAGGAGCGGATGGTTTGGGCCTGATCTTCGGCCGTCCCGTCCAGCAGGCCGATGCGGGCCTGAGGGTACAGTTCCTGCACTTCCGTTTCCAGCCTGCGGCCTTCCTCGAAAGTGCGTTTGGGGCCCACCAGGAGCACTTGCTGCCCGGCGTCCATCGTCTCCTTGATATGGGCCAGCAATTTCAGGGATAGACTGCCCACCATTCCCTTTTTCCTATACTCTGCGCCCGTATCGATGATTTCCCAGTTTTCCTGGCTCCGGGAGCTTGAGTCTTTCTTTAAGTTAACCTGTACAAATCGTACATTCTGAGCGTTATAGATAGATTCCAAAGAAGGGGTGGAACTGGAGAGAAGCACACCCGCCTTATGGACGGAGGCCAGCATGATGGCGCTTTCCCGGGCATGGTAGCGCGGAGCCGGGGAATCCTGCTTGTAGGAAGGGTCCTGCTCTTCGTCCACAATCACCAGCCCCAGGTTCCGGAACGGGAGGAACAGGGCGCTGCGGGTTCCCAGAATGAGGTGGGGCTCCCCTTCCCTTACCTGCTGCTCCACCACTTTCCGTTTGGCTGCAGAAAGCCCGCTGTGGTACTTGAGCGTGCAGGGGAAAGCCTCCGAAAGGGCAATCTCCGGCACCAGCACAAGTACGCTCTTCCCTTCTGCAAGGGTGTCCAGGGCCAGTTCCAGGAACACATCGCTCTTTTTCCGGGCCGATATTCCCGTCAGGAGGACGGGTTTTCCGCTCTGAAGACCCTCACGAATCTGCGGAAGCAGGTTTTTATCCGGCTCTTCTGTCCGGGGACCGGGCAGTTCTGCACGATCCGCCGCCTTGAGCCGGGAACCGTGGTTTTTCATGGCAGGATAGGCCGCTTTGTAGACTTCCCCGATGGTGCACAGATAGTATTGGGAAAGGGTTCTCCAGAAAAGAATCTCTTGCTCCGAGATGGCCGGCAACTTGTCTTCCACGCCTTCCACAGGCTGGATTTTCTCCGGAGTCAGGCCGGGCCGGATGCCCGCTGCGCTTACACAGCCAACATAAAAGGCCCCGGCAAACAGAACCCGGACACGGTCACCAAACTTTACTTGCATTCCCTCCGGAACGCGGTAATAAGGTTCCCACTCCAGCTTGAGCGGTAAAATGACCTGTATGAAACACGGCTCTGCCATAAAATCTTTCAAAGATACGAAATTATTCCCGCAAATCCAATGTGGAACTTTGTGGAACAATTGTTGGGGATGCCGTTTTTTTTACCTATTTTTGTAGACTTAAAGAAGTTAGAAAAATAGCTCAAATATGGGAAAAATCATTGCTATAGCCAATCAGAAAGGCGGTGTAGGCAAAACCACCACAGCCATCAACCTGGCCGCCTCGCTGGCTGCACTGGAGAAGAATGTCCTGGTAATAGACGCTGATCCTCAGGCCAATACCACCTCCGGTCTCAACTTCGACCCGGAGAACGAGCAGCACCGCACGCTGTATGAGATTCTGATCGGCAAGATTGCCGCTACGGACGCCCTCATCCAGACGGAGCTTCCCAAGCTGCACATGATTCCCTCCCACATCAACCTGGTGGGAGCGGAAATCGAGTTGCTGGAAACCCCGGAGCGCGAGTCCATCCTCAAGAAGGCCCTGGCTCCCATCAAAGACCGGTACGACTATATTATCATAGATTGCTCCCCTTCCCTCGGACTCATCACCGTGAACTGCCTCACCGCGGCGGATTCCGTCATGATTCCCGTCCAGCCGGAGTTCTTCGCCCTGGAAGGCCTGGCCAAACTCATCCAGACCATCCGCCTGGTGCAGAACGGCATCAATCCGGGCCTTACCATTGAAGGCTTCGTGGTAACCATGTTCGACGGCCGCACCAAAGTGCACAACCAGGTGGTGGCCCAGCTCCGGGACCACTTCAAGGACATGGTGTTCAATACCGTCATCCAGCGCAGCATCCGCCTGAGCGAGGCTCCCAGCTACGGAAAGCCCATCATCCTGTACGACGTGATGAACAACGGTACCTCCAATTACCTCAATCTGGCAAAAGAAGTTTTAGACAAGAATAAAGATGGCGAATAATCCGTCCCGCCTGGGAAAGGGCCTGGGTGCCCTCCTGGGAGGAGAAGACCTCTCCGAACTCCGCAAACCCGTAGGATACATCAACAAACAGGTGGTCACCGAGACCGCCGTCCAGCCCAAGGACACTTCGGACGTGCTCCGCATCCCGGTGAACCTCATCGAGCCCAATCCCTACCAGCCCAGAATGAGTTTCGACGCCGATGCCATGCAGGAACTCTCGGAGTCCATCCGCACCTTCGGCCTCATCCAGCCCATCACGGTGCGCCGGAAGGGAGAGAAATATCAGATCATCAGCGGTGAGCGCCGCTACCGCGCCTCCATCATGGCCGGTATGGAAATGGTTCCCGCCTACATCCGGGACGCTTCCGAGCAGGGCATGCTGGAGATGGCCATCGTGGAGAATATCCAGCGGGAAAACCTGGACCCTATCGAGGTGGCCATGAGCTATCAGCGCCTCATGGAGGAGTGCAACCTCACCCAGGAGCAGATGGCAGACCGTGTGGGCAAGAAAAGGGCTTCCGTTGCCAACCAGCTGCGTCTTCTGAAACTGCCCGCCAAGGTCCAGCACGACCTCAAGGTGGGCCTTCTGAGCGTGGGACATGCCAAGGTGCTGCTGGGCGTGGAAGACCCTGCCGCCCAGGAAATGCTCTGCGACCTCATTGTCAAGGGCGGTCTCTCCGTGCGTCAGCTGGAAGAGAAAATCAAGTCCCTGGACAAGAAGCCGGCCGCGCCCAAGGAAGACCCCGGCGCCCTTCCGGAGATGTACTACAAGCTCCTGGAAAACGTGGGCAAATACTTCGGGGACAATCTCTCCCTCCGCCGCACCCGGGAAGGGAAGGGCACCCTTACCATCAAGTTCGAATCCGACGCCCAGATGGAGCAGTTCCTCAGGGCCCTGGAGCAGAGATGAGCCTGAAAAGACTCATAGCGCTGGCTACCGGATGCATGGTTTTCATGCTTCCCCTGCGGGCGCAATACAGGGACGACCAATTCAAACGGGACGCCTTTACCCAAACCTACGCGGACACCACGGAAAAGACCAAGACGGACACCAGTTCCCTCTTCAGCTTCCGGGAGTTCTTCGGCGGCCTGGCCCATAAGAACACGGCCTCGCTCAAGAACCTGTCCATCGGATCGGCCGTATTCATAGGCGGCAACCAGATTTACCACAAGCAGTACTGGAAACTTCCCATCATCTATGGCGGAATAGGTGCCGGCATCTATGGCGGCATCCGCTTCAATCAGCTTTACAACACCACCCAGGACACCAAATACAAGACCTACAGTACCCTTTCCTATATAGGGGCCGGTCTGGTCTGGTGGGGGTCCATCATGGACGGCGTGGTCTCCTACAAGGGAAACCGGAAACCGGACCCGGGCAAGGCCACCGTCTTCTCCCTCCTTCTGCCCGGCATGGGACAGGTCTACAACGGAGAGTTCTGGAAAGTGCCCATCTATTGGGGCCTGATGGCCGGCAGTATCCACTTTATAATAGACAACCAGGCCCAGTATATGCGCTGGAAGTGGACGTACGACCAGGCCAACAGCACCGTAGAAGGAATGTCCGCCCCCCCGCAGAGTGCAGAGAATGCCAAGTATTACCGGGATTCCTTCCGGCGCCTCAGGGACTATTCCATCCTGGCGCTGGCCGTTTCCTATCTGCTTCAAGTCATTGACGCCAACGTATTTGCCTACATGCAGGATTTCGAGGTCACGGATGAAATCTCCATGAAGGTGCAGCCTTCCATCCAGCCTCTTGACAGTTACGCCATGGCGCCCCCGGCGGTGGGCCTCTCCGTCGGCTTTAAATTTTAGTGTATGAAAAAAATCATCCTCATAAGCCTTTCCCTCCTTGTTTTTCTTCTTCCGGCCGATGCCCAGCGCAAGAGCCGCAAGCAGCTTGAAACTGAAAATCAGCAGATGCTTGAGCGCATTGCCGCTTTGGAGGCCGAGGTGGCTGCCTACAAGACGGACGCCGTAGACCGGGAATACATAGAGGAAGAGCTTTCCGGAGAGAACGAGAACAAAGTGTCGGCCGGCCTGGAGGACTATACCTCCGAGAGTACGGACACCCTCCTGAGCCAGTGGTACATGCACCGTCAGTCCCGCATCCCGGGCCGGGAGCAGTACAACATGGATTCCGTGGTGTTCTCCACCAATGTCCCCGACAGTGTCCTCATGCGCCGTCTGGAGGAGATGAATTCCTTCATCACCCTCCCCTTCAACGAGACGGTGAAAAACTACATGGTGCTGTATTCGGAGAAGATGCCCACCAAGATGTCGGAGATGATGGGCCTCTCCGAATACTATTTCCCGCTTATTGAGGAAACCTTCCGCCGCTACGACATCCCCCTGGAACTCAAGTATGTAGCCATCATAGAAAGCGCCTTCAACCCCCGGGCTCAATCCCGCGTGGGCGCCATGGGCATGTGGCAGTTCATGTACCGCACGGCCCTCAGCTACGGCCTCCGGATAGATTCCTATGCCGACGAGCGCATGGATCCCCTGGCCTCCATGGATGCGGCCGCCCGCTATTTCAAGGACGCCTACCGCATCTTCGGAGACTGGTCCCTGGCCATTTCCTCCTACAACTGCGGCTCCGGCAATGTGAACAAGGCCATCAAGCGGGCCGGCGGCCGCAGGGATTTCTGGAGCATTTACGAGTACCTCCCCCGGGAGACGCGCGGCTACGTTCCGGCCATGGTAGGGGCCATGTATGCCTTCCGCTATGCCAATGAGTATGGCCTCACCCCCGCTCCTACGGCCGTTCCCTCCTACGTGGACACCTTCCATGTGCACAAGAACCTGCACTTCCGCCAGATAAGCGAGGTCCTGGGCATTCCCCTGGACGACGTGCGGGACCTCAATCCCATGTACTACAAGGATATTGTGCCCGGAGCCCATTCAGACGAGGTCATCCGCCTTCCCTTCAACTACACGTCGGCCTTCCTGGATATGCAGGACAGCATTTACCGCTACAAGGCCGATGTCCTCTTTGCCACCAGCATAGAGGACGGGCGGGAATCCGTGAACGGGCAGAAAGTAGCTACACGCCCCTCCGCAAGCGGAAAGGCGCAGTGGGTCTATTACAAGGTCAAGTCCGGGGACAATCTGGGCAAGATTGCCCGGAAGTATCACACCAACGTCCGCCAGCTCAAGAGCTGGAACAATCTCAAGAGCGACCGGATTGCCGTGGGCCAGCGCCTGAAAGTGGGAAAACGCTAATCAGAACCTGTCCATAGCGGAGAAGATTCTCTCCCTTACTTCCTCGATGGTGCCAACGCCGTCAATCTCGTTGTATTTGCCGGCCTTCCTGTAGAACTCAATCAGGGGTTCCGTCTTGTCGTGATACGTCTTGATGCGGTTCTCCACCACTTCGGGGCGGGCATCGTCGGCCCTTCCTTCAATCTGGGCCCGGTGGGCGATCCGCTCATGGATGAGGGCGTCGGGAATCATGATGGAAACGCAGGCCGTCACCTGCTCGCCGTTCTTGGCCAGGATGGCATCCAAGGCATCCGCCTGGGCCAGCGTACGGGGGAAGCCGTCCAGCAGGAAGCCGTCCACGCCTTTCACGGAGCGGAACTTATCCTCTATCATACCTTCCACCACGGAGTCCGGCACCAGGTTGCCGGCCTCTATGAGTGCTTTGGCCTGGAGCCCCAGGGGCGTTCCGGCGGCAATCTCGCTGCGGAGGAGTTCTCCGGTGGAAAGGTGGCAAAGGTTGAAGCGCTCCACCATGGCGCCGGCCTGGGTGCCCTTACCTGCACCGGGAGGACCAAATAGCACGTAGTATTTCATATTATTCGTCCAGTACGTAAATGTCCTTGATATTGCGGCCCAGCTCGTCGTAATCCAGGCCGAAGCCCACGATGAAGCGGTTGGGAATCTCCATGGCCACATAGTCCAGCTTCACATCCTTCTTGTACACCTCTTTTTTCAGCAGCAGGGTGCACACGCGGGCGTCCTTCACCTTTCGCTCCTTCAGGAGCTGCGTCATGGCCACGATGGTGTTGCCCGTATCCACAATGTCTTCCACAATGAGGACCCGCTTCCCTTCCAGATGGGCCGGCAGCGGCACTTCCGTCTTCACCACGCCGGTGGACTGGGTTCCCTCATAGGAAGAGAGCTTGCAGGCTTTCAGCTCCAGGGGGAAATTCAGGCGTTTGAGCAGTTCCGCGGCAAAGATGACGGCGCCGTTCAGCGTGCACAGAAGGATGACGGGATCTTCGTCGGTGGCCTGGGCATAATCTTGATTGAGCCGCTCTGCCACAGCATCGATGGCCTTTTCAATTTGCTCGTTGGGGATAAAGAGTTTGAAGGTTTTGTCGTGAAGCTTGACTTTGTTTTCCATCGATTCTTGAATTTATTTTGCTGCAAAATTAGTAAAAAACACACAAAAAGCATGTGAAACAACACAATTTATCTTACGATTCTGTTTTTTTCGCCTCTGTCTGTTTATCTTGCGGCCATGAGAAAATGGATTCTGGCAATTCTGATGGCATGTTTACCGGCTTTATCCAGTGCACAGGAAGAGTCGGTGCTCCGGGCGGCGCTTTTTCTGACCGGCGCCGCGTCCGAGGAAGAAGTGGATGAGGAGTGGATCCGGCGTCTGGAGTGGACAGGAAAGCTTAAAATCAATTCCGGGAGGCTCCGTCCCGGCCTTCTGACAGATTCCCAGATAGCCTCGATAGGCCGATACAGGGCTTCCTACGGAGACATCCTTTCCTGGGAAGAGCTGGCCCTGGTGGATGGTTTTGACCGGGAAACGGTGAACATCCTCCGGCCTTTCCTTTCCCTGGAATCCCGCCGCCTTCCCGGAGTTACGGATACGGTTAAAGTCCGCTCCGAGGCTATCCTTCGGGGAATGCTCAAAAATTTCGGCCTCAAGGCCAAAACAGGCACGGACACCTGGAGGGTGGGAGGAGCCTGGCGGGCGCCGGACTGGACGGCCCATGCGGAGTGGTCCGGCGGCCCGGTGCGTCTGATCATCGGAGATTTCAATGCCCGCTACGGGGAAGGCCTCTGCTTCTGGAGCGGCTTCTCCATGGAAAGCCTGGGCACGGTGGATGCCTTTTTCAAGCGCCCGACCGGCCTCTCCCCCGTCTGGTCCTATTCATCGGCCGATGTTCACAGGGGCCTGGCGGCAGAATATGAGGGTACCGGCTGGCGGGTCTCCGCCTTCGGGACGCTCAAAAAAGTATTCGGACTTCATGGCGAATATCTGGGCCGATATGGCCAGGTGGGCGCGATGGCGGGCTGGTCACAGGCCGATGGCTGGAGTGTTTCCCTGTCCGGCCGGGCGAATCTTCGGGGCTGGGACTTGGGGGCCGAAGCCGCCCTCCGGCACGGGATGCCGGCCGGAAAGCTTTCCTTAAGAAGCAGAGCGGGAGAAAACGGAAAATGGGCCCTCCAGGCCCGCGTTATCCCCAGCCGCTTCAGCGGGAAGAAGAACGGAGAATATGCCCTGGCCGCCGGCTATTCCCTCAAAAGCGGCCGATGGGTATCCCTGGCCGGTCAAAGCGGATTCGGCAGTTCCGTTCCGGCCTGGAACCTTTCTTTGACGGTGGACGCTTCCCTGCTGCCCCGCCCCGGAGTGGACCCGCGCCGCCATCAAGTCAGGGCCTATCTGACGGGCAGCTGGCAATTTGCATCGGCCTGGAAGGGGGAACTCAAAGTGACGGAGCGCTACCGGAACTACGAACCCTCCCGGCTTTCTGTCAGGGGAAGCCTGCAATTTGCCTATGGCCCCTGGCTGTCCGTCTTCCGGGCAGAGGGCGTCCACTGCAAGGATTGGGGCTTCCTATCCTATCTGGAAGGCGGTTATAAAGGGTCCTCCCTGCAGGCCTATCTGCGTTTCTGCGGCTTTTCCATCGCAAACTGGGACGACCGTATCTATGTCTATGAACGGGATGCCCCGGGGAATTTCTCCGTTCCGGCCTATTCGGGAAAGGGACTGTCCCTACAAGGAATGGCAGGCTACAAACTCCGCCTGGGGAAATGGACTTTGAAAGCATATTTGCGGGGCGGCTACATGCTAAGGGTACAGAAAGAGCCGTCTCCCACGCTGGCCGTGCAGTTACAGGTGCAAAGATAGAGGATTATTCCCTGAAAATGTGTATATTTGCAAGTTTTAACAAACCAAAGCTTATGCACAGAATCTTTCTGCCCGTATATCATTTCTTCAAAGACCGCAAGGCCCTGTTGTATACCCTTCTGATAGCTTCTACGGCTGTCTTTGCCTGGTTCGGTTCCAAGATCCAGCTGGAAGAGGACATTGTCAAGCTCCTCCCCCGCTCCTCTACCTCCAACGAACTGGCGTTCAGTGATATCGGCCTCATTGACAAAATCTTTGTCCAGGTCACTTCACGGGATACGTTGAATCCGGTCCCCTCCAAGAAACTGGGGCAGGTGGCAGAGCAGTTCTGCGACGCCGTGATGGAAAGGGACAGTGCCACGCATTACCTGACGGGGGCGCTGGCCGGGCTCAGTATAGACACCGCCATGGAAGCGATGGATTTCGGCCTCACGCACCTGCCCACATTCATTGATACGGCCTGGTACAAGTACATTGACGCCGCCCTGGAACCGGAAGCCTTCGCAGAGCAGATGGAGGCCAACTACCAGCTGGTCATGGAAGATGAGACCGGAGACGACTCCCAGCTGGCCAGCATGGATCCGCTGGGCCTGAGGAACGCCCTGTTCCAGGATTTGTTCGCAGACAGCAACATGGGCGGTTTCGCCATGGAGGACGGCCACCTTTTCTGCCCGGACAAAACCGTAGCCCTGGGCTTTCTCACCCCCGGTTTCGCCTACACCAATTCCGGGGAGGCCACCCGCATGATTGCCATGCTTGATAAGGTGGCGGCCGAACTTGAGGCCCAGAACCCTGATGTGCGCATCATGATGCACGGAAATCCCCATGGCAGCGTATCCAATGCCGGCACCATCAAGAAAGACCTGATATGGACCATCGGCCTGTCCCTGCTCATTATCCTGGTTATCATGATGTTGAGCTTCCATCATCTCTCCTATATCTGGCAGCAGGTGGTCCCTGTGGTATATGGCTCCCTCTTTGCCCTGGCCTGCATGTACTGGCTCAAGGGCGTCATGTCCCTGATGGCGCTGGGACTCAGTGCCGTGGTCATGGGTGTAGCCATCAGCTACTGCCTGCACCTGCTCATCCACTATTATTACAGGGGGGATGCGGAACAGACGCTCCGGGAAGAGTCCACGCCCATCTTCCTGGGCTGCCTCACCACCATCGGCGCCTTCCTGGGCCTCCTGTTCACGGAAAGCGAGCTGCTGAGGGATTTCGGTCTCTTTGCCACCTTCGCCCTCATCGGCAACACCTTCTTCGTACTGGTGTTCCTTCCCCATTTCCTGCGCCCTTCCCAGATCCGCTTCAAGCGCACGCACGGCTTCCCGCTGGTGGAAAAAATCAACAGCCTGCCCTGGGACCGCAATCCCTGGGTCATCGGCACCATGGTGGTCCTCATCCTCGTAGGTGTGGTCATGAGCCCCCGCGTGAAGTTTGACAGCGACCTCAATAACCTGGACTACGACAATGCCACCCTGCGGGAAAGCCAGGACTTGTACAACCGCAAGAACAACGACGGCTACATGCATGAGTTCTTTGCGGCCTGGGACCAGGACAACCTGGACAAGGCGCTGGAATACAACGAGGGCTTCATCCATGTGCTGGATTCCCTGAAGGAGGAGGGACTGGTTCATTCCTATGCTCCCATTGGCAAACTCCTTCTGCATTCCACCGCCAAACAGCAGCAGCGCATAGATGCCTGGAATGCCTATTGGACACGCTCCAAGGTGCGGGACGTAAGGCTCCGCCTGGCCGAGGCCGAGCGTCAGTATGGCCTTCCTGCGGGCTTCTACGACCCCTTCCTGGGCTTCATCCGCGGCAAATACGAACCCGGAGACCTCATTAAATCCGGCATCGTGCCGGCCGGCCTCCTCTCCAATTATGTAGAGAAGCAGGAAAGTGGCCGATACATGGTGTTCACGGATGTGTCCTATGACAAGGAAGTCACTGCACCCCTGTACAAGCAGCTCACCTCCACGGACCATGTCTTCGTGCTGAATCCCTTCTATTATTGCCGGGACATGGTGGAGATTGTGCATGACGATTTCGATACCACCCTGTGGATTTCCAGTATCTTCGTGCTGCTGGTGCTCCTATTCAGCTTCCGCAACATCTGGATAGCCCTGGTGGCCTTCTTCCCTATGTTCGTGAGCTGGTATGTGATGCAGGGATACATGGCCCTCTTCGGCCTGGAATTCAACCTGATCAATATTGTTATCTCCACCTTCATTTACGGTATCGGCGTGGATTACAGCATCTTTGTGATGGAGGGTCTGCTCTCCGAAGCCCGCAAGGGAGAGAACAAGGTGCTTAAATTCCACAAGGTGGCCATCTTCTACAGTGCCCTCATCCTGGCTGTGGTCACCTTCTCCCTCATCTTCGCCCGCCATCCGGCCATCCATTCCATCGGCCTTATCACGCTCATTGGAATGGCGTCCACCATCCTGATAACCTATTCCCTTCAGCCCTGGATTTTCCGCAAGCTGTGCAAGATTCCTTTCTTCCGCCGCGGATTCCGCATTCCTGAAAACCTCGAATGAACCTGAACGCCAGACTATACCTGAACCTGATCAGGGGCGGAGCCGCCCGCCTGGCAGAGAACCGCCAGGAGATTAACGACCTCAATGTGTTTCCCATTCCGGACGGAGACACCGGAGACAATATGTACATGACCATCGAGGCCGGTACCCATGCCTCCGGGGAAAGCCTGGGAGAAATGGCCGCAGCGGTTTCCGGCGGCATGCTGCTGGGGGCCCGGGGTAATTCCGGAGTTATCCTTTCCCGCATCTTCGCCGGCATGGGCAAGGCTTTCACGGGCCTTGACGAGGCCGATGTCCAGGCCTTCGGGAAAGCGATGGAAGCCGCTGTGAAAGAAGCCTACGGCGCGGTTTCCCAGCCGGTGGAAGGAACCATCCTCACGGTGCTCCGGGAAGGCGTTGCCGCCGCCGAAGGCTCCTCTTCCCTGGAAGAATACATGGACCTGATGATAGCCGGCATGGACCTTTCCCTGCAGCATACGCCGGAGCTTTTGGACGTGCTCAAAAAGGCCGGCGTGGTGGACAGCGGCGGAGCCGGGCTCCTTTCCATTGCAGAAGGCATGAGGGATGCCCTGAAAGGCAGATTCCCGGTCGAGGCCGGGAATGACGGAAATGGTCTGCCCGGGAATGAAGCCCCGGTCATGCCCGGCCCCGTTCGGGCATCCATTGATTTCAATGCCTTCACGGAAGACAGCGAGCTGGAATTCGGCTATTGCACGGAATTCCTCCTGCGGCTCCAGCGCTCCAAAGTGGATCTGGAGCATTTTGACGAGAGCGTCATATCGGCCTGGCTGGCCACACAGGGAGATTCCCTGGTCTTTTTCCGCGACGGTTCCATCGTGAAGGTACACGTCCACACCAAAGACCCCGGCGCGGTGCTTTCCAAGTGCCGGCAGTGGGGCGAATACCTTACCGTCAAGGTGGAGAACATGACGCTCCAGCACCATGAGAACCACATGGACCAGCGCTTCAAGAGAAACGCAAAAGCCCTTGGCATCGTGACGGTTGCCGCCGGAGAAGGCCTGGAAGCCACTTTCCGGGAAATGGGGGCCGATGCCGTCATCCGGGGCGGTCAGACCATGAACCCCTCCGTGGAAAGTTTCCTGGAGGCCTTCAAGGCCGTACAGGCCCAGACCATCCTGGTCTTCCCCAACAACAGCAACATCCTCCTGACAGCCCGCCAGGCAGCCGGGCTCTATAAAGACGCCCGCGTGGAGGTGGTTCCCACCAAAACGCTGGGAGAAGGCTATTACGCCATGGCAAATCTCCAGCCGGACCTTCCTTTGGAAGAGCTTCTGCCCAGCCTGGAGGAAGCCGCGGCCTCCGTCACCACCGGCTCCGTCTCCAAGGCCATCCGCACCACGGCCGAAGCCCGCGAGGGAGATTACATCGGTTTCAGTGGAAAAGACATCCTCTGCAGCAGCCCTTCCCGCGAAGAGACCTTGAAGGCGCTTGCCGCCAAGTTGGATGCCGCATCGGCCGACATCGCTATCCTGCTGCAGGGAGAAGGCGTTCCCCCGGAGGAAGCCCACAGCTTGCAGGAAACCCTTCAGAAGGCCTCTCCCCTGTCGGAGGTCATCCTGATAGACGGAAAACAACCTGTTTACGATTATATCTTAGTGCTATGTTAAAATTATACACGGACACCGATACCGACATCACCCCTTCGCTGGCGGCGGAATACGGTTACAGCCTCATCTCCATGCCTTACAGCATCGAGGCGCAGACCACCTATCCTTACGTGGATTTCGAGACCTTCGACGCGCATGCCTTCTATGACAGGCTCCGTGGCGGCGTATTGCCCACCACCAGCGCCATCTCCAAGGAGCAGTACATCCAGTTCTTCGAGAAGGACTTTGCCGCCGGAAACCAGATTCTTTATGTCCACTTCTCCCGCGCCATGACCAATACCTTCGACGCCATGGACCAGGCGGTTGCCGAACTCAGGGAGAAGTACCCGGCCGCCCGTTTTGAGGAGATTGACACCAAGGGCATCACCACCATCAGCTACGCCATCGTGCGTGAGGTGGGAGACCTGGTGAAGGCCGGCAAGACCCTGGACGAAATCCTGGCCTGGGCGGCCGACGAGGTGGACCACTTCGCCATGTATTTCTTTGCCGATGACCTCAAGTTCTTCCGCCGTAGCGGCCGTGTGGGAGGCCTTGCGGCCACCATGGGCACCCTGATCGGCGTGCGTCCCCTCATCCACATGAGCCAGGAGGGCAAGATGATTTCCGTGGGCACCGCCAAGGGACGTCCCAAGGCCATCGACTTCCTTCTGAATAAGGTGGGTGAACTGGGAGACGACCTCCAGAACCACCGCATCTGTATCGGCCATTCCGACGCTCCGGAGATTGCCCATGAACTGGGCCGTCTCATCGAGGAGAAATACGGGAAACAGAATCTTGTCTATGTGGACGTGAACCCCACCGCCGGCAGCCATTGCGGCCCCAACGGCGTGGGCGTCTGCTTCCACGCCAAGCACCGTTAATATGATAGAAGTCAAAGAGGTTGCAACTGTAAAGCAGCAGAAGGAGTTCCTAAACTTCGCGCTGGATCTGTACCAGGGCAATGGCTGCTATGTCCCTCCGCTTTATGGAGACGAGAAGAAGATGTTCCGGGAAGACTATGTGTACCGGAGCAGCTGCGATTCCGTCTTTTTCAACGCCTATGAAGACGGCGTCATGGTGGGCCGCATCCAGGGCATCATCCAGAAGGATGCCAATGCCAAGAACGGGGAGAAGCGCTGCCGTTTCTGCCGTTTTGACGCCATAGACAAGCTGGAAGTGTCCCGCGCCCTGTTTGCCGCCGTAGAAAAATGGGCGCAGGAAAAAGGCATGGACACGCTGGTGGGCCCTCTCAATTATTCCGACCTGGAGCGCGAAGGCATGCTGGTGGAAGGCTTTGACCAGCCCTCCACCTTTGAGCAGAACTACAATTACGCCTACTACAAGGACCATGTGGAGGCCCTGGGCTTCCAAAAAGAAATTGACTGGACGGCCAGCCGCCTTTACGGTGCACGCGATGCAGAGACCCTGGAAGAGCTGGAGCAGTTGATAAATTTTATCTTCAAGCGTTACAAGCTGCATTACGGGACAGCCAAAAACGGCCGTCAGCTGTTGAAAAAATACGCCGACGGCATGTTTGACCTCATTGACCGCTCCTATGAAGGCTTGTACGGGACCGTGCCCTTCACCCCCGGCATGCGGAAACTGGTGCTGGACAATTTCTCCCTGGTCATCAGCCCCCAATATACGGCCGTCATCCTGGATGAGAATGAGAAGATCGTATGCTTCGGCCTGGCTTTCCCTTCCCTCAGCCGTGCGCTGGTAGGGACCCGCGGAAAGCTCCTTCCTTCCACGCTTCTGAACCTGCTGGACTGCATCAAGAACCCGGACATCCTGGATCTCTGCCTGGTGGGAGTGGACCCCGAATACCTGAACAGGGGCATCTCCGGCGCCCTTTCCCTGGCCATCATGAAGATGCTCCGGGACAATCCCCGCCTCCGCTGGGCCGATACCAACCTGAACCTGGAAGACAATTACGCCATCCTGAACCAGTGGCACCGCTTCAAGCGTGAAGAGTGCAAACGGTTCCGCTCTTACGTGAAAAGCCTATGATTAAGATCTTAGTAGACTGTTTCGGCGGAGACCATTGCCCCGAGGCGCCTGTAGAGGGTGCTCTGAAGGCCCTTGCGGCCAATCCTGACCTGAAAATCGGCCTTTTGGGAGATGAGACCGTCCTGAAGGGTCAGCTGGAGGGAAAGGATTATGATGTCTCCCGCGTGGAGATTATCCATGCGCCGGAAGTGATTGGCTGCGACGAGAAGCCCACCGATGTGGTGCGGCTCAAACGCAATTCCTCCATGATGAAGGGCATCATCCTGCTCCGGGACAGCGACGACGTGGCCGCCCTGGTTTCCACCGGCTCCACCGGAGCCCTGGTGACGGGCGCTCTGGTACGCCTGGGACGCATCCCCGGCGTTATCCGGCCGGCCTTCTGCCCCCTCCTTCCCACTATGAATGGCGGCCTGGTGGGCATTTGCGACAGCGGCGCCAATGTGGAAGTGACATCGGCCCATCTGCGTCAGTTCGCCATCATGGCTTCCCTGTACATGGAGAATGTGTATGGCGTGAAAAACCCGCGCGTGGCCCTTTTGAACGTGGGTTTGGAGGCCGAAAAGGGAGATACCGTCCGGCAGGAGGCCTATCCCTTGCTCCGGCAGACGGAGGGGCTCAACTTCGTGGGAAACATGGAAAGCCGGGACCTTCTGAGCGGAAAATACGATGTGGTGGTGGCCGACGGATTCAGCGGCAACGTGCTGGTGAAAACCACCGAAGGCACGGCGCTGGAACTCCTCAAGAAGATTAAAAAAGATATCTACAGCCGCTCCCTGTACAAGATGGGCGCCCTCCTGATGAAACGGATGTTCAAGGAGGAAAAAGAGTTCATGAACTATCAGAACTATGGCGGAAGCGTGCTCCTGGGCACCGCCAAGGTGGTGGTGAAGGGACATGGCTCCTCCAACGCCGTGGCGGTGGAAAAATGCATCGAACAAGCCTATCGGATGGAGGTTTCCGGCTTATCGACCCAAATTGAAAAAGAAATTGCCAAATACGAACATTACGAAGACTAACTATGTTTGAAAAAGTACAAACCATCCTGGCCAAGCAGCTTCGCCTGGATCCTTCCCGGATTACTCCGGAATCCCTAATCAAGAAAGACCTGGGGGCCGATTCCCTGGACATCCTTCAACTGCTCATGCGCATCGAGGACCAGTACGGGATTGTGATTCCGGACCAGGCCCTGGCCAAATTCGAAACGGTGAAAGACGTAGTGGACTATCTGGAAAAACAGCAAGTTCAGTTGTGAAATAGCGTCTAATTTCGTAAATTTGCGTCCAAAACTTACCCCATGGTCCAGGTCTATTGCAAAAACACCAAAGAAAACAAACGTTTCCCGGAAGGCACCTCCCTTGCCCAGATGCTCTCGGAGTTCGACTGCAAGTCTCCCTATCCCATCGTATCGGCCAAGGTGAACAACGTGTCCCAGGGACTCAAGTTCAAGGTCTACCAGAATAAGGACATCGAATTCATAGATGTCCGTGAGTCGAGCGGCATGAGAGTTTACTGCCGCTCGCTTTATTTTCTGCTGTACAAATCGGCCTGTGACCTCTTCCCCGGCAGCAAGCTCTACATAGAGCACCCCATCTCCAACGGTTATTTCTGCCATATCCGCAAGGCCGATGATACGGAGATCACGCCCGAGGATATCCTGAAGCTGGAAATCCGGATGAAGGACCTGGTGGGCAAGGACCTCCCCTTCCACCGGTATGACGTGCAGACGGAAAGGGCCATCAAGGAGTTCCGCAAGGCCGGTTTCGAAGACAAGGTGCGCCTGCTCCAGACCAGCGGGGAAGCCTATACGGACTATTACACCCTGGGAGAAACGGCCGACTATTTCTACGGGAAACTGGTTCCTTCCACCGGTTATCTCACCGTCTGGGCCATCCAGCCTTACCATGACGGACTCCTGCTCAGAGGACCGTCTCACAAAGACCCTTCCCGGGTGGAAGAATTTGTGGACCAGCCCAAGACCTTCGAGATGTTCAAGGAAGCCCTCCGCTGGAACATCATCATGGGCCTGAGCACCGTGGGAGACGTGAACGAGGCCTTCCTGAACGGACGCGCCAGCGAACTTATCCAGATAGCGGAAGCCCTGCAGGAGAAGAAAATCGTCCAGATTGCGGAGGAGATTGACCGTCGCTACCACAGCGAAAATCCCCTTCAGGTTGTCCTTATCACCGGCCCCTCCTCTTCGGGTAAAACCACCTTCTGCAAGCGGCTGTCCGTCCAGCTCAAGGCCTGCGGACTGCACCCCATGTCCATGAGTACGGACGACTATTTCGTGAACCGGGTGGAAACCCCCAAGTTCCCGGACGGCTCCTACGATTTCGACAATTTTGACACGGTGGACCACGACCTCATGGAGGCCGATATCATGAAACTGATCGCCGGAGAGGAAGTCTCCGTTCCGGAATACAACTTCGTGACGGGCCTCAGGGAATACAACGGCAAGAAGCTCAAGCTGGGAGAAGGCCGCATCCTCCTTATCGAAGGAATCCATGCCCTGAACCCTGCGCTCACCAGCAAGATTCCCGAAAGCGCCAAATTCCGGATTTTCATCAACACCCTCACCGGAACCCTCCTGGACGACCACAACAGCATTCCCACCAGCGACAACCGCCTGCTGCGCCGTATCGTAAGAGACTACAACGCCGGCTCCTTCACCGCCCGCGAATCCATCTCCAACTGGCAGAACGTGCTGGATGCGGAAACCAAGTGGATCTATCCCTATCAGGAAATGGCCGATGTCATGTTCAACAGCGCCTATCTCATCGAGTTCGCGGTGCTGAAGAACCATGCGGAGCCCATCCTTCGGAGCGTTCCCCAGAACTGTGCGGAATATGCGGAGGCCCATCGGCTCCTCAAATTCATCCACTATTTCACGCCCGTTCCGGACAAGGAAATCCCCGCCACTTCCCTCCTTCGCGAATTTATCGGAGGATAGAAGGTCTTATCGGGCGATGAGGCCGCAGCCCAGCATGATGAGGAAAACGCCCACCCATTGCTGCCACACCACCGTCTCCTTGAAGAAGATGATGGCGATGAACATGCCCAGCAGGAAGCTCATGGAAGAAAGCGGATACACCTGGCTGAAGGGATAACTCTTGAGCATGTACATCCATTCAATAACGCCTGCAATGCCACAGACGCCGGCGGCCAGCAGCCACCAGTTGCAGAGCACGCTGCCTCGGAAGAAGCCCCAGGTCCAGGAAAAAGGGTCCATGTGATTGGCCGCTACCTTGAAGAGCGACTGCGCGCTGCACATGAGCACCGACTGGATGAATGATAATAAAAGTAGTCTGAACATTATTTGCAAATATAGCGTTTCTCGTCTTTTTTTCCTAATTTTGCAGTGAATCCGGAGGTTGGAAGCCACAGACTGGCTTCGCCGCCGGAAGTAAAACAAACAAAAATGGAAAAGGGACCTATCTCTCAATTCATTACCCATCACTACCGTCATTTCAATGCGGCCTCCCTGGTAGACGCCGCCAAGGCTTATGAAGACCTCCTGAACAAGGGTGGTAAAATGTTCCTGGCCATGGCCGGTGCCATGTCCACCGCCGAACTGGGCCTTTCCCTGGCAGAAATGATCCGCCAGGACAAAATCTCCTTCGTCTGCTGCTCTGCCAACAACCTGGAGGAAGACATCATGAACCTGGTGGCCCACAGCCACTATTATCGCGTACCCGGTTACCGTGACCTCACCCCCAAGCAGGAACAGGAACTGCTGGACAACCACTACAACCGCGTTACGGATACCTGCATCCCCGAAGAAGAAGCTTTCCGCCGCCTGGAAAAGCACCTGGTAGAGGTGTGGGACAAGGCCAAGGCAGAAGGAAAGAGATACCTCCCCTACGAGTTCATCTATCAGATGATCCGCAGCGGCGTTCTGGAGCAGTACTACGAAATCGATCCCAAGGACAGCTGGGTTGTAGCCGCCTGCGAGAAGAACATCCCCATCATCTGCCCCGCCTGGGAAGACTGCACCACCGGTAACATCTTTACCGCCCACGTGATTCGTGGAGAATATGATCCGCACATGGTCATCCAGGGCGTGGAAGTGATGATGTTCCTGGTAGACTGGTACAAGAAGAACAGCCAGGGCGCCGGTGTGGGCTTCTTCCAGATTGGTGGCGGCACCGCCGGTGACTTCCCCATCTGCTGCGTTCCCATGATGGAGCAGGACCTGGGCTGGACAGGCACTCCCCTCTGGGCCTATTTCTGCCAGATCTCCGATTCCACCACTTCCTACGGTTCCTATTCCGGCGCCGTCCCCAACGAGAAAATCACCTGGGGCAAGCTGGCTCCGGATACGCCCAAGTTCATCGTGGAGTCCGACGCCACCATCGTGGCACCGCTCATCTTCTCCTATGTCCTGGGCTGGTAAGAAATCCATCAAAGCGCATTTCAAGAGCCTGTTCCTCAGAGAGCAGGCTCTTTCTTCTTCCACGTCCAAGGAACGCATCCGGTCCATTCTGGACAAGTGGGTGGAAGAAAAGGGCTACCGTCTCCCCCACCGCTCCGTTTCTGAAGCCGCTGCCAGCATAGGCCTGGCCTCCTCCACCTTATATAGATATTTCAAGGCCGATGGCACCGATTTCCGCTCTTGGCGCACCCGCCTGAGGCTGGAAGATGCCAAGAAACTTCTTCTGGAAGAGCCCGAAACCCCGGTTTCCCTTATCGGCCGGCGGGTAGGCATCCTGGACCGAAGCAATTTCTCCCGTTCTTTCAAGGAATATACGGGACTCACCCCCGAGGCCTGGCGCAAGCGTCATCTTTAGTGACAACTAATCAATTGACTACCAGTTACTTCCTGTACATTTCTCGTTCGATTTTTGAACGAGAAATATCATACAACTCTTTGAGTGATTGACAGTTAGCTGTCACCAAAATTTTCTTCAAAAATATTTTGGTATTTAATTATTTTCTTTATACCTTTGCAGTGTACTAATGAACTAATACACTGTAAAAGTTATGATAACTGTTAAAAACCTATCGTTCAGCTACGGCTCCAAGAAGGTGTTGAATGACATCAACCTGGAGATCAAGGGAGGCAATATCTACGGCCTCCTGGGAGAAAACGGCGTGGGCAAGACCACCCTTCTCACCCTCCTCTGCGGCCTCAAGAAGCCCAAGACCGGTACCATTGACACGGACGGCCGAGACCCCTTTGACCGCACTCCTTCCCTGCTGGCAGAACAATTCTATCTCCCGGACGAGGTGGCTCCTGTACACAATACGACCATCCAATTCGGAAAGGAGCACGGAAAGCTCTGGCCCACTTTTGACTATGACAAATTTCTTACTATCCTGAAGGAGTTTGAAGTGGATCCGGACCAGCTGATGGATTCCATGAGCGCCGGTCAGCTCAAGAAGACCTGGATTTCCTTCGCCCTGGCCTGCAATGCCCGCCACTATTTTATGGACGAGCCCACCAACGGCCTGGACATCCCCTCCAAGTCCCAGTTCCGCAAGGCCATAACCAAATACACCTCGGAAGAGAGCGCCATCATCATCTCCACCCACCAGGTTCGGGATCTGGAAGAAATCATCGACCCCATCATCATCCTGGACAAGGAGGCCGTGCTGCTGAATGCCAGCCTGCAGACCATCTCCCAAAAGCTTTATTTCGACTATGGAACGGCCCTGCATCCGGAGTCCCTCTATCTGGAGCAGACGCCCTCCGGTGCCATCCAGGTTTATCCCAACACCACCGGCGAGGAGTCCAAAGTGAATCTGGAGGCTCTCTTCAACGCCGTTCATTCCCACAAAGATGTAGTTAAAGCCTTATTCCAGTAGCCTTATGAAAAACGAAGTATTCTCCGGCCAGCGTTTCTGGACCTATTTCAAATACGACCTCACCCAGATGTGGCGCAACCACATGAAGGCCGCCATCGTAATTGGCCTGGCGGGTCTTATCTACTACATTATCGGCATTGCTTTCAACGCCACCTTCAATCATGTCTGGCAGGCTCCCGGTTTCAAGGGACGTCTGGTCATTTTCATCCTCTCCGCCGTGGTGCTGCAATTGTATCAGGCTCGCACCTACGGATACTTGACAGACCGGAGGAAAGGGGCCGCCTGGCTCATGATTCCGGCATCGGCTTTTGAAAAATGGCTGTCCATGACCCTCATCACCCTCCTTGTGATTCCCGTGGCTTTCCTCTGCACTTATGCCGCCGTGGACGGCATTCTGAGCTTGGCCGATCCCACCTACGGAAAAGTCCTTCTGACTTCCATCACCCAGGGTATCAAGGACATGAACGAAGCGTTGATTGAGACCAACGTAGAGTATAACACTACCTGGAATCTGGGCGTTTTTGTATTGCCGCTGCTGGTTTCGCATTGCGTGAATTACCTCTATTTCCTCCTCTGCGGCATCTGCTTCAAGCGCAACAAAATTCTCTGGGCCATCCTGCTTGTCTTTGGAATCAGCATTGTCTGGTCCACGCTGGCTACCTTCCTGGGAATCAACTATTCCATTGACATAGAAGATGTTGCGGAAGCAGAAGCAGTCATTCGCCAGGGCCTTACCTGGGCAAGCATAGTCGGTGCCGTCGTAAGCGCAGCTCTTGCCTACGGCATCTTCTACAGAATCAAAACCTTAAAGCATTAGAATTATGGACTTTCACGGAGAAAAACCCATCTATCTTCAGATTGCCGAATTGTTCTCGGAGAACATCCTTTCCGGCACCCTGAAGGCCGATGAGCGCATCCCGTCGGTCCGCGAGTACGGTGCACAGATAGGGGTGAACCCCAATACTGTCATGCGTGTCTATGAAAAACTTACCGCTGACGGCATCATCTACAACAAACGCGGAATCGGCTATTTCATATCGGCCGATGCACGGGAGAAGATACTGGCTTCCCAGAAGGCCGAATTTCTGGAAAAGGAAGTGCCCGCCATCCTTCGGAAGATGGAACTGTTGGGCCTGGATGCAAGTATATTCAATAAACAATAACGTATCATGAAAAGATTTTTGATTGCTCTGAGCACCGTGGCCGTTTTAGCCGGCTGCACTTGCTCCGTGAACCTGGGCCAGGGATTTGGCGGAGGGAAACGCGTCGTCTGCAAAGGCCCGGTGGAAGACCGCCTGCTGGATAGCCTCCGTGGTTTTGACCAGATCAGGGTGAGCGGCCAGGCCGACCTCAAGTATGTCCAGAGCACCGACGAGTACGTTCGGGTAAAAGCCAATGCGGAGGTGTTCGACTACCTGGATTTCGAGGTGGAAGACGCTACGCTGGTTATTAAGACCAAGGACGGAGTCCAGATCAAGGCCGACGAATTCGACGTCTATGTGGGCTCAAAGGTCCTTAAAAGCCTGAAAGTAAGCGGTGCGGCCGATGTAGACATTACCGGCGTCCATTCCGCCGAAGACCTCACCGTCTCCATCAGCGGCGCCGGCGACTGCAAAATGAAGGACATCAAAGTCTCCTGCCTCACTTATTCCGTGAGCGGTGCCGGAGATCTGGATGCAGAAGGATTGGATGTGGAGAAACTCTATGTGAGCATCAGCGGTGCCGGCGATGTGGACCTTGCCGGTAAGGCGGGCTATGCCAGCCTGAGCGTATCCGGTGCAGGTGATATTGACGCCCGCCAGCTGGACTGCCCTCAGATTGAGAAGCATAAATCCGGCGCAGCCAGCATCAAGACCAAGTAATTAGCCCAGCGGATAGAAAAGGGATTCGTAGCGGCTGTTCCAGCTGCGGTCGTAATGACGGCGGATCACCCGGGCGCTGGCAAACGCATTGAAATTGGCCCAGGCCTCCAGAAACAGTACGGCAAAGTCCGTCCTGTCATGGAGCGCCAGGGCCATAAGCGTATATACAGCAACGATATACACCATGGCACGCTCCCGGTCGTCGGCCTGGGGGTTGGACGGCGTTACCAGGATAAGCCGTTCCGCCTGGGCAAAGGCCAGGTCTGCGATGACATCGGCCAGACGGGCCTCCTCTGAGGGTTTGTAAAGCTGGCTGCAATACCTCTGCGCGGAGCAGCTCCGGGCCGATACTTCCTTCTCCATGGCCTCGAAGGGGCTGAGAAGGGCGCTCTGAAAGTAACGGGCGAAGTCGGCCTCCCCTTTCAGGAACTGAAGGGCCAGCACGCAGTAATCCCGCACGGAGGCTTCCACCACCATGGAATAAGGGGCCCCAGGGTCTATGCGGCCCAATATTTCCTTAACACTGGCCATTAGTGACGTCAAATATACAAATTTTCTATTATTTTTGTATTCATGAAAATTGTCTTTTTAGATTCCATCTCCATGGGAGACGCCTCCCTGGAAGAAATGGCCGCCCTGGGGGAACTGGTCTGCTACCCTTCTTCTACTGCGCAGGAGGCCCGTGAAAGGGTAAAAGATGCCGATGTGGCCTGTCTTAACAAAGTAATTGTGGATCAGGCCTTCCTGGATGCCGCCCCAAAGCTCCGGCTCATCTGCGAGGCCGGCACTGGCATCAACAACATAGACGTGAAACTCTGCGAGCAGCGGGGCGTCATCGTGCGGAACGTGGCGGCCTATTCCACGGATTCCGTGGCCCAGACGGCCTGGATGCACATTCTCAACCTGGCCGGCCGCGCTTTCCATTACCAAGATTTCGTCACCAGCGGAGCCTACAGCAAGAATCCCGTGCATGTGGATTTCGCTCATCCTTTCATGGAACTGGCGGGGAAAACACTGGGCATCGTGGGCATGGGTGCCATCGGCCGGAAAGTGGCTGCCATCGGCCGCGCCATGGGAATGGAGGTCATCTATTATTCCACCTCCGGCACTTCGCATTGCAAAGAATATCCCTCCGTTTCCCTTCAGGAGCTTCTGGAAAAGGCCGATGTCATCTCCATCCATGCGCCGTACAATGAGAAGACGGCCGGGCTCATCGGCTACAAGGAGCTCTGCCGGATGAAACCCACGGCCTACCTGGTGAATACAGGGCGCGGCGGCATTGCCGTAGAGGCCGATCTGGCCCGCGCCCTGGACGAAGGATGTATTGCTGGCGCCGCCCTGGACGTTTATGTGAAGGAGCCTCTTTCAGCCGACAGTCCCCTCCTTCACCTGGTGCATCCGGAGCGCCTGCTCTTCTCTCCCCACATTGCCTGGTACTCCCGCGAGGCCCGCGCCAGGCTGGCCCATGAGATGGCGGAAAACATCCGCAAGGGCTGGTAGGGACGAAGGGACGAACGGCTCCAAGGGCTTATTTTCGTCCCAAAATCGGCCTTTTTGTCCCAGAATAGGGCTTTTGGTCACTTCTGCCGTGCAGGGGTGACATTTCTTTTATCAGCCTGCGGGGATGCGGTAATTTTGCAGCAACAAAAGGATAAACCGAAATGACAACTGCAATTCCCGATACCCTGAAACTGGACAACGCAGCCAACATTTACCCTGCGTCCATGTCCAAGCATTATTGCTCCCAATATAGAATGAAGGTCACTTTGTGCGAAAATGTAGACAAGGAGATTCTTCAAAAGGCCCTGGAAACGGTTTCCGAGCGCATTCCCACCTTCCGCTGCACCTTGAAGGCCGGCGCCTTCTGGTGGTATCTCAAACGTATCAATGCCACGCCTTCCATCCTGCCGCTGACTCCGCTCAGGCATCCCGACTTCAAGGAGCAGAAGGGCCTTCTGTACCGCGTTAGCGCGGAAGATGCGTCCATTTACTTGGATGTCTTCCATGCCCTGGCCGATGGAAACGGCTCCCTGTGCTTCCTGCTCACCCTGACGGGCGAATACATCCGGCTCAAGTACGGTTCCTCCATCCGCTACAACCGCCTGGTGCTGGATCCGAAGCTTCGGCCGGCCTATTTTGAGGTGGAAGACAGCTTCAAGACGGTCTTCAGCGGTCGGCACGGGCAGCTGGAGCAGAATGTGGACGCCTACCATATCCGCGGCCATGCACTCCCCCACGCCGCTGTGCGGGACCTTAGGGCGGTGATACAGATGGAACAGATTCAGACGGTCTGCCGGCGCTTTGCCTGCACGGTTACGGAGCTCCTCACGGCCGCCATGCTCTGGGCCCTGCAGGAAGAATATCGCAACGACCCTTCGGAGAAAAAGCGCTCCGTGCTCAAGGTGTCCGTACCCGTGAATTTGCGTCCCCTCTATGACAGCCGCACCGTACGGAATTTCTCCTCCTACGTGAACCTGGGCGTAGACATCAAGGACGGATATTTGAGCTTTGAGCAATTGGTATCGGCCGTGAAGGCCCAGAAGGCCCATGACCTGCAGAAAGAGCAGCTGGAGCCCAAAATTGCCGCCAATGTGGAGTTGGAAGAGATGTTCATCGTGCGCATGCTGCCCCTGGCGCTCAAGCACCCCATCATTGACATCATCAACCTGCTGCACGGAGACCGCTTCTGCTCCCAGACCCTCTCCAACATGGGCCTTGTGCAGCTCCCGGAAGCCATGACGCCCTATGTAAAAGACCTGGACTTCATCCTGGGCCGCCAGCGGGGCAACAGCGGTGCCTTCTCCTGCGTGGGCTACAACGGCAAACTCTACCTCCACATGACCCGCAAAATAGAAAGGAACGCCTTTGAGCAGGCGTTCCTTGAAAAACTTTCCTCCTTGGGAATCGGCTTTCAGCTCAGCCTCTCCAACCTGGCTTAAGTTACGTCATTGCCGGCTTGACCGGCAATCACCTCTCGTCATGCCCGGCCCCGACCGGGCATCTCATACCTTATCGTCATGCCCGGCTCCGACCGGGCATCTCATACCTTATCGTCATGCCCGGCTCCGACCGGGCATCTCCTCTTGTACAGAAGCGACATTTTACGTATTTTTGCAAGATAAAATCCAATCAAACGATGAAAAACTATATTCATTCCATTATCATCGGCCTCAATATCGCCCTGGCCATGAGTTTTGTCTCCTGCAACAAAGACAACAGTACCGACGAACCGGTAAACACCACCCCGGCCAAATACACTATCATGTTCTACGGTAGTGGCGGCGGGAACGTCGACGGCATGCTGGAAGGCGGCGTCCAGGACTACCTCAAAGCAATGGGCATAGGTAATAAGGACGTTCGTTTTGCTGTCCAGTGGAACATGTCCAAAACAGGTGAGTACTATTCTGATTATGAGAAAAACCAGATGTTCGGCGAATGGGGCAAATGCTACCGCTATGAGCTCACAGATAAGACAGACTTTACCAAAGAGGGCTACAAGCAGTACATCTACAAGGATGCCTCCGAGGTTCCCATGTACAAGCAATCCACGCTGGTAGAGTTCATCAACTGGGTAAAAAAGAATGTCCCCGCAGAGAATTATATCTTCGTTCCCACGGACCATGGCGGCGGCTTTGACCTGGATCATGAAACGCTTACCAAGGCCATTATCTACGATGACAACCACAACCTGAAGGGGCTGTCCAGCAAAACCATCACCGTCGCTTTCCAGGAGACCAACACCCACCTGAAGGCCATCCTCTGGTTCTGCTGCCTCATGGGCCAGATAGAGGTTCTCACCGAGACGGCTCCCATCTGCGACTATCAGTTTGCCAGTTCCCATGTTTCCCGTACTGTCATGGGGGTTGTATCCTATCTGATAGAAGGTATCAACACATACCCGGATGATTTCGAGAAAGCCGCCAAACTGCATAAGGACAAGCTGGAGAAGATCTACATCGAAAGCTTTCAGAATATTCCCGATGAGAAAATCGCGGACGTCTATCACCAGGAAAACTGCGACTTCAGCTGCTGGCGTTCGAATAAGATTGCAGGCATCAACGCCGAGGTGAAAAAACTGGCGGATTTCCTCGTAAAGTACTACAAGACCGACGAAAAGGACAATATCGACATGGCTACCCATCAGGTGTACCTTTTTGAGAAGGACGGTTCCTATGCCGATCTCCTGGACATTCCCTATAATCTACAGAAGAACATAAAGGGCGAGGCTGCTTTAAAAGAGGTGGAAGCCATCCTGAACTCTCTCACCAAAGCCATTGACGATGCCCGTGTCACCGCCATTATCGGCGCCAATCGCGTGGATGCCGGTGGAGTTTGTATCCTCCCGGAGCACAAAGCTTTCAGCATCGGCATTTCCATTTATTCCAAGGAAAAAGACGAACCTTACCAGAAATATGGCAGCAACTATATTTCCACCGCTTTCAACGACGCCACCCAGTGGAGCAACTGGCTCGATATCAACCAGGCTTCTGTGATGGACGGGATTAATCTCAACCCCTGCAACGACTCCATCTGGGAACTCTACTGGCTGGTAGATCCCGAATAATCTCCCTTTAACCCATTCGTCATGCCCGGCCCCGACCGGGCATCTCTTTTTTCGTCATTGCCGGCTTGACCGGCAATCTCATTGACAAATTGCGGATAAAATTCCGCAGTATTTTACAAAAATTGCGGAATGTTTCCCGCAATTTTTGTATGTCTCGCTGTAAAACAACCGCAACATGAAGGATATGTATTCAAGGATGACATAGAATATGTGCATGACAACCAGGTTCCCCTTTGGATGTTCGGATTCCTGTACTAATCCAAGCAGAAGGGCCTTTCCCGTCATGCCCGGCCCTGATCGGGCATCTGTCGTCATGCCCGGCCCCGACCGGGCATCTCCTCCGTCATTGCTGGCTTGACCGGCAATCTCACATATCAGGGTCACGGACTATCTGGGCCGATAAATCCTCCCATCCCGGATTGAACTCATTCACCAACTGATTCTTCCACTCCCTCTTGAAGTGTTTCAGCTGCTTCTCCCTCGCAATTGCCTGCTCAATATCCGGAAACACCTCATAATAAACCAATTTTTCACAGTTGTACTTTGCGGTGAATATAGCCCCTCTCCCCTCCCCATGTTCCGTCATTCGCCGTGTCAGACTATTTGTTACTCCGATATACAAAACAGAATTGCTTCTGTTTGTCATAAAATAGACATATCCTCCTTTCTTCATGTTCTTCCCCCTTGCAAATTACGCGCCTCCCTTCCGTCATTGCCGGCAATCTTATTCGTCATGCCCGACCTGATCGGGCATCTCTCGTCATTGCCGGCTTGACCGGCAATCTGTTTTCCGTCATGCCCGACCTTTCCGTCATGCCCGGCTTGACCGGGCATCTCTTGCCACTGCCGACCTAATTGTCTACCTCCTTATATTTGCAGTACATAGCGGAACTAAACTCAGCACTATCGTCCCCCGAGGAAATTGACCTTGGCAACGGCGACAGGCGCACTATGCCGCCTGTAGGGCTGTTTCCCTATCGGTAAGGGCTTTCTCCACTTCATAGATGGCGTAGGCACGGAAGGCATACGGGATGGTCTCGGAGCGGTTGAGCTGTTTGAGGCGCTTCTCCAGGTCTGAGGCATAACCAATCTTGACGTACTCCGGGAAGGAGGGATTGGTGAGGATGTATATGCAGCCGGTGTCTTTCATAAAACTCCTACTTTTGACCGCCGAGGAAAGACTCCCTTAGTTTGTATAGACTGACTCCGTTGAAAGAGAAGTACCTTGGTCCTTGACAGACGCCCGATACACTCCGTTTGTTACGAGGCAGATACTTGGCTGTAAACTGCGCCAATGTGTATTTCTCGCCTCCATATTCAACCTCGTTATTCCCCACGACGGTCAACTCCATATCAGTCGGAGTATAGACTATGGTATCGCCAACATTGACTCCACATTCAAGAAGGTCAAAATTACCAAATTCAGGATCAATTAGGTCATCACCCGCAAAGAGAGCATCTCCCTCCATCGGCTTTATCATTGACTCGATGTAATCGATGTCCGCTCGGATGAAATTGTATTTCCGATATAACTCACCATCAGTCCAGGGCTTAGTCCAGTCCTGAATCGGTACAAATTGGAATACAGAACTGGGGTTATCCTGTGTTTTCTTTTTGATAGATACCATATAGCGGAAGAACCGAGTTTGTATATATGAGATGATATTCTCGCACTCAGTTTTCGAGAAAATATGCTTGGCTGGATCATATCCAATTACAAGATATGTCTGGGAACAGACACTGCCCGGCTCGCCATAAAATGGACGACCTAAAACAATGGGATCTGAACCTGAACCTCCAACTTTGGGAATATAAATCTTATGTAATGGAATGACATTCAGATTCTTAGGAATATCAGATTTCTTTATCCATGCCACGCCTGATTTCTCCAAAGTCTTGTTCAAGTAGGTAACTACTCAGGTGCCCCTGACCTGTAAATAAGCTGAGGTTGGTGCGAGGCTTTCACCACCCGGAAATAACTTTTTTCAAAAATTTTTCTCATGCTGCGAGGTGCGTTTTCAAGCCGCTAAAAACCAGTCGATTTGCGG
>JAFVAU010000024.1 GCA_017480345.1 Bacteroidales bacterium
AGATGATCAACGTGTCCGGCTATCTGGCCGAGGAGAAGCTCCAGATTGCCCACAACTACCTGGTGCCCAAGCAGCTCACGGAGCATGGCCTCAGGGCCGATGAGCTCTCCGTCTCCGACGAGGCCCTTCAGGAGATGGTGGACAAGTACACCCACGAGAGCGGCGTCCGCGGCCTGGAGAAGCAGATTGCCAAGCTTGCCCGCGTCACGGCCAAGAAGATGGCCCTGGGGCAGGACTTCCCCAAGGTTATCGGCCCGGAGCATCTTCGCGAGTACCTGGGCCTTCCCACCGCCTTCCACGACGACGTGGCCGGCAATGAGGGCGTGGGCGTGGTCACCGGCCTGGCCTGGACGGAGATGGGCGGCGAGGTCCTCTTCGTGGAGAGCCAGGTATCGGCCGGAAAGGGCAACCTGTCCATGACGGGCAACCTGGGAGACGTGATGAAGGAGAGTGCCCAGATTGCCTGGCAGTACATCAAGGCGCATCCCGAGTTGGCCAAGACCACCACCGAGGAGTTCATGAAAAAAGACATCCACCTGCATGTGCCGGAGGGTGCCACGCCCAAGGACGGTCCGTCGGCCGGTATCACCATGGTGAGTTCCATGGTAAGCGCCCTCCGCGGGCAGGCTCCCGGAAAGGGCATCGCCATGACGGGAGAAATGACGCTGCGCGGCCGTGTGCTACCGGTGGGCGGCATCAAGGAGAAGATCCTGGCGGCCAAGCGTGCGGGCGTTCACACCATCGTGATTTCGGAAGAAAACCGAAAAGATGTGGAAGACATCAAGGAAATTTACATAAAAGGTCTTATCTTTGTCTATGTGAAAACGATAGCCGATGTCATTGATTTCATCTTTTAATCTCACTGACATAGCCGCCCTGCAGGGCGGCCGGCCGAAGGCCGCGGGGGATAATAGGGGGCAGAGCCCCCTCAAATAAAGAAAGAGCGATGGATGTTGCGATAGAACAAAGTTGGAAAGACGCACTGGCGCCGGAGTTCGGGAAACCGTACTTTGAGCAGCTGGTGCGCTTTCTGCATCAGGAGAAAGAGGCCGGAAAGGTAATCTACCCGCGTGGAAGCCAGATTTTCCATGCCTTCGACCTCACTCCCCTGAATCAGGTGAAGGTGGTCATCCTGGGCCAAGACCCGTATCACGGTCCCGGCCAGGCCATGGGCCTCTCCTTCTCCGTCCCCAACGGCGTGCCGGCCCCTCCCTCCCTCCGCAACATCTTCCACGAGGTGGAGACGGACCTGGGCGTCCGCATGAGCGGAGCCACCTCCCTGGAGCCCTGGGCCCGGCAGGGGGTGCTCCTTCTGAACAGCGTCCTCACCGTGGAGGCCGGGCAGCCCACCTCCCACAGCGGGATTGGCTGGCAGCAGTTCACGGACGCCGTCATCTCCACCCTGTCGGAGCGCAGAAGCGGCCTGGTGTTCCTCCTTTGGGGCCGATTCGCCCAGCAGAAGCAGGAACTCATTAACAGGCAGAAACACCACATCCTGCCGGCCGCCCACCCCTCCCCGCTGGCGCGGGGGGCCTTTTTCGGCTGTCGGCATTTTTCCCAAACCAACGAAATCCTCACCCGGGAGGGTCTCTCTCCCATAGATTGGCAATTATGAACCGCATCGCACTTTTCCCCGGCTCCTTCGACCCCTTCACGGCCGGTCACCTGAACATCCTCCGGCGCGCCCTCACCATGTTTGACGAGGTGGTGGTGGCCGTGGGTATCAATCAGGACAAACCCGGTTTCTTTGACATGGACAAACGCCTGGAAATCATCCGCCAGGCCACCGGGGGGATGGATGGCGTAAGCGTTGTCAAATACGACAACCTCACCATCGACGCCTGCCGGGAAAGGGGCATCCACCACATTGTGAGGGGTGTCCGCAACATGATAGACTTTGAGACGGAGCGCTCCATCGCGGACGCCAACCGCCGCCTGGCCCCGGAGATTGAGACCATCATCATCCCCACGGCCCAGGAGTTTGCGCACATCAGCTCCTCCGCCGTCCGGGACATCCTTCGTCATGGCGGAGATTACTCCAGTTTTATTCCTGAGGGGGTGACGCTATGAGAAAGTTCCTCACCGGCCTCCTGCTCTTATCGGCCTGTATGACAGCGGGAGCCCAGCAGCCCTATCCGGAGCTGGGGGCCAAGCTGGACCAGTATTTTCTGGCCCTGTCCGGAGAAAGCGCCTCCGTGCAGAACGAGGAATGCGATTTTCTCATTGAGACCTGCCAGGACTCCCTGGTGCGGCAGTACACCGCCCTCAAGATTTACGACCACTATCTCAAGTCCCGCATCATGGGAGACGACGCCGTGGCCGTGCATGTGGCCCGCAAGTGGTTTCTCTCGGGAGCCGTGCCCATGAAAACGGAGGAAGACCTCTTCCATGCCCGGCTCTTCGTGCAGTTCAACGAGTCCTCCCTCATCGGCTCGCCCGCCCCGGCGCTCACCCTCTTCGCCCCGGACAGCAGCCGCATGAGGATTCCCCTCAAGAAGGAGGGGCAATACAGCGTGCTGTATTTCTATGACACCGGCTGCTCCACCTGCAAGCGGGAAACGCCTAAACTTCAGGAAATTGCAGAGAAATCCCAGTATCCCGTCACCTACTATGCCGTCTATACGGGGGCATCGGCCCAGGAATGGAGCGCCTGGCGGGAAGGCAAGGATTGTTTCACCCACCTCTGGGACCCGGAGGTGAGTTCCAATTGGCAGATGCTCTACGGCGTGCTCCAGACGCCCAAGCTGTTCCTGGTGAACCCGGATGGGGTCATCGTAGGGCGCGGCCTGGACAGCGGAGCCCTGGAACTGCTCCTGAAACGGGAACTGGGGCAGGAGGAATACATTTATGGGGAATCGGCCCAGATGGAGCGCCTGCAGCAGCTGTTCAGCACCTACGGGGACACCCTCAAGGTGGCCGACGTCATGGACGTGGCCTCCTACATGGCCCAAAGGACCTTCGGGGAAGGAGACCTGGGAGCTTACAAGCAGACTTTCGGAGACCTGCTGTACTACCTCTTCTCCCAGCGCACGGAAGTATATCGGGACGCCTCCATCCCCTTCATCCAGAAATACATCCAGCAGCCGGACATCTGGGACACCGAGGCCGACAAGGCCCAGGTGTCTTCGCTGGGAGAACTGATGCTCTCCCTGGCACAGCGGACCCCTGTGGGCACGCAGATTCCGGACCTCCAGGTGGAAGGCACGCTCCGCCGCAAGGGCGCTCTGTTTACCAGAGCGGTCAAGGAAGGGACCTTCCGGCTCCGGAAACTCAAGGGAAACCCGGCCTACCTGGTGTTCTATACCGGCAGCTGCGAGGCCTGTCAGGAACTGCTGGGCAAGGTGGACGCCCTGGTTCAGGAAAACCGCAAGACGAAGGTGCTCCTCATAGACATGGACGCCCTGTATGAAACCCGGCCGGACATGGCAACGGAGCTCCTGGATACCTTTGACCTGTCCGTGCTGCCCTTCGTGCTCCAGATGGACAAGAAAGGAATCATTTCACACAAATACGTACAGCTGTAGTATGGCCAGAAAAGTAAAACCCATCGCCGGAGTGGATCCGGAATACCTGGAGAAGCAGAAAGCCATGCTCCGGCGCCACAACCGCTACATGCTCTATTTCAACGACAGCGAGATGGCCGCCATAGACGAGTACTGCTCCCGCTTCAAGGTACACGCCAAAGCCACCCTCTTCCGGGAAGCCATCCTGTCCAAAGTCCTCTCCGAATTGGAGGAAAATCACCCTACGCTGTTCTAAGAAAGCGTTTTTACATAGGCCCGCCACTTGTCGATGAGGGCCTGCATGTCGGAAGGGAGGGGGGCTTCGAAGTGGAGGCGTTCTCCGCTGACAGGGTGGGTGAAGCCCAAGGTGCGGGCGTGAAGGGCCTGCCGGGGGCAGAGAGCGAAGCAGTTCTGGATGAACTGGCGGTACTTGGCATAGATGGTGCCCTGGCGGATTTCCGCGCCGCCATAACGCTCGTCATTGAACAGAGGATGGCCGATAGAAGCCATGTGCACGCGGATCTGGTGCGTCCGGCCCGTCTCCAGCCGGCATTCCACCACGGTGATGAAGCCCATCCGCTCCAGCACCCGCCAGTGCGTCACCGCCCATTTCCCCTTCTCCGGGTCATCGAATACACGGAACCGCAGCCGGTCGTTGGGGTCCCGGCCGATGGTGCCCTCGATGGTGCCCTCATCCTCCGCGATATTGCCCCACACCACCGCCGTGTAGATGCGGTCGATGGAATGGACGAAGAATTGGTCGGCCAGGTGGAGCTGGGCGGCGGGGTTCTTGGCCACCACCAGCAGCCCGCTGGTATCCTTGTCTATCCGGTGCACCAGCACGCCCATGCGCTCGTCCTCCACGTCCGGGCTCAGGTGCAGGTAATAGGCCAGGGCGTTCACCAGCGTACCGTTGTAGTTGCCGTGACCGGGGTGCACCACCATGCCGGCGGGTTTGTTCATCACCAGCACGTCGTCGTCTTCATAGACAATGTCCAGGGGAATGTTTTCCGGAAGGATTTCCGTGCCGCGGCGCTCGTAGGGCATCACGAACTTGACCACGTCCAGGGGCCGGACAATGTAGTTGGCCTTCACCGGCTTCTCGTTCACCAGCACATAGCCCAGTTTGATGGCCTGCTGCACACGGCTGCGGGAAGTATCTTCCTGATGCTCCGCGATGAAACGGTCTATCCGCACCGGCTCCTGTCCCTTGTCCACATTGAGCCGGAAGTGCTCGAACATCAAGTCTTCTTCCGTGGTCATTTCTGCGGAACTTTTTCCGGATCCAGTGTGAGGGAGATATTTACGCCGCTGCCCAGGGAGCGCACCGTGCCGGCGGCGTCCTGCTTGTACACCACGGCGTTCATGGAATCTGCATAGCTGCGGATGTCGGGGTCGAAGGTGACGCGCCCAACATTGAGGAAGCGCTCCCGGATGGCGTCTGTGGCACCCAGGTACTTCATGCCGGTGAGCTTGGGAACGGTGGTCTTGTTGTCCTGCTCCCCTACCCCCACGGTAAGGTCTATCACGGAACCGCTCACCACTTCCTGCCCGGCCTTCACTTCTTTTCCTTCACAGTACTGGGCCAGGACATTGTTGGTGGCCATATCCTTCACGTAATTGAGGCGCCCCACATTGAGACCGCGGTTGCGGAGTTCCGAGAGGGCCTCCGTCACGGAATAGCCGTACAGATTGGGCATGACCACCTTGCGGGGTACCACGGAGTTGATGGTGAGGAAGATGCTGCGGCCCTTCTTCACCATGTCTCCGGCCTTGGGCTGCTGGCGGTACACCACGCCTCCGGCCAGGCGGCGGACAAAGACGGAATCCACCACCTTCACGTTCACGTCCGACTGCCGGGCCAGCTGCCTGGCCTGGGAGACCGTAAGGTTGGAGAAATCCGGGGTTGTGACGGTTTTGCCGTGCCGGGTGATGAGATTGAGGCCGATACTGGCCAGGATGCCCAGAACCACGATGAAAGCCACACCCAGCAGGATGTTCTGCCAGATCCAGCGGGTGTCTTTTGCCACTTTCTCAACTTTCTTTTTGTCTGCCATACTTCCGCAAATGAGATAATCTCCGCGAAGTTACGAAAAAATATTCATAACTTTGTGCAGCATGAAAAAAGGAACCCTCATCTCCCTGGCCCTGGCCTTTACGGTCCTTATGAGCCTCCCCTGGCTGGTCCCGCATTGCGGGGCCCTGGCCCTGATGGGCCTGCTGCCGCTCCTGATCATGGAGCGCCTGGCCACGGAACACCAAGTCAAGCACTTCTGGTGGTGGCACTACGCCGCCTTCGTCCTCTGGAACGCCGTCACCACCTGGTGGATAAGCGGAGCCACCGTGGGCGGAGCCGTCTTCGCCATCCTGGCCAACGCCCTGCAGATGAGCGTCATCTTCGGCAGTTTCCGCTGGGTGAAGCGGCGCATCCGGGGCATCCTCCCCTACCTCTACCTGGCCGCCGCCTGGATGGCCTGGGAGCGGTTTTACCTTACATCGGCCCAGATTTCCTGGCCCTGGCTGGTGCTGGGCAACGCCTTTGCGGAATCCACGGGGCTCATCCAATGGTATTCCGTGCTGGGCACCCTGGGCGGTTCCCTCTGGGTATGGGCCTCCAACCTCTCGCTCTTCGGCCTCATGGTGGCCCTGTCGGACGGGCGGATGGCCGGATGGAATGCCAAGGCCCGCATCAGCGCCTTCGCCGGCATCCTGGCGGTGCTGCTGGGCCCCATGCTCTGGTCCCTCTGCCTGAAACCCGCTCCGGGCGGGGAAACGCTGAAGATAGTGATCGGCCAGCCCAATTACGACCCTTACGAGAAATTCGAATCCCTGAGCCGGGAAGAGCAGGATGAGCGCTTCCTTTCCCTCCTTGAAAAGGCCGATTGGTCCTCCCCCGAGCCCACGCTGGTGCTGGCGCCCGAGACCTTCACCTCGCAGGTCTCCACCAACCTGGTTCTGAAGCACGAGACCTTCCTCCGCTTCCAGCGCTTCCTGAAGGAACACCCCCAGGCCAGCATCCTCTATGGCGCCTCCACCCAGGAGCCCGTCCTCTCCTATGCCCGCCCGCACCCCTGCGCCTACGACCTGGGCGTCCAGCCCGACGGCCGCAACCTCTGGGTGCTCATGCACAATTCCGCCATCCTCACGGACACATCGGCCGTGTACCAGATCTACCACAAATCCAAGCTGGTGGTAGGGACGGAACTCACGCCTTATCCGAAGGTCTTCATCCCCCTGGAGAAGCTGCTGTCCCGCGGCGGCACGCTCATGGCCAAGGACATCGGCCAGAAGGAGATTTCCTGCCTCAAGCTGGCCGATGGCACCCCTGTGGGCGTTCCCATCTGCTATGAATCCGTGTACGGAGAGTTCTGCACAGGCTATGTGAAGAAGGGCGCCCGGCTGCTGGCCGTCATCACCAACGACGCCTGGTGGGGCGACACCCCCGGCTACCGGCAGCACCTGAGCTACAGCCGCCTCAGGGCCATCGAAACGCGCCGCTGGGTGGCCCGCTGCGCCAACACGGGCGTATCGGCCCTTATCAATCCCTCCGGCCAAATAACAGGCCGGACTCCCTGGTGGGAACCGGCCTTGTTGGAAGGGACTGTTCAACTCTGTGACGAGGAAACTTTCTTCGTGCGTTACGGAGACATGGTGGGAAGGCTGTCCGTCTTCCTCTTCCTCCTGCTGGGCGCCGCCGCCCTGTTCCGTAAAAACCGCTAGAACCTGCGGCCTCCGAAACCGCCGCCACCCATCATGGGACCGCCGGGACCGGGACGGAAGTTTCCGCCACCGCGGTTGCCGCGGCCGCCGAAACTGCCGAAGCGCCAGGTGAAGGAAAGCATCACGTATCGGCCCAGCGTATTGTTAAGGGTCTCCTGATAATAGTTGTCCGTAATGGCCACCTGCAGGTTCTTGGCCTGGTCCAGGAGGTCGTAGGCCCGCAGGGACAGCGTGGCCTGACGCTTGAACAGGGGCACGGAGATATTGGCATTCCACACCAGCTGGGGGTCCTGCGGGGTGGTGTACCCGTTGTACCACTGGTAATTGGCCTCGGTTCCCAGCTCGATGCCCGTGGAGCCGATGGTCCACTTGACGGAGGCGCCGGCCCGGTTGTTGAAGGTGGGGGCCACGGCGGCCTGCACGGTGTACCAGGGCTTGCTCATGCGGGTGCGGCCGCTGGCAATGACTTCCAGGTTATCGTTGCGATAGGTGAAGCGGAGGTTGTCCATCACCGAGAGGCTGCGGGTGATATTGTCCACGAAACTGTTGGCCCACAGGCTTCCGTCTCCTTCAAAGTAATCCTGATGGAAGCCCTCATAGTCAAAATTGTCTCCCACCAGGTACTTGGTCATGTCCAGATTGGTCTTTCCCACGAAGTTGCCCGTCTTGGAATAGGAGATGTTGGCCGTGTTGGAAACGGAGAAGTTGGACTTGGCGATGGGCGAATTGAGCGTAATCCGCACACTGCCGTTGTAGGTGTTGTGGCCGTTCACCGGGAAGGAGTACTGGCGGCCGTTTTCGTCATACCAGGAGGCGTTGGTGATGGGGTTCTGCGTCATGCCGCCCTGGGCGTTGATGCGCAGGGTGAAGAACGTCTCCTTGTTGGAGATTTCCCACTCGTTGCGGATGGAGTGCGTGAAATAGGGAGTCAGGTAAGGGTTACCCAGGCTCATGGCCAGCGGGTTGGAATTGTCCAGCACCGGGTTCAGCTGGCTGGTGGAAGGCTGGGCGGTGCGGCCGAAGTAGAAGAAACGGACGTTGGAATTGTCGTTGAAGTCGTAGAACAGCATGGCCCGGGGGGCAAAATTCCAGCGCTTGTCCGTATACTCTTTCCCGTTGGTATAATTATAGGTATTGGTGGGGATGGCCGATGCACCCAGCTGGGCCCGCAGGCCTTCGCTCTGGTACATGAACGCCGCACCGATGTTGTGGTTCAGGTTGCGGTTCACCACGTTGTTGGTATAACTGGCATCCAAAGCCTCTCCCTGCGTGGTGTAAGGCAGGGCGCTCATCCCCAGCGTGAAAGGATCCGTTCCCCAATTGAAGGCGCCGCTGTTATATACCATCTTCTCCGTCTCGGACTGGGTGTAGTTGATATTGTAGCTTCCTTCCAGGTAGAAGTTTCCGCCCAAAGGCTCCGTATACACCAGACGGGCGCCCACGTTGCGGCTCTTGCTGCTCTGGTCTACGCGCTGGTTCACCAGGGTGGTGAGGCCGGGCTCCCCCGCATCCGTATACTGGGAATTGGTGAGGGACTGGTTATAGCCGTTCAGGAAGTTGTTGGAGAGTCTCCAGGTGAGGTTCACCGACAGGGTGCGGCCGGGCATGCCCAGACGCTGGCGGAAGAGCAGGAAGCCGTTGGTGCTCCAGTTGCGGTTGTTGCCGGTGTTGTTGGTGAAACCGTCGTTGGTGTTGGTGAGGCTGCCGTCCTTGGCCTTGGTGTCCGTATCGAAGATGCTTTGCTGGACATAGTTGCCCCGGCCGAAGTTGAACTGGGGCTGGAAGAGGATGGAGGTGTTCTCGGAGAACTTGTGCTCCAGCCGCATGCCAAAGCGGTGACCGTCCGTGAAGGTGCGGCTCTTGCCGTCCGTGTCGGAGATGAGGGAGGTTCCGTCATCGCGGAAAGTTTCCTTGTGGGTGGTCTGGAGGACGTCGCGGATGGAGCCGTTGTACAGGTAGTTGCCACCCAGCTGCATCTTCTTGTCCAGAAGGTCGAAGTTGGCATTGGCACCGCCCATCCAGGTGGTGTTGATGCCGTTGTTGCCGCCTCCGCCGCCAAACATGCCGCCTCCGCCCATCATGCCGCCCATCATGTTGCCGCTAAGGTCGTTGAAGCCGCGGTTGTTGGTGTTGTTGGCATTCAGGATAACGCTGATCTGGCTGTCCTCCGTGAACCGGCCTCCCATGAAGGCACCCTGCCAGCGCCAGTCGCTGGCCGCCTCCTTGTTGGAGGGGATGTCGTGACCGCCGCCGGCCATGGCATTTCCGAACACGCCGTTCATCATGCCCTTCTGGACGCTGAGGTCTATCACCGTCTCATCGTTGCCGTCATCAATACCGGTGAATTCGGCCTGTTCGCTCTTCTTCTTCACCACCTTCACCTTCTCGATGAGCTTGGCGGGGATGTTCTTGGAGGCCAGCTGAGGGTCGTCCAGGAAGAAGGTTTTTCCGTCGATGGTAATCTTGGTGATGGTTTCTCCGTTGGCCGTGATGGAACCGTCCTCGTTCACCTCCACGCCGGGAAGCTTCTTCAGGAGGTCTTCCAGCATGTTGTCGTCGGAAATCTTGAAGGAGGAGGCGTTATACTCCACCGTATCCTTCTTGATGAGGATGGGATTGCCCACGGCGCTTACCGAGGCGGCGTCCAGCACCTGCTGATCCGGTTCCATCTTGATGATGCCCAGGGCAGCATCGGCCTTGAGTTCAAGCTTCTGCTCATAGGCCTTGTAGCCCATCAGCTCCGCCTTGAGGGTGTAGGTTCCGGCTTTGATCTTTTCCAGCACAGCCTTTCCGTCAGAGCCGGAAAGGGTATATTTGGCCTGTCCCTTGGCCGGCGTTACGGAAACCGTGGCAAAACCCACGGGCTCGCCGTTGGAGGCGTCCTGCAGCTGAAGGGTAATCTTGTGATTTTGAGCACTCAGGGAGAGAGCCACGAAGAGGCCTGTGAGGGCCATCAGCACTTTTCTAACCATAAATATTTCAAGCAATACACTACTTTGACACCATCCCGGCGGCAAGGTTTAAAAAAAAATTGAAAATCATGCAATCCGCTCCGGATGGTCCCTGAGGAACTGTTCCCAGCCTCCTTTCCCTTTGGCCGATGCAAGCGGAGACGAGGTCTCGTAGAAATGGCAAAGGGCGATGGCCAGGGCATCCGTGGCATCCAGGTGCTTGGCTTCCAACTGGACGCCCAGCGTCTTTTCCAACATCAGCTGCACCTGCTCCTTGGAGGCGGCGCCGTTGCCCACGATGGCCTCCTTGGCCTTTCGGGGGGCGTATTCCGTCACGGATTCCACCCCGTACTCCAGCGCGGCTATCATGGCCGCCCCCTGGGCCCGGCCCAGCTTGAGCACCACCTGGGCGTTCTTCCGGTAGAAGGGGCTCTCGATGGCCAGTTCCGTGGGATGATAGCTTTTGCACACCTCGGAAATGCAGTCATAGATGGCCTGCAGCTTCACGTACGCGTCCTTTTCCTTCCTCAAATCCAGTACGCCCATATCCACGTAGGAGGCCTTCTTCCCCTCTGCGCGGATGATGCCGAAACCCAGCAGCTGCGTGCCCGGGTCTATCCCCAATATGATGCGTCCGTTTTCCATAAGGCCCACAAAGTTACGCATTTTTATGTGAAAAATTTGTGATTCTGAGATTTATTCGTATCTTTGCAGTCCCAAAATTTGAGATGACCGGTAAGCTTAGCAAGACCTGCCACGAAGGGCAGGCGCTTACGGCCCAAAACTTTTAATAAGTTTTCACTAATGTACGCAATCGTAGACATTGCAAGCCAGCAGTTTAAAGTAGAAGCTGGAATGGACATCTTCGTGAACCGCCTCAGTGCGAAGAACGGAGAGGCTGTCGAGTTCGACAAGGTGCTCCTCGTGGACAATGAGGGCAAAGTAAAGGTCGGCACTCCGTATGTAAAGGGAGCCAAGGTGCAGGCCACCGTCGTGGACGATGACGCCAAAGCCAAGAAGGTGCTCGTATTCAAGAAAATCCGTCGCAAGGGATTCCAGACGCTCAATGGCCACCGCCAGAAGCTCACCAAGATCCACATCGACGCTATCGCTTAACTTTTAAAAAGAATCAGGTTATGGCACACAAGAAAGGTCAATCCAGTTCCAAGAACGGCCGTGAGTCGCATTCCAAGAGACTTGGTATCAAGAAGTTCGGCGAGGAAGTCGTAAAGGCCGGCAACATCATCGTGCGTCAGCGCGGTACGGTTCACAACCCGGGCCTCAACGTGGGTATGGGTAAGGATCACACCCTTTACGCCCTTATCGACGGCACCGTCAAATTCACCCGCAAGCGTGAAGACAAATCCTATGTTTCCGTTCTTCCCTTTGAGAACTAAGACATGCTGACATTAAAACTTTTACGTGAGTCTCCGGATTTTGTAATCCGGAGACTTGCCGTTAAAAACTTCGATGCCAAGGAAATCGTCGCCAAGGTCATCGCCCTGGACGACAAGCGCAAAGCCCTCCAGACGGAGAGCGACGCCCTCCTGGCAGAGCAGAAGAAAGCGGCGGCCGCTATCGGCCAGCTCATGAAAGAAGGCAAGAAGGCGGAGGCCGATGCCGCCAAGGCGGAGGTCGCTTCCCTCAAAGCCCGTTCCACCGAACTCCTCAAGGAGGCCGATGCCACCATCGAGGAGCTGCAGAACCAGCTGGTGCTTCTTCCCAACCTCCCCTGCGAGATTGTTCCCGAAGGAAAGGGTGCAGAAGACAACCTGGTGGTCAAGATGGGTGGTCCGGAGGTACAGCTTCCCCAGGATGCCCTCCCCCACTGGGACCTGGCCAAGAAGTACGACATCATCGATTTCGACCTGGGCGTAAAGATCACCGGCGCCGGTTTCCCTGTCTACAAAGGCAAGGGAGCCAAGCTGCAGCGCGCCCTCATCAACTATTTCCTGGACCGTAACACGGCCGCCGGGTACAAAGAAGTGGAGCCGCCCGTGATGGTGAACGCCGCTTCCGGCTTCGGTACCGGTCAGCTTCCGGACAAGGAAGCCCAGATGTACCACGCCAACCTGGACGACTTCTACATGGTTCCCACCGCCGAGGTACCCGTCACCAACATCTTCCGCGACGTAATCCTGGGGGCCGATGACTTCCCGCAGAAGCTCACCGCCTACACCCCCTGCTTCCGCCGTGAGGCCGGTTCCTACGGAAAGGACGTGCGCGGCCTCAACCGCCTGCACCAGTTTGACAAGGTGGAGATCGTGCGCATCGAGAAGCCGGAGAACAGCTACGCCGCCCTGGACCAGATGGTAGCCCACGTGGAAAGCCTGGTGAACGAGCTGGGCCTGAAGTACCGCATCCTTCGCCTCTGCGGCGGAGACATGAGCTTCACCTCGGCCATCACCTACGACTTCGAACTGTGGAGCGCCGCACAGGGACGCTGGCTGGAGATTTCCTCCGTGTCCAACTTCGAGAGCTACCAGGCCAACCGCCTCAAGTGCCGCTACAAAGACGCTGACGGCAAGATGCAGTTGGTTCACACCCTCAACGGCAGTTCCCTGGCCCTGCCCCGCGTAGTGGCCGCCCTGCTGGAGGACAACCAGAAAGACGGGTACATTGAAATCCCCGCCTGCCTGAGGCCTTACACCGGTTTTGACCGGATAGACTAATTGCTTCGGGGGCGAAAAGGTATCTTTTTACCCCCGAAACCTTTCATAAACAAGAAACGGGGGCAAAACATGGCGTTTTTGCTCCCGTTTCTATGTAATGAGGTGGGTAAAAGCTTACTGCTCTTCCTGAAGGCGCAGATGCTGCACGTAGATGGCCTTCATGCGGGCCATACGGTTCTTCACGGAAGGTTTCTCGAAGTTTTTACGGGCGCGCATCTCGCGGACGGCACCGGTCTTTTCGAACTTGCGCTTGAATTTCTTCAGGGCCCTTTCGATATTTTCGCCTTCTTTTACGGGTACGATGATCATGCTTTTACACCTCCTTTTTTTGCAAATGGGATGCAAAGGTAGAAAATTTTTGACAACGGACAAAATTTTTTCTTATATTTGTGGTAACACTTATGTTAGGCCCTGAAAACCAAAACAAAAAACATATGAGCAAGCCTTCCAAAAACACCTATCCCTGGACCTTCTCCTCTGTAGGAGGCGCTGTCCGTGTTAAAATCCAGAGCGGAGAAGATATCCGTCATCTGGGAGAGCTGGACCGCAAGATGTGGACAGTCCTCAGCTGCCCGGTCAAGAACCTGGAATTCGACGCCAAAGCCCTTCAGTACATTGATGTGGACGGAGACGGAAACATCCGCGTGGACGAGGTCATCGCAACCGCCCAGTGGCTCACCTCCATCCTTAAAAACGCCGACGTGCTCCTGCAGGAGAACGACACCCTGGCCTTGGACGAATTCAACACCGAGGATCCCGTGGGAGCCCGCCTCCAGGCATCGGCCCACCAAATCCTGAGCAATCTGGGGCTCAAGAAAGACGCCATTTCCCTGGACGACACCGCGGACAACGTGAAAATTTTTGCCGACACCCAGTTCAACGGAGACGGCATCATCACGCCCGCATCGGCCGGGGATGAGGCCACCGCGAAGCTCATCGAGACCATCGCCGGCATTGCATCGGCCCCGGACCGCAGCGGCGTCCCCGGCATCACGGCGGAGCAGATTGACGCTTTCTTCGCTGCATGCGAAGATTATGCCGCCTGGCAGAAGGCCGGCACAAAGGAGGTCTTCCCCTTCGGAGACAAGACGGCCGACGCCCTGGCCGCCGTCAAATGCCTGGAAGAGAAGATGGCCGACTACTTCATGCGCTGCAAGCTCATCGGCTTTGACGCCGCCACCGCCCCCGCCGTGGATGTGAGCGTGGACAAGATTGCCGCCATCGAAGGCAACCTGGATTCCGCCTCCGAGGAAATTGCCCTGCAGCCGCTGGCCAAGCCCACCACGGAAGGCATCCTGAACCTGAAGGCCGTGAACCCCGCCTGGAAGGCCGCCGTGGAGAACATGGCCGCCCTGACCGGCTGGACCAAAGACAGCCTTACGGAAGCCGAATGGGCCGGCATCTGCGCCCAGTTTGCCCCCTATACCGCATGGATGGAGGCCAAGAAGGGCGCCGAGGTGGAAGCCCTGGGCATCGACGCCGTCAAGGCCATCCTGAAGGAAGACAAGAAGGCCGCCCTCCTGGAACTCGTGGAGAAAGACAAGGCCGAGGAAGCCAACGCCCTCTCCATCGAAGAAGTGGACAAGGTGATTCGCTTGCAGAAATACTTCTACCGCTTCCTGAACAACTATGTGGTCCTGGCCGATTTCTACGACCCCGCACAGAAGGCCATCTTCCAGGCCGGCCGCCTGTACATAGACCAGCGCAGCACGGACCTCTGCCTCAAGGTGGACGGTCCTTCCCCGGAAATCTCCGGCCTCAGCGGCATGTACATCCTCTACTGCGCCTGCACCAGCGAAAAACTGGGCAAGAGCTTCAACATAGCCGCCGTCCTCACAGACGGTGACGTGGACGGCCTGCGCGAAGGCAAGAACGCCGTCTTCTATGACCGGGAGGGCAACGACTACACCGCCAAGGTGATTGCCATCGTGGAAAACCCCATCTCCATCCGTCAGGCATTCTGGAGCCCCTACAAGAAGGTGGTTCGCATGATTAACGACCGCATTGACAAGACAGCGGCCGAAAAGAACGAAAAATCCATGGCCGGTCTCACCGAGGCCACTTCTGCCGCGGCGGACGGAAAGGCACCCGCCGTTCCCTTCGACATTGCCAAGTTTGCCGGTATTTTTGCCGCCATCAGCATGGGCGTAGGCCTGCTGGGTGCCGCACTGGCCGCTGTCGCCACCTTCCTCGCAAGAATCAGTTTCTGGGAGTTCCTCCTGATCATTGCCATAATCATGCTCCTGATTTCCGGCCCCTCCATGTTCATTGCATGGAGGAAGCTCCGCAAACGCGATCTGGGTCCCATCCTGAATGCCAACGGCTGGGCTATCAACGCCAAGTCCCTGGTGAACGTGAAGTTTGGCAAGACCCTCACTTCCCTGGCCGCCTTCCCCAAGCTGACGGCCGTGGATCCCGCCGCCCGCCGCAAACGCTTCTGGAAGCGTTTCTGCTGGGTGGTCGTATGCCTACTGATTGTCGGAGGCGCCGCTTGGTGCATCGTCACAGGCAAGTGCTGCAAGAAAGCCGCCGAGCCCGCTCCCACCGAGGAAGTGGCAGAGGCGGAACCTGCCGCCGAAGCCCCCGCCGCTGAGCTTAGCGAAGAATAAGATGGATACCGCATTTCCCTATTCGCAGTATGTGACCGGCAAGAACTTCGTAGGAAGGCGGGCCGATGTCACCCTGATTGGGAACCTCCTGGGCCAGGGAGAGAATATTCTGCTGTCGGAGCCCCCGAAGAGCGGAAAGACCTCCCTGATCCAGCAGGCTCTCTTCTCCATGCGCATGTCGGGAAAGGTATTCACCGTGGGGCAGTTCAGCGCATTGAATATCCGGACGCCGGAAGCTTTTCTCCTCAAAATGGGCAACACAGTCCTGAGGATGGCAGCCTCCACTCCAGCGGAGTATGCCGCCCTGACGCAGAAATATCTGGATGGGACACACTTTGTCTTCGACCCGGAAAAATTTACGGAGGAAGACAAGATTCTCTCCCTTAACTGGGACCTGGACGAGGCCGATGTCCGGGCTATGCTCCGCTTTCCCTATATCCTGGCTCAGGAAAGGGGATCCCGCCTCATCCTCATAGTCGATGAATTCCAGAGCCTGGTCCGTCTGGAGAATCCGGATGCGATTTTCCGGCCAATGGACGCCTGTATGCGGGAACTGAAGGAAGCGGCCCTCTTCTCTTGGATAATCTGCGGCTCCGGCGTCAACGCCATGAAGGGCATCTTCCAAAGCAGCCTTCTTTTCCATCGGCAAGTGGAACGCGTGCGCCTTTCTCCGGTGGACGAGATGGAAATGGCCGACCACGTGCATAAAGGATTCACCATGGCCGGGAAGGTGGTGGAAAAGGAACTCCTGCAGGGCGCCTGCCGCCTTTTCCGCGGAAACTTGTGGTACATCAATCACTTCATGTCCATCTGCGACGGCATGAGCAAGGGCTATATCGTTGAACAGGCGCTGGTGGAAGCCTTGAGTATTCTGGTATCCATCCATGAGCCCCGGTTCAACGCCATCGTAGAAGACCTCACCACCCACCAGATCAACCTCCTGAAGGCTATCGTGGACGGGGTGGTCCGCTTCTCTTCGGCCGATGTCATCCGCAAGTACGGGCTCAATTCATCGGCCAATGTGAAACGGGTGAAGGACGCCCTCATGAAGAAGGAAGTGCTGGTGTTTGACGAGAATGACAATCCCCGGATTATCGACCCGCTGTTCGAATACTGGGTTAGGAATTACTATTTTGAACTGAAAGACTAATGGCCAAAAAACACATCGTCGTTTTAACCGGCGCAGGCGTTTCGGCGGAGAGCGGCTTTGCCACTTTCCGGGATACCGGCGGTCTGTGGGAGCAGTACGACGTCAACGACGTGGCTTCCATAGAGGGCTGGTACCGCAACCGGGCCCTGGTGCTGGATTTCTACAACCAGCGCCGCGCCCAGCTGAAGGACGCCAAGCCCAATGCCGCCCACGAGGCCATCGCCGGCCTGGAAAAAGACTATCTGGTGGATGTCATTACCCAGAACGTGGACAACCTCCACGAGCGGGCCGGCTCCACGCGGGTGCTGCACCTGCACGGGGAACTCACCAAGGTGCGTCCGGAGAACGGAGTCTATGACCGCACGGCCTCCGAGGCGGAGGTCATCGACGTGGGGTATCGGCCCGTAGTATTGGGAGACCTGGCGCCGAACGGCAGCCAGCTGAGGCCGCACATCGTCTTCTTCGGGGAAGCCGTCCCTAATATTGAAAAGGCCATCAACCTGGTGGAAAAGGCCGATATCCTCCTCATCGTTGGCTCCTCCTTGCAAGTCTATCCCGCGGCCGGCCTCTACCGCTACGCTGGGAACGACTGCCCCATCTACGTGATAGACCCCAAGCCCGTCCCTCTTGCAGACCCTCGCGTCACCTTCATCCAGGACGTGGCCACAAAGGGCATGCAACAGTTCCTGTCCCTGATTTAGACAGCCCCAAAAAGAAAAACCGGAACCCCTTTCAGGAGCTCCGGTTTTTTCTACCTATTATTAACTAAACCAACTAAAACTAACCGGATTTAGTATAGGCAAGTAGCGTGCCAAACTTTACAGAACTTTTTCGTGTTCCACCTCGGCGCGGGCTCTTTCCACGGATTTGGAGCGTTTGAGAACGAAGCCGGAGCCCAGGTATTTGGTGCGGACGTCTTCGTCGGCCGCCAGTTCCTCGGGGGTGCCGGTCTGAAGGATTACACCTTCATACAGAAGATAGGCCCGGTCCGTGATGGCCAGGGTTTCACCCACGTTGTGGTCTGTGATGATGACGCCGATGTTGCGGTATTTGAGTTTGGCGATGATGTACTGAATGTCTTCCACGGCAATGGGGTCTACGCCGGCGAAGGGTTCGTCCAGGAGGATGAACTTGGGGTCTACGGCCAGGGCGCGGGCAATCTCGCAGCGGCGTCGCTCCCCGCCGGAGAGCTGCACGCCCAGGGACTTGCGCACCTTGGAGAGGTTGAATTCGTCTATGAGGCGTTCCATCCGCTCCAACCGCTCTTCTTTGGAGAGTTTCTCCGTGCTCTTGGACAGTTCCATGACGGAGAGGATGTTGTCCTCCACGGACATCTTGCGGAAGACGGAAGCCTCCTGGGGCAGATAGCCGATTCCCTGCTGGGCCCGCTGGTACATGGGCAGCTTGGTAATCTCAACGGTATTGCCCTCGTCGTCGTCCAGGAAGATACGGCCGCCGTTGGGTTTGATCTGCCCGGTAATCATGTAGAAGCTGGTGGTCTTGCCGGCGCCGTTGGGCCCCAGGAAACCCACAATCTCCCCTTGCTGCACTTCCATGGAAACGCCCTTCACCACAGTGCGGACGCCATATTTCTTGACAAGTTTTTCTGCTCTTAGGCGCATATTATTTCGTATCTAATCCCATATCGGCCACGAAGGCTCTTACTTCAGGGTTCTTTTCCATCAGGTCCTTGGCCTTCTCTTCCGGCATGTAGGGCACTTTGGCGGCCTCCTCCACCGGGGTTACGGACACAATCACATTCACTTTGGCGCAGTTCACCAGTTCCCGCAGCTTGGTTTCCAGTTCCCGGAGCATCTTTTCCTCCACCCACTGGCGCTGGGCCTCGTTGGTCACGAAGAACTCCACCTGCTTGATGCCGCTCTCCTCGGAGATCTGGATGTTTCCGCTGGAAAGCATACTCTGAAGACGCGGTTTGGCGCTGTACTGAGCGGCCAGCTCCTTCCACTTGGCCAGGACGGTTTCGTCGTCCGGAAGGGCCTGGCTCTGCTGGGCCACCTGAGGAGCCGCCTCTTCCTGCGTCTTGTTCTCCTCCATGATGGCGCTCATGGAGAGCGAAGAGCCCTTGAGGGGCCGACGCTGCCGCGCCGGAGCGGGAGCCGGGGCGGGAGCCTCCGCCTTCGGGGCCTCTTCTACCTTTTTGGTCGGAGATACCCCTTCCTCCGCGTCGCTTCGCGACCCTGTACGGGCAAATGCTCCGGAAGGGGTATCTCCGACCTTCGCAGGAGCAGAGACCGCGGAATCGGAAGGCTTGCCCATCAGGTAACTCAGTTTCATGAGGGCGAACTCGATATGAAGGCGGGGATTCACGGCCGCCTTGTAGCCGGTCTCGCAGGCCGTGGTTACGGCCAGGGCCTCGAAGAGAAACTGGTTGGAACAGCGGGAAGCCTGCTCCGCATAACGCTTCTTGAGCGACTCCGGCAGCTCCAGCAGGGGCTCCAGGCCACCCGTCTTGGCCACCACCAGATTCCTCAGGTGCGTGGAGAGGGAGGCCACGAAATGCAGGGCGTTGAATCCCTTGGACAGAATCTCGTCCAGGATGAGGAAGGCCCCGCCGTAATTTCCGGCCAGGAAATGGTCCACCAGCTTGAAGCTGTATTCGTGGTCCAGGACATTGAGGTTCCGGATCACGTCTTCGTATTTTACATCCGTGCCGCAGAAAGCCACCGTCTGGTCAAAGATGGTGAGCGCGTCGCGCATGGCGCCATCGGCCTTGGAGGCTATTACATGCAGGGATTCGTCGTCTATCTTCACGCCTTCCTTCTGGGCGATGCCCCTCAGATTGCGCACCATGTCCGGGATGCTGATGCGGTTGAAGTCGTAGGTCTGGCAGCGGCTCAGGATGGTGGGCAGGATCTTGTGCTTCTCCGTGGTGGCCAGGATGAAGATGGCGTGTGCCGGCGGCTCTTCCAGCGTCTTGAGGAAGGCGTTGAAGGCAGCTTGCGACAGCATGTGCACCTCGTCGATGATGTACACGCTGTACTTCCCCACCTGGGGCGGCACCTGCACCTGCTCCATGAGGGTCTTGATGTCCTCCACGGAGTTATTGGAGGCGGCGTCCAGCTCGTGGATACAGTAGGAACGGCCTTCCTGGAAGCTCACGCAGGACTCGCACTTCCCGCAGGGCTCCATGTCCTCTCCGGGGTTGGCGCAGTTGATCATCTTGGCGAAGATGCGGGCCGTAGTGGTCTTTCCCACGCCGCGAGGGCCGCAGAAAAGATAGGCATGGGCCAGCTGCCCCCTCCGGATGGAGTTGGACAGCGTCCGGGCAATGTTGTCCTGGCCTATCAGGCTTTCAAACGAATCCGGCCGGTATTTGCGGGCCGATACAATGTAGTCGCTCATAACAGTTCCAAAGCTTTTTCCACCGTGTCATCCACCGGCAGGTAATACTTGTAGAAGGCGTTCTCCCCCAGCTTGGAGTAGCGCGCGATGAGGGCGCTCAGCTGCGGAAGCAGGTAAGGGGCCGTCTGCTCCCATTCGGCCGCCGTGCAGCGGATGCCGTCCTGCCGGAGGGCATAGGCGGGGAAATCGGCCTTGAGATTGAGTCCCTTGAGGAAACGGTCCATGTCGGGATAATTGTCGATGGCCGAGAGGCGGGCGCCGAAACGGTCGAAGATATGGGAGGCATAGCGCATTTGGGTGGCTTTCCGGTTGCAGGCCACATAGAAGGCCGATGCCCGGGTGGTGTCCATGGGAACGAACACGTCCGGCATGATACCGCCGCCGCCATACACCACGCGACCGCTGCGGGTATGGTGCACGTCGGTGGTGTCCAGGCGGACGCTGTCGGCACTGAATACCTCGCCGTCGGCGTAGCGGTTGTAGATATCGTAGGCGTAATCCCGCTGGCTCACATAGGGTTTCTGGATGCACCGGCCGCTGGGGGTGTAATACCGGGCCACCGTGAGGCGGATGCCGGAATTGTCCGTGAAGAAGAAAGGTTCCTGCACCAGCCCCTTCCCGAAGGAACGGCGTCCCACCACCTTTCCGCGGTCGTTGTCCTGGATGGCGCCGGCGAAGATTTCACTGGCCGATGCCGAGTTCTCGCTCACCAGCACCGTGACCCCTACGCTCTGCAGCGTGCCCCTGCCATCGGCCTTATAGACCTCCTTGGGCCGGTGGAGACCCTCGATATAGACGATGGTGTCTCTGGGAGAGAGGAAATCGTTGGAAAGGAGGAGCGCCTGGTCCATATAGCCGCCGGAATTGTCCCTGACGTCGAACAGGAGGTGCGACATGCCCTGGTCCAGCAGGTCCATGGCCGCCTTGTGGCATTCCTCGAAGGTGGTGCGGGAGAACTTGCCCAGGCGGATGTACCCCACCCCGGGCTTGATCATGAAGGCGGCGTCCACGCTGTGGACGGGAATCTTCCCACGGGTTATCTCAAAGGGAATCACTTCCTTTCCGCGGCCCACCGTAATGGTGACCTTGGTTCCGGAAGGGCCCTTCATGCGCCTCACCATGCTGTCCTGGGGGAACTTGACGCCGGCAATCACCTTGTCGTCCACCTTGAGCAGGCGGTCTCCCGGCATCAGGCCCACCTTCTCCGACGGGCCGCCGGCAATCACCTCCAGCACGATGGCCGTGTCGTTGGGCACGTTGAACTGAATGCCGATGCCGTCAAAATTGCCGGCCAGGTCCTGCTCGGAGTCCTTGAGCTGCTGCGGGGGAAGATAGACGGAATGGGGGTCCAGCTTGGCCAGGGCGGCCTCTACGGCCGCGTTGGTCATCCCCTCCCGGTTCAAGGTGTCCACATAGTTCTTTTCCACCAGGTCCAGGATGAGGTTGAGCTTGCGCCATTCCCCGTAACGGGTGTTGTACAGGTGCTGCTTTTCCCGATACCGGACAACAGACAGCGTGATAAGGACACCCATCAGGATGCCCAATACCACTTGAAGAAGCTGGAGAAGGGTTTTTCTCTGCATGGCCGTTTACTGGATTTGCTCTACTTCAATGCCGGCACGGGCCAGGAGGTCTATGCCGTCCGTGAGACGGTAGGCATCGCGGTATACCACGCGCCTGATGCCGGCCTGGATGATGAGTTTGGCGCACTCCGCACAGGGAGAAGCCGTCACGAAGAGCGTGGCGCCCGCGGAAGAATTGCCGCTCTTGGCCACCTTGGTGATGGCATTGGCCTCCGCGTGCAGCACATAGGGCTTGGTGACACCGTTCTCATCCTCGCAGATATTCTCGAAACCCGAAGGGGTCCCGTTGTAGCCGTCGGAAATGATGGTGCGGTCTTTCACCAGCAAGGCACCCACCTTCCTGCGTTTGCAGTAGGAATTCTGGGCCCACACCTCGGCCATTTCCAGATAACTTCTGTCAAATTTTTCCATCTTAGTTCCGTTGATACAAGTAACGCTTGATGCTCTTCTTGGGCGTACGCTCGAAGTCTTCGGGCATGAGCTCTATCTTCTTGATCTGTGCGTACTTGGGAAGTACGTCATTGATGGCGGGCAGAAGGCCGGTGATGCGCTTCTTGAAGTCCGAACGGGTATAACCGTCCAGCTCTCCCTGGTGCCAGTCCGGATAGATGAGGGCCGTGAGACCGCCGTCATCCTCCACCACCAGCGAATCCACCACATAGTTGAAGTTGTTGATGGTGGCCTCCACCTCTTCCGGATAGATGTTCTGGCCGGAAGGGCCCAGCACCATGCACTTGGAGCGGCCGCGCAGGAACAGGTAACCGTCCTTGTCTATCACGCCCATGTCTCCGGTGCGGAACCAGCCGTCCTTGGTGAAGGAAGCCTTGGTGGTTTCTTCGTTCTTGTAATAGCCCAGGCACACGTTGGGACCTTTCACCTGCACCTCTCCGGGAACATGTTCGGGGTCTGTGGAGTCTATGCGGATTTCCATGTTCAGGGCGGCCCGGCCGGCCGATCCCACCTTCACCTTGTTCCAATGGGCATAGCCGATGATGGGCGCGCACTCCGTCATGCCATATCCTACCGTATAATGGAAACCAATCTTGTGCAGGAACTTCTCCACTTCCGGATTGAAGGCGGCGCCGCCCAGGATCACCTCCTCGAACTGGCCACCAAAGGCGTTGGTGAGTTCCGTGCAGAACTTCTTCTCAATCACTTTATCCAGCACGGGGATATGCCGATAATACTTGGTCTTGTCAATGAGGGGCTTGAGCTTGCTCTTGTACACCTTCTCCATCACCAGCGGAACCGCGATGATAATGTCCGGGTGCACCTCGCTGAACGCCTGCATGATAATCTTGGGGCTGGGAACGCGGCTCAGGAAATGCACGTGCATGCCTATGGTCATCTCAAAGAGGAACTCGAACATCATCCCGTACATATGGGCCGACGGGAGCATGGACACCACGTTCATCCCGGCCTTCAGCATGGGGCAGGCATCCTGGGAGGCGAACTCGATGTTGGAGTAGAGGGCCCGGTAAGGAATCATGACACCCTTGGAAAAACCGGAAGTTCCGGAGGTATAGTTGATGATGGCCAACTCTTCGGGGCTGTCCTCGTAATAATCGAGGTTCTCCGGCTCGAAGTTGTTGGGGTACCGGTGGCCGAACTCCTCGTTCAGATGTTCGCGCACCTGGCGGCGCTCCTCGCAGTCTGCATACAGGAACTTGAAGTTGTTGATCTGCACCACAACGGCCAGGTCCGGCATTTCCTCCGCCGAGAGGCCCTCCCAGATAACGTCGTCCACAAAAAGGACACGGGCTTCGGAGTGGTTCACCAGGTAATGGATGTTTCCGGGTTTGAACTCGTGCAGGATGGGGACGGCCACGGCGCCATAGGTGATGGCGGCCAGGAAGCTTACGCCCCAGTTGGCCTGGTTGCGGGAGCAGATGGCCACTTTGTCTCCTTTCTGCAGACCGCACTGCTCAAAGGCAATGTGCAGTTTGGCAATGCGGCGGGCCACATCCCGGTAGGCCAGGGTCATTCCCTGGAAGTTGGTTAGAGCCGGGCGGTCCCAGTTCTGGACGAAACTCTCCTGCAACAGTTTGTTTACTGAATGAAATTCCATTATCGATTATGTTTTTAATTCAACTTATACTCCCGGGTGCGGCCGTCGTAGCACTCTCCGCTCACACCCTTGGAACCTATCTTGAGCTGGGCGTCCGGACGCAGCATCTTTCCGCCCTCTTCCGTCAGGAGGTTCTCCCCTCCCGCAAAAGGATACACGAGGGTGCGGATGCTGGTTCTCACCACCCAGTAATTCTTTCCTCCCACCTGGATGAGCTCCGGAAGGTCTTTCACCGTCTCCGGAGCCCGGATGCCCTTCCAGCCTTCCGGCTTCTGGCCGTGCAGGTTGTAGCGTTCCAGGGTGTTGTCTTTGTGCAACACCATCACGGTATATCCTCCGATACCCGTGAAGTCATATACGTCCGGTCCCAGCAGGACGGGCTTGGGCAGTTTGACCGGGAACCCGTTCACCCACTTGCCCAGGCGGTCCAGCAGGTAGAGCTTGTCACCGGCGGCAAAGAGGAACTGGATTTTTCCGTTCTTGTAAAAATCCACATCCCGCACCCGGCCGCAGAAGGGCTCCTTGAACGGAATGCCCCACACGTCCTTTCCGTTCTCGTCTTGCAGACAGACGGAAAGGTGACTGTTCTGGTACAGGTAATTGGTCTTCCCTGTCTGGAAGTTGGTCACGGGGAAAGGACCGGAAGGTACCACCACGGTGGTGTCCCGCTCCTGCACCTGCACCTTGTTACCCTTGAGGGTCTTGGTCTGCAGCTGGACGCGCATGGCGGGAAGGTCCCCGGAGAGGTCCAGCGAAGCGGTGGCCGGGGCATAACCGGCCCCCAGGGCGAACTCCTTCACGGGAGCGGCCAGGGAAGCGGCCAGCAAGCCGGAAGGAAGGTCTCCGGCATCCGTAAGGGAGGCATAGGCCACAAAACCGGAAGGTAGGCTCACGGAGGCATCGGACAGGCGGCTCTTCAAAGGATACTCCTTGACGGACTTCTCCTGCAGGGCCTTGAGGGTGGGAACATCGGCATAGGCGCTCCAACGGTTGCCGATGGAAGCGCAGACGGTATCCACGGCCGCAAAGGATTCTCCGGCCACCAGGGCCAGGCACCCCCGGTAGGGGTTGGCGCTTTCCGCACCCAATTTCAGGTCCCGGCTGCTTCTCACCAAAAGGGCTTCCCGGAGTTTTTCCCCGGAGTAGAAGCTAATCTTCACCAGTTCCCGCGGCTGCAGGCTGCGGAACCATTCTTCCGGGCTCATCGGCCTGCCGGCCTTGGCCTTGAGATCTTTGCTGTAAGTGCCCAGACGGCCTTTTCCGTCTTCTTCCTTGCGGCGGGAAGCCAGATAGGCCTCCGGGTCTCCGATGGGCACGGACACCGCCGTTGCCGTATAGTAAGGCACCACTTCCGGGAATTCCGGGGCCGATGCCGGCGCCCCCTTGAAGGCGGCGAAATAGCTCTCCCAGCCTTCTCCTTCCAGGGCGGCGCCCTTCAGGAGAAGCTGGTCTTTGTCTTCCTGCAGCACCCAGCCGCTCCAGGCCGTGAGCCCCTTCACGAAGGAAGCTTTCTGATAAGGCTTGCCGGCATACACCTGCAGGAGTTTGTCTGCATGGGCATGGGAAAGAAGAAGGACGGCATGGCCGGAGAGATGACCTACCAGGTCTTTGAGGCGGCGCGTCCCCAGCAGGGAATGCCCCTCTTCCAGATGACGCGCGGCAGCCCCCACGAAGGTTTCGCTGCGGCTGGCAAGAAGGAAGCCCTCCTTCCAGCTGGTCTTGAGACCGGCCTGGGCGGCCATCTTACGGGCCAGGGTGTCTCCTTCCTCCACCTGGGCTACCACCAGGGGAACCAGGGAGCCGCTGTTGTGGAGGGACACCGCCAATTTCTTTCTGCCCAAAGTTTGCAGAAAAGTCATGAATTCCGGATTTTTGGGGGCCAGGAAGCCCTTCAGGAGTCCGGTAGAATCGGCCAGGATGCGGGAAGCCGTGGAAGACCCGTCCAACACCAACACGGCGGCGGCGTCCGAAGGGACGGCCCTCAGAAGGGTCCAGCCGGTGGGGATGGACTCGGAGGCCTCGTTTTCACGGACAGAGGTATCTGAATAAAGTTTCACGATGGCGACGATGATGCCGGCCAGGAGAACGGCCGCCGCCACAAGGGAAACTATGGTGCTACGTTTCGCCATATTATGCAAAGTTAATCAATTTTTTGTATCTTTGCGATAACCACAGCTTCGTTATGAAAAAATTAGCACTTCTTCTGGCAGTTATCCTGCCGTTTGCCGTCTCCTGCAAGCAGGAACCGGCCCCCCTCAAAGTCATGTCCTACAACATCCGCTACGGCACGGCCGACGACGGAGAGCACGTCTGGCCCAAGCGCCGGGAAGCCGCCGCCGCCATGATCCTGGACCAGCACCCGCTGGTGTTCGGCGTGCAGGAAGCCCTGGACTTCCAGCTGGAATACCTCCAGGAGAACTGCCCTCCCTACAAATACGTGGGCGTAGGCCGTGAAGACGGCATCCATGGCGGCGAGCACATGGCCGTTTTCTATGACAGCGAAAACGCGGAATTGGAGAACTGGGGCACCTACTGGCTGTCCGAGACGCCGGAAGTCCCCTCCTTCGGCTGGGACGCCGCCTGCAAGCGCACCGCCACCTGGGTCCTTCTCAAGGACCTGAAGACGGGCAAGCATTTCTATTTTGTGAACACCCACCTGGACCACGTGGGCAAGGAGGCCCGCCGCAACGGACTCATCCTGCTGGTGGAAAGGATTGGCCAGATGAATCCGGAAGGCTATCCCATGATCCTGTGCGGAGACTTCAACGTCTACCCCACGGACCCCTGCCTGGACGACCTGAGGGAACTCATGGAAGACGCCCGCGAAACCGCCGCCCAAACAGACCTGGGAACCACCTGGCACGACTGGGGCAAGGTGAGTGGCACCCCCGGCATAGACTACATCTTCTACAAGGGTTTCAAAGCCTGCGACAGCTTCTCCCGCGTGACGGAGGAATATTTGGAGACTCCCTTCGTGTCAGACCACTACCCTGTCACGGCTCTCCTGAAGTATTAGCGCAGTTTCAGGCGGGTCACTTTCCCGTCCTTCCAAGCCATTTCCAGCGTCCGGCCCGTGCGGGTACGGACGCCTTTTATTTCTCCGGAAGGCCAGGCCGACGGCAGGGCCGGAAGCGGCTTCACACCTTCTTCCGTGGACTGGACCAACATCTCCATCACGCCTGCGCAGCCGCCGAAATTTCCGTAAATCTGGAAGGGAGAATGGGCATCCAGGAGGTTGGGATAAGTACCTCCGCCCCGGCGGGCATCTTCTCCTTCATATCCGTCCGGGCTCACATAGCGGAGCAGACGGCGGTACATCTTGTAGGCACGCTCTCCGTCCCCCAGCCGGGCATAGAGGTTCACCCGCCAGCCGCAGCTCCAGCCGGTGGTCTCAAATCCCTTGATTTCCAAAGTCTTCAGTGCCGCATCGGCCAAGGCTTGTCCCGCCTGGATCTGATGACCGGGATAAGCGCCGATGAGATGGGACTGATGGCGGTGCCGGGGTTCCCGGTCGGCCCAGTCGTGATACCACTCCTGGAGGGCTCCGTCGGCCCCCACCCGATACTCCTTCAAGTCCGGAAGGACGGCATCGATTTCCTTGGCAAAAGCATCGTCTCCCAGCTCTAAAGCCGCTGCACGGGCATCGGTGAGGCATTCCCGGACGATGGCCAGGTCGGCCGTGGCGCCGTAAAGCGTACGCCCGGCATAGCCTGAGGGGGTGAGATAGATATTTTCCGGCGAGGTGGAGGGAGAAGTGATCCATTTCCCGTCCTTCTTCACAAGCGCGCCCAGGCAGAAGCGGGCCGCACCCTTGAGAACAGGGTAGTCGCGCTCCAAATCGGCCCGGTTCCGCGTAAAGAGCCAGTGCTCCCAGATATGGGTGGAAAGCCAGGCCCCGCCCATGTTCCAATTGGCCCAGGAGGGATCTCCCACCCCAAGGCCCACCGGGCAGGTCATGGCCCAGATATCGCTGTTGTGGGCTTCGCACCAGCCGTCCTCAACACCATAGAAATCCCGTGCGGTCTGCCGCCCGTTGACGGCCAGCCCATGCAGGAAGTTCAGCAACACCTCATGCATCTCCGGAAGGGCGGCAGCCTCCGCAGGCCAGTAATTCTCTTCCAGGTTGATGTTGGTGGTGTAGTTGCAGCTCCACGGCGGGTCCATGCTCTCGTTCCAGAGGCCCTGCAGGTTGGCGGGAACGCCCGGGGTGCGGGAACTGGAGATGAGGAGGTATCGGCCATATTGGAAATAGAGGGCTTCCAGCTCCGGATTGGACTCCCCGGAGGCATAGCGCCTGAGCTGCTCGTCCGTAGGCAGGGCCTTCACCTGAGGAGCCGTCTGCCCCAGGTTCAGGGACACGCGGCCAAAGAGTTCCCTGTAATTGGCCCTGTGGCGCTTCCAGAGGCTTACCCAATCCTTTCCGCCGGCCCGCAAAGCCCGGGATACCGCAGCCTCTTTGTACTCCCTCCCCTCCTTCACGGGATCCTTGTCAAAGCCCGCAAAACTGGTCACGTTGGAAACGATGATTTGCGAGCGGTTCACGCCGGAAATATGAAGGGTATTCCCCTGAATTTCAGCTTCTTTGCAATAGACCACCGTCCGGTAGTGGATGCCCCTTTCAGGGTCGTATGCAAACTGTTCCTCCCCCTGGGGCACGGCATAACCGGGATAGGCATGATACGCGGCATAGCCGTCGCTCACCAGCATCCCCTCCCGGACCTGAGTCACATGCGGCAGGCCGCTTTCCAGCTCCAGCGTTACGTCCAAGGGGGCATCCCCCATCAGGCGAATCACAATCACCGAATCCGGGGCCGACACAAAGTACTGCGTCTGGAAGGCTTTTCCATCCCTCAGGTACTGCACCCGGGCGGTGGCGTCTTCCAGATTCAGGGAGCGCCCATAGGCCGATATCTCCCCTTCCGGGAAACGGAGTCGCAGGGTGCCCAGCGGCTGGTAAGTCTGGCTGAAATGGCCCTGAAGATGCTTCTGAAGCTCATCGGCCCGCGGATAATCCTCCGCGTCCAGGGCTTCCCTTACCTTGGCAAGCCATTCCGTGCGGGACTCCCCTTCCCCGCTTTCCGGCTCGCCGGTCCAGAGGGTGATGTCGTTCAGGGAAATCCGTTCCTCGGCGGTTCCGCCATAGACCATGGCGCCCAGAGAGCCGTTTCCTATGGGAAGAGCCTCTTCGAAGAAGCAGGCCGGACGGTCATACTGCAAAATCAAATCCTGGCTCCGGGTACAGGACAGGAAAGCGAGGCCCGCAAACAGGCCAAGCCCCAGACAAGGTATTCTCATATATCGAGTTAATTATTGCGTTTCAGCCGGATCCGCATTTCTTCCGCCTGCTCCGGCGTCAGGAACTTGGAGAAAGACCGGTAGCTGTTATCCGGCATGTCTCCCATCCACTGCAGGACAAAAGCGTCCAGGGTGTTGAACAGCGGGTCTATGTTGAATTCCAGCACCTTGGCGCCCATGCTCACGTACTTGCGGAAAAGCACGGGCAGGTGGCATTTCCCGCCGGACAGGTAGCTGAGCAGGCGGTCCAGGTCTTCCGGAGACTTGCAGCCCGAGAGCAGCCCTCCCGGATTCACCCGCAGGTAATCGGGGACGAAGGGATGGGTGGGAGCTACGCAGGCCGATGCGCCCTCCTGCGAATGGTTCTTGAGGAAATAAGCGGCCATCAGGCTCTTGTAAAACAGAGGCACATCTTCCGAGATGCTGGCCGGCCCCATCAGGTATTCCATGCCCGGGGTGCGGGCTATGGTGCTCATGATACCTGTCAGGAGAAGTTTCAGGGGCAGGATATCTTTCTGGTATTCCGGCACCACGATGGTGCGTCCCAGTTCCAGGGCCTTGGGAAGGTACTTGTCCAAGCCCTCCCGGAACTGGAAAAGGGAAGACGTGTAAAAGGACTTACGGCCCTCGGGACGGGCCATGAGCTCGGACCCCACGCCTATACGGTAAGCCCCGGCAATCCTGCCGTCCGGCACATTCCAAAGGATGAGATGACGGTAGTAGCCGTCGTAGATATCCGTGTCTTTTTCCTCTCCGGAGCCCTCTCCCACGGCACGGAAAATCACTTCCCTCAGGCGGGCGATCTCCTCCATCACATGGGGGATATCGGCCGATTGGGCCAGATAGCAGCGGTAGTCTCCGGATTCAAAGAGCAGTTTGTCTTCGAGGGATGCCATCTCCCGGCGGACAAGTTCCGGGTCCACCGGAGCCATGATGGGTTTCTGCTCCACCAGGCTGGCCTTTTTGGGAGGCTCCTGGATGCAATCGGCCTCCAAGGCGTAGGTAAGATTCCTCAGGAAGGCGCCCAGCGCCTCCGTGCTTTCAAACTTGGAGAGCTCTTCGGGAGAGATGGGCTGGCCGATTCTCACCTCCACATGCGTTCCCCGCTTGTTGAAGAGCTCGTGGATGAGCCGGACGGTGCGGAGCCGGGGATGGATCATGCCCAGGATATGGAAATTCCGGGAATTGGTCCCGTGGAAGTATACGGGGACCACCGGCAGGCCGGACTTTTTGATGAGTCGGATGATATTGTCGGCCCAAGGCTTGTCCTCGATGACCCATCGGCCACCGCTGACAGCCGTCTTCTTGCGTTTTTTCTGCCAGGTGGCCACTTCCCCGGCCGGGAACAGGCCCAGACCGCCGCCGTCACGGATGTGCTCCAGCGCCAGGCGGATGCTGTTGATGCTGCGGGTATCGTTCTTGGCCGTAAGGTTGTTGACGGGCAGGAAACTGGTGGTAAGGCTGGGGATAAGGGACAGCATGAAGGTGGTGAGCATCTTGAAATCTCCCCTCCTGCGGCCCACGGAATCGCTCATGATGAGGCCGTCCACACTGCCGAAATGGTGGTTGGAAACCGTGATGAAGCCACCCTCCGCGGGAATCCGGTCCAGCTGACCTTCCGGGATATGATAGCTGATACCAATGTCTTCCAAGATTCCACGGGCGAAATCCGGTCCCATGACGTCATCATTTCTGGCATGGTAATAGTTGACCTTGTCAACCTCCAGCACCTTATACACCAAACCCGCTACGACCTTTCCCAGGGCTCCTTTCATACCCAGCATCCGCTGGAGGTCTTCCCTGCTGAGAATATCCTTGCTCGCTTTCATATTCACAAAGATAATGATTTTTTGAGCATTATATCCTCGGGCTACGAAAAAACCCGCCAGACGGCGGGTCTTTTCGTAGCCCGGAGGGGAATCGAACCTCTATTTAAAGTTTAGGAAACTTCCGTTCTATCCGTTGAACTACCGGGCCGGAACCATAAAGAAAAAGCGCTTACTCAGCGCTCTTCTCAATAATCTGACGACCACGATAGAAGCCGCACTCGGGGCAGACACGGTGATACATCACGGTGGCGCCACAGTTGGGGCAAACGCTCAGCGTAGGGACGGGCGCGAAGTCGTGCGTACGTCTTTTGTCTCTTCTCTGCTTGGAGAGTTTGTGTTTCGGATGTGCCATTGTTTATACTCTTTAATTGTTTTATTTGCTTTCAAAAAGTCCTTTCAGGGCGGCGAACGGGCTGTTCTTGGCGCCAGCCTCCTCGTCCCCACGCTCCTCGTGACTCAGAAACCGGACGGTGTCGGGGTTGCAACCTCCTTCCGGATGGACTCTCTGCAGGGGCAGTGATAGACAGACATAGTCGTATACTGCCTGGCTTAGGTCCCAATCCGGATCTTCACCCGGGGTGAAGATCTCCGAAGGGGTCTGGTCCACGTGTACTTTCAGGGGTTCCAGGCAGCGGGTGCAAAGCACGGAGACCGTGCCGCTCAGGTGGAGATCCGCCTCCACTTTCCGATTGCCCTTCTTGACCACCCTGGCTTCCACGTCTACATCGGCGTCCAGGATTTCTGTATTGTCAAACTGTTGAAAGAACTCTAAATCTGCGTGAAAGCGCAACCTGCGCTCTCCCTCAGCCCAATCGTTCAGGTGTATGATAAACGCATTCATCTGACACAAAAACAGATTAAGGGGTGCAAAGATACTAATAATTTTCGGAAAATCAATCCTCCGTGGAGGAATTTCTCTTTCTGTCCAGCGGATCCAGCTGAATCTTGCGCATCCGCATGTGGTTGGGGGTAATCTCTACCAGCTCATCTTCCTGGATATATTCCAGGGCTTCCTCCAGGGAGAACTTGATGGCCGGAGGCAGCACGACCTTCTCGTCAGACCCGGCAGCACGTACGTTGGTGAGCTTCTTGGTCTTGCAGATGTTGATGTTCAGGTCTCTCTCGCGGGTATGCTCGCCCACCACCTGGCCGCCATAGATTTCCTCTCCGGGCTCCACAAAGAATCGGCCCCTGTCCAGAAGCTTGTTCATGGAGTAAGCGATGGCCTCCCCCGTTTCCAGGGACACCAGGGAGCCGTTGGTGCGCATCTCGATGTCTCCCTTGTAGGGCTGGTAGTCCTTGAAGCGGTGGGCCACCACAGCCTCGCCCTGGGTGGCGGTGAGAAGGTTACTGCGCAAGCCCATGAGGCCGCGGGTGGGAATCTCAAATTCCAGCAGCGTACGGTCCGAGCGGGGTTCCATGCGGATGAGGGCGCCCTTGCGGCGGGTACTCAGCTCGATGGCGGCGCCTACGAACTGCTCCGGCACCTCGATGGACAGTTCCTCGATGGGTTCGCAGCGCTGGCCGTTGATGGTCTTGTCCAGCACCTTGGGCTGGCCCACCTGCAGTTCGAAGCCCTCGCGGCGCATGGTCTCGATGAGCACGCTCAAGTGCAACACGCCGCGGCCATAGACCACGAAACTGTCGGCATTCACGCCGGGCTTCACGCGAAGGGCCAGGTTCTTTTCCAGCTCCTTCTCCAGGCGGTCCTTGATATGGCGGGAGGTCACAAACTTGCCGTCCTTCCCAAAGAAGGGCGAGTTGTTGATCATGAAGAGCATGCTCATGGTGGGCTCGTCCACGGCGATGGGCGGCAGGGCCTCCGGATTCTCGATATCGGCAATGGTGTCTCCAATCTCGAAGCCTTCGATGCCCACGACGGCGCAGATGTCACCGCACTGGACCTCGTCCACATTGGCCTTGCCCAGGCCTTCGAACACCATCAGCTGCTTGATTTTGCTCTTTTCCACGATATCGTAGCGCTTGCACAGGCTCACGGGCATGCCGGTCTTGAGGGAACCGCGGGTGATGCGGCCCACGGCGATGCGGCCCACATAGGGGCTGTACTCCAATGAAGAAACCAGCATCTGGGGCGTTCCCTCCTTCACTTCCGGGGCGGGAATCTCTTCCAGGATGGTGTCCAGAAGCGCCGTGATGTCCTGCGTGGGCTTCTTCCAGTCCTTGGACATCCAGCCCTGCTTGGCGCTGCCGTAGATGGTCTTGAAGTCCAGCTGGTCTTCGTTGGCGCCCAGGTTGAACATGAGTTCGAACACCTCTTCCTGCACCTCGTCGGGACGGCAGTTGGGCTTGTCCACCTTGTTGATGACCACGATGGGCTTCTTGCCCATGTCGATGGCCTTGTTCAGGACAAAGCGGGTCTGCGGCATGCAGCCCTCGAAGGCATCCACCAGCAGAAGGACGCCGTCGGCCATGTTGAGCACACGCTCCACCTCTCCGCCGAAGTCACTGTGGCCGGGAGTGTCGATGATGTTGATTTTCACTCCCTTATAGGTGACGGATACGTTCTTGGCCAGGATGGTGATGCCTCGCTCCCGCTCCAGGTCATTGTTGTCCAGGATGAGGTTTCCGAGGTCTTCGGGCTTGCGGACCAGGTTGGCCTGGTAGATCATGCGGTCTACGAGGGTGGTTTTGCCGTGGTCTACGTGGGCGATGATGGCGATGTTTCTGATGTCCTGCATATATGCGCTTCTAAAAATCTTGCAAAGTTATGAATTTTCAGTGAAAGAGACAACTTTGCACGCTGGCGCTGAAACGGATAATTTTTTTGAGGGGGCCTCTGAATGGCTTTTAAGGCCGATTTTATCCCTCCCCAGCGGGCTCCCGAAGCCATTTGACCGTTTTCAGCCGTGTAGCGGGTTCCAAAAATCGGCCCCACAACATGCTGCAAGGCCGAAAATGCAAATAAACGTTTCATTTTTCGTGACACGGATAAGTTTTCGGAGCTTTGCAAAAAATTGATGCGCTATGAGAAAACACATTCTTTTCCTCTTGCCCCTTTGCATGCTGGTGGCGTGCAAGGGCGTCGGCGGCCCCGAGCCGGACATCGTAACGCCGGGTGATGACGCGGTGTACCATGGAATGATTGAGCTGGGACAGAAACTGGACGACCCTTACACGGTCGAGAACATGCAGAAAGCCCTCCAGAACGTCTACTCCTCCAAGGCCGACCGCGTGGACATCACCGAGACAGACCTCTATGTGCGTTTCCTGCCCAAGGATGACGAGCAGTACAAGAAGCTCCAGGAACTGGGCCTCTACCTGATGGATCACCCGATGGACTACCAGATCCTTAAGGAAGGAGACTACTATCAGGACCCGGAAGTGGGAGACGAAGCCATCACCTGGCAATATGCCGTGGTGCCGCATGATTTCATCTTCCCGGAAGGCATCTCCTACGAGCTGTTGGACAAGGTCTTCATCTCCGAGCACGCTCCCGTTACCCGGGCCGATGACTGGGTGGACTGGGACCTGGTGGAGAGGGAGGCTTTCCGCCTCACCGGCAACGGGGAGCTCTGGGAAGAGCCCACCAAGGCCGATGGGGGCGGCCCCTCCGGCCGAATCACCATTGAAGACCCGCTTTTCAGCGGGGGAAAACCCTTCGGCGTGGCCGGCGTAAAGGTGGCGGCCAACATCTTCGTGAAGATAGCCACCACCTACACGGACCGGGACGGATACTACCAGATGGGCAAGTCCTTCTCCGGAAAACCCCGCTATCGGCTGGTATTCCAGAACACGAAGGGCTTCAACATCGGCTTCAACTTCCTGATTATTCCGGCCTCCGTGAGCACGCTGGGGAAAGGAGAACCCTCGGGAATGGACTACCACGTGACCCAGGCCGACAGCGAAGGCGCCCTGTTCCGCCGCTGCGTGGTGAACAACGCCGCCTACGACTATTACTCCCGCTGCACGGCGGAAGACCTGGACATCGTTCCCCCTCCCGGAGACCTCCGGATCTGGATCTTCCCCTTCCTGGACTGCTCCAGCGCCAACATGCTGCACCACGGAGCCTTCCTGGACCACGACCTCATCAACAAATACCTGGGGAATTATCTGTTCATCATCAAGCTCTTCCTGCCGGACATCACCATCGGCACCAAGCAGATGAACTACATGCAAATTTATGAGAGTGTCGTTCACGAACTGGCCCATGCCAGTCACTATGCCAAGGTAGGAAACACCTTCTGGACACCGTACATTGACTATGTAATCAAATCCTTCATCCTGGAAGGATGGGATCCTTACGGCAGCGGGACCGACGCCAAGGCCGGCTACTGCGAGATTGGGGAAATGTGGGGCTACTTCATGCAGGAAACCCTCAAGACAGACCGTTACGGCGGCACGGTGAGGCAGTTTGGCAACACTTACTGGTTCAAGCCGGACATTTTCTCCTACCTGTACGAAAGAGGGCTGAGCCGCGGAGACATCTTCCGGGCCCTCACACCCAAACTGAGCGGGATAGACGACCTCCGGGAGGAACTCATCGCCCAGAACAGCGACAAAGAAAAGATTATCAACGACACCTTCCGCAAATATGGCAAATAGTATGAAACGCATCCTTGCAGCACTGGCACTCGTCCTTGCCTGCACCGCAGCCAGGGCCCAGCAGTGGGCCGTCCAGACCAACCTGATGGACTACCTCAACTTCGGCACCCTCAACATCGAGGGGGCGGTGGCCTTCCACCAGCACTGGAGCGCCACGGCCGTGGCCAAGCTCAATCCCTTCCATTTCAAGAAGGGAGGAGAACCCCTGAACGCCCGCCAGCAAGTGTTTGGCGCCGGTGTCCGCTACTGGCCCTGGCATGTGTATTCCGGCTGGTGGGCCGGTACCCGCGTCCAATACCAGGAATACAACCGGGGCGGCATCAAGAATCCCACAACGGACGAGGGGAACCGCTGGGGCCTGGGGCTTTCCGGAGGCTTCTCCTACATGATTAATCCGCATCTGAACATTGACGTCGGAGCCGGGGTCTGGGGCGGCTGGGACCGCTACACCACCTACTCCTGCCCGGTCTGCGGCCTGGTGAAAGACAAGGGCTCCCGCGCCTTCATCCTCCCCAACGACCTTCTTCTTGCACTGGTCTATGTTTTCTAAATACTCGTTCATAACGTTATTCCTGCTGGGGCTGTCCCTGCTTTCCTGTTCCGTCAAGGAGAACAGGGACCTCTGCCCCTGCGCCCTCCGGATAGAATTGAACGCCGTTCCGGGCCCCGTGAGCCTGTGGGTAGTGGCCGGAGATTTTGAGGCCTGCTACCGGGCCCGGAAAGACACCGTGATGGTGGTGCAGGTTCCCAAGGGGAAAATCCGCCTCCAGGCAGTGTCAGGGGCCGATATGGAAGCCCGGAAGAACCTGAGGATACCGGTGGGCTTCGAATGCCCGCCGGTATACCTCCACTCTTCCCTGGTGGACACCGGGCAAGATTCCACCAGCGTCTCCGTCTCCCTGAACAAGCATTTTTGCACGCTGTCACTGGATTTCGACGGTCCTCCGGGCTGGGGAGAGCCCTACTGGGCGGAGGTAAGGGGCAACGTAGGCGGTCTTTCCTGGGAAGGCACGCCTGAGGACGGAACCTTCTCCTGCCGCCTGGACGCCGGCCTGTCCGTCCGCCTGCCCCGCCAGGACCCGGAGGAGGAGCTGTGGTTGGACATCACCATGCCGGACCGCGTGGTACGCAGCTTTGCGCTGGGGTCCTACATGCTGCAGGCCGGCTACGACTGGCGCGCCCCCGACCTGGACGACATGCCCCTGGAAATCCGCCTTTCCGTCACGGAGATTCTCCTTCAGAGCAAAATGTGGAGCCAGGTGGTCCCCATAAATATGGATATCTGAAAAAAATTATTTGGACTTTCAAAAAAAGTGCGTATATTTGCAGTCCCAAATTGATGCGCGGATGGCGGAATTGGTAGACGCGCTACTCTCAGGAGGTAGTGTCCGAAAGGACGTGTCAGTTCGACTCTGATTTCGCGCACAGAAAAAAGGCTTGCAAAACTGCAAGCCTTTTTCGTTGTGTGTCAGGGGCTTAGAAGTACGCAACGGTCTTCTGCTCCACGGCCGTCAGGAGCTTGTTGGCCAGGGAAGAGACGCCGAAGCGGAAGAGATTCTTATCAAGCCAATCCTCCCCCAGGATGGTTTTCACGATGGTCCAGTAGCAGACGGCGTCCAGGGCGGAGGCAATGCCGCCGGCAGCCTTGAAGCCCACTTTCTTGCCGGTGGCTTCATAGTATTTCTTGATGCACTCGCACATCACATAGGCGGCCTGCGGGGTGGCGTTCACCTTCACCTTGCCGGTGGAAGTCTTGATAAAATCGGCCCCGTTTTCCATGGCCAGGAAGCTGGCGTCGGCAATGAGCTCGGGGGTAACCAGCAGGCCGGTTTCCAGGATCACCTTCAGGCAGACGGGACGGCCCACTTCCCGGCCAACGCGGTCAATGCACTCGCGGGAAGCGCGGATTTCCGCACCGGCGGTCTCGTAATCTCCTGCCAGGAAACTATTGAGCGCCAGCACGATATCAATCTCGTCGGCCCCGCCCTTCACGGCCAGTTCAATCTCGTGGAGCTTGACCTCCAGGAAACTCTGGGAGGTGGGGAAACAGCCGGCCACGGTGGTCACATGCACCTCCTGGGAGGCGCGCTCCGAAGCCACCACATGGGCAAAATTGGGGTACACGCAGATGGAGGCGGGCAGCGGCCAGTCCGGGTAATCCTTGGCGAAGGAATTCACCTTCTGTACCAGGGTCTTCACGCGAGCCGGCGTGTCTTCACTGGCCAGGGTGGTCTGGTCCATGATACCGAAGCACTTCTTGTAGAGCTGCTCGGAAGCCACTTCCTCCAGGCCGGCGGCAATGATTTCCAGACTGTGGGCAATGGCCTCTGCATCGGGCGTATAGCCATATTTACTTGAAAGAGACATAGTATTTATCCTTTAATTTGAATCTTAAATCCTTCATCAATCAGCGGCTGCACCAGCTCTTGCATCTGGGCTGCCGTATATTTTCCAAGCCCGCTCATGGGCGTTTCCCGGTCTATGGTATACACCATCACCTCGCGGGGCCGGAGTTCCCGCACAATCTCCATCCATTCCTTCACCCATTGGGCCGATTCCCAGCCCGGTCCCCGCAGGAACATGGTCTGGAGCACGAAATCTCCTTTGAAACGCTTCAGCTGTTCCACCACATGAGCCACATGGTACTCCCCCGCCGGCTTGTTCACCAGGGCCACCTGGGCATCCGTGGGGGCATCCAGCTTGAGGATGGGGTTGTCCACCTTCCGGAGCGCTTCAAATATGCCCGGACGGCCGATGCGCGTGGCATTGGACAGCACCGACACCTTGGCCGATGGATAATAGCGGTCCCTCAGCGCCAGGGTGAGGTCTATGATGGCGGGGAATTCCGGATTCAGGGTGGGTTCCCCGTCTCCGGAGAAAGTGATGGAATCGATGGGCGTGCCCTTCCGGGAGCATTCCTCCAGCTTGGCTTCCAGCGCCCTGCGGACATCATCGGCCGACGGGAGCAGCCTGTCTCCCAGGCCGTCCTTGTTCCAGCCGCACTCGCAGTACACGCAGTCGAAGTTGCACACCTTCCCCTCCTGGGGCAGCAGGTTGATGCCCAGCGAGCTTCCCAGCCGGCGGCTGAAGATGGGGCCGAATACCGTGGTTTCCCGCATCATAGCAGCACAGACTCTGAGGCCTCCGTGAGCTTGCCGTCGGCCAGGTTCTTGATATGCACGATACCGGGCTTCTTGCCGGGTTCCAGCGTGCCCAGGATGTCCTCCTTGCCCAGGAAACGGGCACCGTTCAGGCAGGCCCAGCCCAGGAGTTCTCCCAGGGGCACGTCATAGGCTTCCTGCACGGCCCGAAGCTCCGCCACCATGTTCAGTTCGTCGTTGGAAGAGAGCGAATCCGTTCCCACGCAGATGGGAATGCCGCTCTCCCGCATCAGCGGAATGGGCGGAAGCATATTGTGGATAAAGCGGTTCGAGAGCGGGCAGATGGCCAGGTATGGCTCCTTCAGGGCCGCACGGGCGGCGCGGACGCCATCGGCCGTGAGTGCGCACTCATGCACCAGCAGCACATGGCCCTCCACCGGAAGGGATACCCCGGCGGCCAGGCGGTCCAGGAAATATTGCAGGGAAGAGGCGCCCGTCACGGGAGGCGTGGGGATGCCGTTCCGGATGCGGTTGTCCCACATGGGGCCGCGGCCGTACATCATCATCTCCTCCTCTTCGTCGGACTCCTCGGAATGGAAGCTCAAAAAACCGATCCTGAGGCCTTCCACGGAGGAAGCCGTCACCAGTTCCGGGCTCATGGTATAGCAGGAATGCGGCGTGGGAGCGGCATCCAGGCCATAGGAAAGGGCCTTTTGCTGCAGGGCCTTTACGCCCTCCATCACCGCGTCGCACTCGGAAGGAACGGCGCCGAACACCTCCAGGAAGGTGCGCGTGTACATGGGATGCTGCGCCTTCACCGCAAAGGAATCGTCGCAGTTGGAAATATCGGCCATGGCCACCACGCCCTGGTGGTACATCCCGTCCATGGCTTCCTTCAGAAGGGCCACCTTGGTTTCAAGGGAAGAGGTGTCCCTGAGGGCGTTGATCTGGTCTATGAAGCCCGCCATGCCCGTTCCCTTGCGGAAAAGACCCTTCATGTAGGAAAGTTCCACATGGCAGTGCGCATTCACAAACCCCGGGCACAGGACGCCTTCCATGACGGCCTCCCCTTCCTCGCACAGGCCCGTGCGGAGGATGGTGCCGTCATCGGCCAGCTCCACAAAGCCGTTCTTCAGGGGAAGGGCCGATGTCAGGGTATATACAAACTGCGCGGCGTAGCGTTTCATCTGTGCGGGATATAAAAGAGGGAATCCTTGTGGAACTGCACCTTGGCCAGGCTGTCCAGGGGGCTCACCGGCTGGGGCAGATGACGGGTGTCCGGAGAGAGCGAATACAGGCGCAGGAACTCCTTCCGCCAGTTTTCCGCCTTCAGTTCCTTGTCAATCACCTTGCCTTCGGCCTCCAGGCGGTCCCCCACCTTCTCCATGATTTTCTCCATGCGGGAAGGGTCCTGGAGGTAATAGTCCAGGCTGTAGAGGAAGTCGTCCGTGTCGAAGCCCTGGCTCTCGAAGATGCCCTCGTACACCAGGGAGGTATCGGCCTGACGGCGGAGTTCCGGATGCTGCTTCAGGTACTGGTCCTGCAGGAGGACCTGGTACATGATATCCTCCATCTGCCTGCGCGGAATACGCTCCGGCCCCCTGTGGCAGGAGACCGCCAGCACCAGCAGCAAGGCCATATGGAGAAAACGCCTCATCTTAACGGAGAACGGCGCCGCACTCTGTCTGGAGGGCAGCCAGAACGCGGTTCATGGTGTTTTCAACGTCCGTATCCGTAAGGGTACGTTCGGGATCCTGCAGCACGAAGTTCAGGGCGTACTGCTTCTTGCCGGCGGGAATCTTCTCCCCGCGGTACACGTCAAAGAGGCTCACGCTCTTGATGAGTTTCTTGCCGGCCTTGAGGGCACTGGAACGCACGGCGGCATAGGCCACGCCTTCGTCCAGCAGGAGGGCCAGGTCTCTTCTCACCTCCGGGAAACGGGGCAGCTCCTTGAAGGAGAACTTGTCCCGCTTGATGAGGGTGAAGAGGACTTCCCAGTTAATCTCCGCCGCAAATACGGGCTGCTTGATACCGAAGCGCTTGCAGAGGGCAGGATTCAGCGTTCCCAGGGTGGCCAGAAGCTTGGGCTCCTTGCCGGGCAGGCTGTAGGTGATGCCTTCGGAGAAGAGGTCCGCCGGGGCGCTGCTGCACTGGAGCGTATTCACGTCAATGCGGTAACGGGCCATCAGGGCCTCCACATAGCCCTTGAGCTGGAAGAAATGGGACTTCTGGGCCGGGTTCCGCCAGGCCTTGTCCGGCGTTCCGCTGATGAAGAGGGAGAAGCAGCGATGCTCCTCATAGCCCGCCAGCGTGGTGCCGTCCGTCTGAGGAAGGCGCTGGTACACGGAACCGTACTCGAAGAACTTCAGGGAAGTGGCCTGCCGGTTCAGGTTGTAGGCCACCACCTCCAGACCGCTGAGGAGCAGCGTCTGCCGCATCACGTTCAGGTCCTGGCTCAGCGGGTTCACAATGTGGACGCAATGCTCTGCCGGGAAGGTTTCCAGCTTGGTATAGTAGTCCTCCTTGGTGAGGGAGTTGTTCATGGTTTCCACAAAACCGTTGGCTGCCAGCCAGTTGGAGATGGCGTTGCGCGTGGCCTCGGGGTCCGGCTGCTCGGAGGGGTTCACGCTCATCCGAAGGTTCTGCGGCAGCTCGATGTTGTTGTATCCGTAGATGCGGAGGATTTCCTCCACCACGTCGCACTCGCGGGTCACGTCCACCATGTAGGTGGGAGCCGCCACCAGGGCGCCATCGGCCTTCTTCTCAAGGAACTGATAGTTCAGGCCTTCCAGGATCTTTTCAATGGTTTCATGGCCGATTTCCTTGCCGATGAAATGCTGGATGCGATTGTAGTCCAGCTCAATCTGCGCCCGGCCTATCTTCCGGGGATACACCTCACGGATTTGGCCCACAACCTTTCCGCCGGCCACCTCCTGGATGAGGAGGGCGGCGCGCTTGGCGGCGTAGAGGGCGGCCTCGGGGTCTGCTCCGCGCTCGAAGCGGAAGCTCGCGTCCGTGGAAAGCTGCTGGCTCTTGGCCGTGCGGCGGATGCTCACGGGGTCAAAGTAGGCGCCCTCGATGAACACGTCCACGGTGCGGTCCGTGACGCCGGAATCCTCTCCGCCGAACACGCCGGCGATGCACATGGGCCCTGCGGCATTGGCAATGACCATATCACAGGCATGCAGGCTGCGCTCCATGCCGTCCAGCGTGCGGATCTTCTCCCCCTCGGCGGCGCGGCGCACAATCACCTTGCCCATCACCTTGGCGGCGTCGAAGGTGTGCAGCGGCTGGCCGGTCTCGAAGAGCACGAAGTTGGAAATGTCCACCACGTTGTTGATGGGCTTGAGGCCGATGGACATCAGCCTCTCCTGCAGCCATTCCGGGCTGGGGGCCACCTTCACGCCCTTCACCGTGATGCCGGTGTAGCGGGGTGCGCCCTCGCTGTCCAGCACCTCCACGGGAATGGAATCCCCTTCGCCTTCGCGGAAAGCGTCCACGGAAGGGATACAGAGTTCTGCGGGAATGTCCTTGCTGCTCAGGTAGCCGTAAAGGTCACGGGCTACGCCTATGTGGGAAGCCGCATCAATACGGTTGGCGGTAATCTCGTATTCAATCACGGCCTCGTCCTTGAGCTGGAGGTACTCCTTGGCGGAAGTGCCCACCACGGCGCTCTCCGGGAGCACCATGATGCCGGCATGGCTGGCGCCAATTCCAAGTTCGTCCTCGGCACAGATCATACCGAAGCTCTCCACGCCCCGGATCTTGGATTTCTTGATCTTGAAATCTCCGGGAAGGACGGTGCCCAGCCGGGCAAAGAGTACCTTCTGGCCGGCGGCCACGTTGGGCGCGCCGCAAACCACCTGGACGGGCTCGGGGCTGCCGTCATTCACCGTGGTAATGTGCAGGTGGTCGCTGTCCGGATGCGGCTCGCAGGTAAGGACCTGTGCCACCACGACGCCCTTGAGCCCTCCGGGAATCACTTCCTGCATCTGAACGCTGTCCACCTCGATGCCGATGGAAGTCATGGCCTCCGCCACCTGGTCCGAGGTGAGGTCACACTTCAAATACTCTTTTAGCCAATTGTAACTTAACTTCATTGTATATCTTCCAGTTTAAACAAATCTTCTACGAACTCTTTTTTGTCAAAGACCTTCAGGTCTTCCACGCCTTCTCCGATTCCCAGGAACTTGATGGGAATCTTGAAGCCGTCCACGATACCCACCACCACGCCGCCCTTGGCGCTGCCGTCCAGTTTGGTCATGGCCAGGGCCGTCACATCCGTGGCCTTGGAGAACTCGCGGGCCTGCACGAAGGCATTCTGGCCGGTGGAGGCGTCCAGCACCAGCAGCACCTCGTGCGGGGCGTCGGGCACCACGCGGCGGATTACGTTGCGGATTTTGGTGAGCTCGTTCATCAGGTCCACCCGGTTGTGCAGGCGGCCGGCGGTGTCTATGAGGACCACATCGGCCCCTTTGGCAACGGCCGATGAAACCGTATCGAAGGCCACGGAGGCGGGGTCTGCGCCCATGGGCTGCTTCACAATATCCGCTCCGGCGCGCTCCGCCCAGACGCTGAGCTGCTCCACGGCGGCGGCGCGGAACGTATCGGCCGCTCCCACCACCACCTTCTTGCCCTGCGCTTTCAGCATAGACGCCAGCTTGCCAATGGTGGTGGTCTTCCCCACTCCGTTCACGCCCACAACCAGCATCACGTAAGGCTTCTTGGAAAAATCGAAAGGAACCACCGGCGCATCGTCCCCCATGAGGTTGGCAATCTCGTCCCGGATGATGGCCGTGAGCTCCTCCATGTCCATGTACTTGTCCTCCTCCACGCGGTCCTGGATATTGTCCAGGAGCTTCAGGGTGGTCTCCACCCCCATGTCCGAAGACAGCAGGGCCTCCTCCAGCGCATCCAGCACATCCTCGTCCACCCGGGACTTGCCCGTAATGGACCGCCCCAGCTTCTGGAAGAAGTTCAGGTTGGTTTTCTTAATGCCTTTGTCGAATATTCCCATAGTCTGCAAAGATACATATTTTACCCGCAGAAAACAAGGGAAAACCGCTCCACCGCTGTCGGCCTCCTTTGCCACGTTGACACAGAATCGGCCTTGTGCGCACTATACGCGTCAACGTGGCAAGGTTTTGGGCCGATTGGGCCGTTTTTGCAGCCGCGTTGACACAGAATCGGCCTTGTGCGCGTTGTAGGTGTCAACGTGGCAACACAAGGCAGCGGCGGATCAACTGTTCCGGGAGATGATGCTCATGGTAGAGCACCCTGGCTATCTGCGTTTTCTGGGAATCGGTGAGCTGATAGACGGACGTGGCGCCGAAGGAGGGGAGCAAGTCCTTGTCGATGAGCCGACAGGCATCCAGATCCTGCATCCGGGCGCGGTTATAGTATCGGCCCGACTCATTCTTGAGCATCTGGGTGATGGACTTTTCGTCGGCCTGCTCGATATCCCGGATGGTGAGAGGGGCGCCCGTCTTGTCGCCGAGTTGCTCGCGGGACCAGCTTTCGTCCGTGAGCCGGTTCATCTGATACAGATAGTTCCGCGGGGAGCCGTAGTATTGCTCGGCCCGTCGGATTTCCATGAAGCTTTGCCGGGTAAAAACGCCCTCTGCATTCATCCGGTAATGGTCCGGAAACTCAGAGTGGCGGGGAAGCAGGGCGCACATGTCTTCTCTGGACAGGGACACGGGCTTTTCCGCAAGAAGGCCGATGTCTTCCACAAACATGTCCCGCGCAGAGCAATAGGGATACCCCAGCGTGGTGGCCGATGCACCATGGTGCAAGCCGTTTCGGAGCACGTAATTCTGGAATACCATCTGGTGCACGTGCCCCTCTATTTTCAGTTGGAAGGTGTATTTCTCTCCCATGCGCCCCTTGCGGCCGTATTTCCTGTTGAAGTATTTGGAATACGACATGCGGAGGGCGGCGGCAAACTGCTGCGGGTTTCCGGAGAAAATTCCCAGATGCACATGCGTGGACATTTCCGCATCCACCAGGATCTCCGTATCCATGGAAAAAGCCCGGAGCGCCATCAGGTTCACGAACATTCCATGGTCTTCCCGGTCCCGGAACATCACCTCCTCATGCGAGGTGAAGCAGATATGATACGACTCTTTCACGCCGACAAGGTAAGGACGAGTTGCCGGAATTCCAACAATCGTAAAAAACATTTTTCTGTTTTGCATCGTTTTTTTGCTGTTTTTTACGATTGTGCAATTTTTTTTGTAGATTTGCTCTCGCAATACCATTGCAAGACATATTTTTTTAATAGCACAAGCTATTTATTCGGTTACCTGAAACCTAGGAAATTTCAAGAAGCCACCGGATAAGTCGGCAAGTGCCTGCGCTTTGGCGTGGGTGTGACTTATTCAGGCAAGGGCTTCCTAGGGCCTCAGGTATGGATAATAACATCCATGCCTTTTTTTTGTGCCCGGAAGCCTTTTCGAATAAGTCGCCTGTGCCCAATGAAAGCGCAGAATGGACACCCAGATCAAGTCCAAGGACCGGGTGGCCGCTCACGGGGAGGTGTTCACCAACCCCCGTGAGGTGAATGCCATGCTGGACCTTGTGAAGCCGGAGACGGAGCGGATAGACTCCCGTTTCCTGGAGCCCGCTTGCGGCGACGGCAACTTCCTCATAGAGATTCTCCGACGCAAACTCGCGGTCTGCGAGGCCCGCGTCAAAGCCAGACAATACACCCAGCTTCAGTATGAGCACGATGCCATATGGGCCCTCTCCAGCATCTACGGCATCGAACTGTTGGCCGATAATGCATCGGCCTGTCGGGAACGCCTCCTGAATTACTTCACGGAGCAGTACCGGACGCTCTTCAAATCCCGATGCAAGGACAGTTGCCTTGAAGCGGCCCGTTACATCCTTTCCAAGAACATCATCCACGGCGACGCCCTCACTTACAAGCGTGTGGACAAGCCCGACGAGTGGATCCATATCAGTGAATGGAGCTTCATCGGGGCCGATAAGGTGAACCGTCGTGACTATGAATTCTCCTACCTCGTGGGGGAATACGAGAGCGACGGGCTTTTCTCCGACCTTCCGGCCCAGACTTTCGCCCCCGTTCATTTTCTCCAAATAAATGCTGCTGCCTATGGTGAATAGTTCCTACAATCCGGATGTGCTCAACTGCATTGCCAATCTGAGCAACGATGAGGTATTCACCCCGCCGGAACTGGCCAACCGCGTCCTGGACCTGCTCCCGCAAGAACTCTTCAAGAGTCCGGACACCAAATTCCTGGACCCGTTCACCAAGAGCGGCGTCTTTCTCCGGGAGATTGTCAAACGACTGGACCGCGGGCTGGAGCCTCAAATGCCGGACCGTCAGCTCCGCATCGACCACATCCTGCACAAGCAGGTATTCGGCATTGCCATCACGGAACTCACCTCCTACCTGTCCCGCCGAAGTGTCTATTGCAGCAAGAAGGCCGATGGGAAGTACAGCGTCTCCCGTTTTAACACGGAGAGCGGCAACATCCTGTACGCCAACCGCTCCCACACTTGGGAGAATGGCAAATGCAAGTACTGCGGCGCGTCCCAGCAGGTGTACGACCGCGGCTCCGAGGCAGAGCAATATGCCTACATGTTCATTCACACAGACAATCCCAAACAGTTCTTTGGCAATATGAAGTTTGATGTAATTATAGGTAATCCGCCGTATCAGCTGAATGATGGTGGAGGGACCGGTTCAAGTGCAAAAGCAATTTACGATAAATTTGTCATTCAGGCACAGGCATTAAAACCACGATATATCACAATGATTATCCCTGCCCGATGGATGACAGGAGGAAAGGGATTGGATGGTTTTAGGGAATCCATGATAAAAGACAGAAGAATAAAAGTGATGCATGATTTCCTTGATGCCTCTCAATGCTTCTCTGGTGTTAGCATAGAAGGTGGTGTATGCTATTTTTTGTGGGATCGGGACAATCAGGGGTTATGTAATTACTATCTACATCAGTCAAATGAGCATACACTTAATTCTAAAAAAACATTGGATGAGGATGGAACAAGTGACATCGTGATTAGAGATCCCAATTTAATTCAAATTTTGAATAAGGTGCAGTGTTTGAGGGAAAGAACGTTTGATTCGCTTGTCTCAGCAAGAAATCCTTTTGGAATAAATAGCAAGGTCGATGATATTGTGACAAAGTCTGCAGGGGAGTTGCGTGTGCTCTGTCGGTATAACACTAAACGGACGATTCTTCCTTTGAAAAAGGCCTTTTCGGTACCTCGTGGTCAGGAATACATTGGGAAATATAAACTGTTTGTTTCAAAGGCAGATGGTGCTGCTGGTCAAATCGGTAACCCGATTCCGGCAAGGATTATCGGCAAGGCGGAATTGGGGGAACCAGACATGGTGTGCTCCGAGACATTTTTGGCGATAGGCCCTTTTTCAAGCAAAAAAGAGGCCATCACCGTTGCTTCTTATATACAGACAAAGTTCTTTCGTTTGCTTGTGGGAATAAGAAAGAATAAAAACATGACCCAGAAAACGTATTCTTATGTTCCTATCCAAAACTTCTCCCACCCTTGGACCGATGAGATGCTCTACAAGAAATACAATCTCTCTGAGGAAGAAATTGCGTTCATCGAATCCATGATTCGTCCGATGGAATAAAATGATATAAACCGCGCTCTTTGAAAAGATTGGAAACTTTTGTACTTTTGTAGAAAGTCATATTGTATGGACGCCAAAGTACGAAAAGTAATCAGTAACTATTTCAAATCCAAGCCCGTCGAGAAAGCTTGGGTGTTCGGGTCTTTCTCCCGCGGAGAAGAGACTCGTGATAGTGACGTGGATATCCTTGTCGTACTTACGCCCGGTGCCCATATGGGGCTGCAGTTTTTCGGAATGATTGTCGACCTGGAACAGCTTCTTGGCCGTTCTGTGGATCTCGTCGTAGATGGCAATCTGCTTCCCTTTGCTCGCGAGAGTGCTGAAAGAGATAAGGTATTAGTCTATGAGAGAGCCAGTTAGAGATACGGGAAGACTATGACACATTCTTGTGGCCATCAATTACGTTGAGACTTTTACGGAAGGTTTAACATATGATGACCTCCTCTCTGATGCGCTACATCTTCATGCTGTAGTTCACAATGTATAGGTAATAGGAGAGGCGGTCTATAAGTTTTCGCTGGAGTTCAAGGCTACCCATCCTGATACACCATGGGCAATCATTGAAAAAATGCGCCACGTACTGGTACACGATTATTATCAGATTGATTTTGACATTCTATGGGATGTCATTAAGAAGGACCTTCCTGTGCTGAAAGTCCAGATAGAGTCTTATCAGTCTTATCTCCAATAAAGTTTCCTTTCCAATCTTTGAGCGCCATAACAAAACAATGCTATGGCAGCACAAGACCTACTCCGGAATAAAGTCTCCGAGACTCCGACCATCTACGCCTATGAGCACATAGGGTATCCGGCCCATAAGGGCTGGCTGAAGGTGGGTTATACCACGCGTGACGTGGAAACTCGCGTGAAGGAACAGAACCTCACCGGCAACATCCAGTACCGCGTTGTCCTCAAACGCCCTGCCATGCGCAAGGACGGCTCCTCGTTCACGGACAAACTGGTCCATCGCATCCTTCGCAAAGACCACGTCCGGAATCCGGAGGGTGAATGGTTCGTGTGCGATGTGAAGAAGGTGGAACAGGCCATTGCCACGGCCGTGGCCGGGAAGGACCGGATGATAGACCGCATCTACGATTTCCCGATGCGTCCGGAGCAGGAACGGGCCGTCGAGAAAACATCGGCCTATTTTGATGCCTTCAAGAAAGACCCCGCCAACCGGGGACTGATTCCGCATTTCCTTTGGAATGCCAAAATGCGCTTCGGCAAGACCTTTACCACCTACCAGTTGGCCCGCAAGATGGGTTGGAAGAAGGTGTTGGTCTTGACTTTTAAACCGGCCGTGAAGACCGCCTGGGAAGAAGACCTGCTTACGCATAAGGACTTTGAAGGCTGGCAGTTCTGCCAGAAGCAGGAGGACAGGGAGTTCAACTATGTGAATGAGTGCAAGCCTTTCGTCTGTTTTGCCTCCTTTCAGGATGTGTTGGGAAAGACGGATTCCGGGGGCATCAAGGCCACGAATAAATGGATCCAGACCGTGGACTGGGACTGTATTGTCCTGGACGAATACCATTACGGCGCCTGGGGCAAGAACGCCAAAAATTTCTACGACAAAAAGGACCCGGCCCTGCGCCGGGCCGAGGAGGTGGGTGAAATCATCAGCGAGGATGCCGACAATGTCCGCGAACTGGAAGCCCGTGAGCTGTACGACGAAGGCTTGATGCCGCTGCGTACGGGGGGCTATCTCTATCTTTCCGGAACGCCCTTCAGGGCCATCTCCACCGGCGAATTCATCGAGGAGCAGATTTATAACTGGACCTACTCGGACGAACAGGCCGCGAAGGAAGCCTGGCAGGGCCCTGAGAACCCTTACGCCCAGTTGCCCAAGATGGTGATGCTCACGTATCAATTGCCGGACAGCATCCGGGAGATTGCCGCCCAGGGAGAATTTGACGAGTTTGACCTGAATGAATTCTTCCGGGCAGAGGATGATTACTTTCTCCACGAGGAATATGTTCAGAAGTGGCTGGACCTTATCCGGGGTGCGTACACCGAGAACATTGTCACCGAACTCAAGCTGGGCACGGAGAAGCCGCCGATGCCCTTCTCCGATGCCCGCCTTCTCAGCTACCTGCAACACACCTACTGGTTCCTGCCCTCCGTAGCCGCCTGCCGGGCCATGGCCAAACTACTCAGGAAACGCTCCAACCGCTTCTACGATGAGTACAAGGTCATCGTGGCGGCCGGTCATGAGGCCGGGATGGGCGCCCATGCCGTGGAGCCCGTTTATAATGCGATGGAAGACCCGCAGGACACCAAGACCATCACGCTCTCCTGCGGCAAACTTTCCACGGGCGTTACTGTAAAGCCCTGGACCGGCATTATGATGCTGCGCAACACTACGTCTCCGGAGACCTACTTCCAGGCAGCCTTCCGCGTCCAGTCTCCGTGGACCACCAAAGACGAATCCGGAGAAGAAGTTATCTTGAAACCCATCTGCTACGTCTTTGACTTTGCCCCCAACCGGGCTCTACGCCAGGTGGAAGAATATAGTTGCCAGCTCAACGTCCACGAGACCAACCCGGAAAAGAAGGTGGAGCAGTTCATCAAGTTCTTGCCCATCCTGGCCTTCGACGGCTCCTCCATGAAGGAGATTGATGCGGCCGGTGTACTGGATATGGCCATGAGCGGCACCACAGCCACCCTCCTTGCCCGCCGCTGGGAAAGTGCCGTGCTGGTGAACGTGGACAACGCCACCCTGCAGCGCCTGATGAACAATCCGGAGGCCATGAAGGCCTTGATGAGCATCGAGGGATTCCGCAACCTGAATTCCGACATTGAAACCATCATCAACAAGTCCGAGCACGTCAAGAACACCAAGAAAGAGAAAGGTGACAACTTAACTCAGAAGGAGAAGAAGCAGCTCACCGAGGAGGAGAAAGAGTATAAGAGCAGACGCAGGGAGATTCAGGAAAAACTTATCAAGTTCGCCACCCGCATCCCGGTGTTCATGTACCTCACGGACTTCCGAGAGTACAGCCTGAAAGATGTCATCGAGCAGTTGGAACCGGAACTTTTCCGTAAGGTTACCGGCCTCACCCTCAAGGATTTCAGCCTGCTGGTGAGTCTGGGTGTCTTCAACAGCGAACTGATGAACGACGCCGTCTATAAGTTCAAGCGTTACGAGGACTCTTCCCTGGAATATACCGGCATCGACAAACACACCGGCACTGTCATCGGCCTGTGGGATACGGCCATTGATACGGCCAAGATGGAGATGCCCGGTCAGGCCGGGCGTGACGAAGGGAGTGCCGGGCGGGGGGTGCCTTCCGTCATTGCCGGCTCCGAGCGGCAATCTCATGAGCCGGAACCCTGGGAAAGCGTTCAGCCTGGCGACACCGTCGTCCATAAAAGTATCGGCCTGGGAAAGGTTATGGCTCTGGATGACAAGTACATCGTCGTTAAGTTTCCGGACAGAGAATCCAAATTCCTGTATCCCGGCGCCTTTGAAAAGGGCTGGCTCCTCATGCCACGTTGACACGTATAATGCGCACAAGGCCGATTCTGTGTCAACGCGGCAGCAAAATCGACCCAATCGGCCCAAAACCTTGCCGCGTTGACAGCCATACTCAATACAAGGCCGATTTCTTGTCAACGCGGCATGAATTGCGTATCTTTGCATCCGTTATGTCACTGTATATCCCCAAAGACTACCGGAACCTGCTTGGCAGCACTGAGCAGACGGAGAAGGCCATCAAGGCCGTGAAAGACATGTTTCAGGAAAACCTGAGCGCCCAGCTGGCCCTCCTGCGGGTGACGGCGCCCATGATGGTACTCTCCGGGCAGGGCCTGAACGACGACCTGAACGGCGTCGAGCGTCCGGTCAAATTCCCGGTAAAATCCCTGGCCGACGCCCCCGCGGAGGTGGTGCACTCGCTGGCCAAATGGAAGCGACTGAAGCTCTCCGAACTGGGTGTGGAGCCCGGCCGGGGCATCTATACGGACATGAACGCCCTGCGCCCGGACGAAGACCTGGACAACATCCACTCCATCTATGTGGACCAGTGGGACTGGGAAAAGGTGATACTTCCCTCGGAGCGGAATGCCGAGTACCTCCGGAAGACCGTCCGGCGCATCTACGAAGCCGTGAAAGTGACGGAGAACAAGCTCTACGTGGAGTTCCCCCAGATTACGCCCATCCTGCCGGAGGAGATCTTCTTCCTGTCGGCCGAAGAGCTCCTGCAGCGCTATCCCGGCAAGACGCCCAAGGAGCGTGAAAACGCCATTGCAAAGGAGTATGGGGCCGTTTTCATCACGGGCATCGGCGGAAAGCTGTCCAACGGGGAGCCGCACGACGGCCGAGCCGCAGACTACGACGACTGGACGCTCAACGGGGACATCCTCCTGTGGAACCCGGTGCTTCAGAGCGCCTTCGAGATTTCCAGCATGGGCATCCGCGTGGATGCCGACGCCCTGCACCGCCAGCTGGAGGAACGCGGGCAGTTATGGAAGGAAGAACTCTACTTCCACCGGCTCCTGCTGGGCGGAAAGCTCCCCCAGACCATCGGCGGCGGTATCGGCCAGTCCCGCCTGTGCATGTTCCTGCTTCGCAAGGCCCATATCGGCGAAATCCAGTCTTCCATCTGGCCGGCCGATATGCGCGCCGCCTGCCACGCCGCCGGCATCGACCTGGCCTAAACAAAAAGCCACCCCGCGAAGGAGTGGCTTTATTGCAAACGGCGGAAAAACTTACTTCTTGGCGAAGAATTCTTTTTCCTTACCCTCTTCCACCAGCTGCTCTACGAACACGTAGGCACCGGTCTTGGGGCTCTTTTCCATACGGATTACCTTCACCATGTGCTTTGCACCGGCTTTTGCATCGAAGGTTGCAACTGCTTTCTTTGCCATAGTTCAAATGTTTATTTAATCTCACGGTGGAGGGTTACTTTCTTGAGGTACGGGTTGTACTTCATACGCTCCAGACGGTCGGGGGTGTTCTTCTTGTTCTTGGTGGTGATGTAACGGGACATACCGGGAACACCGCTTGCCTTCTGCTCTGTGCACTCCAGGATGACCTGCACCCTGTTACCTTTAGCTTTCTTTGCCATAATTTCTAAGGATTAAAAGGGTTAAACAAGGCTTACGTATCCTTTCTCCTGAGCGGCTTTGAGGGTGGCGTCGAGACCATTCTTCTCGATGATGCGCATGCCCTTGGTGGTGACCTTCAGGGTGATGAAACGTTGCTCAGACTCGGACCAGAACTTCTTGGTCTTGAGGTTGAGGGCGAAGTCGCGCTTGGTGCGCAGCTTGGAATGGGCGACATTGTTGCCAATCATTCTCTTGCGGCCGGTTATTTGACAAACCTTTGACATAATATTTTACTTTTTTATTCGTTATACAAGTTTAAGGAAGCGTTTCCAGCGGATGCTGCCCGGGAAGGACTTGGATGCATCGGTGGAAAGCCAGATGATGGACGGGGTGCCCACAATGTGGTCTTCCGGAACGAATCCCCAGTAACGGGAATCCAGGGAGTTGTGGCGGTTGTCGCCCATCATGAAATAATAGTTTTGCCGGAAGGTATACTCACTGGCCGGCTCTCCGTTGATGAGAATCTCTTTTCCCTTGACCTCCAGGGTGTTGTGCTCATAGTCACGGATAATGCGTTCATAAAGCGGCAGGTTATCCGGGCCGATGGGAACGGTCACGCCCTTTTGGGGGATCCACAGCGGGCCGAAGTAGTCGCAGGTCCAGCGGGTTTTCCCGGTGAAGGGGAAAATGCCGGTATCCTGGCCGGTGGCGGGATATTGGTCCAGATTGGGCGTCACATCCACCACGGAGGAGAACTCTTTGATCTTTTCCAGCATTTCGGCGGTCAGGGGCATGGCCGGATAACCGGGCAGGCGTGAGTCGAAATAAAGTTCCGAAAGATTGAGTCCCAACTCCTCCAGCTTAAGCTGATTGATACGGGAACCGGAAGTGATTACCTGATAAGTGAGCTGCCGTCCGGGATAGTCGGGTTCCTGCTGGCCGTTCACCCATAGCAGACCGTCCTTTACTACCAGCGTGTCACCGGCAACGGCAACGCAACGCTTGACGTAGTGGTCTTTCTTGTCCATAGGACGGACGATGATGGGGCCGAACTGGGAGATGGTCTTCTCTCTTCCGTAGGTGCGCACCCAGGCGTAGTAGTCGTCTGCGGGGCGGCGGGAGAGAACCGTATCTCCGTTGGGGAAGCCGAACACCACGATATCTCCCCTTCTTACCTCACGGAAACCCTTGAGCCTGCGGTACTTGTTCTGGATTAGAGTGGAATAGGACTCTCCTCCGAACGCCCGGTTGTGCGTAAAGGGAATGGTGAGGGGCGTCTGGGGGACGCGGGGGCCGTAGGTGAGCTTGGATACGAAGAGATGGTCTCCGGTATACAGGCTGCTTTCCATGGACGAGGAAGGGATCTTGAAAGCCTGGAAGAAGAAAATATTGATGAAGGTTACCACAACTACGGCGAAGATGATGGCGTCCAGCCAGTCCAGCCAAAAGTTGTGTTTCTCCCCGGGAGCGTACTCTTTCTTCCAAAAGAGCCACTTCACCTTCTTGGTGACAAGGAGGTCAAAAATGACGCCCAGTCCCAGGAGCCACCAATAGTTCCTCAGCCAGATAACCCAAAGCACATACAGGACAGACCAGAAACCCAGTTTGACCCATTTGTTTTGGATGATGTCCTTCCAGCTGCTCATAGAGAGGCAAAAACTACTTGTTCACAGATTTGACAATAGCCTCAAATGCCTTGGGGTTGTTCATGGCCAGGTCGGCCAGGACCTTGCGGTTAAGGCCGATGTTCTGCTTGGCCAGACGGCCCATGAGCTGAGAGTAAGTGAGACCGTGCTGACGGGCAGCGGCGTTGATACGCTGGATCCACAGGGAGCGGAATTCGCGCTTCTTGGCCTTACGGTCGCGGTAGGCGTAGGTGAGACCTTTCTCGTAGGTGTTCTTTGCAACTGTCCAGACGTTCTTGCGGGACAGGAAGTTGCCGCGAGTCTTGGAAAGAATCTTCTTGCGGCGTGCCCTTGAGGCAACAGAATTAACTGATCTAGGCATAAATTTTTTACATTTTTGGAGGCAGTGACCTTAACGAAGGTGCTTTTACAGACTGCGTTCCAGTTAAACAATAAGACTTAGAGGACCAGGAGTTCTTTTACGCGGGCGATGTCCACCTTCTCCAGGATGGCGAAGTGATCCAGGTTGCGTTTCTGTTTCTTGGTCTTCTTGGTGAGGATGTGGCTGTGATAAGCGTGCTTCCTCTTGATCTTTCCCGATCCGGTAAGCGTAAAGCGCTTTTTGGCACCGGAGTTGGTTTTAAGCTTTGCCATTGTGTTAAACAATTAATAATTATACATTCCCTCTTGTCTTCCCCGGCCTGACCGGGGATCCCCCATCAAGTTGGGGATGACGGTTGGGCTTATTTCTTCTTAATGGGAGCGATCATCATGCTCATGCGCTTTCCTTCCAGCACCGGCATGTTCTCCGGCCGGCCGAACTCTTCCAGTTCCACGGCAAAGCGCAGAAGCTGCTTCTCTCCCTGCTGGGCAAACTGGATGGAGCGTCCGCGGAAGAAGATGGAGGCTTTCACCTTGGACCCTTCCTGCAGGAACTCCTGGGCGTGCTTGAGCTTGAACTGGAAATCATGCTCGTCCGTATTGGGGCCGAAGCGGATTTCCTTGATCACTATCTTGGCAGCGTTGGCTTTCATCTCCTTGGCTTTCTTGCGCTGCTGGTACAGGTACTTCTGGTAGTCCAGAATCTTGCACACCGGCGGCTCCGCCTTGGCGCTGATTTCCACCAGGTCCAGCTCCTGCTCTTCGGCCATGGCTAAGGCCTTGGAGAAAGGATAGACGCCCTGCTCGGGAATGTTCTCCCCTACCAGGCGAACTTCCGGAGCGGTGATTTCACGGTTAATCCGAAGGGCGTTCTCGTCCTTCTGGGCGCCCTGCATCTGCTGGGGCTTTTTCTTTTTCAGACCACCGGGTCTGGGTTTGAAAGGCGTTGCGATAGTTTTACTCCTTTAAACGTTAAACTTTACTGGGCCAGTTCATCGGCCACAGCCTTGCGGACATACTCCACAAACTGCGGCACACTCATGGAACCCTGGTCCTCGGCTCCACGGCGTACGGAGACGGACTCTTCCGCCTGCTCTTTTTCTCCTACGATGACCAGCAGCGGCACCCTCATAAGGGAAGTCTCACGGATTCTCTTACCCAGCGTCTCGTTACGGTCGTCAATAGAGGCGCGAATTTCGGAATTATTTAGCAGATTTACAACTTTTTTCGCATAATCTGCATATTTTTCGCTCACAGGCAGCACTTTAACCTGGTCCGGATGCAGCCACAGCGGCAGATGTCCGGCGGTGTGCTCCAGCAGCACGGCCACAAAGCGCTCCAGGGAGCCGAAGGGGGCGCGGTGAATCATCACCGGACGCTTGCGGCTGCCGTCGGAGTCCACATATTCCAGTTCGAAGCGCTCCGGCAGGTTGTAGTCTACCTGGATGGTACCCAGCTGCCAGCTGCGGCCCAGGGCGTCCTTCACCATGAAGTCCAGCTTGGGGCCGTAGAAAGCGGCCTCGCCGGTTTCCACCACATAGGGAAGCCCCTTCTTCTTGGCGGCGTCGATGATGCCCTGCTCGGCCTTGTTCCAGTTTTCGTCGGAGCCAATGTACTTGGACGGGTTCTTGGGGTCCCGCAGGGAGACCTGGGCGGTGAACTTGTCAAAGTGGAGGGTCTTGAACACATAGAGGATGAGGTCTATCACCTTCTCGAATTCCTCCTGGAGCTGGTCCTGGCGGCAGAACAGGTGGGCGTCATCCTGGGTGAAGCTGCGCACGCGGGTGAGACCGTGCAACTCTCCGGACTGCTCGTAGCGATATACGGTGCCAAACTCCGCAAAACGCAGGGGAAGGTCACGGTAAGAACGGGGAGCGCTGCGGAAAATCTCGCAGTGGTGGGGGCAGTTCATGGGTTTGAGGAGGTATTCCTCTCCCTCCTGCGGGGTATGGATGGGCTGGAAGGAATCCTTGCCGTACTTGGCATAGTGACCGGAAGTAACGTACAGTTCCTTTCCGCCGATATGGGGCGTCACCACGGGGAGGTAGCCGTATTCGGCCTGCTTTTTGGCCAGGAAGGCCTGCAGGGTGTTGCGGAGGGCGGCACCGCGGGGCAGCCACAGGGGCAGGCCGGCGCCCACCCGCTGGGAGAAGGTGAAGAGTTCCATCTCCTTGCCAATCTTGCGGTGGTCCCGCTTCTTGGCCTCTTCCAGCACCTGGAGATACTCGTCCAGCATGCTCTTCTTGGGGAAGGTGATGCCGTAGATACGGGTGAGCTGACCGCGGGTCTCGTCACCACGCCAGTAAGCACCGGCCAGGGACAGCACCTTCACGGCCTTGATCACTTCCGTGTTTTTCAGGTGCGGGCCGCGGCACAGGTCCGTGAACTGGCCGTTGGTATAGTAGGTGATGGTTCCGTCTTCCAGTTCGGAGATGAGCTCCTGCTTGTACTGGTCTCCCTTCTGGGTGAAGTACTTCATGGCATCGGCCTTGGACACCTCGATGCGCTGGAAATCCTGCTTCTGACGGGCAAATTCCAGCATCTTGTCTTCGATGGCCTTGAAATCGGCGTCCGTGAGGGTGCCTCCGTTCATGTCCACGTCATAATAGAAGCCATTGTCAATGGCCGGGCCGATACCGAACTTGACGCCCGGATAGAGGGCCTCCAGGGCTTCCGCCATCAAGTGGGAAGAGCTGTGCCAGAATACTTTCTTGGCCTCGTCGTCCTCCCACTTGAGAAGACGCAGGGAGCAGTCTTCCAGGATGGGACGGGTGAGGTCTATGGTGGTTCCGCGGGATGTTTCGGGCTCTTGAGGGTATTTGATCTGGGCAGCCAGGACATCGGCCGCCAAACGAGGGCTGATGCCCATGGCAATGTCATAAGCGCTTACGCCAGCCTCATACTGACGTACATTTCCATCCGGGAACGTAATGTTAATCATAATTTGTCTTGAGTTTATTACTTACAATGTCTTTCACTCGCTACTCGTTTGAATAGCCTGCAAATATACGAATTTTTTGTGTATCTTTGTATGTCATGAAAGGGAAATTGGACAACACCCTCCTTTGGAACGAGGCCGCCAAGGCGGGGCTCCTACTGGGCCTCGTGTCCGTATCCTGCCTGCTTCTGAAGGAGCTGGCGGGCCAGTCCGGAAGCGATTTCCTCACGCAGGCCGCCGTCATCATCCTCTGGACAGTGGAATTCTTCGGCTGCATCCTCCTGATGAAGAAGGTCCAGCTGGACCTCCGGGACAAATACCAAGACATCAAGATAGCCGATACCTTCCGGCTGGGCCGGAGGGCGGCGCTCCTGAGCGGCCTTGTGCTGGCATCGGCCCAGGCGCTGGTGATCATGTACATGCCCGAGGAAACCATGGAGGAGCTGGTGAGCGCCGTGTCGGAATCCATGAACATGACCGTCGCCCAGCAGGAAGAGGTTAACGGCATGATGGACAAGCTCCCCGTCCTCACCTTCCTTTTCCAATGGCTCTACTGCTTCCTATACGGAACGGTGCTCTCCAGCATCATGTCCCGCTACATCTTCTTCCAGAAACTCTTCGGCGGCCCCTTCGACGGCCCTCAAAATAAGCAGAACAACCCTGACGAACAATAAGTTATGGACCTGTCAATCATCATCCCCCTGTACAACGAGGCCGAGTCCCTGCCGGAGCTGAAGGCTTGGATAGACCGCTCCCTGAAAGACTTTTCCTACGAGATTATCTTCGTGGACGACGGCTCCACCGACGGTTCCTGGGAGGTGATCCGGGAGATGGCCGATAAAAACGTCCGGGGCATCCGCTTCCGCCGGAACTACGGGAAATCGGCCGCCCTCTATGAAGGCTTTGCCGCAGCCCGGGGGGAGATTGTGGTCACCATGGACGCAGACCTGCAGGACTCTCCGGAAGAGATTCCCGAGATGGTGCGCATGATCCGGGAAGAAGGCTACGACCTGATGAGTGGCTGGAAGCAGCACCGCAAGGACAACGCCCTTACCAAGAACCTGCCCTCCAAACTCTACAACTGGACGGCCCGCAAGGTAACCGGCATCAAACTGCACGACATGAACTGCGGCCTCAAGGCCTACAAGGCCGATGTGGTGAAAAACATAGAAGTCTACGGGGAGATGCACCGCTATATCCCCTACCTGGCCAAGAACGCCGGTTTTGACAAGATTGGAGAGAAACGCGTCCATCACCAGAAACGCAAGTACGGCTCCTCCAAATTCGGCCTGGACCGCTTTGTCCACGGCTTCCTGGACCTGATGAGCCTCTGGTTCCTGTCCCGTTTCGGCGGCAAGCCCATGCACTTCTTCGGCACCAGCGGAATCCTCATGTTCCTGGTAGGCTTTGTGATGACCGTCTGGATCATCGTGGCCAAACTGGTCCACCAGGCCCAGGGCATCAAGTTCCGCGCCGTCACGGACCAGCCCCTCTTCTACCTGGCTCTCATGGCCGTAGTGCTGGGCGTCATGCTCTTCCTGGCCGGTTTCCTCGGAGAAATGGTCTCCCGCTCCTCCGCCACCCGCAACGACTACCAAATCAAGGAACGCCTATAAACAAAAAGCCCCGGAGGTCGTATGACCTTCGGGGCTTTCGAAAAACCGCAGCTACCTACTCTCCCACCTGGTGGGGCAGTACCATCGGCGATGGTGAGCTTAACTTCTCTGTTCGGAATGGGAAGAGGTGGTTCCTCACCGCTATAACCGCGGCAATATATTACTTGAGAGAACAGATCTTTGG
>JAFVAU010000025.1 GCA_017480345.1 Bacteroidales bacterium
TAAATTTGCCGGTTTCCGGGTTTTTTACGGAAAAATAGACATACCAACAGTCGCCGGTATCGTGTAGTTTGGGGGGCTTAAAATCGACGTGGGGTCTGGGTACGATGTACATAATTTTTTTTTCTTTGCACACGTCCTGCAATATATCATACAGGTCGGCGTGCAAGGAAAAAGGAACTACTTCTGCATGTCCCGGCTTTGTCCCGGTTTTTTCTAAAAAATCCCGTAAATCGCTGTTATTTGCGGAGTTACGGGATTTTGGTCTGGATGACTGGACTTGAACCAGCGACCTCCTGGTCCCTAACCAGGTGCGCTACCAACTGCGCTACATCCAGAAGAATGGGACTGCAAAGGTACTACTTTTTTAATAAAAAGCAAACTTTAAGAAGAAAAAAATGTACCTTTGCAAAGTTATGGGTGTATACAGAGAAATAGGAGCCCGGGAGTATCAGGACCTGGCCCAGAGAATCCTCTACGAAGACAACCATCTGCTGGTGTTCTGCAAGCGGACGGGAGAGATTGTGCAGGGAGACAAAACCGGGGACGAGCCCCTGAGCGAAACCCTCAAGGCTTTCATCGCGCAGCGGGACGCCAAGCCCGGCCAGGTGTTCATGGGGGTTCCCCACCGCCTGGACCGCCCCGTGAGCGGCGTCACCCTCTTTGCCAAAACCTCCAAGGCCCTGGAGCGTCTGAACGAGATGCTGCGGGGGGGAGAGATTCACAAGACCTACTGGGCGCTCACCTCCGGCAAGCCCCCCAAAGAGAGCGACACCCTCACGGACTTCCTTACCCGCAACGAAGCCCAAAACAAGTCCTACGTCTCCAAAAACGGCAAGGAAGCCCGTCTCAAATACACCCTCATCCAAACTACGGAACGTTACTACCTGCTGGAAGTGGAGCTCTACACCGGCCGGCATCACCAAATCCGCTGCCAGCTCTCGCACATGGGCTGCCCCATCAAGGGAGACCTCAAGTACGGGGCCAAGCGTTCCAATCCGGACGGTGGCATCTGCCTCCTGGCCCGCCGGATACAATTCATCCACCCCGTCAAGAAGACCGAGGTGGATGTAACCGCCCCTGTTCCAGCATCCTGGAAAGGGATAGAAGGATGACGCATCCGGCGCAGCCGCTTTACTTTTTATATTTTTGTAACTGTTTTTTCCGGATTCGGGAGCACCAGTGGCTGGGAGACTCCCCCATCACCCGCTTGAAACTCTGGTTGAAAGAGGTGGTGGAATGGAAGCCGGAGAGCGAAGCCATCTCCGTCACCCGCAGGCTCATGTTTTCCCGGAACAAATCCAGCGAATACATAACCCGGTAGTAGTTCACATACTGCCGGAAATTCTTCCCGGAAAACCGGTTGATGGTTTTGCTCAAATAATACTTGTTGGTATAGACCGCATTGGAAAGGTCCTGCAAGGTGAAAGACTTCACCAGGAAGGGCCGATGCTCGGTCATATACCGGCAGCACCTGTCGTACAGGTATTGATCGATTGCCGCCAGTTCATAAGGCGCGGACAAAGCGTCCGCCTGGAGAGGCAGCCCGGAGGCCGCCCGGATCTGGGCGTCTTGCCTGTGGAGGCGCAGATACAGCAAAATGCCTGCCACCACCGCCAGCACAAAGAAAACGGCCAGAATCAGCAGCGCCAATTCCATTTTCTTTTGGGAGAAGGCCTGCCGGATGCGTAACCTATTTCAAAGAACTTCTATTTCTTGATGGAGTCGAATCCCTTCCCGTAAACACCGTTGACGGAGCTCACGGAGAGGAAAGCGTTGGAATCCAGCTGCTTGATATAGCGCAGCATGAGATTGAGGTCTGTCTTGCGGGTGAGTACCATGAGCACCTTGGTATCCTGTTTGGTATACCAGCCCTTGCCGTCCAGCACGGTGACGCCGCGGTGCATGTCATGGGTGATGGCATCGGCAATCTTCTCATACTCCTTGGAGAGGATGAAGAGCTGCACGCTCTGCTGGGAACCGGAGATATACATGTCCAGCACATAGCTGTTCACTGTAACCAGAATGAGACCGTACAGCACCGTTGTCACCTTTTCCGCAAACGGCATCTTGAACATGACGGGATTCCCGGAAGCGTCCAGCACGGGCACACCGGAAGCGTCCAGCTGGTTCACATAGGAAGGAATCAGCAGTGAAGAGCCGATGATGATAAAGTCCAGTACCAGGATCACCTTGCCCGGAGAGACATTGTGATACTTGGTGTAGATGAGGGCAATGATGTCCGTCCCTCCGGTGGAGCCTCCGTTGGAGATGCTCATGCCGATGCCGATACCGGCCATCACGCCGCCCATGAGCACGCTCAGGAGCTTGCCGTTATCGATGGCCAGCGTCTTGACGATGGTCACCGGCATCATATCCGGCAGGATGCGCAGGGCGATGGAAGCCAGGATGATGGCGTAAATGGTCTTGGCGCCGAAGCCCATGCCCAGGATGAAGATGGCGGCCGCCACCAGGATGGCATTCAGCACGAAGTAGCTGTAACCCATCTGGATGGTGCCTCCCGTGGCATATTGGATCATGGAGCTGATACCGGAAACGCCTCCGCCAATCAAGTTGTTGGGGATGAGGAAGATGGCCCAGCCCGTAACATAGATGAGGATGCCCAGGGTGACCAGCAGCCACTCCTTGATCTGGGTGAAAAGGGTTTTTTGAAGGACAGGCATATTCTATTTTTTCTTTTTTCGGGTAATCCCGGTTTTCATCTCGTCAAAGCCCTCGCCATATACATTGTTGGCAGGAACCACAGTGACAAACGCCTTTGCGTCAATGTCTTTCACGGCTTTCACCAGCTGCGGAAGCTCGTTCTTGCGAAGCATCACCATGAGCACCTGGCGGTCTTCCTGGGTATACCAGCCCACCGCCTTCAGAGCCGTGACGCCGCGTTCCATGGTACCGGTGATATAATTGCCGATCCTGGCGATATGGTCGGAGAAGATGATCACCTGCACGGTAGAATCCTTACCCAGCATGATGAGGTCCAGCACATAGGCGCACACGCCCATGGTGATGTAACCGTACACCACGTCCGTGAAGCAGTGCCCCGGCACGAAGATAAGGAGGGTGATGACCACGAAATCGGCAAAGAGATAAAAGCGGCCGATGGAGATGGGCCAGAACTTGTTCACGATGAGGGCCAGGATGTCCGTTCCCCCGGTGGAACCGCCCCGCATGATGATGAGGGCCAGGCCCACGGCTTCCAGCAGACCGCCGATGATGGGCACCAGGATGCCGTCTCCCACATACAGCACCTCCCCTTCCACGGACCAGAGGCAGCGCATGCTCTCGTCTCCCAGCAGGCGGAACAGCAGGGTGGAAAGCAAGATGGCATAGATGGTCTTGATGCCGAAACCCTGCCCCAGGATGAACCAGGCCAGCACCAGCAGCAGCACATTGATACCGAAGTACCAGATATCCACCGACACGCCCGTCACCATGGCCAGCAAGGCCGATGCACCTGTGAGGCCACCGTCAATCATGTTGTTGGGAAGCAGGAAAGACTGCCAGGCCATCACGAAGAGCACCACGCCCACCGTGATGACGATGTAGTCGTAAACGCCGATGAGGAACTTCTTCTTGGTCATCTTTATTTCTTCAAAACCACGTTTACGATACGTCCGGGCACCACAATCACCTTGGCGATGGCCATGTCACCCACATACTGGGGTGTCTTCTCATGGCCGCGCACCAGGGCTTCCACGTCGGCCGGAGCGGCCGATGCAGGGGCCTCCAGGAAGAAACGCGTCTTCCCATTGAAGGAGACAGGATAATTGACCACATTGTCCGCCGCCAGTTCCTCCTTGTATTCCGGGAAGGAGGCATAGACCACGGAATCCTCATGCCCCAGCTGGTGCCAGAGCTCCTCCGCCACATGTGGGGCAAAGGGCGACAGCAGGATGGTGAGGGGCTCCAAAATGGCCCGCTTGGAGCAGTTACCCAGCTCTCCCAGCGCGATCATGAAGGCCGATATGGTGGTGTTGTAGGAGAAGTGCTCGATGTCCTCCTGCTCCTTGCCGATGAGCTTGTGCAGGGCTTTGAGTTCCTCCTTCGTGGGCTCCTCATCCGTGACCAGCCACTTCTCGCGGTCCCAGAACAGGCGCCAGAACTTCTTAAGGAAGCGGTTCACGCCGTCGATACCCTTGGTGTCCCAGGGCTTGGCCTGCTCGATGGGGCCCAGGAACATCTCATAGAGACGGAGCGTATCGGCCCCGTAGGTGTCGCAGATCTTGTCCGGATTCACCACGTTGTACATGCTCTTGGACATCTTCTCGATGGCCCAGCCGCAGATGTACTCGCCGTCTTCCAGCACGAACTCCGCATCCTTGTAGTCCGGTCTCCAGGCACGGAAGGCCTCCAGGTCCAGGCGGTCGTTGTACACGATATTCACGTCCACATGCACCGGGATGGTCTCATACTGGTCTTTCAGGCCGGCCGATACAAACTTGTTGGTGCCGGGAATCATATACACGAAGTTGGAACGGCCCTGGATCATGCCCTGGTTGATGAGCTTGCAGAAAGGCTCGTCCTCGCAGACATAGCCCAGGTCGTACAGGAACTTGTTCCAGAAACGGCTGTAGATGAGGTGGCCGGTGGCATGCTCCGTACCGCCCACATAGAGGTCTACGTTGCGCCAGTATTCATCGGCCTTCCTGGAGACCAGGCACTCGCTGTTGTGCGGATCCATGTAACGCAGATAATAGGCGCTGGAGCCGGCGAAACCGGGCATGGTGCTCTTCTCCAGCGGATAGCCCTTGTAGGTCCAGTCCTTGGCGCGGGCCAGCGGCGGCTGACCGTCCTCGGTGGGCTTGTACTGGTCTATCTCCGGCAACGTCAGGGGCAGGTCCTCGAAGGGAACGGGCGTGGCGATGCCGTCCTTGTAATAGATGGGGAAAGGCTCTCCCCAGTAACGCTGGCGGGAGAAAATGGCGTCGCGGATGCGGTAGTTCACCTTCCGCCGGCCAATTCCGTTCTTCTCCACGTATTCAATGGCGGCGGGTATGGCTTTCTTCACGGGAAGGCCATTGAGGAAGCCGCTGTTGCACATATTCCCTTCCTTGGCATCCACGCTCTCCTCGCTCACGTCGGCCCCTTCGATGACGGGGATGACGGGGAGGCCGAATTTCCTGGCAAAAGCGTAGTCACGGCTGTCGTGGGCGGGAACGGCCATGATGGCACCGGTCCCGTAGCCGGCCAGCACGTATTCGGAGATCCAGACAGGCACCTTCTCCCCGGTAAGGGGATTGATGCCATAGGAGCCCGAGAAAACGCCCGTGACGGCCTTTCCGGCCATCCTTTCGCGCTCGGTCTTCTTCTTCACCTGATCCAGATAGGCTTCCACCTCCGCCTGCTGGGAGGCCGATGTGAGCTTGCCCACCCATTCGCTTTCCGGAGCCAGCACCATGAAGGTGACGCCGAAGATGGTGTCGGCCCGGGTGGTGAAGATGGTGACGTCGAATTTCCTGCCGTCGCATTCCACCGGGAACACCATTTCCGCTCCTTCGCTGCGGCCTATCCAGTTGCGCTGCATCTCCTTGAGGGAATCCGTCCAGTCCAGCTTCTCCAGCCCGTCCAGCAGACGGCCGGCGTATGCACTCACGCGAAGCTGCCACTGGGTCATCTTCTTCTGGAACACCGGGTGGCCGCCGCGCTCCGAATAGCCGTCCTTCACCTCGTCGTTGGCCAGCACAGTGCCCAGGGCGGGGCACCAGTTCACGGTGCTCTCTCCCAGGTAGGCCAGGCGGTAACGCATGAGGACATCGGCCTTTTCCTTCTCGGAGAATGCCTTCCACTGGGCCGCCGTGAAGGGCTTTCCTTCGCTGCAGGCGGCGTTCACGGCCTCGGAGCCGCCATCCTCGAAGGCCTTTACCAGGTCTTCGACGGGACGGGCCTTCTGGAGGCTGTTGTCATACCAGGAGCCAAACATCTTCAGGAAGGCCCACTGGGTCCACTTGTAGTAGTCCGGGTCGGAGGTGCGGAACTCGCGGTCCCAATCGAAAGAGAAGCCTATCCGGTCCAGCTGGGTGCGGTAGCGGGCCACATTGTCGTGGGTGGTCTTTTCCGGATGCTGGCCGGTCTGGATGGCATACTGCTCGGCCGGAAGGCCGAAGGCGTCATACCCCATGGGGTGCAGCACATTGAAGCCTTTCAGGCGCTTGTAACGCGCGAAGATGTCGCTGGCGATATAGCCCAGCGGATGCCCCACATGCAGACCCGCACCGCTGGGGTACGGGAACATGTCCAGCACATAATATTTGGGCTTGGCAGAATCCACCTCCGCCTTGTACGTCTTGTTGGCGGCCCACCAGGCCTGCCATCTCTTTTCGATTTCTAAGAAGTTATAATCCATCAGTTGATTTTTATGCCGTTGATTCCGAAGGAACCTTTTTTCTTGTCCAGTTTAAAGTCTACCGCTACGGTCATGGCCGTTTTCACCTTTTTCCCGCGGTGACGGCCGGGACGCCACTTGGGCGAAGCGGACACCACCCGGAGGGCCTCGTCATCCAGGGAGGAATGGATGCCACGGGTAATCCTGGCGTCCTTCACCTCTCCCTTCTCGTTCACCACGAACGTGACCAGCACACGGCCCTGGATACCGTTCTTCTGGGCATACTTGGGGTATTTCACATACTGGTACACCCAGCGCTCCATGAAGGTGCGGGGGTCCTGGGAGTTCAGGAACATGGGCTTCACCTCCACGTCGGAATAGGCGTACACGTCTGCAGGGACGGACTCTTTCACCACGGTATCGTTCCGGAAGAGGGGCTTCTGCCCGTTGCAAAGGCGCTGTACATAGCTGTAGATATACTCCAGCGAGGCTTCCATGCCTTCAAAGTCTATGATGTCATACGCGTCCTTCCCCGTCCCGTACTCCGGGAAAGAGCCGGTGGTGAAGAGGACGGAGGGAATCTCCCGGTCGTAAAAGACGATGTTGTCCGAGGGATAGGGCTGGCTGGAGGCGAGCTCCGCCTGCACGGGCAGCAGTTCTCCCTCAAGGGCGTGCATAATGGTATTGAGGTCTTCATTGGCCGATGTAAACGCCACCAGCTTATGGGCGCCGCCACCCAGCACATCCAGGTCCACCATGGCGTCAATCTTGTCCGCGTCCTTCTCGAAAACACGGTGCAGGAAGTACCAGGAGCCGGCAAAAGACTCATGCGAGGCCCCAAATCCCACGAAAATGACACTCCTTCGGAGGAGCGTGCGGGAGTAGGAGAGTTTCTGGGCCAGTTCCAGCAGCATGGCCATGCCGGAGGCGTTGGAATTGGCTCCGTAATAAATGCGGCGCGTCACCTCCCCGTTCACCGTGAGCGTATCCATGCCCAGGTTGTCCATCCGGGCGCCAATCACGATGTAGTGCTGATTCTGGGCCTTGTCCCAGCCCTCCAGCAGTCCCATCACATTGAGGGAATGGAGGGTGTCGGGACTGGCGGCCACGCCGAACTCCTTGCCGGTGGAGAGGATGTCTATGCCGTATTCCCGGAGCTTGGTTTCCAGGTAATCGGCCGCCATCCGCTCCCCTTCGCTTCCGGCCTTACGGCCTTCCAGCTGGGCGGCGCTGAGGGTGGCCACATGCTCTTTCAGGGCCCTAACGGTTTCAGAATCGTCCAAATCCTGCAGGGCGTTCCGGTACTGGGCATGAAGGCCCGGCACCAGTAGGAGCATGGCAGCCCCAATGATGAAAAATCTTTTCATTACGAATTGATGAGAATCCAGCCGTCCTGCGGGCACACCTCCGTTCCCCGGAGCTCCTTGAGCTTGCGCAGCGTCTCGTCCAGGCTGCCCGACGGGCAGATGGCTACGGCCAACAGGCCGTTGCGGAAACTGACGATGGTGGCCGTATAACCGGCTGCATTACAAGACTTCAGCTTGTTCTCCGCATTGGAACGGGTGCGGAACGCGCCCACCACGATGTAGTACTTGCTCTCCAGCTTGGTGGTATACAGGCCTCCCAGTTTGGAGGGATTGAGCACCGTCCCCTGAGCCTGCGTGAGAGAGTCCAGCAAGTGCCTTTCCAGGGCTTCCAGGGAATCGGCCATCTGCTTTTCCGCCCGGGCCATGGAATCCAGGACGGCCTGGTGACGGGCTTCCTCCACCCGGTTACGCTCTGCGCGCATCTGGTCCAGTTGGGCCTGGGTGGGCCTTCCGGCCAGGGTGCGGACAAAATCGCAGCTGCTCACCGCCAGGACGGAGAGCGCCAATACCACTATGAGGGTCTTTTTCATAATCTAATCCTCCTTAACTTACAAAAATACGCTTTTTTCCCAAATTATGCCAAATTAAAGTGGTATATTTGCGTCCGTATGAAGAAAACCATTACACTGGAAGCTATCGACCCCATAGAAATCTATGGCGTGGGCAACAAGATCCTTACGGAGTTCTGCTCCTATTTCCCCCACCTCAAGGTGGTGGCCCGGGGCAATGAACTCATCCTGGAAGGCCGGGAGAGTGACATCGCAGAGTTCAACATCCGCTTTGCGGAACTCATAGACCGTCGTCACCGCAAGATGAACCTCACCGCCTACGACGTGGAGGACATCTTCGCAGGCGGGGCCGATTCTCCCCGCCCCACGGCCGACGCCATCATCGTGCACGGGACGGACGGCAAACCCATCCGCGCCCGCAACAAGACCCAGCAGGACCTCATCAAAGCCTATTTTGAGAACGACCTCATCTTTGCCATCGGCCCTGCCGGCACCGGCAAAACCTATATGGCCATCGCCCTGGCCGTGCGCGCCCTCAAGAACCGGGAAATCAAGCGCATCATCCTCACCCGCCCCGCGGTGGAGGCCGGCGAGCGACTGGGCTTCCTGCCAGGAGACCTCAAGGACAAGCTGGACCCGTATCTCCAGCCCCTGTACGACGCCCTCTCGGACATGATTCCCTCCAAGCGCCTGCAGGAATTCATGGCCGACGGCACCATCCAGATTGCCCCGCTCGCCTACATGCGCGGCCGCACCCTGGACAAGGCCTGCGTCATCCTGGACGAGGCCCAGAACACCAATCTGGGGCAGCTCAAGATGTTCCTCACCCGCATGGGTTCCAGCGCCAAGTTCATCGTAACCGGCGACGCCACGCAGATAGACCTTCCCCGCCGGGAAGACTCCGGCCTACTGGCCGGCATCGCCCTCCTGGAAGGCATCAAGGGCATTGCCACCATCCGTTTCTCCACCCAGGACATCGTCCGCCATCCCTTAGTTACAAAAATTGTCCGGGCCTTCGAAAAGACCCGGACAAACGAAGATTCTAAGGAGTAAAACTTACTAGAGTTCGGATACCACCTTGTCCCACTTGTTGTAAGCTTCCTGGTATTTGGGATCCACATTGCGGAGGGTGAAGGTGAGACGCTTGAGGAAGTCTGCTGCAGAAGCCTTCACAGCAGGATTCTGGCTAACCTCATAGCACTTCTCGAAGGGCTCCACGGCGCCTTCGTACACCTTGGTCACCTGATCGTTGAGTTCGTCGTACTTCTTCCACTCGCGCACATCCAGGGCGTCACGCTCTGCAATCAGGTCTTCAGCCTTCTTCAGGGACACATTGCCCATTCCATAGTAAGCGAAGTCGTAGTTGGGCTCCACCTCCAGGGCCTTCTTGTAAGCGATCTCAGCCTTTTCGTAGTTCTTCACGCCCGTGTAGATATTGCCTTCCACATAGAAGAGGGAGGGGTTGTTGGGCATCACCTTCTTGGCCTCGTCCAGCAGCTCCACGATCTTCTCGGGATTCTCGTTGGTCTGGAGATAGAGGTTGATCAGGCTGGTGAGGATGGCCTCGTTGTCAGGGAACTGGGTGAGACCGGTGGCCAGGTAGTTCTTGGCGGCCAGGGTATCGGCCTGGGCCAGGCTGCACTGGGACAGGTTGGCGAAGATGTTACCCTCGGAGGTGTAACCGTTGGCCAGGCACTTGTTGAAGTACTCCTCGGCGGTCTTGTAATCCTTGGAGGCCGATGCCGTGAAGGCGGCATTGTAGGCGGCGTCGTAGTTAGGGACGGAGCAGGGGGCGGTCATGGAGATGTCGGCAGCACCCTTGAAGAGCTTGCTGGCCTTGGCCATGTTGCCCAGCTGGTAAGCGGTGTAGGCGTCCTCATAGTAGCGGTTCACAATTTCCTGCAGCTTGGGGTCCACCTTCTCGGCCTTTTCTCCCAGCTCGAAAGCCTTGGCATAGGCCTTGGCAGCCTCTCCCAGGAGGTCTCCGGTAACGGAGGGGGCGGTGACATCGGCAATCACCAGCATGCCGGCCTCGTTGAAATAAACGTCAACGGCGGAGAGCTGGACCTTTTCAAAGTTCTTACCTTCAATCTGAACATTGGAAACGGGAGCGTCCTTCTCTTTGTTCATCATGGTGAAGGTGGCCTTGTCGATACCCGGGGTGATGTTGGTGAGCGGGTTGTTGTAGGCGGCCATGTAAGCCTCGGCCAGTTTTACCCAAGTGGCAGGCTTGGCAGCCTTCTTGGCGTCCTGGGTGGCGGCGAGGGCCTTCTCCACATTCTTCTGCATCTCAGCAGCGGGTTTCTGTGCAAACGCAGCCTGCAGCGAGCCGGCCAGCGCAAGAACGATAAATAACTTTTTCATGGTGTATTAATAATTGATTATTCTTCTGCTGCGGATCCTTCAGCGGCCTGGCTCTCCTCTTCCTCACTGTGCGCGACCACGGAGATGGCGGCGATGGAGTCTCCTTCCCTGATGTTGATGAGCTTGACGCCCTGAGTAGCACGTCCGGCAACACGGATGGTGTTGACAGGCATACGGATCGTCATTCCGGAGCGACAGATGATCATCAGGTCATCTTCGTCGGTGACATTCTTGATGGCCACCAGGCTGCCCGTTTTCTCCGTGATATTCAGGGTTCTCACACCCTTGGCGCCACGGGAGGTCTGACGGTAGTCCATGGGGTCTGAACGTTTGCCGTAACCATTTTCGGAGACGGCCAGCACCTGGTGCTTTTCAACGTCCTCTGCCTGGGGATCCTGGCATACGACACCCACCACATAATCCCCTTCATCAAGATTGATGCCACGGACGCCGGTGGAGGTTCTTCCCAGCGGCCGGGCCTCTGATTCATCGAACCTTACGCACCTTCCGCCGTGGGCGGCGATCATCACGTTGCAACGTCCGTTGGTGAGGATGGCTTCCAGGAGTTCGTCGTCTTCGCGGATGTTGATGGCGTTCACACCGTTGGTGCGGGGACGGGAATAGGCCTCCAGGGACGTCTTCTTCACCACACCCTTGCGGGTCACCATCATGATGTAATTGTTATTGATGAATTCCTCGTCCTTGAGGGTCTTCACATTCACATAGGCGCGGACGGCGTCGTCCGGTTCTATCATGAGGATGTTCTGGATGGCGCGTCCCTTGGAGGTACGGTTGCCTTCCGGAATCTCATAGACCTTGAGCCAGTAGCAGCGGCCCTTCTGCGTGAACAGGAGCAGGGTGCTGTGCGTGTTGGCGATATAGATGTGCTCGATGAAGTCTTCGTCACGGGTGGCGCTTCCCTTCATGCCCACGCCGCCGCGGTTCTGGGTGCGGAATTCCGTGAGCGGGGTACGCTTGATGTAACCCAGGTGGCTGATGGTGATCACCTGGTCTTCATCGGCATAGAAATCTTCGGGGTTGAACTCGTCGTCGGCCAGGGTAATCTCCGTGCGACGGGGGTCTCCGTAACGGGCCTTGAGGTCTGCGGTCTCTTCCTTGATAACGCCAAACTGGAGTTCCACGGAACCCAGGATAGCCTGGCAGTGCTCGATGAACTTCATGAGCTCGTCGTATTCTGCACGGAGCTTCTCACGCTCCAAGCCAACCAGCTGACGCAGACGCATTTCCACGATGGCGGCAGCCTGCGCCTCGGAGAAATCGTAACGCCGGACCAGAATGTCGCGGGCCTCGTCGATGCTCTTGGCTTCATAACGGATGATGTGGACAATCTCGTCGATGATGTCCATAGCCTTCAGGAGGCCTTCCAGGATATGGGCGCGCTTCTGGGCCTTGTCCAACTCGAACTTGGTGCGGCGCACCACCACCTCGTGGCGGAAGTCCACGAACTCCTTGATGATTTCCTTGAGGCTGAGGGTGCGGGGACGTCCCTTCACCAGGGCCACGTTGTTGAAGGAGAAACTGCTCTGCAGGGGGCTGTACTTGAACAGGAGGTTCAGGACCACGCCGGAGTTGGTTCCCTGCTTGAGGCGGATGACCACGCGGGTTTCTCCGCGGGAGCTTTCATCGTTGATGTAGGAGATGCCCTCCACCTTCTTTTCATCGGCCAGCTGGGCAATCTTCTCAATCATCTCCCGCTTGTTCACCATATAGGGGATTTCCGTAACCACGATGGTCTCACGGCCTTTTTCGTCCACTTCGATTTCCGTCTTGGAGCGGATGACCACGCGCCCGCGGCCGGTCTCATAGGCTTCCTTGATGCCGCCCTTGCCCATCACGATGCCGCCGGTGGGGAAATCCGGTCCCTTGATGTACTGCATGAGTTCATCGGTGGTGATTTCCGGATTGTCAATGTAGGCGCAGATGGCGTCACAGCACTCTCCCAGGTTGTGGGGGGCCATGTTGGTGGCCATGCCCACGGCAATGCCGGAGGCGCCGTTCAGCAGCAGCAGCGGGGCCTTGGTGGGTACCACGGTGGGCTCCTGAAGCGTATCGTCAAAGTTGAGCGTCATGTCCACGGTATCCTTGTCCATGTCTCCGAGGACATCCTCGGCCATCTTCTGGAGCTTGGCTTCCGTGTAACGCATGGCGGCCGGGGAGTCTCCGTCCACCGAGCCGAAGTTGCCCTGGCCCTTCACCAGCGGATAGCGCTGGTTCCATTCCTGGCCCAGCCGCACCATGGCGTCATATACGCTGGAGTCTCCGTGCGGGTGGTACTTACCCATGACCTCACCCACGATACGGGCGCTCTTCTTGGTTTGGCCGTTGTATGCCAGGCCCATGTTGTCCATGCCGAAGAGGACGCGGCGCTGGACGGGCTTGAGGCCGTCACGGGCATCCGGAAGGGCACGGGAAACGATGACCGACATAGAATAGTCTATGTAGGCCGTGCGCATTTCGTGGTCTATCTCCACTTGCTCGATGTACCCCGTCTCCTGGGGCTCCTCGAGCGGATTCTTCTGCTCGTTATTATCCATTCTTTTCTTTGTTCCTTATAAACATACAAAGATAAGGATTTTTGCCGAATAAAAAAAATCTTAGCTTGCGCCATGGTTTGGCGCAAGCTACCCCTACCTTTGCATCAGAAAACAAAATGCAAGTGATATGAGAAACACAGAGTACAACATCGACACCTTGGGAAACATGATTTCCTCCAGCACCTCTTTCAAGGCCCTCCAGGATTTGGTCGCAGACCTGGACCTGGAAATGGAAGACGCCCTGGCAGTTTAATCTTTCAATTCAACCATAGTGGATTCCTTGTCGGGGGACAAGCCCACGCGAAGGGTCCGGAGCGTTCCGATGCTCTCTTTCTTCCGGGACACTAGGATGCGGTCGGAGATAATGAACTCGGACACAGGGTCTTCCACATAGCGCATCACGGCCCTGCGCAGCGGACGGGCGCCATAGGCGGGATCGTAGCCGGCATCGGCCACCAGGCGCTTGGCCGCCGGGGTAATGGTGAGCTTGTAGCCGGCATCCAGGGCCCGGGCCCGAAGGTCCTTCAGTTCAATGTCTATGATGTCTTCAATATTCTCCCGGGTAAGGGAGTTGAAGTACACCTGATCGTCCACACGGTTGATGAATTCCGGCGGGAAGGCCTTCTTCACAGCTTTTTCCACCACGCCGCGGCGGTCCACCTCCACATTCTTTCCGGCGGTGGCAAAACCAATCCCGCTGCCAAATTCCTGCACCTCGCGGCTTCCCACATTGGAGGTCATGATCACGATGGTGTTCTTGAAATCCACCGTCCGGCCGTTGGAGTCCGTGAGCCGGCCTTCATCCATCACCTGCAGCAGCAGGTTGAAGATGTCCGGATGGGCCTTCTCAATCTCGTCCAGGAGCACCACGGCGTAGGGCTTGCGGCGCACGCGCTCGCTCAGCTGCCCGCCTTCCTCATACCCCACATAGCCGGGAGGCGCACCAATGAGCCGGGAAACGCTGAACTTTTCCATGTATTCGCTCATGTCTATGCGGATGAGATTCTCCTCACTGTCAAACAGATACTCTGCCAGGGAACGCGCCAGCTGGGTCTTGCCCACGCCGGTGGGCCCGAAGAACAGGAAGGTGCCGATGGGGCGGTTGGGGTCCTTGAGTCCGGCGCGGTTGCGCTGGATGGCCCTCACCACCGTCTCGATGGCATCGTCCTGGCCGATGATGCGGCCGCGCAGCCGCTCCCGCATCTTCACGATGCGGTTGCCTTCGCTTTCGGCCACCTTGTTCACGGGGATGCCCGTCATCTTGGACACCACCGTGGCAATATCCTCGCCGCCCACCACCTTCTCGCTTCCCTGGCGCCTCAGGAGAGCCTGACGCACCATGGATCCTGCCTCGTCCAGGGCGTCGATGGCCTTGTCCGGCAGGGATTTGTCCGTCACGTAGCGGTCTGTAAGACGCACGGCCTGCTCAACGGCCTCGTCCGTATAAGTGATGCCGTGGAACTCCTCGTATTTGGGTTTGAGCCGGCGCAGAATCTCGATGGATTCCGCCACGCCGGTGGGTTCAACCACAATCTTCTGGAAACGGCGGTCCAGGGCCCCGTCCTTCTCCACGATCTTGGTGAACTCGTCCAGGGTGGTGGCGCCGATGCACTGGAATTCTCCGCGGGCCAGGGCCGGTTTGAGCATGTTGGCAGCGTCCAGGCTGCCGGAAGCCCCGCCGGCACCCACGATGGTGTGGAACTCGTCTATGAACAGGACAAGGTCCGGATTCTCGCTGGCCTCCTTGATGATGGATTTGAGGCGTTTCTCAAAGTCTCCCCTGTATTTGGTACCGGCCACCACGGATGCGATGTCCAGCGACAGGATGCGTTTTTTGGCCAGGGCGGCCGATATGTCCCCGGAGGCAATCCGCTGGGCAATCCCCTCCACAATGGCCGATTTGCCCACGCCCGGCTCTCCGATGAGCATGGGGTTGTTCTTCTTCCGTCGGCCCAGAATTTCGATGACGCGGGAAATCTCGCTGTCGCGGCCCACCACCGGGTCCAGCTTGCCCTCGCGGGCGGCGCGGGTGAGGTCGTAGGCAAACTCCTCGATGTCCAGCTTCTTCTCTTCCGGCTCTTCCTCCGGTCCCTGGGAAGGCTGCTGCTCCCGGGGCTCTTCCCGGGGCCGCAGAAGACCTTCGTCCTCCATATAGGCCAGGAGCCGTCCGTAGTCTATGCCATGACTGCGCAGATACACCTGCCCGTAGCTCTCCGTAGTGCGGCAGAGGGCCAGCAGCAAGTGCTGGGGCTGCGCCAGGGGGCTTTTGAGGCGGGATGCCTCCATGACGGTGATACTCAGGACATTCTGCGCCTGACGGGAGAAGGCAATGTGGTCCAGCTGCTCATAGGGCAGGGTTTCCCCGGTGAAGATGCGCTGGTCAATGAAGGTTTTCAGATCGGCCGGCTCCACACCCAGGCTCTGGAGGGCGCGGAAGGCGGCATTCTCCTCCTGACGGATGATGCCCAGGAAAAGATGGTCCGGGCCAATTCCGTAGCTGCCCGTGCGCATGGCCTCTTCACGTGCGTATTTGATGACGAGGTTCAGGTCCTCGGAGACTTGTAATTGCATAGGAATGTTTTATCCGTCAAATTTACAACAATTGCGCCAGTTTGGCAAACTGACAAATTGTCGCTACTTTTGCATGATATTTGAATAGTACTGACATTGCTATGAAAAAGTTTTTTGTAAGTTTGGCGCTCATGGCCCTGGCATTCACGGCCGGCGCCCAGGATTTTGAAGGACAGTTTTCCCAGGCCAAGACCCTCCTCTCCGGGAGAGTCATCAAAAGCGAAGGGGACATCACTTATACCGCTCCGGACCAGCTGGCCATGATGTACACCAAGCCGGAAGGGGACTATTTCATCATTGATGGCCCCAACCTGCGCATGGACATGCGCGGCGTAAGCCTGGACGTGAACACGGAAAGCAACAAGACGGTGCGCGCCCAGCGCAACGCCATCCTCTATTCTATGGCCGGAAAGTATGAAGACATTGCCAAGGAGATGGATGCAGAGTGCAGCGTGAGCACCGGCAAGGCCGGTGGCAAGCACGTGGTCCTCAAGATGCGCAGTCCCCTCCCCAAGGCCTATTCCGGCATGGAACTGGACTATGACAAGAGCGGAAAACTCACCCGCATGGTCCTGAAGGAAACCGCCGGCATCTCCACGGAATACCTCATCAAATAGCCGCAACACATACAGCGCAATATGGCAAAACTTGACACCCTCTGCGTCCACGCAGGCCACACCCCCGGGAAAGGCGAGCCCCGCCAGATCCCCATCATCCAAAGCACCACCTTCAAATACGAGACCTCCGACCAGATGGCCCGCCTGTTCGACCTTCAGGACGCCGGCTACTTCTACTCCCGGCTCCAGAACCCCACGGTGGACCAGACGGCCGCCCAGATCAATGCCCTGGAAGGCGGCGTAGGGGCCATCCTCACCTCTTCCGGCCAGGCCGCCAACCTCTTTGCCGTCATCAACATCGCCGGCGCCGGAGACCACATCATCGCCGCCAACAACATCTACGGCGGCACCTTCAACCTCCTGGGCGTCACCCTCCCCAAATTCGGCATAGACATCACCTTCCTGAAGGCCGATGCCACCGATGCGGAGATTGAAGCCGCCATCCGGCCCAATACCAAGCTCATCTTCGGAGAAACCCTCTCCAACCCCGGCGTGGAGGTCTTTGACCTGGAGCGCTGGGCCTCCACCGCCCACCGGAACGGCCTTCCCCTCATCGTGGACAACACCTTCCCCACCCCCATCCTCTGCCGTCCCTTCGAATGGGGGGCCGACATTGTCACCCACTCCACCACCAAGTACATCGACGGACACGGCGTGAGCGTGGGCGGTGCCGTGGTGGACAGTGGCAACTTCCCCTGGGACAAATACCCGGAACGCTTTCCCGGCCTTACCCGGCCCGATGAATCCTATCACGGCCTCACCTATACCAAAGCATTCGGGAAGAGCGCCTATATCGTAAAGGCCACCACGCACCTGATGCGGGACCTGGGCGCCATCCAGAGCCCCCAGAACGCCTTTTACCTGCATCTGGGCCTGCAGACGCTGCACCTGCGGATGAAACGCCACAGCGAGAGCGCCCTCAAGGTGGCCCGGTGGCTGCAGGCCTGTCCCGATGTGGCCTGGGTACACTACCCCGGCCTCAGCGGCGACCCGCTGGTGAAAAAATACCTCCCCGACGGCTGCAGCGGCGTCATGGCCTTCGGCCTCAAAGGCGGCCGCGCCTTCGACAACCGCTTCCTGGATGCCCTGAAGCTCATCACCATCGAAACTCATGTGGCCGACTGCCACACCTGCGTGCTGCACCCGGCCTCCCATACCCACCGCCAGCTCTCGGACGAGCAGCTCAAGGCCGCGGGCATCGCCCCGGACCTGATCCGGCTCAGTATCGGCCTGGAAGCGCCTGAAGACATTATCGAAGACCTGGAGCAAGCCCTGAACGCCGCCCGTCAATGACCAAACACCAACTTACCATAGACCTTCCCCTCGAAGGAGGAGGCGTCCTGCAAGGCGCCCGCATCGTCTTCCATGAAAGCGAAGGCCGCTGCGGCCGCACCATCTGGATTTGCCATGCCCTCACCGCCAACAGTAACCCCGAGGACTGGTGGCCGGAGATGGTGGGGCCCGGCCGGTGCATCGACACCCTCAAAGACCACGTGGTTTGCGTGAACATGCTGGGAAGCGCCTATGGATCTGAAGGGCCCGCCCGCACCAATCCCGCCACGGGAGAGCCCTGGCTGCTAGACTTCCCCATGATTACCATCCGGGACAGCGTGAACGCTTTCATAGAGGTGCGCAAACACCTGGGCATAGGGAAGATAGACCTCCTTATCGGCGCCTCCAACGGCGGATTCAACGCCATCGAATGGGCCATCATGGAGCCGGACGTTTTCGGCCGCTGCCTCTTCCTTTGCACGGCCCCCCGCATCTCCCCCTTTCTGGGTGCCACGGTGGAGGCCCAGCGCATGGCCCTGGAGGCCGATCCCAGCTTCCGCGAAGCCCGCAGCCTGGAAGGCGGCAAGGAAGGCCTCAAGTGCGCCCGGGCCCAGGCCCTCATCAGCTACCGTTGCTTCCGGGGCTACGGCCTCACCCAGAAGGAAGAAGACCCCGACACCCTCTTTGCCGGCCGCGTGGCCTCCTATGAACGTTACCAGGGTGAAAAACTGGTCCGCCGGGGCTTTGACGCCTACTCCTACTTCACCCTCTGCAACGCCCTGGACAGCCACAACGCAGGACGCGGGCGCGGGGGAGTGAAACAAGCCCTGCAGGGCATCAAGGCTTCCGCCACCGTGGTGGCCGTGGATACGGATCTTATTTTCCCTCCCGAGGAAGGTAGGGAATGGGCCTCCTGGATCCCAGGAGCCCGCTTCATTGAAATCAGCTCCAACTTCGGGCACGACGGTTTCCTCCTGGAAAACGCCAAACTGTCGGCCTTAATATTGTAACAGCGTATGCAAGTACTCAAATTCGGCGGCAGTTCGGTTGCCAACGCCGGAGCCATGCTCCGGGTGATAGAAATCGTAAAAAAGGCCCTGGAGACGGACAGGACCATCGTGGTGAGCTCCGCCATCAGCGGCTGCACGGACGAACTCATCGCCCTGGGCCGGCTGGCCGCCGCCCGGGAAGCCAGCTACGAAACGCGGCTTCAGGCCCTTCAGGAAAGGCATCACCAGATTATCCGGGAACTGCTTCCCGCCAGTTACCAGGGAAAGACGCAGGAGACGGTGGACGGGCTCTTTGACCAGCTCTCCAGCATCCTGGAAGGGGTGCGCCTATTAGGCGAACTCTCCCCCACCAGCCTGAGCGCCGTGCAGAGCTTCGGAGAACTCTTCTCTACCCGCATCCTCACGGACAAATGCCAGTCCCTGGGCATCACCTGCCAGTGGATAGACGCCCGGGAAATTGTCACGCTCCACAGCGGAACGGTGGACACCGCCGTCACCTATAAACGGGTGCAGGATGCCATAGGGGCCCATCCCCACACGCAGCTGTTCATCGTACCGGGCTTCATCGCGCGCGACCAGGACGGCCGCCCTGCCACCCTTGGACGCGGCGGCTCCGACTACACCGCCTCCCTCTTCGCCGTGGGCATCCACGCCCGCCGGGAGGAAATCTGGACGGATGTGCCCGGCATCATGACGGCCAACCCAAAGGTGGCCCCGTCGGCCCGAACCATCCCCCATATCTCCTACCGCGCCGCGCAGGAACTGTCCCACTTCGGTGCTAAGGTGATTTATCCGCCAACCATCCAACCCGTTGTGGCTGAGGGAATTCCCATCTACGTGAAAGACACCTTCTCTCCGGAGAACCCCGGCACGCTGGTGGAGAAGAATCCCCCGCAGGCCGACGGCGGCGTCATCGGCCTGGCCCATTCGGAAGGCATCGCCCTCATCTCGCTGGAAGGCAGCGGCATGGTGGGCGTGCCCGGTTTCAGCGCCCGCCTCTTCGACGCCCTCTACCGCAAGGGAATCAACATCATCCTCATCACCCAGGCGTCCTCCGTGCACTCCATGTGCATCGCCATCGCGGCGGCCGATGCGGAGAAGGCCCGCCAGGCGGCGGACAACTGCTTCGCCTACGAGATTTCCCTGGGAAAACTGAACCCGCTGAAGGTGGAGACGGGCTTTTCCATCGTCTGTGTGATTGGCGACGACATCCTGGGCCACAGCGGTGCCACCGGCCAGATGCTGGCCGCCCTGGGCCGCCACGGCATCCCCGTCCGCGCCACCGCACAGGGTTCCTCAGAAAGGAACATCTCCGTGATTGTGCCCTCAGACCGGGCCGACGAGGCCATCCGTGCCATCCACCACGTCTTCTTTGACAAGAGTTCCCGCGAAGTGGTGCCGGTGTTCATCGCCGGCTACGGACGGGTGGGCAAAACCCTGGTGGAGATGCTGCGCGCCCAGGCGCCCGTCATTGCCCGGGAGACCGGCAAGGAACTGCGCATCTGCGGCCTGGCCAACAGCAAGAAATACTTCATCGATACGGAAGGAATCGAATCCCCGGAGAGCCTCCTCACCCATGGCAGCGCCGGTTCCTTCATTGACGCACTGTGCTCCCTGAACCTGGAGCATCCCATCTTCGTGGACTGCACGGCCAGCGACCTCACGGGCTTCCGCTATCCGGACCTCTTCCACAGCGGCTATCATGTGGTAGCCTGCAACAAAATCCCTTTTTCGGGCACTTTCGAGCAATACGCATCCCTCCGGCAGGAGGCCCGGGAAGCCGGGGTAAAACTGCGTTTCGAAACCACCGTGGGGGCCGCCCTGCCCATCCTGGAGACGCTCCGGCGGGTAGTATGCAGCGGAGACAAACTCCTAAAGGTGGAAGCGGTGCTCTCCGGTACCCTCAACTACCTGCTGGACCATTACAAAGGGGCCGATTGGGATGCCCTGGTGGAAGATGCCCGAGGCAGGGGCTACACGGAGCCGGACCCGCAGACGGACCTCTCCGGACGCGACGTCCTCCGCAAAACCCTTATCCTGAGCCGCGTGGCCGGCATTCCGCTGGAAGAGTCTCAGGTCTCCCTCCAGCCCATCCCGGAGGATATGGACCGGCGTTATGCCAAGGCACAGGCCGCCGACAGCGTCCTCCGCTATGTAGCCCAGGTGGATGCCGGGGGGAAAGCGGTCATCGGCCTGCAGGAGATAGGACCGGAGAGCCCCCTGCATGCGCTTAAGGGGACGGACAATGCCATCTTGATTACGACGGCGGATTATCCCTCCCCCATGCTCATCCAGGGCGCTGGCGCAGGAACCCGCCAGACTTCCGGCGGGCTCTTAAACGATATTCTGTCCTGTCTTTAACTAACCCAGAGAGGCCATCCTGTCCAGAGAGACCTCCAACAGCTGGCGGATAACGGGCTTGTAGTCCGGATTGGAGCTCTTGAGATAGCGGTTGGCGATGGCGCAGCACACGGTGCAGGCGTTATGGCCCAGGTGGGCGGCAAAACCGGCCAGCGGGGAGCTCTCCATCTCAAAGTTGGTGATGCGGTATTCCTCCCCGCCCTCGATGAAGCGGAAGTTCTCGATGTCTTCCAGCATATGGGGCATGGCCAGCGGCAGTCTCACCACACGTCCCTGCGGGCCGTAGAAGCCCGGTGCGGAAATGGTGACACCCTTCACCGTGATATCCTTCATGAGGTTGATCATCTTGTCGGACGCCTTCACGAAGTAAGGGGAAGGAAGGTTGGGATCCCAGTTCATGTGCTTCTTGAAGGCCTCTTCCACGGCGGGAATGGTCACCTTCTCGCGGTTTCCGTACCAGTTCATCACGCCGTCAAAGCCCACGCTAATATGGGAGAGGATGTAGCTTCCGAGGGGAATGTCCGCGTGCAGGGCTCCGGAAGTGCCGATTCTGAGGATATTGAGGGCGCGGTGCTCCGGCTTAACCTCGCGGGTCTTGAAGTCCACGTTGGCCAGGGCGTCCAGTTCCGTCATCACGATATCGATATTGTCCGGGCCGATACCATGGCTCAGGGCCGTGATGCGGGTTCCCTTGTACTTGCCGGTGACGGACACGAACTCACGGGAGGCGTTGCGGCACTCGATGTCCGTGAGGAAATCGGCCAGGATATCCACGCGGCCGGGGTCTCCCATCATGATGACGTTGTCGGCCAGATGTTCGGGCTTCATATGAAGATGGAAGACGGAGCCGTCTCCATTGATAATCAGTTCAGATTCAGGAATTTTCATGGTATATCAGTTTTAAACAGCAAATCTTATAACAGAGACAGCGCCACGTCCATCATCTTGGTGAACGTGGTCTGTCTTTCTTCGGAGGTGGTGACGTCTCCGGTGAGGATGTGGTCGGAGATGGTGAACAGGGCCATGGCCTTGTTGCCGCTGCGGGCGGCGTTCATGTACAGGGCGGCCGCCTCCATCTCCACGGCCAGGATGCCCATCTTCATCCACTTCTCCGTCTGGGGCGTGTCGGAGTAGAAGGCGTCGGAAGACACCACGTTGCCCACCATGTAACGGTAATTCAGTTCCTTGCAGGCATTCACCGCCTTGGTGAGGAGGTCGTAATCGGCAATGGGGGCGAAACTGCCCGGAAGCCCATACTGGGAGGCGTAGTTGGAATCCGTGCAGGCGCCCATGGCCAGCACCAGGTCCCCTATCTTGAGGTCCTTGTGACAGGCTCCGGCAGAACCGATGCGCACAATGCTCTTGACTCCGTAGAAATTGAAAAGCTCATAGGTATAGATGCCGATGGACGGGATACCCATGCCATGGCCCATTACGCTCACAGGCTTTCCCTTGTAGGTCCCGGTGAAGCCCAGCATGCCGCGGACGTTGTTGAACTGGACGGGATTCTCTAAGTAATGGTCGGCCATAAACTTGGCACGGAGGGGGTCTCCGGCCATGATGACGAAGGGAGCTATCTCCCCGTATTTCGCCCCGATGTGGGGTGTAGGTGTGTTATTACTGCTCATATTATTTGGCTATCGGGAAAAAGCGGGATACGCTTTTCACATAATTCTCATACTGAGGGTACTTGCCGGAGCTGATTTCCTCCGCCAGGGCAGAACTACCCAGGAAGAGAACCACCAGCAGCAGGGCGCCGATGATGCTCCAGTTGAAAAGGCCTGTACCGGCGCCGATGGAGAAGACATAGAAGCACAGCCAAATGGCCTGCTCGGCAAAATAGTTGGGATGGCGGCTGCGACTCCAGAGGCCCACCGTGTTGAAGCCCTTGTTGTAGGGATCGGGAAGGTCTTCCAGTTTCTTTCCTTCCTTGATCATCTTCCACTTGGCGGTCTGGAAGGCCCACTGCTGCTCGTCGGCCACCGTCTCGTAGATGATGAAGGCCAGCGTGAGCACGGCGGCCAGGGCGTCCACCCAGCCGAAGGGACGGGTGGAATTCATGCTCACCAGCGCCGGGAAGGTGATCATGAGCACCAGGGCATTCTGGTAGATGCTGATGAAAAAGAGGTCGAAGACGCCCCAGGCGAACTTGTTGTTGTTGAAGGGAGCGCCGTTTCTCACCACAGCCCAGCGGTAGTCTTCCTCCCCTTCCCAGAACTTGAGCTTGTAGGCCCCCTTGCGGGCGAAGTTGTACGTGAGGCGAGCGCCCCAAAGGGTGGCCAGGACGGCCATCACCACCAGCCTCAGACTAAAGCCACCGTTCGCGGCGATAATCCAGGTGTAGGCGATGGGAAGCAGGCTCCAGAGCTTGTCCATCTGGGAGTTGTTGCCGGTGAGTTCTCCCACCACAAAGCACCAGACGGCGCTGCAGCCGGCCACCATGCCCAGGGTCTTAAGCACCTGGATCTGCTGCGCATCTAGCGCAGGGCCCACATAGATATAGAGGATGGGACAAACAATCAGGGACAGGCCCAGCAGGGTTCCCATCAGGGGGATATTCATTTTCATGCCTTTAGGTTTTAGTAAGTCAGTCTGCAAAGATAAGCAATTTCCTTGTAATTACGTGTTTATTTGTTATTCCATAAGCCTCCGAAGGCGCTCCTCTATCAGGGATTGATAGCGCTGCTGAAGGGACTTACTCAAGAAAGACTGGCCGATAAGGACAATCCATTTGTCCTTACAGGCCACAAGCCTGTCAATCATCACCTGCGCAGAGCGTTCATGAATGCCGCTTTCCAGCATCACTTTCACGAAATCGGCCCTGCGATAGCCACCAATATACTCGTCATCCTCCACACCCGGTCCAGAGAGGGTCATGGCCAATTCATTGTTGTCCTCAATTCCGGTAAGAAGTACGGCAAGCAAATCGTACGCGGGCGACAAAACGTAGCCAAGACCGTCTTTCCGGTCTATAAGGGAAAAATTCTTGCAATGCATATCACTGTTCCCCGTAATCCAGGAGAACAGGACAATCTCCCAGAAATGCTGCACGTCCAAAAGGCTTGCGGAAGAATATCTGCGGACAGTTTCCGCCAACTGGGCGTAAGACCCGCGATATTTATGTTCGGTGAGCCGGTTGGACAACTGGCACATATCCAACATGGAGTACTTGGTTCCGTCCTGCCCCCGGTCCATCCTGCGGGTGATATAGGCAAGTTCGCCATCGGCCGTCCATATAAATGTCAGCTCTTTTCATCGTCTGCGTTTATTTTCTGTGGAGCCAATTCTTCTCCGAACAAATACAGCACCTGGTTAACTTTGTCCAGCTGAAGTGTAGGCTTGCCGGATTCCATGTCCTTGATAAACCGCACTCCTACGGACGCTCTCATGGCCAATTCCACCTGAGAAAGTCCGTACTTTTTCCGCTTTGCCTTGATATATGCACCTAATTCCATAACAAAAAAGTCCCGTTCGGGGACAAATATAGCAAAAATCTTGCAAATTAGCCCCGTTCGGGATTATTTTTAGATATTTTAATTGTGATTAGACCCGCGCGGGTCACTGCGCCGTGAACGAACAATGGTTGGCGGGATGGTAGTCCCTCACAAAGAGGATGGGTGAAGGATGCTCCTTGAGTGCGGTGTTTTTCATGGCAACTTAAATCTCAAAGGAATCTATCTCTTTCACCAGTTTCCCGATGATGGACATCTTCATGTCGTAAAGGGCGTCGGAGATGTCCACTTTGTAATAGTGGGGGTTAATCAGACGCCTTTCGGCGGGAGAGAAGTGCTGGAGGTTGTCTTTGTAGAAGGCCTTCTTGGTCTGAAGGTCGTAGTAAGGGGCTATGCGCTCTCCGCTTTTGACAGACTGCAGCTGGAGCGGACGGGCGTCGTACTGCCCTTCCTCGAAGGTCTTGGTCTTGAAGGAGTCGTACTCGTCCCGGAGGGTGATGGTCTTGCCCTGCTGGATGGCCAGGTCCATGGCGTCGCCGCGCAGGCAGGTGACATCGGCCTTGAAGACATATCCGTCCAGGGAATTACCCTTTTCCTTGTCCTGGGCCGATATGCGCCAGGTGATCTGGAAGCCGGGATTGATAAGCTTGATCTTGTCTTCCGAGCGTTTGAGCACCGGCTCGCCGTCTATCTGCACCAGCTTGTACACGTTGCCGAAGCAGGGGGCGGCCTTGGAGGTGGCGATGGCGTCGCCCACACCGTAGCTGTCTATGCAGGCGCCCTGGCGCTCCAGGTCTGTGATCAAGTACTCGTCCAGGCCGTTGGTGGCGAAGATCTTGCATTTGCGGCAACCATGCTGGTCCAGGATGCGGCGCACTTCCTGCGAAAGGTAAGCCAAGTCTCCACTGTCCAGGCGGATGCCGTAACCGGGGGCGTAATTATCGTCAATTCCGTTTTCCTTGAAGGAGCGGATGGCGTTCTTGACACCGCACTTGAGGGTGTCGTAGGTATCTATGAGCAGGATGATGTTCTCTCCGCGGTGGGTCTTGATGTAGTCCGTGAACGCTTTGTGCTCTCCTTCCACGGTGCTGCCGTAGGAGGTGATGAAACTATGGGCTATGGTGCCGGTGGAAGGCACGCCGTTGAAGGCTCCCGTGAGAATGTTGGAGGAACTGGCGCATCCGGCAATCTGGGCGGCTTTTCCGCCATACACGGCAGCCCAGGGCCCGTGGGCTCTCCTGGAGCCGAACTCGGAAACCGGCTTGTCCGTGGAGCGGCACACGCGGGAGGCCTTGGTGGCCACGGCCATCTGGTGGTTCAGGATGCACAGCATGGGCGTCTCCAGCACCTGGGCCTGCACCAGCGGCGCCACCACTGTCACAACGGGCTGGTTGGGGAACACGATTTCTCCTTCCCGCATGGTGTAGAGGTCTCCGGTGAACTTCATGGTGCTCAGGTACTTGCGAAACTCCTTATATTCCTCTCCGGGAAGGAACTTCTCATAGAAACTCTCCGGCTCCGTGCCCAGGGTCTTTACCATCTCTATCACCTCTTCCGTGCCGCTCACCACGGCCCAGTTGTTGTTCTCCGGGGCCTTGCGGTAAAAGAGGTTGAACACGGCTGTCTGTTCCTGTTTTCCACAGTCAAGATAAGACTTTCCCATGGTGTACTGATACTTGTCGGATACGTAAGCGTTATTAATCTGGTCCATTTTTAAAAATTAGGGTCTCACAAAGATAGTGTTTTTTCGTATCTTTGCAGCCATGAAAACCATTATCTTTGATTTGGACGGAACGCTGCTGGACACGCTGGAGGATTTGTCGGCCGCAGTGAATGTGGCCTTGGAGGAAAAAGGCTTTCCGCTGCACAGCATCCGGGAATACCGGGACATGGTGGGCCACGGAGTCCGTAACCTGGTAATGCAGGCCCTTCCCCAGGAAAAACAGGCCGATGAGGCCCTGGTGGATGCCTGCCTGGCCCGTTTCACGGAATACTACACCGCCCATATTGACGTCCATACCCGCCCTTACCCCGGCATGCAGGAACTGATGCAGAAGCTTCATGCACAGGGATTTGCCCTGGCCATAGCCTCCAACAAGTTCCAGTCCGGAACGGAAAAGCTGGTGGCCGAATTCTTCCCCGGCATTCCCTTCGTCTCCATCCTGGGAAACCGGCCCGGCTATCCCCTGAAGCCGGACCCGGAGATAGTGGAAGAGGTCCTTCGAAAGGCCCATTCCCAGCCGGAGGATGCCGTCATGGTGGGAGACTCCGCCACGGACATGAAGACCGCCGCCAACGGAGGCATCCACGGCATCGCCGTCAGCTGGGGCTACCGCAGCCTTCCTCCCTCCGACGCCTACCGCCTGGTAACATCGGCCCGGGAGTTGGAGCAAGCCTTGGGGCTTTAATCCACAAAACTCATCTCTTCAAGGAGGTAGTCCGCGTGGCCTATCTCCTTGATGGTAAATAGGATGTAGCGCACGTCCAAGGAGATGTTGCGGCAGATTTCGGGGTCAAAGATGAGGTCGCTCATGGTGCCTTCCCACACGCGGTCGAAGTTGATGCCTATCAGGTTTCCCTCTGCGTTGAGCACCGGGCTGCCGGAGTTGCCGCCGGTGGTGTGGTTGGTGGCCAGGAAGCACACGGGCTGGTTCTCATAGCCGCCCCGGGCATAGATGTCCCGGAGGGTCTGCGGGATGTTGTAGTCGAAAATCTCCGGATTGTCCTTCTCGATGATTCCCCGGAGGGTGGACACGGGATGGTAGTAGATGGCATCGGCCGGCCGATAGCCCTCCACATGCCCATACGCCACCCGCAGGGTAAGGTTGGCGTCCGGATAGAAGGTCTTCTCCCGCTCGAACTCCATCTGTCCCTGCATGTAATCCCGGTACAGCAGGTTCAGGGAGGCGGAGAAGGCCGATACCTGGGGCACCAGCTTCTGCTGGAAATGCGCTTCCAGGGCTTCTGCCAATTCCTTCGCCTCTGTCTCCGAGGCGAAGACGGCATCCCGCCAGGCCTCCATGGTGCCGTACTGGGCCCGTTTCTGGAGGAAATAGGCCGGCTTGTAGTCGTCTTCCAGGGCTTTGTCAAAAGCGCTCATCAGGGCCACGAAGGTTTCCCGGTCGATGGGCTCGTAATAGTCTTTCGGGTCTCCGCCCCGGCCGCGGGCCATCTGCAGTTTCTCGATGACGCGGACCGTCTCGTTGTAGTATTCGTAGGCGCGGTAGATGGGGTTGCGGGCGGCATAGACAGCGGCAAGGCGGCCCGTGAGCCCCTCGTAGCGGGTTCCGCGGGCCCATTCTTCGAATCGGCCTTCATAGTCCTGCTTCACGGGGACGATGCGGTTCTTGCGAAGGCCCTTCTCCTCTCCCTGCCACTTTTTCCAGGCATTGGCCACACCGGCATACTTGCTGGAATACTGGATGCGCACGGCCTGGCTCCGGTCCATGTACTTCTTCATGATATTCAGCCGGGTGGTGCGGAGGGCAATCTTCTCAGGATCAGACACATCCTGGATATAACGTACGGCCTCCGAATGCACGTACTCCTGCGTGGAGCCCGGGCAGCCGTAGACGAAGGTAAAGTCTCCTTCCTTCACGCCCGCACGGGAGATTTTCAAAGACTTTTTGGGCCGATAAGGCACGTTGGCTTCGTCATAATCGGCCGGCATGTTGTCCGCTCCTGCATAGATGCGGAAGATGGAGAAGTCTCCGGTATGGCGGGGCCACATCCAGTTGTCCGTCTCTCCGCCGAACTTGCCGATGGAAGACGGCGGGGCACCCACCAGCCGCACGTCCCGGTATTCGCGGAACACGAAGAGGAAGTACTGGTTGCCGTAGTAGAGGGCCTCCACGCTGGCTTTCAGTCCCTGGCCGCCGCTCACAGCCTGCTCGCGCAGCTTGGCGGCATTCTTTTTCACCAGGGCCTGGCGCTGCTCCTCATCCATCTTGGCGGGCTTGTAGCCTTTGAGCACCAGCGCCGTCACATCCTCCATCCTTTCCAAAAAGCGGACGGTGAGGCCGGGATTGGGCAGTTCATCGGCCCGGGAAAGGGCCCAGAAGCCGTCCTTGAGGTAATCGTGCTCCACGGAGGAATGCTTCTGGATGTAGCCGTAACCGCAGTGGTGGTTGGTGAAAAGGAGGCCTTCGTCGCTCACCAGTTCGCCGGTGCAGCCGCTTCCGAACAGCACCACGGCATCCTTGAGGGAAGCCTGGTTCACGCTGTAGATGTCTTCGGCACTCAGTTTGAAGCCCTTGGCCTGCATGTCCCCGATGCGCTGGGAGATGAGGGCGGGAAGCCACATGCCTTCGTCGGCCTTCAGGGGCTGGAATGCGGCTATAAGGAGGGCCGCTGCAAGAATATGTTTTTTCATCTTCATACGGATTTGTACAATACTAATTGCCGTCAAATGTGGTAAGTGCCACACGTTCCAGTTTGACCATGGCCGGATCGGAAACGTGAAGGCCTTTTTCGTCATAGAAGAAGGTGGCGTCCCGGATGGTGATGTCATGAATCATCTCCAGGGTGCCCGAAGCCTTGATGGCCGTGCTGCAGCCCCGGCACACGATGCGTTCCATCACAATGTCCTGAAACTCCGGAACGAAGGCCTTGGTCTTGGCGGCCTCCCGGTCTTCGTAACCGGCGGCCTTGTCGGCATAAGTGGTCTCGAACACCACCGCCTGGTCCTTGATATCGGCCATGTAGATATCGCTGATGCGGATGTTGCGGGTGACGCCGCCGCGCTCCGGGGCGCTCTTGAAACGAAGCCCCGTATCCGTGCCGATAAAGGTATTGTGGCGCACGACGATGTCTTCCATGCCGCCGCTGAACTCGGAGCCTATCACGAAGCCGCCATGGGCGTGGTACACGGTGTTGTACTCGATGACGATGTTCTTGCAGGGGCCGTCCTTGAGGGCCTTGGCGCCCGCACCGGCCTTGAGGCAGATGCCGTCATCCCCCACATCCACGGTGCAGCGGGTTATGAGCACGTTCCGGCAGTTCATGATGTCTATGCCGTCTCCGTTCTGGGCATTCCAGGGGCAGCGTACCTTTACGTTGGCAATGGTTACGTCCGTGCAGCGCTGGGGCACCAGGTGGAATTTGGGAGAGTTCTGCAGGGTCACATCCTTCACCGTCACCCGGGTGCAGTCCGTGAAACGCACCATATTGGCGCGCATCTTCTCCTGGCTGCGGGCGTCGGGGGCGATGTTCGGGTAGTTTTTAAGGTCGAAGGGATACCACAGGCTGCCATCCTCCGTCACGGTTCCGCCCTTCTTCAGGAATTCCTTCCACTCCGCATCGCTCACTTTGACACGTTTGACGGGTCCCCACCAGCTGCCGTTCCCGTCAATGATGCCTTCTCCGGAAATCATGACGTCGTGCCGCTTGGAGGCCGTCAGGGCCGGCTTCACGGAACCGTCCTTCAAAAACTCCTCCTTGTTGGGAGAGAAGAGGATAACGGCACCCCGCTCCAGGTGCAGGTCTATGCAGTCCTTGAGCGAGATGGGCCCGGTAAGGTACAAGCCTTCCGGTACGTTGAGATGGCCGCCACCCTGCTTGGAAAGGGCGCTGATGGCCTTGGCAAAGGCCTGGGTATTGGACGTGACGCCGTCCCCCACGGCATCGAAGTCTGCCAGGGACACACTCCGCTCCGGAATTTGGGCAAGGTCCTGGGCCGATGCAGTGAAGCCGCAGAAAAGGGCCAAAAGAGTAAAGAATCGTTTCATACTTTCCAAAGATACGCAATCTTTTGCGAAGAAGCGAAATTTAGGTTAACTTTGTGGATATGACCGACCTTTTCCAAGGGCTTAACAGCCGCCAAAAAGAGGCCGTAGAGGCCACCGAGGGGCGCATCCGCGTAGTTGCGGGGGCGGGCACGGGAAAAACCAAGGCCCTCACCCACCGCTACGCGTACCTGGTGAATGTCCTGGGCATAGACCCGGCCAACCTGCTGTGCCTCACCTTTACCAACAAGGCGGCGGCCGAAATGCGAAACCGCATTGCCGCCATGGTGCACAGCGGAGACTACAACGACTTTGTGTGCACCCTGCACGGCTTCTGCGTCAAGTTCCTCCGCAAGGAAATCTACCGCATCGGATTTCCCAAATCCTTCACCGTCCTGGACGAGGAAGACAGCAAGGCCATTGCCAAGCAGGCCATGGACGAGCTGGGGCTCAAGCGCACGGAAAAGACGGTGAAGCAGTTCCTGGATGCCATCGGCACGGAAAAAGCCCTCAACGGCTATATCCAGACGTACATGCTGCCGGGCAGCGTGATTTCAGACGAGATGCGCCGCACCTCCCGGCTGGCGGGCTATGTGAGCCGCCAGATGAAGAACTATGCGCTGGACTTTGACGACCTCATGAACGTGACCAAGTACATCCTGGACCGTTTTCCCGATGCCTGCGAGGAGTGGCAGACCAAGCTCAACTACATCATGGTGGACGAGGCCCAGGACTGCAACCTGGACGACTGGGACCTCATCGAGCGCCTGAGCGCCAGGCACCGGAACCTCTTCATCGTGGGAGACCCGGACCAGGCCATTTACGAGTGGCGCGGCGCCCGGCCGGACCTTTTCGTGAACTTTGCCGCGGACAAAACCATCGTCCTGGACGAGAATTACCGCAGTACCCCGCGCATCCTGGACGTGGCCAACTGCGTCATTTCCAATAACCAGAACCGCATCCCCAAGGACCTGTTCACCCGCAAGCCGGAGGGTAAGGCTGTGATTCACTTCCACGGCAAGAGCGAGAAAGAAGAGACGGAATGGATTGTCTCCCAGATCCGCCTCCTGCTGGAGGGCGGCGCCCGCGTAAGCGACGTGGCCATCCTCTACCGCAGTTCCTACCAGTCCCGCGCCCTGGAGCAGGAGCTCCTGAACGCCCACCTGGAATACACCATCTGGGGCGGCACGCGCTTTTTCGAGCGGCGGGAAATCAAGGACGCCCTCAGTTACCTGCGGCTGGTTAACAATCAGGACGACGACCTCTCCTTCGAGCGCATCATCAACGTGCCTTCCCGCAAGCTGGGCCGCAAATTCCTGGACGGCATAAGGGCCCTGGCCGATGAGAAGGGCATATCCCTCTACAGCGCCCTGCAACTGGACGGGGATGCCAAATCGGCCCCCTTTGTGGAACTCATTGAAGACGCCAAGCAGTTTGCCCTGGAGAACCGCGTGAGCGACCTGCTGAACCGCCTGCTGGACCGCTCCGGCTATAAGAGAATGGTGCGCGAAGACCAGGACGAAGACCGCCTGGAGAACCTGGACGAGCTCCTTTCCAGCATCCGCTTTTACGAGAGCGTCCGCACCCCGGAAGAGAGCACCCTGGCCGATTACCTGCAGGACATCGCCCTCTACACCAACGACGACCATCGCAAGGACACCCCCACCGTCAAACTGATGACCATCCACCAGGCCAAGGGACTGGAATTCCCCTATGTCTTTGTCACAGGCCTGTCAGAGGGTGTTTTTCCCAATATGCGCAGCATCCGCGAAGGCAAGAAAAACGGCGAAGAAGAGGAGCGGCGGCTCATGTACGTGGCCATCACCCGTGCGGAGAAAGCGCTGTTTCTCACCGAGTCCGAAGGCTTCAACATCTCCACCAAGATGAGCAAGTACCCCTCCCGCTTCCTGGCCGAAATCAAGCAGAATCTGGTGGTCACGGAAGGCGTTGTGCCAGAGGAGCTTTGGAAGGGCACCCGGGGGCTCACCCATGTGCTGGACCAGGAGGACTTCAGTGCCGAGCGCGCCGCCTACGTCTCCCCCTTCCAAGTGGGCGATACCGTCACCCACCCCGTCTTCGGGGAAGGCGTCATCGTGGGCGCCAACAAAGACTACAGCAGTTTTGACGTCCAGTTTGACTCCGGCGCCATCCGCACCCTCCGCTCCGGCTTCCTCTCCCAGGCGGATTTACCGTAATTTTTCCGTATCTTTGCAACTTATGACCACTTTAGAACAGATAAAGGACTTGCAGGAGCGCCTGAGCACCCTTCTCTCTTGCCTGGACATTGAAGGCAAGCGGAAGGACGTGGCCGCCAAGACAGAAGAAACCCTGGCGCCGGACTTCTGGGGAGACCCCAAGGCCGCCGAAGCCTTCCTCAAGAAACTTTCCGGCATCAAGAGCTGGGTAACAGACTTCGACAAAGCCAAAGGAAACGTGGAAGACCTGGAAGTCCTCTACGATTTTGCCAAGGACAGCCTCTCCGGGGCCGATGACGAAGCCGTGGAGACCGCCGAGAGCAAGGAGCTGGATGCAGCCTTTGCATCGGCCACCCAGGCCGTGGAAGCCCTGGAACTCCGCAACATGCTGGGAAACGAAGGAGACAACCTGGGCGCCGTGCTCACCATCAACTCCGGCGCCGGCGGCACCGAGGCCAACGACTGGAGTTCCATGCTCATGCGCATGTACCTCCGCTGGGGAGAAAGGAACGGCTACAAGATGACGGTCACCTCCCTGCTGGAAGGCGAAGAAGCCGGCATCAAGAGCGCCACCATCGAGGTGGAAGGAGACTACGCCTACGGCTACCTGAAGGCGGAGAACGGCGTGCACCGTCTGGTGCGCATCTCCCCCTTCAACGCCCAGGGAAAGCGCCAGACCACCTTCTCCAGCGTATTCGTATATCCCCTGGTGGACGACACCATCCACATTGAGATAAACCCCTCGGACCTGGAGTGGGACACCTTCCGCAGCGGCGGCCACGGCGGCCAGAACGTGAACAAGGTGGAAACCGGCGTCCGCGTGCGCCACATCCCTTCCGGCATCATGGTGGAAAACACCGAGACCCGTAGCCAGCAGGACAACCGCCAGCGCGCCCTCCTCATCCTGAAATCCCGCCTCTACGACATTGAACTGAAGAAGCGCCAGGAAAAGCAGGCCGAGTTGGAAGGCCAGAAAAAGCGCATCGAGTGGGGTTCCCAGATCCGCAACTACGTCCTCCACCCCTACAAACTGGTGAAAGACCTCCGCACCGGCTACAACACGGCCGACACCCAGGGCGTGCTGGACGGAGATTTGAACGAATTCATGAAGACCTATCTGATGGGCAAGGGCGCCGCGGTCACGGACCCTGACGACCTGGACTAAAAAAGAAATCCGAGCCTTGCGGCCCGGATTTCTTATTATCTGTAAACGTTGTACTGATTGTACAGGTTCCCGTACATCTGCCCCAGCACCTCCAGGTAGGGTTCTCCCTCGAAGACGGTGGTGCGGAACACGGTGTTGTCCACCAGGTAGTACTCGATACCGCCCATCACGATGATCTCGTAGTCGTCCGGGAGCGATGTAACCAGGGCGCCCGCAGGAGGGACGATGGTGGTGTACACGCCGGAGGCGGAAACGGTATAGAACACGCCGTCCTGGTAGAAGTAATCTGCATTGGCGTAGGCGTAGCTCTGCACCAGGCCCAGCTTGTTGGCCAGCTCGTAAGCAGAGAGGGCTCTGTTGGAGTTGATGGCGTAATTGGAGTTGCGGGCGATGATGCGGGCGTTCTGCTGGGCAATGATCAGGTTCTGCCGGGCAATCACGTTATAGTAGTCGAACACACTCTCGTAGGTACGGTAGGTGTCGTAATAGTAGGCGAAGCGCAGGGTCCTGAGGATGGCCCTGTCAATGATCGCCTCCAGCGGAGTGCCGAAGGGAGGACGGCATACCACATAAGCTCCGCCGAAAGGCCGATAATAGATGCCGTTGTAGTAATAGTAGTCCATTCCCCAGTGGCTGATACGGCGCCAGGAAGGAGGTAGGGCATGGATGCGGTAGCCATAGTAGTGAGGGTGGTCTCCCCAGAAGTAACCGGGGCGGTCCCAGGCCATGGGGTCCCGCTGACGCGGAGGTACGCGGTACATGTTGTGGCGGTCATCCACGCGGATGTCGTCGTGGTAGCGGTAGTTGTAACCGGCATCGCGGTAAATCTCCTGGTTTCCGGCGGCAGGATCTGCAACGGCAGTGCCGCTGAGGCCGCTGCGGCTCACGTTGGAAGCACGCACGGTGGCGCCGGAACGCTCCTGGGTCTGGGGCTGAGGCTGGACCACGGTGCCTTGTGCGGCACGGGTAGTGGTACCCTCCACGGAGGAGCGGGTGGTGCCGGAGCTGCGCACGGTGGCACCGGAGGAACTCCGGGTGGTTGCGCTGCTGCCGGAACTGCGAACAGTGGAACTGCCGGAAGAACGGGTAGTGGAAGAACTGCCGGAAGAGCGCACGGTACCGGAACTGCTCCGGGTGGTGGAACTGCTGCCGGAAGAGCGGGTGGCGGAAGAGCTTCCGCTGCTTCTGCGGTTGTCCTGCTGCACGGAAGAACTCCGGGTGGAGCTGCTGCCCGAAGAACGGGTAGAGGAACTGCTGCCGGAGCTGCGGGTGGTGGAACCGCTCTGCTGGCTGGAAGAGGAACTGCCGGAGCTACTGCTCCGACGGGTCTGTGCAGTCATATCGGGTGCCACGAGCATGGCAAGGGCCAGCATCATGGAAGCTGCAAATGTCATAAACCTTCTCATAGCACTAAGTTTTTTAATGGTACATGTAATATTTGCCGGAAAACTGCCTGAAAGCCTCAACATCCTTGGACCAGGCGTCAACAATGTCCGCGACTTTCATCCGCTTTCCAAACGCTATTCTCACATAATCCGTGCCACAAACCTTGTCCAGCATTCCGTAGCGCTTGAGCGGATAGGGGTTCTTGGCCGGATAAAGCTCGTTCACAGCCTGCAGTACATAAAACTGAATCAGGCTCACCGGGCATGCCTCGAAGTCCGTAAAGGCAAACTGGACGCCGTGCAGGAGCACATCCTTCTTGCTTCCGGAGATGGGCTTGTAATGGATGGTCCGGAACGCCACGCCGGGGATGTGATAGGAATTGAGCCGGTCCAGCAGTTTATCGGCATCCACCCAATCCGCCGCGAATGTCTCGAAGGGAATGGTATACCCCACGCCGCTGTTAAGCAGGCCGAACTCCCCGCCTATCCCGGAGGCGCCGTAGCACAGGGCGCTCTGCATGGAAGGGATGTTGGGAGAAGGCAGGATCCAGGGAAGCCCTGTGTCCTTATACAGCATATCCCGCCGCCAGCCCCGCATGGGAACCACGGTGAGGTTGCAGCGAAGCGGCTTCAGGTTACCCTTCTGCCCGCAGTTGAGCCCTTCTTCATTGATGAGCCGGGAGAGCTCCCCTACCGTAAGGCCATAGATGAACGGAATCTTGTACTGGCTCACGAAGGAATGGAAGCCGTCCCTCACCAGGCTGCCTTCCACCTTGTTGCCGCCCAGCGGATTGGGCCGGTCCAGCACCACCACCTCTATCTTATTCTGCGCACAGGCCCGCATCACCAGGCCCAACGTGGAGATGAAGGTATAGCAGCGCACCCCCACGTCCTGGATGTCGTACACCATCACGTCAATGCCTTCCAGCATCTCGGCCGACGGCTCCCGCGTGGCTCCGTAAAGCGAATACACGGGAAGGCCGGTGCGGGGGTCTCTGGAATCGGCCACATGGTCTCCGGCATACACGTCTCCCCTCACCCCATGCTCCGGGCCGAAGAGAGCAACAAGATTCACCTCCGGGGCCTCATGCAGGATGTCGATGGTGCTGCGGAAATGGCGGTCCACCCCGCTGGGATTGGTCACCAGACCCACCCTTTTCCCCAGAAGGGGCGCGAAGCCCTGCTCCTCAAGCACCTCCACGCCGGGCACCACCTGGGCCTGCAGCAGAAGGCCGCTCAACAGAAGAAGGGCCGATATAATAATCCGTCTTGTCATTGAACCAACTTGTAAATGCGAAGTAAGGAATCCGGCTCTCCGGAATGATATAAATCGATGGAGAAGGGGCCCTCCCCGGTAGGAATGCCCTTTTCCTGAAGGACGTGCAATGTCTGGCGGGCCACGGCGGGCGCCGGGTCTATCACCTGCACGCCGGGACCGGCCAGGCGCTCAATGACGGGCTGCAGGAAAGGATAGTGGGTGCAGCCCAGCACAATGCGGTCTGCCCCGGCATCCAGCAGGGGCTTGAGGGAGGCGCGCACGGTGGCCTCGGCCTCGGGGCCGTCCAGGATACCGCCCTCCACCAGTTCCACGAAGCCCTGCCCCACATGCTCCACAATCTTCACATTATCCTCATACTGTCCCCTGGTATTGAGATACTTGGAACCCTTGAGCGTGCCGGCGGTGGCCAGAACGCCAATGACGCCGCTCTCCGTCCCCAGGGCGGCGGGCTTCACGGCCGGCTCCATCCCGATGAAGGGGACGGCCGGGTACTCTTCCCGAAGGGCGGCGATGGCCGCCGCCGTGGCGGTGTTGCAGGCCACCACGATGATATCGGCCCCCATTCCCAGCAGGATGTCCGTTATCACACGGGCCCTGTCCTGGATATAGGCGGCCGATTTTTCCCCGTACGGGCAATGGGCATTGTCCGAGAAATAGAGATATCGCTCCCGGGGAAGGATTTTCCGGAGCTCCCGGTAGACGGACAGGCCGCCGCTGCCGGAATCGAATATACCGATGGATGCCATACTACAAAGTTAGAAAAAATTGCGTATCTTTACACCAAGTATGGCAACAGACATAGATAAATTCGTACACGACCAGTTGTCGGTATGGCCGGCCGTAGCCGCCAAATACCGCCATCTCAAGAGCACCCGCACCCGTACACTCCCCCTGGGAGGCATACTGGTAACCCTTCAGTCCAATCCCGGACGGGTTCCCATCTTTGACCACGGCTGTCCCCTGTGCGAAGAAAACTATATGGAGCACCAGCACACCCTTCCCTTCGAAGGGCGCAAGGGGCGCAAGTACAACATCCTGGTGAACCGCGCGCCCATCTTCCCCAACCACCTGGTGATAACCCGGGACATCCATGCCCCGCAGACCATCTGGCACCGCTTCCCGGACATGCTGGACCTGGCCTCCACTCTGGAGAACTACCTGGTGTTCTACAACAGCCCCAACAGCGGAACCACCGTGCCGCAGCACGCCCACTTCCAGGCCTGCCCCAAGGGCTACATGCCGCTGGAAAGAGCCGCGGAGCGCCTTCTGAGGGGCGTAAAGGCCGGGCAGGTGTCGGAAGAAATCGAGTTCATCGCCTCCGTCCGGGATGCGGAACTGTACCACTACAAACGCTTCAACCGGGGCATCTTCATGCTCCGCGCCCAGACGTCCAAGTCCATGGCCAAGCTGTTTTACCGGCTGCTGGACTGCATGAACCTGGTGGCCGAGGAAACGGAGCCCCGCTTCAACGCCTACACCTATTGCAGCGAGGGCGAATACCGCGCCATCGTGGCCCTCAGGGGCGCTTCCCGTCCCCGCTTCCCCATCTTCCCCGGGGCGGCGGACATGGCCGGCTTCGTGGTGGTTCCCCATGAGGAAGACTTTGACCGGATTAACCAGGAGGTCCTCACCGGCATCTACGAGGATGTCACCCTCTCCCCCGCCCAGGAAGAAAGGCTTCTGTGGCGTCTGGTACGCACTCAGCCCCGGGTGGAGGTTTCCATCGGCCTGGCTCCGCAGATATGTTTCGAGATTATCTCCGACGGCGCCGGCCCCCAGAAAGTGAGCTTCCGGGACGGAAAGATAGACTACAACGGGGTCCTGTACGACGAGCTGGTGTTCGAGGCCGTCAACATCTCCACCCTCTTTGCCGAGCCCTCCTTCATCCTGTATGGGGAAGAGCCGCACCGCTTTGCCGGCACGCTCAAATTCCGGGTGGCCGAAGGGCAGGTGGAGGCAGTCAACATCCTGGGAGCGGAGGACTACCTCCTAAGCATCGTCTCCCTGATGCCGCATGCTCAGCAAAAAGAAAAAGCCTTCCGGCTGAGGAAAGCCCTGATGAAAGGAGAAAAGCTCCGGGAGCCCTACATAGGCCTTACCCCCAAGGCCGATGCCGCCGCACGCGCCGCCATTGACGAGACCTGGGGGCAGATTCTATAGGAGGGCAAGCAGTTTTTCCCGGATCCGGGAGAATTCCGACTCGAAATTGGGGGTAAGGATGTCCTTGCCCATGGCCTCCTCCAACTCCGCGAAGGTCCACCATCGGCCTTCGGAAACTTCCTCCTGACGGGGATGGAGCTCCGGATGCCCCACCATGGCATGCACAAAGACGAACTCCCGGTCCCGCTGCGCCTGATACACATAGGTCTCCAGATAGACAGGATTGAATTTCCGGAGCCCGAGCTCTTCCTCGCACTCCCGGAAAAGGGCCTCCGGAATGCTTTCTCCGTAGGAGACATGACCTCCTACGGCCGTATCCCAATAGCCGGGAAGAAGGTCTTTGGTGAGGGAACGTTTCTGCAGGTACAGCTTTCCGTACCGGTCCAGGATGTGCAGGTGCACTACCGGATGGAGTACGCCCGAACCGCCATGGAACCAGCTGCGGGCCGCCTGCCCATAGACCAGGCCGCTGGGCTCTACCAGGGGCAGCATCTCCTCCCGCGAGGTATCCTGCGGGCCGGGATGGTCAATCGAGGGCCGGGGATAGACGGGAGCCGGAGAGGCCGGATATACCAGGTCTGTAAGCATTATCCCAGTGCAAAGACAATGAGCAGCTGGGCCACCAGCACGCGCATGAACATGGACAGCGGATACACCGTGGCGTAGTTCACGGAGGTGAAATCACTGCCGTACATACCCTGGGCGAAGGCCAGCACCGGCGGATTGGTGCAGGAGCCCGTAATGAGGCCGCAGATCTGGTAGAAGTTCAAATGGCACGCGGCCCGGGCGACGATGAAGGTGATGCACAGCGGAACCAGCGTGATGAGGGCGCCGTACAGGATCCACCAGTAACCGCCTCCCACGATGGAGCTCCAGAAGTTGCTGCCCGCGCCGATACCCACGGCCGCCAGGAAGAGGGAGATGCCTATTTCCCGGATCATCAGGTTGGCACTGGTGGTGGTGTAAGTGGTTATCTTGTATTTGGGGCCGAAGTGTCCCAGCAGGATGGCGATGATGAGCGGTCCGCCGGCCAGTCCCAGTTTAATGGCCTGGGGGATGTGGGGGAAGTGGATGGGGATGGAGCCGAAGATGACGCCCACCACGATACCCAGGAAGATGGGCACCAGGTTGGGCTTGTTCAGGGCGTCGTTGGAATTTCCCACCACGGCGGCCACCTGCTCGATGTTCTCCTTGGTTCCCACGCACATGAGGCCGTCGCCCACCTGGATATAGAGGTTGGGGCGGGCCACCAGTTCCACGCCGGCGCGGATGACGCGGGTCACACTGACGCCGAAGGCGCTGCGGAGCCTGAGGTCCTTGATGGTCTTTCCGGTGAGCTTGGAGTTGGTGACCACGATACGGCGGGTTACCATGGTGTGGTCTTTTTCCTTCCAGTCCTGCACGTGCAGCGGCACTTCCTCTCCGAAGAGAATCCTCAGGCGGTCCACTTCATCCTGGGAGGTCACCAGCAGAAGCTTGTCCCCTTCGTGAAGGACCGTATCGGCCGAAGGGAAGGAAACCTCGTCTCCCTGCATCACGCGGGACACTACAAAGTCCTCCCCGAAGCCATGCACCACATCATAGAGTTTCTTGCCGAAGATGGCGGGATTCTCCACGGCCACGTGCATGCGGCGGGCGTGCTCGCTGCCACCTTCCTGCTCTTCCAGTTCATGGAGCTCCTTCCCATGGTCAATCTTGAAAATGGCCTTGAACAGTACAAGCACCATAATGACACCGATTACCCCCATAGGATAGGCCACGGCATAGGCCGATGCCAGTTTCTCCGAGGCGGTCCCGGCAGCCAGGACGCTGGAGCCCGTGGCGGCGGAGACATCGGCAAAGGTCTGCTGGGCGGCACCCAGGCCGGGGGTGTTGGTGACGGCGCCGGACATGACGCCCACCATGGTGGAGAGGTCTTCTCCGGAAATAGCGGAAATGGCATAGGTGACGGCCACCGCCAGCAGGATATTCATCACCGCCAGCAGGTTCATCTTGACACCGCCGCTCCGGAAAGAGTGGAAGAAGCCGGGACCCACCTGCAGGCCGATGGAGAAGACGAAGAGGATAAGGCCGAACTCTTTCACGAAATGGAGGATGCTCAGGTCGGCCCCGAAGCCCAGATGCCCCATCAGAATACCCATGAACAGGATCCAGGTGGAGCCCAGGGAGATTCCTTTCACTTTGAATCGGCCCAAATAGAGGCCAACGCCTATCACGAAGGCCAGAAGGAGGATGGTATGGGCTACTCCATAGCCGAAAAACAAATCGTGCATGGTTTAATACTCAAATTTTACCGCAAAGCAGGTCTTTCCTTCCACCCGGCCTTCTACGTACCAGGCATTTCCTTCTTTGAGACGGTACAGGGACACCTTCTCTCGGAAGGTGGTCTCCTTGTTGAAAACGATATACAAATCTTTGAGGGCGTCCTCGGCCACCTCCAGCGGGAGGCAGTCCATGGCCCACACTACATAACGGACATTGTTGGTGTGCCCCACCAGGTCCAGGTCCGAATAGGAGACCGTGTGTTCTCCCACCAGCTCCGGTTCCACGTCGCGGGGCAAAGGGAGCTTGGGGGCAGGCTGGGCAATGGCATGGTCCGGATCTCCCATTTCCAGAAGATGCTGAAGCTCTTCCGGGCGCACGAAATGGCGGGTTATCTCGCTAATCACCACCCAGGAGCTGGTGCAAGTGATACAGGGATTCCCGTCCTTGTCCTTCATGATGAAATCACGGAGGTAGAACAGGCCGTCGGCCCCTTTGTGCCAGGTGTACAGGCGGACATCCTCCCGCCAGCGGGGCAGCTGTTCAAAATGGATGTGCATGCGGCTGAGCACCCAGGCCACGTGATGCACATGGAGGGTATCATAGCCGAATCCCAGGCCGCCGGCGGCCCACATCGCAAGTTCCTGGGCCATATCCATGAAGGCGGCCGGTTTGAGCAGGGTCTGACGGTTGGTCTGGTAACAGGGAATCCTAAGGTCTTGGAAAAACTTATATCCTTCTCTTTCTACAGGGGTCATTTCTCACTACTGATTATGAAGGAATTCGTACTCTTCGGGAGTATACAGGAGGCTGTCTAACCATTCAGGGGCAAATTGACCGGCCACTACCAAGGCAATGGCGGCCACCAGGGCCAGCACCAGCAGGACCAGCATAATGGTCCAGAAGGCACCCCAGCCACTCTTTTTCTTCTTTTTATCCTTCGGTTTAAGTTCAGGTTCGGGTTCCTCGTCATGGCCGACGGGGTCTTCGTCATGGCCGACTTGATCGGCCATCTCAGGGGATTCCCGGTCGGGGCCGGGAATGACAGGGTCGGGGCCGGGAATGACAGCCTCCGGCTCCGGTTCGGGCTCCGGGGAGACCTCCGGCTCCTTCTGGAGAAGGGTGGCCAGGCTGGCCACAGCTTCGGCCACTTCTTCCTGCGTTTCCTCATGGGTTTTGAGGGAAAGGGGCTGCAGGCCGAATCCGGCGGGATAGATGTCCAGGTCTTCATCGGCCACAAAGAAGAAATGGTTCTCCATGGTGGCCCTGAGACGGCCCAGACCCGGGAAGATGATGGTCTTCTTGACCTTCAGGACTTCCTTCATCTCCGTGAGGAAGTCTATGAGGATACGGGTGGCATCGGCCTCGGAAATGTCGTTGGAACGGGCGTAGAGCTGCGCCAAAAGGGTATCATCCCCTTGCTTGGGAGAGAAGTAGAGCTTGCGGTAAGGGGGCAGGATGGTGTACCCGCGGTCTGCGAAAGTGGACGGAACCCATTCCGCCACGAAGCTTCCCACTCCGGGCAAGGTGACGACATCGTGGTCCATCACCACTTCTTTCACCATTTTGGCAAGGAGGTCGATATTCATGACGCAAAGATACAAAAAATATAGATAACTGTCTAAATGAAAAAATTTGCAAAAAAGCTTTGGAGAATCCAAAAAAGGTTGTACCTTTGCAATCCCGTTACGAAAGCAAACGGAAAATTCCTCCTTAGCTCAGTTGGTTAGAGCATCTGACTGTTAATCAGAGGGTCGTTGGTTCAAGTCCAACAGGGGGAGCACCTGAAAATCAAGCACTTACGGATTTCCGCAGGTGCTTGATTCTTTTTACCAGTCGCAGTTTTGTCGCAGTTTAAGTTCTTTAAAAAACACATTTTGAACCGCGCTATTACGCTTTTCCCCGCATTTAACAACATATAACCGGATATAAAACGCCATATATATAATAAAGGAAGCCCTACTTTTGGCTTCCCTCATTCAAACTCTCCAGGCTTCTGTCCACTAGTCCCTCATCCAACACCCTCACCTCCTTCCCTATCATCAGCGCAATCCGCAAACAATCCCGGATTCTATCCCTCGCTTCCGCCATGCCGCCTTCCACCTCAGCAAAAGTCTCCCCGGTCTTCCATTTATGCGACGTCAACTCCTCCTGCATCACCTCCAACCTCCGGCGGAGGAACCGAATCCACGACCAGGCACACAGCAACGAAACAATCACCCCCACAACCAGCACAACCACCAGCAGCGTCCATACCTCCAGCCGGTTCACCTGTCCGCCAATCTCCTCTATCCAATTCAGCATCTCATTCATATCACAACCTCCTCGCATCTAGTAAATCCTTCTGTCCCAACGTCAGCACAAAATTCCTGGCGCCACCCTTCTCATAGAAACTCATCCGAAAGACTTGTCCACGGACCAGCGCTACCTTGTCGAAGGCAAATACCCAAACGCCCTCATCACCGGCACCAATCACAGAAGGTCCAAACATCTGCTTCGGAGCATACTCCTTCTGATACTGCACCCTTCTGCGCCCCGCATGATGACTCTCAACAGCAAACCTCGGCACCCCCATCTCATAATCCACCGTCGAGCCATTCCGCACCCCAAACACCAGATACAGCACATTCTCCCGCACAACCACATTCCGGCACAGCACCTCCATCCCGTTCTCCCGCCGTCCCACATGGAAAAGCTCCTGCCGCAAGCCAGCCAGCTCCTCCATAGAGGTCGATGGCCCGCCCCGCAAATCCACCTCCAGCCGCTCCGGCCTCTCCTTAAAAGCAACCACAAAGCTATGCATCTCCCCCGTGCTCTCAATGCACGACATCGACGTCACGCCCTCAAACGCCTCCCGTGCCCGCACCGCCACATAATCCTTGCTCTTGTCCACGATGCGCGCAATCAGCACCCGATCGCCCAGGTTCAAATACTTCAACTCCGACGCAAACCGCAGATGCACCACCTGCGACGTTGATACAAACAGCGTATCCGCAGCAAAACCGCAGACGCTCCACAAAAGACCCAAAGCCAACAAAATCCGTCTCATTTCTTCACCAAATAAAATTCATATCCACTAGTCACAGCCACCTTCACCTCACCGGACGCCGACTTTACAATAGAAGCCCCGGTCCGGATAACTGTCGACGCAATATCCCCGACAAGCCCGCCGACCGTCCTCGTACCCACACTCAGCGCATCCTCAGTAGCCCTCTTAGCCCCGCGCCCGGACACCGTCTCCGGGCAATAAATCCCCGGCAGGCCATCCGCATCATACGCGTCGAGTTCCACCGGAACAATACGCCCGCCATACTCCACCGCCCCCACCGTCAGTTCCAACCTATCACCAATTTTGCAGATGGCCGAAAGATGCGCATTAGCCGGTATCACCACCCCATCCACGGGCAGTTCCTCCAGAAGGCGAAGCATCACCCGCTGCCCGGCCGACACCTTCTCATCCCGCACAAACATACACCGGAAAGGCCGCACGCCCACCTCCTCCACCGCCACAGGGACATCATCCAGATACGTCACAATATCATCTTCCACGAACCTAAGCACCTCCTGTCGAGACTGCCCCGCATCCCCGTCATGCCCGACCCGATCGGGCATCTCCTCCACCGACGCCCCCGTCAACACCTCCCGCACCATCTCGGCCCGTTGCCGGTCATACGCCAGCCGCTCCTCCCTGCTCATCCCTCCGCCGGACCGCCCTCCGGAAACCGTCGGCCGCTCCCCATCAGGAGCCCCAAACACCCGCGTCACCGCCGCCTCCGGCCTTTCAGCAACATCCGGCACAGGCGCAACCGGCACCTCCTTCGTCGATGACACCAGCGACACATCCTCCTCCCCCAACTCCTCTCCCAACTCCTCTCCCAGCTCCTCAAAATACCTGTCCAGCGTCACTGCCCCACGCATCGCCGCCGACTTGGAACTCTCCATCGGCCTCACCTCCCCATCCGGAATGGACAACGCCACATTCTCCGGTGCAGCCTCCTTAGGTCGATGGAAAGTAGTAAAGACCATCAGCCCCACAGCGCCAACGACCAGCACACAAAGGCCAACAAAGGCCCACATCATTTTTTTATCTACTGCCATAACACACAAAAAGCTTTATACAAATACCAAACACCCAGTCCCACCATCACCACCACGGCCACATACACGCCAGCCCGCACCCACCTAGATTCCTTCCTCATCGCTTCCTCGTCTCAATCAACTCATTCGACACTACCTTGAACCGCTCAATCATCAGCCCATGCGGATTCACATCGCTCCGCCGTCCCTCCAGCACCTGGCAGGTCGATACAAAGCTATATAGCGACACCTTGCTCTCCCGCACCACATACTGCCGCGCATACGTCCGCACCTGCCAGGGATAGTCAGAACCCACAAACACCACCGAATCCACCAGCATCTGCTGGCTGATATTGGCCGACACCATCCGGGCATAATACCCCTTCTCCGCCAAATCCTGCGAATACTCAAACGCCGACCGGTCTGCCAAATTGAACGCCCGGTCCAGATTCTCCTGAATCGTCTGCTTCTGCGGACTCAAAGTAAACATCAGCTCATGGAACCGCGTCACATGGTCCCGAATCTCCACATCCTTGGACAGAACCGCATCCGTCTGTAAAGCCAGCAGCAGGCTCTTCCCCTGGTCCAGCACATAAATCTTCTGCCGCTGCCGCTCCGCAAACCCCATCGAGCTCAACGAAACCGCCAGCGCAAAAACCAGCGAGCCGCCCACCGCCACCACCGTCAGCAAACTCTGCCGGCGGAAACTCTTCTCAATATCCCTTGTCAATTCCAAAATCTTCATAATCTACACTCACTTTATAACCATACTCAGCGCTTTCTTCCCCATCGTCGCCATCTTTCGTGTCAAGTCATCGGCCCCGCTCGACTGAATCACCCAGCCCGCCATCTGAGGCACCCAGCAGCAGACAAAGAAGCAGCACAACATCCAGTACTATCAAATGATACGGAGCTGCCAAGGCCGACACAAACGGCGCATTCAGCATCGCAGCCAGCATGGCCCCCTTCAGCTTCACATTCACCATGTCCAGGAACGCCGTCAACGGAATCCAGAACGAGATTTGTATATACCGCGCCAGCCAACTCAGGATATTGCTCTCGAACCCCGGCATCAGCGAAAACGCAAACACAAACGGCCCCATCAGCCCCAGCACAATCAGATAAATGCTGCTCATTGCCAGCAGGATATACTGCGCCAACTTCACCACCACCGAAATCAAGGCCGACACCACACTCCCCACGTCACTCACCGCTATCCCCACCCTCGCACGCACAAAGCCCTTCATCCCGGTCCACAAACGTTCGTACCATTTCGGTTCCGAAGCCCCGCCATTCAATTCCGCCTGCACCAGAGACTCCGTAATGGCCGAGCTCTGATAGCTCAACCCTTCCACCTCCGTGGCCGATGCCGCCCCTTCCACCTCATCCTCAAAAGCTCCTGTCAAAGACTCCCGCTTCCGCGCATCCTCGGCATGCTCATACACCTCATTCACCCGCCCCATCAGCCCCTCCCTGTCACCATCCGCAAACGCCGTCAGCCCCTTGGCCACCATATGCGTTATGCCGTCCAACGGCATCAGCACCGTCGAATAGAAGTTACACGTCAGAATCAGAATGAACACCGCCCGCACCACTGCTGCCATATCCAGCCGTCCATAAGGCTCATTCATCATCCGGTTATACCAGCTCACAATCCCCCACGACGTCGCAATGCATGCCACCCCGCGGGCCAGACTGTATATCCCCGACAAATCGCCCGTAAACAGCGCCACCTTTATGTCCTGAATCAACTCAGGATAATTAAACTCAATCATACCTCAATACCTAATTCTAAAAGCTTCCTCCAAACTGTCAAAAGCCTCGGCCATCCTCAGCCCGGCGTCAATATCCCGGTAAGTCCCCTTGATATGGTAATACATGGCCGCAGTCGCCTTTCCCACCTCCCGGTCGCACTCGCTCAGTCCCTTCATCCGCTCCTCTTCACTCACCTGCGCCTTATAGCCCAGGTATTCCCTGGCCCGTTTCACCTCCCGCGAAGCATACAGCAGATATTGGAACCCCTGGTTCACCAGCGACCGCCCCTGCGCATAACTGATTTGCTGCCCATTCAGCCGTTTCAAATTCTGCACATACCGTGTAAACATCCGCGCAATCATCTCGTAATTCCTGGCCATCCGGATCACACTTTGCGCCTCATACAAATCCTTCCGGACCTCCTTGTAGCGCCTGTCCGCCTCCTGTAGGAACTTCAACTGCTCTTCCGCCACCCCCAAGTTTTGCAGGAACTGCTCCGTATTCACCGCCATATTGTCCCCATCCTGCAGGAAAGACAAGATGGCCTGCGCCAAGTTCGACGCATCAAACGTCGCAAATTGTGCCGCCGCCTGCGTTGTATTGAATAACAAGCCCATAATGACAACAATAAACGTCATTGCCGGTCTCATACTCCCTCCTTTACCAATTTCTTTATCGCCTCAATATAACTCCCCCCGCATGCTTCCACCGCCTCCTCCAGCCGTAGCTTATCCTTCTTGGCCGACGAAAACGTCCACCTTTCCTCCGGCGACACCTCCAGCCGCATCACAAAACTCCGCCTGTTCCCCAGATTAAAAAACACCTCCCGTCCATCCGTCACCCCCGACCCGATCGGGGGTCTCCCGTCATTGCCGGCCCCGACCGGCAATCTCATCCGGTTCAAGCTCAGCACCAGCCCCTTGTCCCCCTCATTCAGCGACAGCATCCCCGCCAGTTCCTCAAACCGATTCAGATACTTCGACTGGTCCAGCAGAATCTTCACCCCCGAATTCTCCACAATCGTATCCCGGATAATCGGCGACGACACAATATCCTTCAATTCCTGCGTCACCACAATCGCCGACGTCCGGTGCTTCCGGGCCGTCTTCCACAGCTCCAGCATATATGTCGCCATCTGCGTTCCCATCAGAGCCTTCCACGCCTCTTCAATGCACATCACCTTGAAATCCTGCGTCGATGACATCTTCTCATTGAACGCATCCATAATCACCAGCGTCGTAATCGGATACACCACCTTGTCATCCTTAATCCGGTCAATCTCGAACACCACAAACCGGTCCCGCAAAATATCCACGCTTTCCCTCGAATTCAGCAGATAGCCATACGGCCCATCCGCATAGAACTGTTCCAGCGTCAACAAATACCCCTTCATGTCAAAATACGCCTTCTCCACCCGTTCCTCCTCCAGTTTCCGCCGATACACATCCCGCACAAACACATAATAATTATCAAACACCGGATTCGCATTCCTGTCACCCTGAGCCTGTCGAAGGGTCTCCTCCCAATACCGCAGAAACGCCACCACGCTCTCCTTCACAAACTTCATCTCCGCCGCCGATACCTCCCCGCCATTCCGCCACAGCACACACATCAGCGTGTACAGGAAATCCATCGCTTGCGCATCCACAAAAAAGCGCCGGTAATTCCGGAACGGATTAAAAGAAATCGGCTTTCCCTTCTCAAACGTATAATACATTCCGTCCCTTCCGCCGGACTCCTCCCGGATAATATGGCACAGCGCCCGGTACGAGTGTCCCTGGTCCATCAGGAAACACTGCTGCCCCGCCACATAGCAACTTCGCAGATACTTGTTCATAAAGAACGACTTCCCCGCCCCTGTAGGTCCCAGCAGGAACACATTGTAATTCTCCATCAGCCCCGCCTCCAGCGCCATCTCCTGGATGTCAAACCGCTGCGGCACCAGCCGCATCCGTTCGCTCATCTTCATCACGCCACCCAGCATCTCCGGTTCAAAGCCGTCATACAGCCCCAGGCAAAGTCCCGCCCGCAGGTCCATCGTCATATACTCACTGTACGCCAGCCCGCTCTCATTCCCGGGAATAGAAGCCCAGAACTGCGCAGGCACATTCGCCCGGTCAATCACCGGCGTAATCCCCATCCGGGAAATCGCCGACGTAGTCGCATGTTCATCCGTGCTGAACACGCTGATATGGCAGCGCACCGTCCGCATCTGCTCCACGGCCACCGTCTCCAGGTACTCACCAATCTCCTCTGCATACTTCCGGTTCCTGGCATTGCGCCCGCTCATGCTCTGCATCCGGCGACGCTTCGTGTCCAGCCTCCCATGCAGTTCCTGCTCCGGCTCCTTCACACAGAACCAGTTCACCACATGCTCGCACTCCAGCCCCTGTCCCAGTTCATTCAAGTAAGACAACATCACGCTCGAATGCTCCGTGCTCAGTTCACTCACCCTCCGGCAAGATGCCACCTCACCCGGCAGCTGGTCCAGGTCGGCCAACAGATGGCACACCACCCGTTTCCTGCCAATCACCATGCTGTCCGCCGCCACCTGCATGTCCTGCAGCACATCCTCCCCCTCATCCGTAAAATTCAGGTAATCCTGCATAATCCCCACACGACCGTCACCCCCGACCTGATCGGGGGTCTCCCCAAACAAGTCCTCCTCCCTTAGCTTTCTCATCTCCACGGCCGCCCCCACCATCACCCCAAACTGCTCCGCCGCCTGCAAGCACCGTCCAATCACCGCCGCCGTCGGCAAGCCACTCCCGGCAATACCATTCACCCCCGACGTCCCGCCATGCACATGCTTTCGGGTCGAGAAACACAGCCAAATCCGACACTTGTGGTCCAGATACGCCCGCCCGTCAAAATGCCGCTCATACGCCTCCTCCAGAAATCCCCCTCTTGTCATACCGAGCGAAGCGAGCGTATCTCCCTCATACACCTTCCGCATAAACACATCCTGCTTATGCACCACCGTATACTCCGGCAGCAGCCCTATCGCCCCTGCCAGTGCCCCCAGCAACGCATCATACCCCTCCTCGTTACACCGGAAAGCCGCCGGAAGCGTCACCTCCCACCCAACACACACATCCCCCCGCTTGCTCACAATCACCCCGTCCCCGCCATTCATCACTGGGAAACAGTCCCTGATATTTATCGTTTCCATACCTTGCTCCTGATTAAAATAAAACGCGGTCGCATCAGCCCGCTTATCCTGCGGGACAGCCCCTTCTCGCCCCACTCCCCCTGCCATTCCGCCACACGCAGATAAACCACAGCCCCCAGCGACAATCCTGTAAACAATCCCACAAAGGCCGACGTCATCACGCCAGCCCCCAGCGCCAGCACACCCGCAGCGCCAATGCCCACAGCTCCCAGGGCAAGGAACTTCCCCTGTAACCCCAACAGCGTAAGCGACCTGTCCAGATTCCTGTAGATTCTATATTTCATAGCCCCATATAATTCTTCACGGCCACCGCCGCAATCAGACAGAACACAATTCCCCCGCACCAGCCGACCGCCTTCTGCGTCGCCTCATTGTCCCCGCTGGACATCTTGATGCCCACAATCACCAGCGAAATAATCGCCACGATAGCCAGCACCCCCACCACAACCTCATAAATCACTGACCCGGCGCCCCGGATTTGCGTATTCGTCTCATTCAGAAAAGAAATGGCATCCTGGGCCCTTGCACTCACTCCTGCGGCCAGCGCCAGCACGCCACAAACCGCATATTTCCTTACACCTTGTTCTTTCATCACCTCATGCGTTATTGATGATATTACCTATTTCCTCGGCATCCTCCAGCGCTTTCGCCGCCCTGCTCTGATACCGTTCCAGCAGACTCTTCGGCTTTTTCTCCCCAGGAGGACTCCGCACCACCTTTTTCGGTATCCGCATCGGATACTTCACCCCCTTCACCTTCGGGAAAATCTCATATAAGTCAATCTCCGTCATAGCCAATCACCTCCTCCAAAAGGCCCACGATACCCGGATTCGATTTCCGGATTTCCTTGCCCGGAAAGCACAGTGTCGAGCGGACAAAATGCCCCTCGCCCTGCTCCCGCTTCATCCCGATGTTGCCCTTCACCTGGCTCCTTGCCACCCGGCAGCCATGCTCCTCGAACCAGAGCCTGACCGCCTCATACTGCGTCGGCCGCTCCTTCCCGTGTACCCGGTTAAAAAACAAAAGCGCCTGCTGTCCATTCTCCTTGAACAGCAGCGCCAAACTCTTCATGGACGCCACAATCATCGCGTCCAGTTCCACGGGAATCACCACCATGTCCAGCACCCCCGCCTCCGCCATCACGCACACCGGGTCCCCGCTCAAGAAAGACCCCTTGAAGTCCATCACCACATAATCCAGCACCCCCTCCATCTTCCGCACCATCCCCGCCACCGTCGCCAGATTCCCTTCGCTCAAATCCCGCACAGCCTCAATCGGATACAAGGCCGATTCATCCACCGCCTCCTTCACCCCCGCCAGTTCCCGCTTCCGGCAGAAACTCAGGTTATACTCCGGCGCGTCAAAGTCCAGCAGCATCACCCTTTGGCCTTTCTCGTATTTCAGATAAGAGGCAAGCAGCATATTGAACGTCGTCTTGCCCGTTCCGCCCTTTGCGGAGAAAAAAGATATCACTTTCATCGTCCATCAATTTTCCCGCAAAACTATCCGCTCCTCCCCCGCCGCCCAAATTCCTCACCCGCTGTTTCCAACTTTTCCCGTCCCCAAAACATCAAAAATGAGGTGAGTCCCGAAGAACTCACCCCATCAATAAAAAACTGACAAGTCAGGCAATCACTGACCCTCTGATACGTTGTCCAACATACTTTCCAGCTGGGCAAACGGAGAATAAAAAGATGCGGGCATGATAATCCCGGAATCGTCCAAAAGGACCTTGATATCAGCCCAAGTCCCGTTTTCTCCGCCCGCGCACATAATCGCTATATCCAAGATAAGTTCCCCCAAAGCCTGGATACTTTGCTCCTGCACAAACTGTTTTCCCTTTTCAGTCAGCGCCATACCCCCAAGGGCCTGCCTTGCCGAGTCAAGCGACTGAATGATAATCTTTCCCTTACAGAGGATTCCGTTGCCAGACTGAGATGTACTGTGCCGTTCCATATCAGCTTGCAAATAAGAAGAACAAGTTCCTGTGCAAAACCCTGACTATGCGCTTGTTATCGCCGAAAAGTGCTCCTATAAATCAGAGATAAACTGCGTATCGATGGTCTTGCCGTCTTGTTTCAGTGTCAGCAGCCAGTCTCCGCCCTCGGGAGCAGGCAGGCGGTCGCCCGGCATCACAAATACGGTGAAAGACTCCCCGCTGTCCAGGTTCTCCACCACAAGGCGAAGGTTTCCGGTCAGTCCTTCAGAGATGTCCACCATGTTCCCCATGATGACCGCCCCCTTCGTACCGCTATTTCCTGGCTTAGGTTTTGGAGTGTAAGGACCCGGGCGAGGGATATTCGGATTGAAACAAGGGTCTCCGAGAATCAACGGATTGTTCATCGGGTCACGGTCTGCCCACGCGTTGGAGCAGAACAGGGTGCTTGCCATGGCAAGCAGTCCCAGAGAAATAACAATTTTTTTCATACCTCGTGTAGTTTTAAAGGTTTACGCGAAGGTATGCCTTTCTCCAGGGTTAATCTTGTGGCAAATTGTGTCAATTGGTCAACACAACTTCCCAATTATCAGTAAATTATCTTTTTTGACAATGGCAAATTTGTGGCAAAATCAGTCCCGGTCATGCATCAGCAGTTTTACATACTCCTCTCCCACTTTTTCAGGCATGGACAGAAAAGCTTTCTTGTAACGCTTCTTTCTGGACCGAACCGCTTCATCCGTCATATTCATGATAAACCCCACCGATTTATTGGAAAAGCCCGCAAAGAACAATCCCAAAATCTGGAAATCTTCCTCATCGTAGCGAAGTACACCTGCATATTCCGTCCGCAACCGCTGAAGCACACCATGATGCGTTTGGTCCAGTGTGCTTTCAATATAAGGAAGAAATTGTTCATCGTGCCTGAGCGCCCTCAATTCCCCCTGGAACTGGGCGATAATCTCCTCCTTCGTTGCATTTCCTTCTTTCTCCTCCCTCTTAGAGACCGCTTTGTCCGACCATGAAAAATACGTCTCGGACAAATTGCGCATTGTTCTCACCTTGTCCTGCACAAAGGCCGCAATAATCAAATCCGTCTGCTCCTTACTGGATTTCAGCAGCTGAATATCGCGGGTCATGTCTTCCACCTTGCTCATCTCGGAATCTATCTGTCTTTTCCGGTTCCGTAATATCCACATCGATATAAAAAGAATGCCGCCCAGCACAAGGATGATGAGCGTATATAACAGTTTCTGCGAACGGGAACGGGCCTGCTCAAGTCTATATTGGTCTTCGAGATACGACTGCACAGCGTGAGCCGACGAGTGAGAAAGGATGTCTGCATAAGTCCGGTGCTGAATATCCTGCATGGATACCAAATCTTCAAAAGCGTGCCGATAATCCTCTTTCATGGCAGCCCGCTCATTCGTTACCCCATAGTACACAATACTGTCCAGCCGGCTCTTCACATACCGCTGCATTATATCCAGCAGTGCCACGGCCTGGGCATGGTTGCCTTGTTTTTGATGTATCAACACACATCTCCCCATACTGCCCAATGGAAGTCCATATCCGGAAGACTCTGCTTGCTCGTAATACTGCAAAGCGACATCGAACTGTTTTTCCGAATAAGCCAAGTCCGCTTTCAACAGGCGTAAATAATATTGCAGTCCCGCATCCTGCAAATATCGGCTCGCAGCAAAAAGCGAATCAACCATTGACGTGGCTTTTTCAAAACGGCCCGACGCCATGTATTGCCTCGCCACGTCCATCCGCGAATAATCCGCTGCAAGCGAATCCCCAGCACTGTCCAGAAACGCTACAGCTTGCTGGGCATACAGCAGCGCATCGTCATGGTTGTAATTCAGGGCGAACAGTTCGCTGATACGCTGGCAGATATACCCACGCATGCCATCATCCCACAGCCGTTCCGCAGAGCGAAGCGCATCCAGGTAATGGGTTATAGCCTCGTTGTTCCTTCCTAGGCGGGATTCTACCCTGGCCAGGCAATAAGCGGCATGCATTCTCCTCTGCTCCGACCCGTGCTCATAATAATAATCGTACGACAGCCTGGCCACCGAGTCCGTTTCAGGCTTTATATCGCACCCTTCCATCGCCATGGAAAGAAGCAGCGCATACCTTGCCCGCTGGCTTTTCCGCCTCATCTCATCCGGCGTCACCTCCTTCAATACGACAAGCGCACTGTCTGCATTCCATGCAAGCAGTGCCTCTGCATCATCCAGCGCCTCACGGGACTCAGAGGCGCATCCCATTAACAGCCCCAGCAGCCCCATGACAATGATAAACCTATTCACCTTTTACACCCTTTGACATTCTTCTCATCTTCTTTGCACATTCCCGCTTATGCCGTTCCCATATCTCCGGGAAATAGAAATACATTTTTTTTATAAGGGAACTGACAGGCACATGCCATTTCTCCGCCACATCCTTGGTAGGTTTCGATGGATGCGAATTGATATACTCCGAAATAGGGAGATATTTATTGTATGTCTTCCGGGACACCAATTTTCCTGAAGGCAATCGCATCATGCCTGCCTGCGCCACTTCCAGCACCCCGGGCTCATGCAACTTGAGCCATGCACTCAAGTTATAGACAGGGACACCTAAGGTCCGTGCGGCCTCAGCAATAGTCTTCCCGGCCGTTATCAGTTCAATGGCAGGCATATACTTTATGCGAGCCTGAGCACTTCTGGAACGATTCACCTTGGGTGTCAGCCGTTTCTCCTCACGCTGGCGCTTTACCCTTTCCAACCGTTGTTCCATCAAGGGCCGGTGCCAACGGGCAAGATAATTCCTGAGATTGTGCTCAGCAATATCACAGCGCTCGGCAATCTCCGTCACAGGAAGGTCTGTAGTCCTATACATCTCCACAGCCGGAGCATAGCGTTCCGCCACATCCGGCCTGGGCACCCGAATCCCGCCCTTTGCTGTGAAATCCCCCACCACAAGCGGCTTCATCAATGCATCGCTGCGTACCAGCATCCGCGCATCGGCAATGTCCTTGTGGTAAAAAATCAGATGCTGCTGCAGGCCCTGATAGGAAACCTCCGTCCGGGAGGCCGCCTCCCGCACCGTAATGGCCGGATCGCGCAGCAGTTCTATCGCATGGGCATATCGCTGGACCGTCTTTTGCTTCAATCCGATATTGCCGTTCTCCTTAAAACCAAGTTTTGCCCGCAGTTCCCGCCTGTTCACAAGAACGTCCGGGAAATGGCGTTTCAACTGATTCCGGAAAGGCTCCGGTTTCAGACCATACATCCGCGCTATCTCGGTAATGGTCAAGGACAGGTTGTCGATACTTTTACACGCAAGAATGGCATCCCGGTACTTAGCCTCCGTCTCAGGATGCTGCCCATACCGGGCCTGATAGCGGAAAACCGCCTGTTCCCGCTGTACTTCACTCGCTTCTGCAAGCGCAACATCTCTTTGATATCTGCTCATTTTCCCTCCTTCTCTTTCTGCCGACTGGCTTTATTCACCATATCTTTCAGCACCAGTACTAACTCCCTGCAATTCTCATCCGAAGCATTCTCTATATCAAAACTATCCACCTTCGCCCATAGTTCGACATACAACCGTTGCATTTCCCGGGAAGACTTTCGTTCTGAACCAACCAGGACCACGGAACGTTGAACCGCAGTTCGGTTGGAATCCCTCCACTTGTAGAAGGCAATGATATCCATGTTCATTCCCGCTGAAACCATAACCTGGTCTTTCGTCCGCGTCACCGTCTTGAACGGCTGGAGCAGGTTCTCCAAGTCCTCCTCGGAAAACGAATAATAAACCATCCGGATACCGTCCGAACTAAGAACCTGATAGTTGCGGTCCGGTTTAAAGAGCACCGAAACAAACCACGCCGAACGCTCAAAGGCATAATACCGCTCGCCATCCTTGTAGAAGTCCACCCGTGAAGTGTTCGCCACTTCGCGACTACGGATATGTGCATAATCAAGCGCCATAGGGTCAGATATTCTTTATCAAAAGGGTCGGCAGGCAGAGTAGTGGGTTGTGTGCGTGAATAGTAGAAGAAAATCTGGAATTTGCACTGCCGACCCGGAATAGGAAATTACAGGTTTGCCGAGAAATCGGGAGTCTGATACGCCGGATCCAAGGTTATGTTAAACACGCCCTCGTCCGTGAATACATTGCCCACAATCTGGGTACGATAATTACCGCGCACAGGCACATTCGCAATCTCGCGGGTCGAGGCAAACGAATTACCGTTCTGCGTGCCGGAAATGCTCATGCTCACCTGGGAAAGGGTTGTCGTGGAGCTCGCGTCGGCAAGGACATACACCATGCCCATATACCGGACCGGCGTAGCTCCCGGGAAATCCGCATCGCTCACCGTAAGCGTACCGCTGCCCGCAGCACTGCCCATATACGTATTGGGCTGGAAACTCACATCCACAGGAGTCCCCACAAGGCCGGTGAGAAGGTTCAGCACCGACGGTGCCTGCTTCACGCTGATGGCTGTTTTCAGTGTTGCGTCAAACTTCACCTGGGAAGCTTCCGCCGCCTGATAATCCGCCTTGGCCGACCCAAAATTGATTTGCGCAAAAGGACGGGTAAGCGTCACCGGCTGGGTGAAAGCCCCGCTCACCGTATAATCATTGACGCGGGCATAGAAAGCATCCGAGGCATCGGCATTCGTCAGCATGGTCGAGTAATCAATGGTAATGGTCTTCTTGTCCGCCGCATAAGCATACGTACCGCTCTTCTGGGCAAAGAACACAAAGTTATACTTCACATTGTTCAGCAGGCGCATACGGACATTGTAGTGCGTCTGGTCAGTTTTGGTGACGGTGGGGACAACAGTGGACAGGTAACTGCCTGCCGCGTCATAGACAAACACATCCAGGGCGTCGATAAGCGAGGCCTCGCTGACACCGTCGACTTTGGTGGAAGGATTTTGGGCCAAGTTTACGGTAAAGGTAACTTCGGCCTCTTTAGCGCTGCCTGCATGCTTGTTGCAGGAGGCGGCCAGCATGCCGGCCATTGCCAGCAGTGCAAGGGAAAAGATGGATTGGTACTTCATATAGATATCATTTAAACGTTTCAAAAAAAGACCGGCAGCTCCGCGTGGTGGTGGGTAAAACGTTGTGGTGGTAGGTGCTTCGCCACCGGTCTTTGGGATATTATAGTTTTGCGTATACCTCCGTCTGGTCAATGCTGAAAGGAAGTCTACAGGTTGATTCCATAATCACTGCCGCTGAAGTTCTGGTCCACGGTTATGTTGAAGTTGCCCGAAACGGTAAATACATTGCCGAGGATATTGGTGCGGTAGTTCCTTCGGACAGGGACGTTAGGGACCGGACGGATAAGATTCACATCGGCGCTGTGCTGCTTGGTATAAATGGAAAGCTCCAGGTTTTGCGTATCGGCATCAGGCATGGCCAGCACATAGGCCATGGCAGCGTAATCGTACTTGACACCGTCCACCGTGAGAAACTCGCCGGCATTCCCGGGGTAGGAGGCCTTGGTCATCGTAATTTCCTCCGCTCCTTCTACCGAGCCGTCCAGCAGGTTGAGTTTGTTGGGCACCCTGATTTTATAACCGGTAGTGAGCGTATTGTCAATCAGAATGCCGGACTTGGAGGCAGCGTAAAAATCACCGCCTTCGCGGTTATTGGAGGCATCCAGCGTAACGGGAGCGCCTACGTTGATTTGGGCGAAGGGACGCCGCAAGGTGATGGACGTGGTGAAAGGTCCGGTAACCTCAGCAAGGGGCTCATGCCAATAGAAAGCATCCCAGCCATCGGAGTTCATCATCTCCGCAGGGGCGATGGTGAGACTCTTTTTGTCCTCTGAGAATTTGGACGTATACTGACCGTCCTTCTGCGCCCAGAACACAAACTGATACTTGATACCTTTTACAAGGTTCACCGATACGGTAGCCGCGAAGCCGCTCACCGGGACCGTCTGGTCCAAGTCCAGGTGTTTGCCGTTTTGGTCATACGCCATGAACAGCAGTTTGTCGGCTTGCGTGCCGTCGCTGATAGCCTTGGTGGCCATGCCGACAGGCAACTGCACCGTAAAGGTGGCCTGCACGGCGGGGCCACCCTCGCCGCGCAGGCCCGGACCGGTCTCCTTGTTGCAGGAGGCCATAAGGGCAAGGGCTCCGAGGCCAGCCAATGTGTAGAGAAGTTTACGCATAATTAATCAGTTTTTAAACATTTGTGTCCGGAACTCACCGGTCCGGTCAGGGACCGGTGAATTAAAAAGTTTAGCTATTCGGTGGGAATCAAATCTTGATTCGACTTATTGCAATGCAAAGTTTCGTACGTATTATTATCCTTGATTGCGTTATACTGTGTCAGGTTCAAAGTGCACAGCAGGCGAAGGAAGGCCTGGCCGGTAGCTATATTCCCCGTAACCTCTACTGTTTTTTCGGACATGTCACCCATCCCCTCAGCCAGGCACAGGACGCCGTATTCATCACTGATACCGGAGAAGGTGTTATTCTTGACAACGACACTTTCCGGGGCCGGAGAATTGGTGTGGATGCCCCGCTGACAATTTGTGAAGGTGCAACCCTCGACGGTGAATTCTTTGGCCCGGTTCTGGTGGATGGCGTATCGTCCCGAAAGGTCACTGAACGTACAGTTCTTCACGACCATGCTTTGGGGAGGATAGGCGTCGCTTCCCAGATAACCCCAGCTGCTAAGGCCTGTATTGTCGGTAAAGGTGCAGTCCTCAAAGCTGATATCCATCGCCGTGGCATATACTTCGCCGGTGTTCAGCGGCGTTGTGCCATCGTCCGCATCATGATTATAAGTAAAGGTCACATGCTTGACGGAAACGGAAGAAATACCGTTGATTCGCTCGCCGGTGCCCCTGCCAAGATAAAACTGGGCGGTATTATTATTCCGTATGCTTCGCTCGCTGGCGCTCAGGATGACAAACACGTTTTTCCCGGTCCCGTCATAAACGCCGTTTGCTGCAAGCAGCTGCTCATTGAACTCGGTGAAAGTCAGGAATGTGCCTTCCACGACCTCCCATGTGGACTCGCCGATTTTCCTGGCGCCGTAGCCCTCTGCCACGTAGGCGGAAGGATCCTGTGAGAAGGTGCCGCCGGTGATGGAGATGGAAGCGTTGCTGGGGGTAAAGAGCGGTTTCCCCTCGTCAACGGTGAATGTACCGCCGGAGATGCTCATGGCAGCAATCGGCTGCGTGCCTTCAGCACCCCAGGCACTGGCTTTCAGCGTCCCATTGAAACTGCCTCCCGTGATGTTGATTGCCGATGCGCCGGCATATCCCGGCTCCCAGGTGTTGTTGTCCATATTGACTGCGGCTTCGGTTCCTTCGAATGAACCTCCGTTGATATTGATGGTGCCACCGGAAGAGAACAGAAAGACTCCGTACTTTGCCTTGTAAGTACCACTGTTGACTGTCAAAGTATATCCATTTGATGTGCTTAGAGCCGATGTCAACCAGGGCCATCTGGAATCCATGTTCAGCGGTTCCTGGGTTTGGGCTATAACAGAGCAATCCGTATAAGTGGAGTTCCCCGTATAAAAACCGGTAGGGCAATACTCGCCGTTGTACGTGATATTCTTACACTCAGCAGTTACGCCAGCACAGCTAAACATTGCGTTTTGAGCCACTGCAGTAGAGTGATTTATAATATCGGTGTTCTTAATAGAAAGACTGTTGGAATTACCATTATTATAGATAATGCAACCGACCGGGCCATCTGTCAAAATGATATGGCAATCTTCTATTTCGAAGGTTTGGGAAGACTGATTGTAACGCAACAACGCAGCACTGTCCGTCGCGCCCTCCAAGGTAATTCCCTTTAATACGACCTTCTGCCCAGAAGCAGACATTCTGACAAAACCGTAACTGCTGACATTCGTGGAAGGAATGTAGAGCTTTCCGCCACCGAGTTCTCCGCTGTCGATGATTTTCATCGTGATGTTCATCGCACTCAAATCAAGCATGCGCGCCTGCGAAACATTGTTGGTAATCGTTTTCCCGTTCAGGTTCAGTGTCAGACTGCACGCAACCGGGATATAGCTATCGACCTCGCAATCGGCAAGGAGGATGATCTCGTCATCGGTCTGGGCGACGTCGAAGGCTTCGGCCAGGGAGGTGTATTTGACTTCGCCGATGGCGGCTACGTACTTCTTGATATCGCCTTCAATCGCTGCGCCTTCGGCTGTTTCGATTGTGGCATCATCGGACGTTTCGGTATTGACTGTGACATCCTCTTCAACCGCTTCGATGGTAACAGAGGAAGGGATGCTTTGGGCGGGGTCCTCGGAAGCAGATGCGCCGGAAGCCGTTACTACGCAGTTGTCATTGGCCGTGAGCGCAATGGCGCCGCCATTGGTTGCATTAACCATGGAACCATTGGCTCCTTCGTCAATGATGACGGTGGAAGATACGCTGCTGCCATCTTCGGCAACGGAGGTGCCGTCGGCCGTCACGGTGCAGGGCACGGAGGCTTTTACGTAGATGACGCCGCCGTTCTGGGCCTTGGCGGTGGAGTTGTTGGCGCCATCCATGACATACACTGCTATTTTCTTTTCTGTTGCCTCTACGTCAATGTGGTCCTTGGGCTGCTCGACAACGACGTCGGACTTGGCGTTCAGCTCAATCCGCTTAATTGCCGCTTCTTTGGAAACGAATACCTGAACGGGATTCTCCCCGTCAGCCGTAGCACCCGATTGAACATCTACCTTGGCAACCGTACCTGCAATAAGAGCATTACCCTTGAGGATATTCACTGTACTTACAGTGGCTCCCTCCTGGATTTCCAAGGTGCTGTCACTGGTGTGGAGAGAAGTGGTGTTGATGACAGAGCCTCCAAGGATGGTCACGTGGGTGGAGGTGATTTCTCCGCTCAGCGCCGAGAGAGAAGGAGCATAAATCTCTACAGTGGCAGGCTTGTTTGTGGCACCATCGGGATAAGCCAGGGTCAAAGTTTCGCCGTAAGAGGCCGTAATCCGGATTTGGACACGTCCTGCATAATCGGGAAGAACGATGGAGCCGGGAGTTCCTTCGATAGCGGTTAGTGTCACCACCTCGGGATTCACATCGCCATTATCGGAATTATCCGCAAACTTCTCAAAATACGCATTCAACGCCGCAACGCTTCCAAAGGCAGGGCCGATGAGCTTGTTATAGTCCACAGCGGCAAAACCAGGAACCGTCTGCACCGTAAAGGTAAAGTCACTGGTGAAGAGTTTGCCCAGGATGTTGGTGCGGTAGTTGCGTTTCAGCGGAACATTGGCAACTTTACGGGTGATGGGATACTCCTGCGTATTTGCCGCATTCGCGCTTTTGGCCGTCACATTCAGCGTGGCGGTTACATTGGACTGGTTCTCTTTGGCGACAAGGGCATACACCATGGCGACGCGGTCGTAGCCATCCACAAACTTGGGACTTTCCGCAGGAACACGGGCCGATTGCGTAAATGTTACTTCTCCAGCCGTTCCGGTGACTTCTTCATTGAGCACATTCATCTCAGAGTAAATTCCGGTGAGTTTCACGCCCGTCAACATTGTCTCCGTATTGATGGAAAACCCCGCCTCCGTAAGGTCAGATGCACCGAAGTTCACCTGCGCCAGCGGACGTTGCATCGTCTCGGGCTTGGAGAACGACTCCTCCACCTTGAACTTGTCCTGCACAAAGAAGAAATCGGCGTCATCGCTGTTGGCAGCCAGTTTCCCATAGTCAATGGAAATCATGCCTGTAGCAGGAGTAAAAGTACAGAAGCCATTGTCGGAAGCACTCTTGGCAATGAACACAAACTGATAAGTCAGGTCCTTGATGACCTTCATGCTCACCGTCCAAGTGAGGCCGACACGGCTTTTGTCCGCACTCTCGGAAAGGGCCTGAAGGTAGTTTTTCTGCTCATCGTACACGGCAACAATCAAATCGGTGGCTTTTGTGCCATCGCCGATGTCAGCCTTTGTGGCCACGCCCTCCGGGGCAGCAACGGTAAAGGTGGCGGTCACCACCTCCCCTTCCGGGGAAGCAGCACGCTCAGCCTCCTTGTTACAGGAAGCAAACAGGGCGAGGGCGCTCAGCCCGGCCAATGTGTAGAGTAACTTTTTCATAAAGTTTTTTGTGTTTTTACGGGAGGAATCTCTACCCCCATTGTTAAAAATTAAATTGTTTTGTTTTCTTTTGGTACCCACCGGCAGGGTCAGCCGCCGGTGGATAAAAAACCAAAGATTATTGCTCAACGCCATTTACCCAGGAACGGGTCACCCCGTCTACGGTAATCGTTGCGTTCAAGCCGATATTCGTGTTGGAAGGATTCTTTATTCCCCACAGGCAAGTATTCGACACAGGAGAGACATAGAAACCTTCTGCGGAACAATCAGTAATCTTCACGGTATAAGAAATTCCCGCGTGATCAGCTGCATTCACCATAATAGCAGACTTATCACCCTGCTTCCCCTCTTCATAGTTGTTGGTAAACGTGCAATTCTCAATCCGGACATCCATTCCGTCAACATCACGGAAAATGTACATTGCTTTTCCGTTTCCAAAAAATGAACAGTTCTTGATGGTCGTTGACGGACATCCGTAGCATTTGAGAGCGTACTTGTCAAACATGGTCTGCGTGAAAGAACAGCCGTCAATTACCGTTTCCAGTGCATAGGGCTGAACCACCTTCCCATCTGTTGAATAGAAAGTAACGTTCTCAAAACGCTCCGACTCAAGATAGAAATTCGAATACAGAGGGTCATCGGTTGTCGGGATTATTTTCACTCCGCTAAAAGTTATATGCTTCCCGGAGTTAATCGCTCCCAACTTGATAACGGTGTCGCTGGTTCCCTTTACAGTCAGATTAGAGACCTTCACCGTTGACGGAAAAGTATATTCCCCGGCAGGAAGGGCAACCGTCAGTTCATCAGCCGGTGTATTCAGAAGCGTATTCAATACATTCTGGGAGGGAACGATACCTTCGCCATTAATCTTGATATTCCTGAAACCGCCAGAGTCAATCCCGGATTGGAAGACAAATTCCACTTCCGAGCTTTCGTCATAATTCACATTCGAATACGTGGTATGCCCGTTATTGTTAAACGGAGAAGCATCAACGACCAGTTTGCCAATTTTCGATTGTTCAAGATTAAAGGTAATGACATCCTCATCATAATAATTGTTGTCAATTATCGCCCGTGAACATTCCATGTTCTTCAAATTCACCGTAATATTCGCGGCATGGGTATAGTTGACATTACCACGGACAAATAGGGCGTAGTCGTTACCATCTGTCATCATCGGCTGGGTCATCTTGATATTCTCAAAGTTGATGACAGTAGGATCAGCGGAATCACCATAATTCCCATAGATATAGAAAAGACGGGCATAGCTCCACGAAGTTCCATTGGTGTAGAAGGTGGGGCCATCGCCCTCGCCGATAAGAGAAATATTTCTGCTCTTATGATTTTTATTGATATAAATCTCCTTGTAGCGGGCATCAGCAAAATACACGCCCTCTTCCACGTAAATGATGGCATCCGTCACCGATTCCACAAGCGCCTTCAGCGCATCCCAGTTCCCTGCTTCTGTTTTGTTGGAATCGTACTTGTAATAGATAACTTTCTCGTCAACGATGCTTGACTCTTCATCTATGACGATGGAACCACCTTCTGTTTCCTCGGAAGTAACCTTCACATCATCCGTCTCAGTTGTCACATACGCAGAGGAAGTATTTCCTTGATTATCCGCACCCGACGCATACACCTCGCAATCAGCATTGGCCACCACGTAAATCTCGCCTCCGTTCTGGGCGGTTGCAGAAGAACCCGCAGCCTCGGCATTGATGGTCACCACAACTTTGTTGTCAGACGTAGCTACATCGATATTATCCTTCGGTTGTTCCACAACCACATCAGACTTGGCATTCAGCTCAATCTGCTTAATTGCCGCTTCTTTGGCTACGATTACCTGAACGGGATTCTCCCCGTCAGCCGTAGCACCCGATTGAACATCTACCTTGTCAACCGTACCTGCAATAAGAGCATTACCCTTGAGGATATTCACTGTACTTACGGTGGCTCCCTCCTGGATTTCCAAGGTGCTGTCACTGGTGTGGAGAGAAGTGGTGTTGATGACAGAGCCTCCAAGGATGGTCACGTGGGTAGAGGTGATTTCTCCGCTCAGCGCCGAGAGAGAAGGAGCATAAATCTCTACAATGGCAGGCTTGTTTGTGGCACCATCGGGATAAGCCAGGGTCAAAGTTTCGCCGTAAGAGGCCGAAATCCGGATTTGGACACGTCCTGCATAATCGGGAAGAACGATGGAGCCGGGAGTTCCTTCGATAGCGGTTAGTGTCACCACCTCGGGATTCACATCGCCATTGTCCGCATTGTCAGTGAATTTAGCAAAATAGGTATTCAACGCTGCCACGCTGGCAAAGCTGGGGCCGATGAGCTTGTTATAGTCCACAGCGGCAAAACCGGGAACCGTCTGTACCGTAAAGGTGAAGTCACTGGTGAAAACGTTGCCAAGAATATTGGTGCGGTAGTTGCGTTTCAGCGGAACATTGGCAACTTCACGGGTGATGGGATACTCCTGCGTATTTGCCGCATTCGCGCTCTTGGCTTTCACATTCAGCGTAGCCGTCACGTTGGACTGGTTCTCTTTGGCGACAAGGGCATACACCATGGCAATGCGGTCGTAACCGTCCACAAACTTGGGATCTTCGGCGGGAACCCGGGCAGCCTGCGTGAAAGTTACAGCGTCGGCAGCGCCCGACTCCTCTTCCGTCAGAACATTCATTTCGGAATAAACATCCGCCAAGGTGACACCCGTGAGCATGGTGTCATCCGTCTTAATGGAATAACCCGCAGCAGTAAGGTCCGATGCACCGAAGTTCACCTGCGCCAGCGGACGATGCATTTCCTCCGCCTTTTCAAAAGAGCCGGTCACCTTAAATTTGTCCTGTACAAAGAAGAAATCGGCATCATCGCTATTGGCGGCGACTGCGCTATAGTCGATGGAAATCTTGGCATTCGCAGCATCGAAATGGCAGAAACCGGCATCAACATCCGCCTCCTTTTTGGCAATGAACACAAACTGGTACGTCAGGTCCTTGATGACCTTCATGCTCACGTTCCAAATGGGAGCGGCGCCAGTTTTAGTAGCATTCGCAGAAAGCTCCGACAAATAATTTCCCGCCTCGTCATACACTGCCACAATAAGTTCGGTGGCCGTAGCACCGTCGCTGATAGCCTTCGTCGCCACGCCCTCCGGTGCAGCAACGGTAAATGTAGCCGTCACCACCTCCCCTTCCGGAGAGGCAGCACGCTCCGCCTCCTTGTTACAGGAAGCCATCAGGGCAAGGGCTCCGAGCCCTGCCAATGTGTAGAGTAACTTTTTCATAAAGTTTTTTGTGTTTTTACGGGAGGAATCTCTACCCCCCCCCCATTGTTAAATTGTTAATAATTAAATTGTTTTGTTTTCTTTTGGTACCCCCGGGCGGGGTCAGGCGCCCAGGGATAAAATGCGCTATTCCACTATATTAGTGATAATGTTCATCGTGTTGCCCGAAGCAGTGACATTGGCAGCATCCGTGGCACCAGCCCAAATGCCATCGTTAACAAGAGGCTTGGCTGTATTGATCGTACCCTGGATGGTATTGCCGGTAATGGTAGCAGTACGGTTCGCTTCCACATATCCGATGAAAGCGGCCGTTCCATCACCTTTACTGCTGTTAATGGTTATGCCGTTAAGGGTGTTGTTCGAGATTTCAACAGCACCAGTGCCGCCATCAGCCCATACGGCACCGATAACACTGGCAACATTTTCAGTAGCGTTAATAACGACGTTGCTAACCGTATTGTTCTTGATCTTAAGACCGGTTCCATAGTTCATCATGCCGATGAGGCCGCCAATACCGTAGTTTGCAGAGGCCTGCAGGCTGGTGTTCTCCACGGTGTTGCCGGAAATCTCCACGCTGTCCTCAATCAGGCCGACGATACCGCCGCAAGCGTAGTCGGAGACAACCTTAATGTTGGAATAGTTGTTCTTGATGTCGCCGCTCTGGGGAGAGAAGCCAACGATACCGCCGGTTGCCCAGAAACCGTCGATGATGGAGGTTTCATCCACATTCACCGTGCACTCGTGCACATAATAGTTGGAATAACCGCAGATGGCGGCAGCACCACGATGGGCAGCAGTAACCACCACGTGACCGGTTACATTGACATTGTAGATCTCGCTGGGCTTGCCTTCCACGCTGTAAGCATTGTAACCAACGGCAGCGGCAACCTCACCACGAGCAAGAACGTTGGCGTTGTGGATGGTAAGGTCGTGAACCTTGGCACCAATCGCAGAGCCGATAAAGCCAATACGCCAATTCGCATCCACATCTGCAAATGCCCTGGTAATCTTGAGGTTGGAGATGGTATGGCCGCCACCGTCGAACTCGCCGGCAAAGTTTTTGCCCTTTTCACCAATCGGAGTCCATTCCTGATTATTCAGGTCCATATCCTTGGTAAGGGTAATCTTGTATCCTTCATAGTTGTTACCAGCCTGTACATTGGCAGCAAGCTTAGCCAGCACGGCCGTCGAAGAAATGGTAACAGTCTTAGCAGTCGCGTCAACCGATGCGTTGAACTGCTCGTCGGAAGCAACGGCACCGCTCCATACGGCCGGGCCTACAACCCACCAACCGTCACCGTCCAGATTGGCCTCCAAGCCAGCTGCCAGGAAGGCGGTAGGGTCTACAGAATACTTACCACCGGAGACTTCCATATAAGCGGGAGAAGTGATTGCATATCCGCCTTGGTATACACCGTCCTTGAGTTTGAGGCCGCCGGTGTAGCTGGGATAAGTGTTGAGGTCGATGGCCGCAACTATTGCGACGCCGTCCTTGTTACCGCTGAACGTTCCGTCATTGACGGTAATCTCACCGCCGGAAGAGAAGACGTACAGAGCATAGTTCTCACTTTCGTAAGAGCCGCTGTTGATAGTCAGCGAGCTGCCGCCGGAAACAGACAGCGTAGAGCTGCAATGGTCGAAATAGCCGGTCTGCGTGAAATGGCAGTTGGTAAGGACTGCTGTGCCTTTCTTGCTCTGGGCACCAAGGTCAGCCTCGGTTACTTCGATACCGCCACCATAAGAGGAGGTAATATTGACATTGGTGAGGATTGCAGTACCACCAAGAACCTTAACGTTCAGACCCCAAGGCCTGGAGTTCTTGAGGGTAAGGTCATGCGCATTCAATGCACCGTTGGCCTCAATACGGAAGGCGCCATAGCAGCCCGTTCCATTGGAACTGTCAGTGCCTGCGCCAACTGCAATGATAGAACCGCCATAGACCTCAAGGGCACCGTTGTCGATACGGAAAGCACGGTAGTTCACATTGCTGCCGCTGTTGATGGTAATGGTCTTGCTATTCAGATCAAGTTTGGCGCTGATATTCTCCTTGTCGAAAAGAATACCGTTATCCTGAGTAATATCGGTGAGAACGATAATGGTCTCGCCATCTTTCACAGCATCAACAGCCTCTTCGATTGTTAAATACTTTGCTTCACCAATCTTGGCCACATAAGCAATGATATCACCATCAATGTCGGCGTCCGGGGCGGGCTCTACGGTAGCATCACCTTCGGTTTCTGTGTGCACATCAGCATCGGAGGCCACCTTGTCGATAACGACGGAAGAAGGAACGGGCGTTTCGTTGGGATCTTCGGGAGTGGAAGAACCGGAGGCCGTCACTTCGCAGTTGCCGTTGGCGGTGAGGTCAATGGCGCCGCCATTGGTGGCGTTGACAGAGGACCCTGCTGCGCTAGGTTCGATGATCACGGTGGAGGACACAGGAGTGCCGTCTTCAGCCTCGGAGGTGCCGTCGGCCGTCACGGTGCAAGGAACTTCGGCCTTCACATAGATGACGCCGCCGTTCTGGGCCGTGGCGGTGGAGTTGTCGGCGCCTTCCTTGACATACACTGCTATTTTCTTTTCTGTTGCCTCTACGTCAATGTGGTCCTTCGGCTGCTCCACAAAAACATCAGACTGGGCATTCAGGGTAATGGTCTCGATGGCAGCTTCTTTGGAAACGAATACCTGCACAGGCGTTCCAGCCACGGCAGTGGCGCTGGAGAGCACTTCAACATTTTCAACATTACCCTGAATATTGGCATTACCCTTGACGATTTTCACCGTACCAACAGTGGCAGTGGGTCTGATTTCCAAGGTAGTGTCGCTGGTGCTCACCGTTGAGGTGCCAATGTGAGAGCCCTCCAGGATGGTAAGGTGAGTGGAAGTAATGGTGCCGGTAAGAGTCGCTCCCGACATATTGGGTGCATAAAGCTCCACGGTAGCAGGTTTGTCGGCATCCGCATCTGCATACTCCAATGTAAGCGTTCCGCTATATGCAGCGGTGATTCTAATCCTTACGGGAGTTGCCTTGTATTTAGGCAGTGTGATGGTAGCAGCGCTCGTTTCACTTGCTCCAAAAGCGGTAAGAGTCACCACCTCGGGATTCACATCGCCATTGTCCGCATTGTCAGTGAATGTAGCAAAATAGGTATTCAACGCTGCCACGCTGGCAAAGCTGGGGCCGATGAGCTTGTTGCTGTCCGAAGTATAGAATCCCGGAACGGTGTTCACCGTGAAGTTAAAGTCATTGGTGAAAATGTTGCCAAGAATGTTGGTGCGGTAGTTGCGTTTGAGGGGAACGTTGGCAATCTCGCGAGTAATATCGTGAGGAGTAGTATTCTTCGCACCCTCAGCCTTTACGTTCAGCGTAGCCGTCACGTTGGCTTGGCTTTCCTTTTTCACAAGCGCATACACCATGGCAATGCGGTCGTAGCCATCCACAAACTTGGGATCTTCGGTGGGAACCCGGGCGGCCTGCGTAAAAGTCACATTGGTAGCATCGCCGATTACTTCCTCGCTGCGCACATCCAACTGGGAATAGATGCCCGTGAGCGTAACCCCCGTGAGCATGGTGTTGTCCGTCTTGATGGAATAAGCAGCAGCCGCAAGGTCCGATGCGCCGAAGTTCACCTGCGCCAGCGGACGGTGCATTTCCTCGGTCTTGGAGAAGGAATTCTCCACCTTGAACTTATCCTGCACAAAGAAGAAGTCTGCGTTGTCGTTATTGGCGGACAGTTTGCTGTAGTTGATAGCAAGCTTACCTGTCGAAGGAGTAAAGGTGCTGAAACCGTTATCCGAGGCACTCTTGGCAATGAACACGAACTTGTAGGTCATGTCTTTGACAACCGGAATGGTGACCGTCCAGGGACTGGACGTACCCGCGACAGTGGCCGCACCGCCGTTTTCCGTGGTCTTGGACAAACCCTCAAGGTAGTTACCCGCCTCATCATAAACAGCGAAACTGAAATCAGTAGCTTTGGAGCCGTCACTAAAAGCTTTAGTCGCAACCCCCTCCGGGGCGGCAACGGTAAAGGTAGCCGTCACCCGGTCCCCGGAAAGGGTGGGCGATTCCGCTTCCTTGTTACAGGAAGCAATCATTGCCAGGGCTCCCAGCCCGGCCAATGTGTAGAGAAGTTTACGCATAATGTTTTTTCTTTACTTCTCCGGGAGGAGTCTCTATCCTCCCCCCATCGAAAAATTAAACAATAAGTAGTCGGCCCTGCTTTAGTTAAAATTGTTTGACAATCAATGAAATAAGTCGAGATAGTGTTTGTTTTATTTGCAGGAAATGCTTATCTTGTAGTCAGAATCCTGCAAATAATTGAAGCAAAATGATCGGCAAAACACCTACGGAGCATCAGATGTCCATCTTTGAAGTCGCACTGGAAAGTTTCATCGACATGAACCACGAACTGGTCCTTCTGTCCAGGCAGATAGATTGGGAAGCGGTGGAGTCGGAGTTCGCGGAGTACTACTGCGCGGACAACGGCCGTCCGAGCGTTCCGATCCGTAAGATGGTGGGAATGATGCTTTTGAAGAGCATCTACAACCTGAGCGACGAAGGAGTCGTGGCCCGTTGGATGGAGAATCCGTACATGCAGTACTTCACGGGCGAGAAGGTGTTCCAGAAGCGCCCTCCGATGAATCCGATTGACATGACGAAGTTCCGCAAGCGCATCGGAGAGAAGGGAGCGGAGAAGATATTCAAGATCAGCTTGCTGGTGAATGCGGAGGAGATAACGGAGCAGGAGATGAAGCTGGTGATGATAGACAGCACGGTTCAGGAGAAGAACATCACATTCCCGACGGATGCGAAGCTGTACAGGAAGATCATTGCCAAGGTACTGAAGATGGCCCGGAAAGAGGACATTGAACTTCGCCGGACTTATACCCGGGAGTTGAAGTCGTTGAAACTGAAGGTGCGGTTCATGAACCATCCGACGCGGATGAAGGAGGGTAAGAAGGCGGTGAAACGCATCCGTACGATTGCGAGGGCCATGGTGAACGACATCGCGAGGAAAATGGATGAGGATCAGATGTCCTTCTATAGGAAAGATCTGGAGTTGTTCATGCGTGTGATCAACCAGGAGCGGAATGACAAGGACAAGATCTACAGTCTTCATGAGCCGGAGGTGGAATGCCTCTCGAAGGGAAAAGAGCACAAGAAGTATGAGTTCGGGAACAAGAGCGCGATAGCCAAGACGCGTAGCGGTCTGATTGTGAGTGCGCTGTCCTTTATCGGGAATCCATACGACGGCCATACGATATCCGCCCACCTGGAACAGACCAGGCGCCTGACTGGTTATACGCCGGAGGAGGCCGTAACGGATCGGGGATACCGGGGAAAGAAAGAGATTGGCCGGACGAAGATCAGCATTCCCACATCCGGATCACCCGGCCAGAGCTACTATCAGAAGACGAAGGCCCGGAAGAAGTTCTGCAAGCGCGCGGGCATCGAGCCGGTTATCGGCCACCTGAAATCAGACCATCGGATGATGCGGAACTACCTCAAGGGGACCCTTGGGGACGCCATCAATACACTGATGGCAGCCGCAGCCTACAACATGAGGCATTGGATGAACAAAAATGCCTTGTCTTCTTTTGTCTCCTGGCTGAAGACGCAGTTCGAACGCCTCGAGAATGTGATATTTGGAAACGAAAACCAAAGAAGCCTGCCTATACCCGGCTCTTGCGACGGTCGCGTAGTGGGGCTTTAGCAGGCTTGACTAAGTAGTATTCCTATAAAAAGCTGACAGACAAGCGCCTACATGGTAGCACGACGTTGTTTTATGTATATGGTATTTTAAGTAAGATGACGCTACCTTTCAGCATCTTACCTGTCAGCTTACAAGGGCCGGACGGCGGTGTATTCGTAATATCAATCCAATAAGGGGAATCTCGCGACTGCCCAACAGATTCCGGCCCTTTTTTCTATATATCTCCCATAATATTCGTCCTATAATTTGGTTCCAGCGGCATGTTCAAAATCTCCCTTGTCACCTCGGTGCCCTCACGAACCACCTTCACGGAAACATCCACCAGCGCCCCATCCTTCCCCACCGGCACATACCCAAAGGCTACCAGATTGCCGCCCTGCTCAAACGCCACCCCATTCAAACACGTCCCGCTCATCGTCATCTCCCGCGTCCCGCTCACATTCCCCGTCACCGCATCGAACGTCTCCGGCACGGAGGACACCGTCAAACGCACCGTTGTACCGGCATCAACCGCCAGTGTCGAAGCCACATTCACCTGCGCCCACGCCCGCGCCAAGGCCACATTTTGCGTCATTTCTGACGCATCCACCTCCAGGCACGCATAAAACGCATCCGTTCCCTCATCATTCAGCGCCAGCGTAGCCGGAACGGGCACCGCCCGTAGCATCGACGTCGAAGTAAATCCAGTAGAAGCCAAGTACGCCTCCGCCGCCTGCGCAAACAGTACCACCTGGTACCGCATCCCCTTCACCAAGGTCAGTTCAAACACAAAGTCCTCCGCCGATGACGTCCGCGTCACCACCCGCCGGAAATCCTCCAGCGCATGCCCCTCCTGGTCCAGCACCCCCACAAACAGCTGCGTCACCGCCGACCCGTCCCCGGCCTTGGTCACCTCTCCGGCCTGCACGACAAACTGCACCGGCTCATCACAGGCCTGCTTCTGGCAAGCACAGGCCAGAAACAGCAACATCCCTATAAGAACAGTCCTCGCTTTCATTGCAGATATACGTTAAATTCACCGTCATAAGTAGGGTCAATCATCACGCCCGAATCCACCCCATGCGTCAGGAGCGTCCCCTCCACCGTCGTGAGCTGTCCGCGCATCAGCGGCACCGTAATACTGTTCACCGTGGATATATACTCCCCTTCCGCATCGTAAAACTCCAGCGCCACCACTACAAGACCCTCGTCCGGGCCCATAATCACCCAGTCCCAGCCTAGGTCCACCTTGCCATCCTCCCGGAGCTGCATCCTGGTCCAGAAAGAATAGCCCGTTCCGGCATCGGCCGCCCGTTCCGTAAACAGGTTAAAGGCATTGGGCAGATACTGCGGATACACCACCCGCACCTGATAACTGTTCAAATCGGCCTCGGGAATCTGCGATTTAATGGCGCTGCCCTGCCGCATGGCCCGCTCGCGCGCCCAGAACTGCAGGAACTCCTCTTTGTCGGTAGCCACAAAACGATACTGTGCAAGCGGCCGCTTCAACGTAAGCGTCGTTTCATACACCGACCCCGCCGTTATCAGCGTCTCCAGCGGCAGTTCCTCCTGCGCAAAGAAAGCTTCCTGCCGTCTGTCGCCACCCGGATATTCGCCCGTCAGGCCGATATGCTGGAACTCCGTCACATCATACACCGGTCCCGTCTCTGCCGATACAAAATCCACCCATAGCTGCGCCAGGTACCGCCCCGGCTTGAGGCTGAGCGTCACATCCCGCTCCAGAGAAGCCAAGTCCGCGCCCACATACGTCTGGACAAGGAACGCCTCCCGTTCAAAATCCCCGGGAACGCCCCGGTAAAGCCGCACATGGCATTGCACCTCCAGGCTGGGAGCCTTCGTCTCAGGATATTCCACCGTCTTGTAAGGCGGCAGCGACTCGTCAAACGCCAGATGCAGCGTCACCTCCACGTCCGAGCTGCCCACCGGTAATTCGTGCACGTCGCACGCCCACAGGCACAAGGCAGCCGCCAGGAGGGCCATATTTCGTAACATCCTACTCATGGTTCCTCCTTTTTCCAAAACGGAACGACAGCGTGACCGCCGCGTGATCCGGTCCCCAATAATGTTTCCATAGGCCCTCTTCAGCCAGGGCGCCGTTCTCCACATTGAAAAAGGTATCGTAGTATAACGGCATGTATCCGGCGCCCAGGCTGAATTCCAAGGCCCATCGGGAATTTCCAAACGGCAGGCGGTATCCGGCGTTGATGCCCCCGCCAAACACAGGACTCTTGGTTGCATGGTCCTGATAACGGTACCGGCCGCCCACAGCCACATTATACCAGCCAAACGTGGCATGAGCGGCGACATAAAAGCCGGTGAAGTCCCGCCGGAACCAGTATCGCACCTCCGGCTGGGACCCTGCCACCCTGAACTTGATGTTGTTCTTGAACCAGTTCAGGGCCGAATAGTAGAACGGAACGCTCACCGAAAAATGCCGTCCAATTTCCACTTCCACGGCCAGGTTCGCCGTCAAGTTCAGCGGATAAGTCAAAAAGTTCGTTTTCAAATACCACGACGTGGACCAGGGGGATTCCTCCACTACGGTCGGAATGACAGTAGCCTTTTCTGTCATTTCGAGCGAAGTCGAGAAATCTCCTCTGGAGACCTCCTCTGGCATTTCGAGCGGAGCCGCAGTCGAGAAATCTCCCGCAGCCGGAGCGTGTGAATCTCCTTTTTCCTGCACGCTGAACGTAAGCGCAATGGCGCAGCGCCTGAAATCCTCCCTTGGGACCGATTTAACATCATCCCATGTCGAAACGGCCGCATGCATGGATATCACCATCTTCGGCGCATCTTGTAACGACTGCAACCAGCTTTCCACCGCCTTGCCGCGGCGGATAGACAGAGCGGCATTTGCCGCCCGATTCCCATCCGGGGAACTGAGTGGGTAAAGCGTTACGTCAACCGTCTCCACGCCTGCTTCCTTCAACGCTCCAAGCTGTATCCGCAAACGGTCCATCACAAGACCGTTACCACGGAAATCCGCATCTATCACGTGACTGGACGCGGGAAACCAAATAATAAACGAATCATCGGCCGGGCCGGACATGCCGCCGCCGGGCTGCAGTTGCGCAAAAGCGGAAGGCCTGGCCCAAAGACAGAGCAACAGGCACACCAACAAACAACACTTTTTTTGCATAAATCTTCTATTGAGCATTATCAGACAATTGGACATTGCCCCGTACAAGTTCCCCAAAACGGTCCAGGTACTCACGGGGAGCATACTGCAGTCCAAATGAAGCCTTCTTCATAAAGCGGATGGCCGTATCAACTTTTCTTCGGGCGGACGAAGCGGACAAAGCGGAGCGCCGTCCGGGAGCATGATGGCCGAAGTCTCCACCGCCAAAGACAACTCCATATAATGCGCCGTACGGCATTCCAGCAGGATACAAGCCGACATCCAGCCCTAATTCTTCTCTAACAAAACAGGTTACCATTCTCGTCCATCTTCCTATGCCGCACCGGTGGCATAACTGCCGGAACTTATCCTTGTCATACTGCCCGTCCAGGGCGCGCAGCGCCATGGCCATGTCACAAAGCTGCCTGAGACCGACGCCGGGGCCCATGGCATGTTTGAGGATATGGGCGTCGAGCATGAGCAAGGTCGCCTCCGGAGAAGGAATCCCGGGATGTAGCGCCGGAGAAACATGCAGGTCGATATAACGGCTATGGATATCCACCGATGCTGGGCGGTCATCGCAGAAGTAGCTGCCGTCGGACGTCAGCACCGGGGCATATCCTTTTTTCTTAAATATCATCAGAGCCGATGGAAGTTCTGCGGCCGTAAAAAACAAATCGATGTCTCCGGACTCGCGAAGAAGCGGTTTGGGATAAAAAGCAGCAACAGCAGGACCCTTCATCAGGACCGGAGAGAGGCCGGCCCTACGAAGACCGCCCAGCATTGTTTCCGCCTGCTTCTGGACGGCGGCACTGCGCTGCTCTACACGGGCCGATTGGGCAGCAAGGGAAAACACGAAATCCTCCGGGACACTCATCCTGGCCGGCAACTTGGAAAGTGCCTGGTACATCAATCCCGTAACCGTCTGTTGCCGCGCAAGTGCGTAAACCTCCTTCCAAAGGGATGGCTCTAACTCGCGGCATTGATTCACCGTCACTTCCGCATTTTGCGTTCCCAAGGCATACCGCACAAGCGAGAGCAGGACCTTATCCGGCATAAAAGGCGGCATTACCTCTTTTTCCCCAACAAGCGGGAGAACCATGAGCGATGACTGCGATGGCTCCGCCTGTGTTTCATTGCTTTCTCCTTTCCGCTCACAAGGGCATATATCTCGCCCCAGTCCGGAATGCCTCCCAGGTTGGAATCGTCGATAAAAAGATCGGCGGAAACCTTGGGAGAGCCGTTTGGGTTGGAGGCAAACAGCGACCCCTGCGGCTTGTTGCTGTTGACAGCGTAAAACTTCAGTCCCCTCTCGGCACACCATTTTACAGCCTCGTGCAGGAGATCGCCGGAACGGACGGTCCATAAGATAAGCTCATGACCATCGGCGCTCAACTGTTTGAGGGTCTCTACGGCGAAGGGTTTTTCCTTGCCGATGGAAGGATATTTGTGCTCGACGATAGTTCCGTCAAAATCCACTGCAATTCTCATTTCGCATCACCATAATACCCGGCACCGTAGCCGTAACCGTAGTAGCCATATCCGTATCCATAGCCATAGCTATAACCATAGATCTTGCGAATATCCGTTCCGTTGAGCACAACGGAAAGATTTTTCAGGCGGTGTTCCTCGCTAAGTTCCTTGACCATGGGAAGGAGCCGCCGGTCGGACACGCCGCAGCGGAGAACAAAGAGGTTCATGTCCACAACCCGGCCCACTACCATCGAGTCAGCCACCACATTAACGGGCGTTCCGTCCAGAATAATGTAGTCATAGTGCTTTCTGAGAATCTCTATGAGCTCATCAAAACGGCTCCGTCCCAGAAGTTCCGTTGGATTCGGCGGTATATGTCCGGCAGGGATGAAGTCGATGCCATCCAATACGTTGCGGCGCAGGACGTGCTCAAGTGTTAAATCCTTATCCACCAGATAATTGGAAAGACCCGCCGTGCGATGCTTCATTCCAAAGAAAGAAGATATGGAGCGCTTGCGAAGATCAATATCCACGACCACCACTTTTTTCTCGGCATCCTTCAGGCACATCGCAACATTTCTGGAGATGAACGACTTACCGGCGCCGGAATTAAACGAGGACGTCATGATGACAGGATTTGTACAGCCTTCCGGCTTTGTGAAGTCAATGTTCGTGCACATCATACGCATGGCCTCCTTGAACACCTTGGACGAGTTGCCATATTCAATGATAGGTATTGAGGAGCCATCCTCCCGCTTTTTCTTCTTGAGTTCCTTCAGCTTTTTCCGTTTGAACACCGCCTCGGGGATATCGGCCAGGAAAGGGATGTCACCCACTTCGTCGATGTCCTTGCGACTACGGATTTTGGTATCCATGAACAACCTGACAACAAGGATGACAGCAGGAACGAACAAACCGATAAGGAACGCCACAAGAAGCATCTTGTTCCTGTCCGGATAAATGGGCGTCCAGGAGCCAGCCGCCGAATCTATCATCCGGGCATTGTTATCCACCATGGCCTGTGTAAGGGCGTTTTCCTCCCGCTTGTTAAGGAGGAACACATACAGGGATTCTTTGATTTTTTGCTGACGCTCGATGGAGAGGAGTTCCCGGGCCTTCGCAGGCATGGTGGTGAACATCTCCAGGGATTCCTGTTCGCGCTGGACCAGTTCCCGCCGGTTCACAGCGAGCGAGGCCGTAAGGTTGGTGATGAAACCTAGAATATTCGAGCGGACGGACTGGAGTCCGGACTCAACCTGACGCACCGCCGGGGAGTCAGCGCTACTCTCCTGTATGAGTTGTTCACGCTGAATGATAAGCTTGTTGTACTGCCCGATAGCCTGACTGAGATTGGCATCCTCCAAGCCGGTATTCACCGGAATGGTTTCGTAAATCTGAAAAGAGGAACGTAAATATTCGTCCAGATATTCGGCCAGTTTCAACTTGGCTTCTATCTCCACAATCTCTTGACTGTACTTGTTACTCTCCGACAAATACTGGGCAGCGGCAGCATCCACGCTCATAATGCGCTCATTGATTTTAAAATCGGCAATGTCATCCTCCACTTCGCCAAGTTCCCGTTGGATAATCATCAGCCGGTCATTGATGAAAGCGGCGGTATTGACGGCTATCCTGTTTTTCTCACGGATGGCATCCTCGTTATATTTCTCGACAAGCATATTGAGCACGTCGCTGGCCCGGTGGATAGAATAGTCCTGGAGGGAAAGGGAAAGGATACTCCCCTCCTCTTCCGTCTGCTGGATTTTCAGACGGGACAGGAATCCGGCAGCGGCATTGGTAACGGGAAACTTGACCACCGCAATGTCCTTTCCCACATAATCGTTATAATAGCCCGTGGGCTGAAAGCAGATACGCGAACCGGCAATCTCCAGCGTATCGCCAACCATCACGTCTTTCAGGGTATCGGCAGCGTTCGATACCCATAACCGGCCTTTTTCAAAGACGCGAACCTTGAGTGGCAGATATTCAGGTGCGCCGGAAGAACGGTCGACCAGCATCCTTATGGGCGAAAGGTTGTACAGCTCGATGTCGCGGAGGCGGTCACGGATGGTGTAGCTGACGTCGGCGTTCAGGGACTGGACGACTTCGCCCATCAGACGCTTCGACTTGAGCTGGAGTATCTCGTTGGACATGCTCACCTTATTGATGAGCCCGCTGTAATTGTCCATGTGAACAGTTGAACGGGTGTTGCTGGGGTCCTTGATAATCACGGTAGCGTCACTGCGGTAAATCATCGGCATCTTTGAGTACCGATAATAGGCAAAGCCTACACTGAGAGCCACGCACAAAAAGAACCAATACCAGTGCCGGAGCAGGTAAAAGAAAAGGTCCATCAGGTTGACCTGGTTGTTGTTTTTCTCTTGCATGTCTTTTATTTGTTTCTGTTGGACCAGATGAGTACGTTCGTAATAATGGAGGCCAGGGTGAGTCCGGTCCCCACAATGGTCAGCGTGGCCTGTCCCTCGGAGCTCAACACCGCTCCCTTGGGCTTGACATAAACAATGTCATTCTGCTGCAGATAAAACACGGGAGAGTCAAACAGGTCTTTCTTCTGAAGGTTAACCGTATAGGCCGTCCGCGTATCGTCTACGGTTCGGATGACCGTCACCTTTTTGATATTGGCCGCATGCGTGATACCCCCGGAACGGGCCAGAACCTGTAACAGGTTGATGCTGGAATCGCCCACGGTGAGCACGTTGTTTCCGAGGCTTCCCATGACCGTGACTTTGAAGTTCTGCAATTCCACATTGACCACAGGGTCTTTTATGTACCCTTTCTCGCGGATGCTGCCCGCAATCAGTTCCCGGGCCTCCCTGAGCGTCTTGCCTTCCATTTTGAGAAGGCCCAATACGGGGAAGTCTATGTTTCCGTTCCGGTCAATGACATAGCTGACCATTTTCTGTGCAGCGGCCGAAGCGTCCACCAGGCTGAGTCCCGCATTGAAAGGCGACGCCAACTGTGGATTCTCGCTGAGCACCTGGATGCCCAGTTTATCTTCTTTATGCAACACCAGTTCGGGCGCCGGCGGTGCCGGATAGGGCGTGTTTTCCTGCATATCCAGCAGAAGGCTCATTTTACGCGGCGTAGCACAACTGACCACAAGCAGCACAGCCAGCACAAAACCCGGAAGTTTATTCTTCATTTTTCATATATTTTAAGTACATTTTTTATCATTTCACCAAGCGTATAACGCGCCTCAAAGAGACGGCGGGCACCGTCACTGTATTTCTCCTGGTTGTCCAATACACCCTGTATAGCCGTAGCAAGCATTTTGGCGTTCCGCGGTGGAACGTTCATCCCGGAAACACCGTCCTCGTTTACCCAGGAAACACCAGAGCCCGGGATGGAAGTGGCCACCACAGGCTTTCCACAGGACATGGCTTCAATTTGTACAATGCCAAAGGCCTCCGTCTTGATGACACTGGGAAGCACAAACAGGTCACAGGCGCCAAACAGGGCATTGAACTCGTCACCCTCGGGAAGATACCCCGGAAGGCTTACCCGGTGTTCCAGATGGTTTTCACGGATGAGCTTTTCAAGCCTGCCGCGCAAAGGGCCCTCCCCCACAATCTGCAGTTCAAAAGATTCAGGCAAATACCCCATGGCCTCTATCAAATACTGATACCCCTTGTAAGGGACCAAACGGCCCACCGACAGGATATGGTATCTAGCCATGAAAGACCTCCGTATCCTTGAGATGTCCGCCTCCTTCATGGGCAGGGGAAGAATGCCGATGGGTACGACCGAGCACTTGGACTGGGAATGCCTCAGATGCGGAGAATTTCTTACATAGACAGGGGTCGTACCCACTATCCGTTCGGCCCGGCGCAGCATCCAGTTTTGAAGCGGCTTATAGAAAAGCAGCAGCAGTTTTTGCGAGACGATGTCGGAGTGCCAATGCACGATGACGCGTCCCTTGTACCCGCTCAGACAAAGAGACAGAGCCGCCATGGGGTCCGGGTGATGGATGTGAATGATGTCATATTCCTGACAGTGTGCCTTCAGGTAACGAATCATTGCCGGGGAAATCATGGTGCCGGCAACCTTGCATAGCGCAGGGACACAGATAATCCGGCCCGATGCATTCAGCTGCAAAATGAGCGTGCCTGCTTCATGCCGTGTTTTTCCCGTATCCTTGGCATCAATGGGCGCAGAAGGCAATTTCGCGCAAAGCATATCGCAGCGGACGCCGCGTTCGGAGATGCCTTCCGTAAGGTCCCGCATCACCTTTTCCACACCACCCCTTATGGGATAGAATTTTCCAAGTTGAAGGATTCTCATTATCGTTCGGCTCAAACTGGATTCGTAAGGAAGTCCTCATAACTAAGGCGAATACCTTCCTCAAGTTCGGTCTTATAGGTCCAGCCAAGCCCTGCGGCCTTGCTGACATCCAACAGTTTGCGCGGCGTACCGTTGGGCCGGGTAGTATCCCACTCAATGCGTCCGGTGTACCCTACCACCTTTGCCACCAACTCCGTCAGCGCCTTGATGGTCAGTTCCTTACCCGTCCCGGCATTCACCGTCTCGTCCCCACTATAGTTGTTCATCAGGAACACGCACAGGTTGGCCAGGTCATCCACATACAGGAACTCCCGCAGCGGAGAACCGTCGCCCCAGCAAGTTACCGAGGGCAGCCCCGCCACCTTCGCCTCATGGAAACGACGGATCAGCGCCGGCAGCACGTGCGAATGCTCCGGATGGTAATTATCATTGGGCCCATACAGGTTCGTAGGCATCACGGAGATATAATCCGTCCCATACTGCTTGTTCAGGAACTCGCAATACTTCAAGCCGGAAATCTTGGCCAGCGCATAGGCCTCATTGGTCTTCTCCAGCGCACCCGTGAGCAAACAGCTCTCCGGCATCGGCTGTGGCGCCATGCGCGGATAGATGCAGGACGACCCCAGGAACTCAAGCTTCTTGCAGCCATTCTTCCAAGCCGCGTGAATCACGTTCATTTCCAGAATCATGTTCTCGTACATGAAATCCGCCAGGGCCGATTGATTGGCAATAATACCGCCCACCTTAGCCGCTGCAAGGAACACGTACTCCGGCTTCTCCGCCGCAAAGAACGCCTCCACAGCCTCCTGTCGTGTCAAATCCAATTCCTTGTGCGTCCGGGTGACAATGTTCGTATATCCCTGCCGCTGCAATTCACGCACAATGGCAGAGCCAACCATTCCCCGGTGCCCCGCCACATATATTTTGCTATTCTTTTCCATTATTCTGTCATTCTGAGCGAAGCGAAGAATCTAGTCCTCCAGCCGTTCCTGCAGATACAGTTTGCGCACCTTTTTCATGTCGTGCTCCACCATATTTTTCACCAGTTCCTCGAAGCTGGTCTTCTGCGGATTCCAGCCCAGGCGCTCGCGGGCCTTGGTAGGGTCTCCGAGCAACTGGTCCACTTCTGCGGGACGGAAGTACTTGGGATCCACCTCTACCAACACTTTGCCGGTTTCCACGTCAATTCCCTTTTCATGCAGGCCTTCTCCTTCCCATCTGAGCACGATGCCCACTTCCCGGAACGCCAGCGTGCAGAACTCCCGCACCGTGTGGTACTGCCCCGTGGCAATCACAAAGTCCTCCGGCTTCTCCTGCTGCAGGATGAGCCACATGCACTCCACGTAGTCCTTGGCATAGCCCCAGTCACGTAGGCTGTTCAGGTTGCCCAGATACAGCTTGTCCTGGAATCCCTGGGCAATGCGCGCCGCCGCCAGCGTAATTTTACGCGTCACGAACGTCTCGCCACGGCGCTCGCTCTCGTGGTTGAAGAGAATGCCGTTGCAGCAGTACATGCCATAGCTCTCACGGTAGTTCTTCATAATCCAGAAACCATAGAGCTTCGCCACTCCGTACGGGCTGCGCGGATAAAACGGCGTCGTTTCCTTCTGCGGTACTTCCTGCACCATACCGTAGAGCTCCGAGGTGGATGCCTGGTAGATGCGGCACTTGTCCGCCAGTCCGGCGATTCTCACCGCTTCCAACAGCCTCAACACTCCCAACGCATCCGCATCGGCCGTAAACTCCGGCACGTCGAAACTCACCTTCACATGGCTCTGTGCAGCCAGGTTGTAAATTTCGTCTGGTTTGATTTCACTGATGATGCGGATGAGGCTGGAGCTGTCTGTCATATCCCCCCAATGGAGGTTCACCAGCCGCTTTTTCTTCATGTCCCGCACCCACTCGTCCAGATACAGGTGCTCGATGCGGCCCGTGTTGAAACTAGAGGAACGACGTAGGATGCCGTGCACCTCGTAACCTTTCTCTATCAGGAGCTCCGCAAGGAAGCTTCCGTCCTGTCCGGTAATACCGGTAATCAAAGCTATCTTTTCCATGTTAACTGAGTAATTTCTTGAATAATTCCTCCCAACCGTGGGAAAACGGTTCCACGATTGCTTTTTTCCCCACCGGGCCAAAATGAATCCGGGTGTTCTTCACTATTTCCTCCATGCGCAAAGCAAGCGCAACGGCATCCCGGCCATCAAAAAAGGCAACTTCACCGGCGCCGGCCGCCGTCTCATGGGCATAAGGCATATCGGCAAGAATCATGGGCTTTCCAAGGGGGAGAAACTCAGAGATGGGAAGTCCCCAGGTTTCTATGCGGGAAGGGAAAACCAGACAGGCCGATTTCTCGTAATAGGCATATAATTCCTCCTTGGTCATAAAACCGTGGAAGTCGATCGAACTCACTGTCCCGTACTTTTTCTTAAGCCACCGGGCATAACGGTTCTCCGTACCCTGCACGGTGATGACCACCCTGAACTTCCCCCGCAAGCCTCTCATTTCCAGCAGCCTTGCCGCCCTGCATAAGGTCTCGAAGTTCTTGTGACAGTCCGGGGTGGACGGGTATAGGAAAAGGGGCAACGGTTCTGCCGACATCACATCCTGCCGCCCTGGAGCGGGAAACACCGGAGGGGATACAATGATTCGATCTGTGGGAAAATGTATCAGTTTTGACAGCCCATCCCGCATCCAGGCGGTCTGAACCACCAGATACCGATTCTTTTTCACGTTTATCCAGTATGCAAAACGCGTGAACAGGGTAAACAGCGGAATTTTTGCGTCCATCCAGACATCCCGCAACGTAGGCTTCATGAAGGGGAATGAAGTATGGCAGTACACGGCCTGACGCTTGGCTGTCACCCGAGGCGTCGTGTCGTGCAGGGACAGCCACAGGTCCACTTCCGGAAGAGTCCTGGAAATCCGGTACATGGTAACGTACTCACACCATAGCCTTCTCCCCCATCCTTTTACGCTCCAGGGAATCTCTATATAGTGAATTCCCGGGAAATGGCAGAGCGAATGGTCGTGAACAAGGGCAGTAACTTGCCAATGAGACTGGGTGGAAAGGTATCGGAGACAGTCACATAAAACGGTGAGCGTACCGCCCTTTCGGATGTTCACGGCCGAGATGACTATATTTCTTGGAACAGATTGATCCACTGTTGCATAATGGTTTCCTTGTCCCAGCGGGAAGCATGTTCGCGGGCCTTCCGGCCCATGCGGCTCCGCAGGGAGGAATCTTCCATGAGTTTTATTAGAGCATCGGCCAGGGCCGGGACATCGCCTTCCGGCACCAGGATGCCGTCTTCGCCGTCTGTGATAACGTCGCGCGGCCCGCATTTGCAGTCAAACGAGACGGCCGGAAGGCCGTAGGATTGCGCTTCCAGCAGCACCATCGGCAAGCCTTCATAGCGGGATGACAGGGCAAAAATGGATGCTCCCCTGTAAACAGCGTCCATATTGGCATAAGGGCCGCCCATCTGCACATGCGAGTCCAGCCGGGCATTCCGGATTCTAGCCTGAAGTTGCTCGTACTCTTCTCCGTCGCCTGCCAGATTCAATATCCAATCACCCCACTCGGGATGTTGTTTCAATACGATAGCCCACGCGTCAATTAAGCGCGAGAAGCCTTTCTGATAACTGAATCGGCCCACGCCCAACACTACCTTACACGTCAGCGAAGACGGATCCACAGGTATTCTACTCAGGAAATTGGGGATAACCCGCCCGTTGGAAGGATTTCCCCAATAGGCGGCATCTTCATGCGTCAGGGTCACAAAACGGTCGAATCTCCGGATTACGGTTCCATCCTTGCGGTTCCGGTAACGGTCGGCAAGCCTCCATACCCCCTGTCGTCCATATTGAAGACGTTTGAACCGGGAGAAATGCACTTCCAGGATGGTTTTCCCTGTATAGCGAAGACGTGGAAGGAAGGATTCATCTCCGCAAAACATGGAGATGATGATGTCCGGACGCTCCTTTTTCAACAAATTTGCAAGACGCCTCCTGTGTTTATATTTCTTGAAAGGGTAGCGGATGAACTTACTGATGAAACGACCGCCGTTGTTGTCCTCGTAATCAATTCCCAAATCCACCCTCCGGACAGATGCATCCAAAGGGAACGCCGCCGGCCGGCTTTTTTGGTCGGTGGTGACAATGAGCACCTCTATCCCCCTCCCGGCCAGGTAATTCGCTTTGTCGGCCAGGATACGCTCCATGCCAGCAGCACGGTAGAACCCTGCTATTGTGTAAATGATTTTCATCGGTTGCGGATGAGTAAACCGTAATAAATCCTGTTAACCGCAAAGGCGTACAGCCACACAAGAGGCCAATATCCTTTTCTTGCCCAGACTTGCACCCGCCGGGTACGCTCCGGAAGGAATGAGTTTTTTTCAATGTAAGGATTGCTCTCCGGGAACCATTCTTTCCAAAGCAGGTACTGGGAGTATTTTCCGGAAAAGAGAAATGGAAGCTTTATGTTCAGTCTAAAAAACATTTTATTCAGCTCAGGCACGCCGTCCAAGGCTGACCAGATTCTTTCTACATTATAACGGATGTCCTCCAAGTGCTTCGTACTGAACGTATTGGAAAAGGCGTTATCATTGAGTTTGAAGTAGTGGTATAATGCCTGTGGGACATGGACTACGCGCGTGGCCCGGGTAGCCAGGGTGATGACGGTCATGTCCTCCCCCATGGAATGGCCCTCCGGAAAAGTAACGTTCCGATATAAGGAACGGCGGATAATCTTGTTCCAGACATTGTACTTCATGCGCCCACCCAGAAAACCCTGTTCGAGCATATCCTTTGCCGCGGTATACTCCGGATTCTCCATATAACGCTTCCGGCTTCCGTAATCCAGGTAAAAGTCACAGTATGCAATATCGGCATCAACCCTCTTGGCCGCATTATAGAGCTTCTCCAACATTTCCGGCTCCGGCCAGTCATCGGAATCACAGTGCCAGATATATTCACCCGTAGCGGCGGCAAGGCCGGTGTTGCGTGCCGCCGGGAGCCCCCTGTTCCTATCATGACGAAGCAGCTTGACACGCCTGCCAGGATATGCCTTCAGCACCTTTTCCAGCACCTCAACGCTATTGTCCGGCGATGCGTCGTCCACAAAGATGAACTCCACATCCCACAGCGTCTGCCCCATCAACGCACGCGCACAGCGTTCAATGTATGGCGCCACGTTGTAGAGGGGGATGATTGCGGAAATGGAGAGAATCGAATTTACCCGAGAAGTTCTCTTGTTGCCTGAGTTTCTATCCACGCCACAATCGCTTGTCTATAGGGTATCTCAATAATTGTTTTATGCGCTTAGTCAACGTCATATCCTTCAGTAGATTGCGTTCACGATTCCAGAATCCGAAAGCAAATTCTTCGTCAAAGCAGATAGACTTCCTGTAATAAGACCACCAGACATCCATATTCAAACACATACCTTTCCAAGGTTTCATGCCATTATAATGGACAATCCCACTTCGGAGTGCATGTTCAATCTCTGTTTCCCCATATATCCGGTCCATGTCTTCACGCCGTGTTACCGAAAGTTCATATAGGAAATTGGTTAGGCAGAAAGACGGTCCCAGCGGTAAAAATCTGCCGTTGCATGCAATATTAATGATGTCCATATCCTGCTGATGGAAAGCCTTTTTACCCAATTGACGGAACTGTTCCAGTTTCCGGTCTTTTAACAACTGACGACTGTTGATAACAAGATTCCCCGAATAGTAATATCCCTTTCTGTAATCGAGGCCCAACTTCTCCTTAAGATAAGTACGTACATCCGGCCTCAGTTTCGAGCAATTGTCGACGCCGGCAAAATAATTCTCTCCCAGATGAAGCCGGTAATATGGGAGCAAATCTTCCCTGAAAATGACATCCACGTCAGAGTAAATAATAGTATCATATTCCGGAATCAATTCAGGAGCAATAAGCCGATAATATGCCGTTTCAGGGATTCCACGTATCTCATAACCGCCCACAAACTCTCCTACAACTTTGCGGAAACGAATCCTGCACTTTTCCTTGTACTTTTGCGCAAACAATGCTAATGGAGATTGCGAGAAATCGCATTGGGAGCCGTGAAGAACAAAAATGTCGTAAAATGTGCTTGATGCGGCGTTCTCAAGCAACGACGTCATGCATACGACTGCAGGCATCACCAGAGACTCGTCAAACGTAAAAAGTATAGGGACGATATTACTCATTGTTCAAGACTGAAGAATAAAATATAGGGAGCATGGTTCACCTGTTTTTCTTTTGGAAGCGTAGGAGAAAGATGCGGATAATGATGCCGTAGGTAAACCTCTACATCGGCCGGGGCCAGCACGCTTATCCCTTCAAATTCCATTAGAACCGGAGGATTCACTGAATTGTAAGCAATTTGATCAAGTGGCATTTTAACAATGCTGACGTACTTGCACTGTTTCTTGTTAAATGCACCTTGGGCATACGTAAGCAGTTTATAGAAAAGTTTCCTCGGGAACAGGCAAATTAGCCCACGCCAAAGAAAAAAGATAGGTAATGCCACCCCTCTTGGAAGGTTTCCAATGCTCTCTCGAATAGCCGATGCCATTTGGCGCCTTTTAAAAGCTCCTTCAAAATACTGAACCGCCCGTCGATGTATAACTTCCATTCCAGTAGAATCTGGAACATTATCATAAGGGAAAACATCAACAAAAATTCCTTGATGTATTTTCATGTCTTTGTATGGTTCTTCCACGAACAGAGTCCCAGACTTACGTACCTTGACAAAATAAAACGGAGTCAAATTCTCCGTAGAAAAGTGTTGCAGAAAATACTTATCCGACAAAATCGCAGGAGCCTCCTTGATAAACCGCTCATAATCTGGCCGAAGCATCCCCAGGTCAATGTCATCATCCCATGGGACAAAACCCTTGTTGAAAAAAGCGCCAATGGCAGTCCCCCCCTGAATAAAATAGTGGATATCAAGGATGTCGCAGACCCTGATGATTTCCTTCAAGATATCTTCCAGTTCTGCGTGCAGTCTATTCAGTTCGCTATCTGTATATTGCATGGAGATGTCGTATTACGCCGCCTGTCCGGGAAACAGGAGTGGTCAACGCAGCGGTTGACAAGAATAATGAGAAAAACATAAAAACATCAGTAGAGACCTTTAGCCAGATAACAAGGCCTGCCAGAAGTGCAGACAAGAAAAGCCACTTTTCTGCCGGGAAAGATTGAATGCATACCTTTGCCGAATATAAAATCATCCCCACCATGGGAATCAATCCAATTATCCCAAAATAAAAGATGAATCGCAAATAGCCGATATCCGTTCCCATGTAAAATCCCATTTTCGTAGAATTCCCTAGGTAGTTCACGTCATTTCTGCTATTCTCAAAGTACCCATCACCAATAATCCACGTATGAAGATGCTCCGGGAAAATAATCATCGTTTTCAATTTCTCATTGGAACTTACTTTCCATTCGCCTTTTTCCGCTAGGTTGAAGAATCCTTCAAAAGCAAAACGGAACAATTTGTGAGCGGAATCATTGGTATTATAAAGGAAAACGCTTACAGCAATAACCAAAAGTAACAACATTAACAACCATCCGTTAAAAGAAGCGTGTTCCCGGAGATTACCACGTCCGCTGAGCATCCCAATAATCAGCAACACCAAACCTATACTCGTTCCTACCATGGTTGTTCTGGCGATCATATTCCCCACGACGCTAATCCAGATAAAAGCCAGTGCATAGAATCCCCGTCCTATTTTTCCCTCAAGCGCCGTAAATCCGGCCAAATAAAATGCAATTCCTATCAGCACTACTGAAAACCGGCCACCAGCCACATCCAAGGTAGAGCCAAAACCATATAGACGTGAAGCAGCTTCCGAGACATCCTGACCAAAATAAATATGGGCATTTAAGAAATTCTTTAATCCTGAATAGGAGTCTACCAGAAGGGCAGACAGACATTGAAACATGCAAACTACCGCCAAATAACTCATAACAAGTTGAACACTAATTCTACCATGAGCCATTTTTATAAAACTGCATACAGCGTAGGAACCGCTTAACCATACACACGCCGACATGAGATAGGACGCATAGGTAAAATCCGGGGTCTGGTTAATCGTAACAGATAAAAGAGAAGCGGCTGACACCATGCCTGAAATAATAACGAGCACCAGTAATTGCACAGGAATTTCGATTCGTCCCTTACGATGCAATGAGAACGCACCCAAAAACAGTCCCAAAACGGCCAGCATCATTTTCGAATTTATCCCGGGCAATAGCGTGAGTTCTATCGGGAAAAAATACAGACTCATCAGTATTCCGACGAGCAGAGCGGAAATAAAAAGCTTCAATTCAGATGTTTATTTTTTTTCGATGCATCAAAACGATTATGCGTGATGCCATAATGCGTGTATACTTATTGATACGCGCAAAAGACAAAAGCCCCGTGTAAAAGGGCCCCTCCACTGATCTTTTCATTACAAGATGCGAGTAACCATTATTTTTTAGATATCGAGCCGCCTCCCTCGTCCATCGCCCACGCCTTACTGCGCCTCCAGCCAGCCCAATTAAACGAAACTCCTGTTGGGAAACATTCTCCAGCAAGACAAATGACTTCGTGTCAGTTTCGACCATGGCCGCAACCTTCTCCTCAAAGTCCCACCCAGTCCATCCAGACACTAACAACTGCTCAAAAAAGAATTTATTCCAAATCCCCGCAGAAAGGCAAAGAGCATACGGTTCCAGACCGACAGGACTCAAAGCATGGCGTTCATCTATGCGGTATAAATCCAGCCAGGGGCAGGTCAAGCGCAAACTCGCTATAGAGTTTTTCTTGCAAAAAGACAATTCCTGCTTCACAAAATCTGTATGGACGGGAGCCGTCAGCCAAAAGTCCTCCTGCATATACAGAAAAAATTGAACATCCTCTGGAATGTGCTTCAGGGCCGATTTCAGATTGGTTGCCCAACCTTTGTCCTCGCCAACAGGAATGGCACGGAATCCTCCAATTTTGTCTTCTACATCCAGATAGTTAGTGACAAAATAACGCTTATAAGGGCAGTCAGGCCATGCTTTGTTGAACGCAGCAATAAATGGGGCCCAACAAATTTTAGCCTTATCACACGTGGAGACAAGAATAATTAATTCATCCATGTCTTGACTCGTCTGAATATTCTTTTTAACAGATAACGCACGAGAGGGGTTAATTGAGCGCCCTTCAATGAGACACTATTTTTCAGGATCTGAAATGATGACGCATTACGCCGCGAATATATATATCGGAGAATTAAATTATTACCGTTGTGATAGTACTCCGTTATAAAAAAAATGCGTGCCCACTCGTAATAATGTGACAAGTCTTTTTGGGAACTGAACGAATCCCTGTGGCTGACAAAGAAACACAATGGTTCCCGAATGACTTTTACCTCCTTATATTTTACAGCCGCTATCAAAAACAGCAGCAGGTCATTACCCGCACCATTCAAACTGGAATCGAGTCCTTCTGCATTGGGGACCCTTTCAATGAGCGCCTGAACAGCATCATGGGTCCTGAATAGCGCGCATCCCGGAGATTTTGGAAAACTGTCCATCCTGTAGAACAAAATATCGTTCAGATATTCTTTGGCAGAATAAACAGTTTTCCGAGGCATTATCTCAAATAACTTCTCTCCTTTTTCCTCCACTACTGCCACACCTGACATCACGAAGCCGGTTTGGTCGTCAAATACAGCAAGCGCACGTTCTACGAAATCACTAGAGATCCAGTCATCCGACCATATAATTTTTATATACTCTCCTTTCGCATACGAAAAGCATTTGGCCCAATTGGCAACGGGGCCCAGATTCCTCTCATTCCGAAAAATACGAATGCGAGCATCCTTCTGCTGCAAGTGTTTCAACACCCCCCATGTTCCATCTGTACTCGCATTGTCGCAAACTATAACCTCTATATTGCCATAAGTCTGGTCCAGGGCGGACTGTATGGCCCTGGAAACCAATTTTTCCCGATTGTACACCGGGATTACAATGGAGACCAACTGGTTTTGTGTCATTACCATCCTATATTTGCCAACCACTGCAGCATTTCAGATATTCCTTCATAGGCACTTATGCGTGGCTTCCAGCCGATGAGTCTGTTTGCTTTCTCTATATCGGCCACAAAGACTTTTTGGTCGCTTTCCCTCCAAGGGAGTTGTTCATAACACATTCGGATACATAGTTTATCCTCTAATTTTACAAACAATTCCAACAGAGAAAGGCTGTTCCCAATTCCGCCACCGATATTAAACACTTCACCATATGCGCTTTCTACATCTTTAGCCTGGAAATACAGGGAGACGACATCATCTCCAAACAGGACATCCCGCACCTGTTTCCCCGTCCCTGAAATGGTAAACGGAGATCGCTTCGGGTTGGCCTTTATCTCCAGCGCTTGCTTGCAGAACCATCCAATCCAGCCCTGATCAAAAGTTGCATGCTGATTAATTCCAAACATAGAAGAATGGCGGAAAACAATGGTCTTCAAACCATAAATCCTATGATAATCAAGCATATACTGGTCAGCAGCCCCTTTAGAACAACCATAAGGGGAATGGAAATCAAGAGTTAGGGTTTCGGGGAACCCATTAGGGTATTCCTTGCAGACATACCTGGTCGGTTCCTCATGGAAGTGAAGATTCGCGAAATCCCCATAAACCTTATTAGTGGAAGAGAATAGTACTACAGCCTGTGGAGCAAATTTCCGTACGGCTTCTAGCACATTCAGCATACCAAGTGCGTTCACTTCAAAATCCAGGCGAGGATTCTCAATGGACGTGGTCATGGCTACTTGCCCACAGAGATGGAAAATGTAGTCAGGTTGTACCTCCCTAACAATCCTTTCCACATCGGCACCGCTACGGATATCCTCATGGAAAAATACAAACTTTCCCATCATTTTTAGCTGCGCAAGGTTCTCTGCGCTGCCGTGGCGGTAAAGATTGTCTAAAACAAAAAGCTCCTCTCCTCTTGCCAGGACTTCTTTGGCCAGATTGCTTCCCACGAAGCCACATCCGCCGGTAATCAAATATCGCATGTTATATATTCCTCCAAACGCTTATAAAAATCAGGTTGTTCTTTACTGCCAATTATCTCTCTGAGCTTTGAGACATCACCTATCAGTTGCATCGCTTCATTCTCCCGATAGGGAATGGTTCCATAATTCACCCTAGATGAAGAAGAAGTTTTTATTCTCAAAAATTCGATAATATCCTGTAGAGACTCACTTCTACCACTGCCCACATTGATGATTTCTCCCTGCACGCGGTGGGGATTCTCCAGAATTTTCCCTATAAAGTCTACGAAGTCGTCTATATAGAGAAAATCTCTTTTTTGGCCACAGGGCGTCACATTCAAATCCTCACCAGAAAGTAGCGTTTTAGCTATGTAAGGGATGAACTTAGAAGAATTCTGATATCGCCCAAAAAGATTAGAAGGACGCACTACGCACACCGGGAACCCATAATTCCTATAAAGCATAACAGCAGTGTTGGTTGTGAGCTGTTTTGCCAAAGCATAAGGAGAAAGAGGGCATTCCCTGTCTGTCTCCTTATATGGAATGAAATTGGGACCGTATTCCTCTAGGCTGCCAAACTGAATCACGAGCTTCATTTTTCCAGCACAATTCTGGAAACGCTGGTACAAGTTCATCAGAATTCTCAGGTTGTTCTGAATCATCCCGTCCATAAGGCTAATATCTCTCTGTCCAATAACATCTGCCGCCAAATTAATCAAGAAATCCGGTGTCCCATCCTCAATGGGCACCATTTCCTTTTCAAGTGCAATGGGCGCGACCTTGACATCCGGGAACAATGCGAAAAAATCCGCGTCAACAAACCTGTCATAGACATAAAGGTCATATTTGGTATGGAGGAACCGGACCATGTTCTTCCCAACAAAGCCACTTCCTCCAATGATAAAAATCCGCTGTCTCATAGGCGTCCAAAACAAGTTATTTGTTCCACACAGATTCGATAAACGTCCTCTTCCTTATATCTTTTGTACCAGTCAGCTACAAGAGATATGGTCTCGTCCAGCGTCAAACGGGGGCTCCATCCCAATTCCGTCCTTGCCTTGGTAATGTCAAGTTGAAGCAGCCGGGCTTCGTGAAAAACTTCACCCGCACCAGATACATCTGTGATGGTCCCCGTACCAAGTTCAGACACTAGTTTGGAGGTAATGTCCAACACTGTAGCAACTGTAGCAGTAGTAGGGCCGAAATTCCAACCGCCAGAGTACTCACGGGGTGATTCCCACATTTTTTTTACAAGCAGTAGATATCCGCTCAAGGCTTCCAGGACATGCTGCCAAGGCCGAATAGCCTGCGGAGAACGGAGTTCGATTGGGCGTCCCGCCTCCACGGACCGGATGCAGTCAGGGATAATCCTGTCTTTAGCCCAGTCACCTCCTCCGACTACATTTCCAGCCCGTGCACTGGCCAAACACATATGGTGCCGAACACCGTATTCTCCCGGATTGAAGAAACTGCGCCGCCAACTCTGGATGGCAATTTCGCAAGACCCCTTGCTGGAGGAATAGGGGTCGTAGCCGCCCATCGGGTCATTTTCCTTATAGCCTGTCAATTGTTCCTTATTCTCGTAACACTTGTCTGTTGTAATCATCAACGCCGCTCTCACACTGTCGACAGAACGGATAGCTTCCATTACATGAATGGTCCCCATTACATTGACCTCATACGTTTGGACCGGGATCTCATAACTTAGTCGAACAAGCGGCTGAGCGGCAAGGTGAAACACAATTTCAGGTCTATAGAGGCGAAACAATTCTTTCAGTTTTTCGGCATCTCGGATATCTGCCCTTATATCAGCATCTATTTTTCCGCCGATACCAGAGAGGATAAAATTGTCCCTCTCAGTCAAAGGCTCCAGCCCAATCCCTATCACCCGCGCGCCCAGTTCTTTGAGCCAGATACACAACCAACTACCCTTGAAGCCGGTATGTCCGGTAACAAGGACTGTTTTTCCCCGATAGAATTCGTTGAAATGACTAAGCATAAGCTCCGGTTTTTTCTTTTACAAAGTTCCAGACCGCCTGCACCATAAATTGTAACTTTTCCCTGTCCAGCCCAGGATAGACTCCAAGCCAGAAACCGTTAGTCATAATAGTATCTGTCGCCGATAGTATTCCGACCACCCTATAGTCTTTTCCTTCCTCGTAGGGGGAAAACGCCGGGTGTTTCAAAAGGTTGCCGGCAAACAGATTTCGGGTTTGAATGCCATGCTCTTCTAAATAGGAAGTAATTTGATTACGCGTAAACCCGGCATCTTCCTTCACCACGATAAGAAATCCAAACCATGACGGCCTGCCATTAGGTTGATGAGAGGGAAGAAGGAGCCCCGGAATACCCTCCAGGCCCTTTTTCAGAAAGGCAAAGTTCTCACGTCTCCTCTGAACAATGAAATCCAGTTTTTCCAATTGCGCACACCCAATGGCCGCCTGCAAATCGGTGGCTTTGAGGTTGTATCCTAGGCGGCTATAGACATATTTGTGATCATAACCGGTTGGTAATTGGCCGAATTGACCGCTGAAACGCCGACCGCAAGTATTGTCCACACCACCTATACACCAACATTCTCGTCCCCAGTCCCTGAAACTTTTAATATATTTATCCAGTTGGGGACTGTTGGTATATACTGCACCGCCCTCCCCCATCGTCATGTGATGGGGCGGATAAAAGCTGCTGGTTCCTATATCTCCTATAGTCCCCGTCTTTTTCCATTGACCATCCACATAATATTCCGAGCCCAGAGCATCACAGTTGTCCTCAATCAGCCATAATCCGTGCTCCCGACAGAAATTCAAAATTTCCTGCACGTTGAAAGGGTTTCCTAGTGAATGCGCCAACATGACGGCTTTGGTCCTAGGGCTCAGCGCCCGTTCCAGTTGAGAGGCGTCAATATTCCCATCTTCAAGGCGTATGTCGACAAAAACCGGGACAGCGCCAAACTGAACAATACAGGCAACCGTTGTTGGGAAGCCTGCTGCTACAGTTATCACCTCATCCCCCCTTTTAATAGCACGCTCACCCAACTCATGCGCAGTCAATGCGCTAAACGCTAAGAGATTGGCACTAGAGCCACTGTTGCACAAAGAGCAGTAGCGCACACCCAACCACTGCGCAAATCGCTTTTCAAATTTTTGAGCCCAAGAACCTGCTGTCAGCCAAAAATCAAGCGCAGCGTCTACCAAATTCACTAATTCTGAGTGGTCAAAAAAACGCCCTCCATAATTGATTTTTGTTTTCCCCGGAACAAAATCAGATTGGTTCTCAAAGTTTGAACAATAATAGTCACGCGTAAGCGCTAGAATCTGTTGTTTCAGGTTTTCACTATTTGAATTCATATCTTTTAAGTAACAGTTCTACTTTTCGGGAACAGAAATACAACGCTACCGTAAACACAATGATGCTGGTATATACCGTCGCTGTATAACAGAGTCCCTGAGCAGAAACTCCTGCTCGTCCAAAAAGGAATTTGACACCGGTAAGAACTGGTCCATGAGCAAGTAGTAAATACAGGCTGTACTTACCCAATATCGTAAGAATACCCCTACCTAACTTTGTCAAACATTTTTTTAAGACGGATTCATTAATTATTGTAGCAGCAAGTATCCATGGGAGCAAGATAAACACGTATTTATCATAACTCCCCCGAGAAAACAAAATACAAAGATAGAGAGACAGGGCTAACACACCCATGCAATTTATGAATTTGGCGCGTCTCGAAAACGCTTCGGCGTAGGTATTATGACAGTAGCTAATCAAAGCGCCTAGAGCCATGCAGCACAAAGCACGATAAAACTCGTAGGGCAGCCCCCAAATAACCGTCCACTTGTTTCCGTCGAATTCATTATATAGTAGATTATAACTTACAAAAACCAAACAAGGGAAAAGAACATAAACAGATAATTTATGATTAAACTCCAGCATCCCATACAAAAGTCCTCCCACAAGGATCAGCTCTCCAATGAACCAACTACCTATAAAAAATTGTTCACAACCAGCTTGAGCGCCCATTGCCTGGGACATTGTGAAGATTTGGAATAAACGAGTATATCCTTCCAGGAAACTATCTAAATCCTTAAAATGGAATAGCAGGTCAAATCTAGTAAGACATGCACCTACCAATGTTAGTATATATGGAATCGCATATCTTTTTATCCTGCTCCAAGTGTACCGGACTGTGGTTGTGGGCCTATAGAGCCAACTCTCCATCAAAAAAAATCCAGAAATCATAAAAAATAGTTCTACGCCCAGATAACCGCGTGGGATTACGCCTACGGATACGTGGTAAACAACTATGCATACAATTCCAACTCCTTTGAGCCAATCTATGGCTGGGTTGCGGCTTACAAACTTCTCCATCAGCGGCTATATTCTGGAATTATCGCCGTATTACCTTCCCACTTTTTCCAAGGTGCGTTTCCATTTCTCAAAAGCCCCTCCAAAAGGTTCTTTTCACGAATGCTGTCCATGCACTGCCAAAACCCCTTATGCGTATATGACATCAGCTCTCCCTGTGCTGCTAGTTTTTCGAGCGGTCCCCTCTCAAACACACAGTCATCCCCATCCAATAGTTCAAATACTGAGGGCTCCAAAACCATATACCCGGCATTAATCGGGTAGGAATCATTTGCATTTTTTTCTCTGAAAGACTTGACGATATTGTCATCAATATCCAGAATGCCTTTATCCTGGGCCAACTTTACAGCAGTCAATGTTGCTGCCTTTTGATGCCTCAAGTGAAACTCAAGCAGCTTGTGCAAATCTACGTCGCAGACTGCATCTCCATATGTCATCATAAAGCGTTCATTCCCTACATAGGGCTGTATACGTTTGATACGCCCTCCCGTCATAGTATTGAAACCCGTATCTACTATTGTAACCTTCCAAGGCTCCACTTGTGAGGTATGCACCTGAAAAAGGTTTCCACCACTTGAGAAATCAAAAGTCACATTGCTTCGATGCAGATAATAATTGGAGAACCATTCCTTAATATACTCCTGCTTATAACCCGCACAAATTATAAATTCACGAAATCCGTAATAAGAATAGGACTTCATGATATGCCATAAAATAGGCATTCCACCGATCTCAATCATGGGCTTGGGCCTAAAGATTGACTCCTCGGAAATACGAGTGCCAAAGCCGCCAGCCAAAAGTACGACTTTCATATTCCTTTCGAATGTAATATCTTTTCAAAATAGGCATTAATCTGGGCACGAAATAAATCAATGGTATAATTGTTCCGTGCATACTCGGCACATCGCTGTTTGTACTTTAAGCGAGAATCAGGCTTCAACGAAACCGCCCATAAGATACCGTCGGCCAGTGCATCTATTGACCAGTCCTTCATAACATAGCCATAATCTTTGATTTCATCAAAAGCCGCCCAGGGCGTTACTATTGGTATCATTCCAAATTTCATGGCGCACAAAACAGACCCTGGGCTTCCTTCACTTCCGGATGGATAGACGATGAAATTACATGTGCTGACAAGGGTTTTAAAATTCGCAGAATTCAGATTCAACCGACCATGAAAAATAATATTGGGCGTCAGGGAATTCTTCAACGCCTCCATCAAATCGGACTCCAACGGCCCTACGATATGAATCACCATACTACGGTGTGTGGAAAAAAAATCCACCAGAAGCGGTATTCCTTTCAGAACATTCCCATATGATCCGATGAAGAGGAACTCGTTTTCGGGCGCATCTGTCACTTCATGCATTACATTCAATTCCTGTGTACTCTGACGGATAAAAGAGATTTTTTTTTGCAAATGAACAGGAAATGTCGCAAGGGTAAAAGAGCTCCCAATCATGAGCATCTTGTCAGCGTATTCATATGCCACTAAGGCGCCATCCGCAGAATGGGGGTTACTCAATAAGCGCCTATAGGGCAGATTACTGCCATATTTCTCGTTAAATGCATTTGTGCTTACGATGACCTGATTATTCTGATGTTCGGCATAGGCACCGGTAGCATAATAAATCATATATGCGTCCTTGTACAATTGGCAAGCCCTGTTATAATTAGGTTCCACGCCAAATACCAAACGGACATTTTTAAGTGCGGGCAAACTTATTGCAGAATGGAACGTTTGAACATAAACATTCATGCCCTGCCGATTCAGTGCGCGGACAATTTCCACAGCTTCCCGTACATTTTGATGGGAAGCCAGATACTCATCGTTATCAAGTTCATAAAAAACGTCCGCTATGTATGAGACATAGGCCCATGGGTTCTGCGTTCCTACCCTTGAAACGTAAACATCCCGCATCCATCCGTTTGGATAGCCTAAAAACGGGAACAATACAGCTTTTATTTTATTTTTAACCTTATTCAATATCATTACATTCTAGCCCAACCAATCCATTGTCCTTAATTTGCAATGCATGTCCGTATGTGCCAGTATTTCCTTCTATCTCCATCCTTACTGCGCGAGGAGCATAAAAATGCATCGAGACTCCTGGTTGATGCAAAGCTATGTCCACAAGGCATGTCCCTTTAAAAAGAAAGTGCGGCAGCCTGATTCTTTTTTTTAGCACGAAATCTCCAGCAGGGACATGGTCTAGAAGGCCCGTAAAATGACCTGTACTCAAAGAAGCCAGAGGAGTTTCATCCATATTTCGGATAGTAAGGGAAAGGTCTGCTTTAAGAGGTAATTCCGTGTGCCCTTCCACAATTAAGTCAACATAAGACTGATTATTGCTAATCACTGTAACATCCCGGGAGCTTCCATTATAAAGTATCTTATCGATGCGAATATAGTAGGCGGAAGAGCTGATGTATGCCGTAATTTCTTTTCCCTCAATATCCGAATCACATCCGTTATGCAAGTAAAAGTTAACAGCATCATTGACCGCACCGTCATAGACTAATTGCCCATTGTTCAATACAATTCCGCGGCGGCAAAGGTTTCGAACGGCATTCATGTTATGGCTGACAAAAAGCACGGTTCTCCCTCCCCCTTGAGCAACATCCTGCATTTTCCCAATCGCTTTTTGTTGAAACTCCGCGTCTCCTACAGCCAAGACCTCATCCACCACAAGAATTTCCGGCTCTAAATGCGCAGCAATGGCAAATCCCAGACGAACAATCATACCTGACGAATAGCGTTTCACTGGAGTATCAAGATATCGCTCACATCCTGAGAAATCTACAATTTCATCCAATTTCCGGGCTATCTCGGCTTTGGTCATTCCCATAATGGCTCCGTTGAGGAAGATATTCTCGCGCCCAGTCATTTCTGGATGGAATCCGGTTCCCACCTCTAAAAGAGAGGCTATTCTTCCTTCTGCTACTATTTTTCCAGTAGTAGGAGAGGTCACCCTGGAAAGCAATTTCAGAAGCGTGCTTTTTCCGGAACCGTTCCTCCCGATAATACCGACAACCTCTCCCTTTTCCACAGAGAAGTTAATATTCCTCAGAGCCCAGACATAATCACTCTCCCCTGCGAGAGAACGATCATTCACTTCCCCAATTTTCAGGTAGGGGTCTTCTCGTCTTAAGATATGGACAGACCACCAGCGATTCAAATCGTGGCTGATGGTTCCTGTAGAAATAACGCCAAGTCTGTACTGTTTCCCAATATTTTCAAATTCAATGGCTTTCTCCATCATTCTCCATCAGATTGTGTCCATAAAGCTACGCTGGACAGAGTTGAAAATAACTATGCTAAAACCGAGCAACAAAAGCATAAAAATAAAACTATACGCCAATAAAGCCCATGAAAAATACCCCTGGCCAAGGGTGGCATATCGGAATGTTTCTACGATGGATGTCATGGGATTTATCATAATGAACGTGCGAAGAGACCTCTTTCCTATCATGCTAAGTGGATAAACGATAGGCGTTGCATACATCCATAGTTGCACTATGAAATTGAACAAGATGGTCAAGTCCCGATATTTGGTGGTCAAAGACGATACCAATATGCCAAAACCCAGTCCCAGTCCGCCCGTCATGACCACCAGGACCGGCAATAATAGAAGCGCCGCATTCGGGTGCACCTCTGCACTGTTAAACAGGAAATAGCCATAGATGGCAACAAACAACATGAACTGGATTCCAAAACGAAGCAAATTACTTACTACAACCGCTATAGGGACCACCAAGCGCGGGAAATAGACCTTCCCGAACATACGTTGATTGGCAGAAAAAGTTGTGGATGTCTGGTTAAGACAGTCTGCAAAATAAAACCAGCAGATGTTTCCCACCATGTAAAAAAGAATCTGAGGCGCACCGTCTGTACTCATCTTCGCTATCCCGCCAAAAACAATCATGTTCATAATGACGGTCAAGACCGGCTGTACAATATACCAAAGAGGTCCAATGATAGTCTGTTTGTATTGAACCACGATATTCCGCCTGATGAACATGCCAACAAGGTCCCGATATCGCCATAGTTCTTTCCAGTCTATGCTCCACAAACTCTTGTGTGGAGTAATAACCATTTTTTGCATGTACGAAGACTCCATAATATACTACCAATAACAAGCACCTTCCACCTGTTGCGCATATAAAGGGCGCGAGGCAGAATCCGGCTTCTCCCAGGCACCATTGAACATGTTGGGGTAAAAAGATTCAGGTAAGCCCCATTCTTTAACACCATATAAAGGATTTTCCCAACGGTTTCCTTTTATACCGAATAAAAGTTGCAAGGCGCCCCCCATGTGTATAGCTTTCTTTCCAGACCGCTTAGCATAGGCAGCCAAAGGAAAACCGTAAGCTCCGCAGCCAATGAGACAAATATCGTAATCAACTTTGTCCATCTCTCGCTTCATCCTTGAAAGGGCATCAAACCAACTGCGGAATCCATGGCCGACTTCCCCTCCCGACGATTGTACCGCTGCCAACGTCTTTAACTCAAACGGGGGAAGAATATGGGCATTTTTAAACAGTTCACACCGATGAAGAGCATATTGCCGTTCCATCTGTAAAGCGAAAGGATGTACAACCAGCACTTTTTTCCCTTCTAGGGCGCGTGTCCATGGCAATTCAGCGTACCAAGGCTCCAAATGGGGAAGAAAAATCCGATCCTTTCCCAGCAATGAGGTGTCCAGTCGCAATTCTTTGGAAAGCCAACTAGCCAGGAGATCAACCTCTATTGCATCTTCCAGCATAAGTTGGCAAAAACGGACTATTTCTTTTTCCTCTAGAGGGAAGAAGCCGGCATTGAATCCCATATTTCGAACACGCTCTGGTGCCCACCACCAAGGTTCAACCTCCCCTTTCACGAATCCCAATAACGGCTTTTTGCCAGCCAAAATTCCCAAATAATTGCACAGACAGTAGAGTTCCACCGAACCGTAACGCGCAATCATGCAGGGATATGGGGATGAAAGCAACTTATATATTTTATCTGAGGCCTCCTGAGCTGATTCAGAAGGCCTGTGATATATTGATTCATGAGGGAAAGTCTTAGTATACAAGTCGTTCAACTTGTACAACACCTTATGCCAAAATACCTGCACCGGCAAATAGGAAGGAAATTCGCTCATATAACCTGATCTGATTCAGAAGGAAATACTCGGGAAAAACGGGCACTAGGAATGACCACAGAAAGTATTAGAATAAGCGCACGGACGATGCTATAGACTGGCCTCCTATAATTCCGACGTCCCAATTCCAGAAAAAAACGCTCATATGCTGTCGATGAATAGAGGGGGCCGAATACTTCCCTGCCATAATCCTCCAGAATACGGACTGGCAGCTCTTTGGACAAAACATTCTCCCACTCCTGCTGAGAGAAAAAACGGTTTCTTGCACTATAACCACCTGCATCGTAATCAACAACTGCAACGTCAACAGGCCGATAAGAAGCGTTATTCCTAACCAACGCCTCAAAAAAAAACTTACGGTCCGCAACAATTTTAAGCGACTCGTCATAGGGAAACTTTTTGAGCAATTCCGTTTTAATAAAGACTGCTTGATGGCAGAGTGCGTTCTTATACAAAAAACGGAATGTAATCTCTTCGGGAGCCCGTTTGACAAATGGATACGTGCTCATGATAAAGGCGTTTCCGCAAATAATGTCCTCAACAGGGGCAAACACATTGAAACGCTCCAAAACATCTTTTGAATGGAACACATCGCCTGAATTCATAAAAATGCAGTATTCTCCCCGAGCTGCAGACACACCTTTGTTCATCGCATGATAAATACCATTATCCGGCTCGCTTATAGAAAATGTGATATATTGAGCGTACTCATCCAGCAAAACAGCGCTGCCATCGCTGGAAGCTCCGTCTATGACAATGAAATCGTAGGGTTGGAAACTCTGACAAACCACGCTGTCGATAGTTCTGCGAAGCCCCTCACAGTTGTTACGGTTTATGGTGATAACGCTAATCTTCACAAAATCGTTTCTTAAGCGTTTCAATGTCGCAAAATGATTCACAATTAGCACGAAGCCCTTCCAATGGTTGATTCCACCATTTCAGATTCAAAAGCCAGCTAATAGTGCTCGCATCATATCTGTAATCTATCACCTTGGCCGGAACTCCGCCGACAATTGCATAGGGAGGCACATCTGTTACTACTGATGCACCTGAAAGCACCACCGCACCATCTCCTATATTGAGTCCACCCGCTATAAATACATTTACTCCTATCCAACAGTCATTTCCGATTCGCGTAGGAGGCAATATTTCATTGAAAAGCTCGACTTCGGAAAAACTTTCCATGGTCTGCAATCTCGGCGAATAAAACACCGGCGAGGTACTCACGTATGGAGCCTTGAAAGGATGCGTGCCGCGCGTAATCCAGATCCTGTTTCCCAAGGAGCAAAACCGTCCAATCTCCGCTTCCACATGGCATTCCTCCCCAATATAGGAGCCATACCCCATAATCCCATCAAAAGTGGAATTTCCCAAAATGGAATTGTTGCCCTCGAAAAACGCATTATCCGCAATTCTTACTGAGCTGTCAAATCGAACAATGCCGTGCCAGCGTCTCTTATTGAGTAAATACTTTCTCATACGGGATACCGGATCGAACATTAATCTAAACAAGCAGGAAAAAGCCGACATTATTATACAGAAAGAGAATCCTGATATGCTTTGATAAGCTTTTGTGCGACGGCATTCACCAGAATGAAGGCTGGAATGGACACAGCGAGAAGTCCCCAGTATCCAATTACAGGGACAACACCGTGATATAAAACCTTACCATAGACCAGCACAAGCACATTTGCGGCATAAATCTCCAAGGAATACTTGCCAAGAAACTGAAGAAAGCCACACAATCTGTCCAAACGCTTAATAAGGGGTATCAGGTAAGATAGTATGGCCACAACCCCTGGTGCAAAAATATAGACAAGGAAATCTCTATAAACCAGTCCTTTTACATAGAGGAATAAAATAGGAAGGATAGACAAAGAAAAGCCAATCAATCCGACCTTAAAATTACTCCGATTCAAATAGCAGAGGATTCCCAGAAAGAAAATCACAAGCCGCCCTAAAGCCGCTTGATAGTACCATGGGAAAGAAAATGCAACGACAAGCCCCAATATAAGAAACCACATCAACAAAATTCCTGCGCACACAAACGAAGGGTTACAGGCAAAAAGGATCTTTGCTCCCCGATATAGTAAAGGGAAAACAACATAGAAAAGCAAAATCGCGGCAAGATACCATTCGTATACATCTCCACCCAAACCATAATAATAAAGGCCTGTCATGTTGCAGACAAAATCCCAAACTGAATAGTCTGAGAACCGGAAACTTACCATGAAACCCAGTGTAGCCCAAACGGGGAAAATCCGAAACATGCGACGCTTGTAAAACTCGCCAAGCGGGTACTTATGGTAAGAATAACAAAGTCCGTATCCTGAAAAGAACATTAAAAAATCCACACCGACAAGTGCCGGATAAAAAAACTCTCCTATGGCTGAATCTCCCACGGGCTGATGATATAGAAGAACAAGCAACATTCCTATCCCACCAAAAAGCAGTTTACTGTCAAATATGGTAGCTGATAGCTTCTGCATATTCATTACCTCAAACTCCTTATCACCCTTGCTGGATTCCCTCCTGCAAGGCAATCTGCAGGAATATCATTCACCACAACGGAGCCAGCTGCGATGATTGCTCTTTCCCCTATCGTAACCCCTTTACAGATAATGGAACGCGCCCCCACAAAAACATCGTTGCCGATATGGACGGACGCCTTATCTGCCGACTGCCTGTCCAAAACCCTGTCACGCCTCACCATCCAATCCTTGCTATGGAAATCAGAGTCCATAATCAAGCATCCGGCACCAATATTTACATAATCACCGATAACAATCTCTTCACGGCACTGAATGGACGTATTGGACATCCCGGAATGTGCCCCTATGGACAACGTTGCACCGTCTCCAACAGATATCACGGAATGACCACCATTATCAATTGCAAAACGACCGGAATTGCATATAAAGCCATCACCAATAAACACCCTCGAACCATGACTGATATACAAATAACATTTCCCCTTGAATGATATGCCTTTCCCGTCGATATCCACGCCAGCTTCGGCCAATGAAGAGAGCATTCTTCTCTCCGACAAATCCTGCAACTTACGTATCGCAACATCTTTATACCGGAATAGTATACTGCCGACCATAGTTTAAAAACCTCTAAACTCTACCACTCCACAAAGACTAAAACTAAGATATTACAAAAAAGAGAAGGCCTCAGGCTGGTTAAACATCGTCACTGTAACTATTTGCCAGCGTAACAGTGAACTGGGTACTGTCTCAAAACCGTGGGCTCCTGTGGTTGCTAGTCTTTTGAAAGGCTGAGAGCCTTCAAAAGACTTGGGAAGTTCACTTTCTTTCACTTTCCCTTCCGCCTCCTGTCCAGCCAATCTTCAATAAACCAAAGAATGATACCGGACATAATCGACAGAAAAATCTGCCACAAGAAGTTCAACATCATAAGCCTTAGGTATTGCGCCTTCGGCCTTCTCTAAATAGCGATAAAAATTATCCTACTTCCCCTCCCCAGCCTTGGTGAAGTGAATCTCAACCCTACGGTTGCGCTGACGGTTTTCAGCAGACGTATTGGGGGCCACGGGGCGATTCTTGCCATAGCCCACGGAGGTAATCATGAAGGGGTTCACACCACGCATCACAAGGTAGTCCACCACAGCGGCGGCACGGCTGCGGGACAGACGGATGTTGTAGTCGTCTCCGCCCACGTCATCTGTATGGCCCTCCACCAGGGTGCGCAGGCCAGGGTTCTCCTGAATGTAATAGGCCACCTCGTCAAGAATGCGCTTGGCGGCAAAAGTAAGGGTGGAAGAACCGGTCTCAAACAGCACGGCGCCAGAAAGGTCGCGATTGAACTTCTCCTCCTGCTTCTTAAGCTTCTCATCCTGGGAAACCACCTGCTGTACAACCACATACTCCTTCTCCTTCACGGTAACAGTGTCCCGCACCACAACCGTCACGGTATCGTGTATGGGCTCAGGCTCAGGCATCAGTGCCGCCACATGCTGGACGGCTTTCTTGCGCCGACCTTCCTTGCCAATGTTGAAGCGCAGGCCGATGGTTGCACTGGCCACCATACCCACGGTAGAAGCATCGTCGCTGAGCATGGTTCCCCGCACGGCGGAAAGCTTGAGATTGGGCACCAGCTGAATATTCTCAGACATCTTGATGGGGAACATTACGCCAATACCGCCGGCCGGTGAAACGCCCTTGGAGAAGGCGACACCCACGTGCAGATAGGGCACAAAAGCTCCGGCCAACCTCAAATATACATCGCCATGGGCATATAAGTACTGCCGCTTGCCATAATCCACATATTGGTCGGAGATGGTAAGCCCCTGGAAGCCCAGGCCGAAGCCCCACGTACCCTTGCGGGTCATCATCCCCGCATAAAGGTCCAGGGCCGTGCCGGCACCCAGGCCCGAGAACTCGCGGGTGCGGAAAGCGCGGCCGTTCATACCAAGGTTAAGGCCACCGCCCACGCCCACAAAAAAGCCCGGACGGGGCCGGTATTCCCGCACGGGAACAGAAATATCTTTGGTCGACAGCCCCTGTGCATGCACGGCGAAAGCCGTACCAAGCAAGACGAACACAGAAATAATTGTATTACGTATCATCGTTCGTTCCTCCCCTTAAAAATGGAATATTACACCCAGTGAAGCCACAAAACGGAGATCCAGCGGGAAACCGGCATATCCTTGCTTCTTATTCTGGTCTTCAACCGACGGCTGAAGGCCGTTGTATTGGTCGCCATACCCTTCTCCGCAGAGGTCGAAAAAGAAACTGAAGGTACGGTTCACGGCAAACTCGCCCATAAAGCCAAGCCGGAAGCCGAACTCATTGTTCACCGGGTCAATCTTCTGCCAGGGATGGCCGGAGTCTGTAAAGCCAAACGTATGCGCATATCCCAAGCCAAAATAGATTCTGGGATAGAAGGTTCTCAGTTTCTCGGCATCCCCGCGGCTCAGGAAGTCGAACACGACATCCAGGAAAAAGTTGGCGCTTTTGAACTTGTAGGGATAGAAGCCATGTGCGGCCGTGTCCACGGTATTGGCGGCCGAAGCGTTCTGGCCAAAGTATGCGGCCAGGCGCATGGACCAGTTGTTTGTGAAATAGTATCCCAGCTGTAGCCCCCCTTGTGGAGTGAGCAGGTCCGGAATCCGCCTGTTATCCACATAGGAGAAAACATTCTCGTTGACAGAGAGCAGGATGGACCCCTGCACAGCCAGATAGATGGGTTTGCTCGGACGCTCGGCACCCGCACGCTCCTCGGGCTGGTTTACGGAATTTTGCCCTCCGGACGGGATAACGGCCCCGACGAGAAAAGCAAAGAAAAGAATTAACTTTTTCATGTATACTGTTTTTTATTATCTACAAATCAGAATCGTCATCCCTATTCAGGCCATACGCCTTGACAAGCCTCGAAATCTCCGGGTCCAGATTGCCACGGAACACCATGGAGCGGTCCAGCTTGCAGGCCGTCAGATAGTGACGGACGGCCGTGCTCTCATCCCCGAACCGGGAGTACACGATGGCAAGCAGGTAGTGGACCTTTGCCGAAGGAGGCAGCTTGGAAAGGATGTCAAGCGCAACATGATTGCGGTCCGCACCGATTGCCGCCACGGCCGTATTGTAGTCCTTGTAGGGAGCCAGCAGGTTGGCCGCCGTCTGGTAATCCATTTCCTCAAGAGCCTTGAGGCCGGCGCGATAGACGGTATCCACCGTGGTCGTCACAACCGTGTCGCGCACCATGCCCTTGCGGTGCAGATAGAATTCAAATTCCACCCGACGCAGTTTCGTGTAAAGGCTGTCGCGGATATAAGGGTACGAATCCAGGCCTTTCATCAGGTATTCCCTCCTGTCAATGTCACGCGTGTCACGAAGGGCACTGTAGTCGGCCTTTTGCTGTGCCGACAGCGTACTGTCGCGGGCGACCAGCATGTCAAGTGTCAGCCAGTCTTCGCCCACGGACTGACTGATAAACGGAATGGAACGGCGGACGAACTTCACCGGATTGCCGTTCTCATCCATGGTGATGCCGAATTCGGCTTCCAGGGAATCCTGCTGTGCACGGACATAATCGTTCAGGTACGACGAGATGCTTCGTCCGCGCTCAAGGGAGAGCCTGTCATTGAAGGAAAGAGAACCCTCCGGAGAGCAGTAGGCCGACACCACGATGGAATCCATGTCGTAAACCTGGTCCTGCAGGAGCGCCGACATCACCTTCCGCGCCCGGCCCAGCTCATGACGGTTGCGGCCGAGCTTCTCATCCACGTCGGAACGCCCTATGGCAAAATCCACCTCGATACTCAAGTTGGCGGCCACGCGGCGCTCGGTTACCTTCTCCAGGTATTTTTCTTCCGGGCTGGCAAGGGTGGACGTACTCGATATATAGAAGGTAAAAGGCTTTGAACGCGGGATAAGATATATCACCTCCCCCTTTTCAAGCACCTCGCCGGAAAGGACGATATCCACCTTCTTCAAGCCCGGCTTGGTTTTCACCGTATGAACATACTCATAGGTAAAAGTGCCATTCTCGTTCACCAGGACGGTATCCAGGCGCACCCCTTCCTTTTCGATGAACGTCTTGAGCTGGTCGTGCATCCGAGTCAGCCGGTTTTTCTTCCGCAGATTCCGACGAAGTCGGCCTTTATGGGAGTAATGGTCCAGGATATCCTGCTGGGACAGGCCGTAGCGGGTCCTGAAGGACTCGTCGGAGACAATGGTGGTATCACCTTTAAGGGAGTAGATTTCCGGAAGGTTGCGGGCCAGGAAAATCTCGAAATTCCTGCGCTCATAGTAGTAGTTGGGGTCCGTGATGAGGGACGCCATGAGTTTCTCGTACTGCTGATACCCCCGAAGCTGCGCCTTACGGTACTCCGTGCCGGTAATGATTACGGGATCCAGCCGCACGCTGTCGTCCAAAGCATACAGGTCTGGGAACAACTGCACCTGCCAGCGGCTGTCGCACACGGAGGGAGGGACAATAATGTCAAAGTACAGGTCCACCTCGCCGTTCCGTTCGGAGATGTGGCGGAAGCGGGCCGTGACAGTTGCGGCTTCCAGCACCTCGGAGGCCGTGACTTCACCCGTCTTTTCATCCTTGAAAGTCTTCATGAAGAAAAGGTCCCGGCCAGTGCTCTCATCATACACTTTAAGCGTGTCTCTGAGGGTCTTGAAACGGTCGAACTGCGGGACCTTGGATGTAGTATCCTTGCCCACAATGGCCGGGAGCGCGACCTCGCCGCTGTACAACTTGTCAAGCTTTCGCTGCGTTGCGCATCCCACAACGACAAGGGCCGAAACGGCGAATAGAATGGATGTCAGATGCTTAGAATACATATACAAAACTCAGGGAAAGGAAGTCGGGCAGCACACGGAGGCCAAGGTCACGGTAATTGGGCACCCAGCCGCCAGCGCCCACTTCCAGGTTTACAGACTCATTCAACATAAAAGTATATCCCAGGCCGATGCCGGGGCCGAAGCCCCCGCTTCCCTGCCAGCCGTTCTCATCAATAATTCCGGGGATGCTGAATCCGCCATAGTTGAACGACTGGTATTGGAGCTTGGCCACCACCCAGAAACCGGAATTCACATACCAGGGCCAATAGCGGACGCCTCCGTAGAAGGCGGTTTGCTGGAGTTTGAAGGAAGAGCCATTGGACTTTTCAAAACTCCAGGGATTGTAACGGAAACCCAGGTGGGCCGAGAAGTGCTGCGACATGGAGATGCCCCCTTCAAGATTGAAGGTAAACAAGGTGGCCCAGTCCAGCACGTTGGTCTGGATGGAATACTTCTGCGCCCTGGCCGTTCCGGACACAAACAAGAGCCCGCAAACGAGTGCAGTTACGAGATATTTCTTCATTGAAAAACTATAGGGATAAATACGGCTTCGCCGTCAATCCTGCATGGCAGGACTGGGAAAGAAAATGATGGAAATCGCGTCCATTTGGATGCAAAGGTAATAAAATTAAATGCAATGCACAACAAATCCCGTCCGAAATTTTGGTTCCGGGAAAAGAGCGCGGTCAACGGGCCGGTAACAGAAGCTTCAGACGGGCGACAAAATGCATGCAGTCCATGGGGGTACTGTTGGCCAGGTCAAAGTCACGCAGGGCCACTTCAATACTGCTGGTTTCCACCTGCCGGGTTGCAGCCGGAACGGCAGGAACGGCAGGCCCGGCGCCATCCTTCCAGTTATGGAACGCCACCTCATCAACCGCGATTGGAGACTTCACCTCTATCCGGTCCGGCGTGTCCACCAGGCGCTCGTATCCACCGATATAGGATTCCAGGGAGCCGTCCGGTAGCCCCACGCTTATTGTATACTGCCCGGCAATCTTGACAAAACGGCGGGTGGGTTTCAGCGGTTTCACCTGCTTGACAAAAAGAAAGGCGGAACGCTCATACAGGTGCCAGAACATGCCTTCACGAAGCAATATCATGCGACCTGTATTTTCACTTTCCAATGAGAGTTTTTCCAGCGTAGTCATTTCTCACACAGTCAATTTCTAAAAAATGATGCCCCTGCTACCATAAAAGTATAGGAAGCAGGGGCATGGAACACCAGCCTTTAGAAAAGCGATACTTCCACCTGGTTTACGACATTCGTCGGTTTAGGTTTAGGCGTGAAAGGCCCGGGGCGCTTGATGTCAGGATTCGGCTTGGGGTCGCCAAGAATGATAGGCTTGTGAATCCACGGAGGAATGGCACCGCTTGCCGTGGTTGCCGAGAACGAGAAGCTACTTGACAAGGCAAGTATGCCGCCGAATAAGAGCAATTTTTTCATAACATGTGTGTTTTAAAAGTTCACACGAAGTTAGGTTATCCGTTTGGCTCTACCACGTGTCAATGCATGTCAAAATAGGAACTTAAACTATTGATATTCAACAAATGGAAGAAATAATTTGTGGCATAAGAATGTCATCCTCTGGAAGGTCTGACGAGAAGGGTATAATACGTATCGCCACGCTCGTTCTCCATGGAAAGGAATACCTGTTTGTAGCGCTTCTTGCGGGAACGGAGTGCATCGTCGGTAAGGTCCATATAAAAGCTGATGGCCGGGTTGGAAAAGCCTGCAAAGAAAAGAAGGAGGGCGACAAAGTCCGTTTCGCGGAATCTGGGGAGACCGGGATTATTCCCTGAAAAGTCCTTGCGCAAGCTTTCCATAACGCCATTCTGTGTCTGTTTCAACATCTCCTCTATGGAACGGAGAAATTTCCGGTCACTGCGCAGCTCGGCCAATTCCTGCCTGAACTCAAGGATAATGTCCTCCTTCCCCGTCCTTCCGTGCCGGATTTCCCTTTTCCGGACAGCGTCGTCCGACCAGTTCATATAGGATTCGGAGAGGGTTGCCATGCTTCTGAGCTTGTCATTCACCAATTCGCTGACAATGAGGTCGGAGCGCCGGGCTTCCGCACGCACCAGGCGCAAGTCACGGCTCAGCTCCTCTACACGGGACAATTCTCTTTCAATCTGCCTGCGACGGCGTTTCAAAAGCGCAATGGAGACAGCTATCGTGATAAGCAACAGCATGATAATCAGAGCGGCCATCAGCAACTGGGCGCGTCTGCGTTCATGCTCGGCATGGAACTGCTCTTCAAAGTAGGCTTGCAGGGCCCTGGTCGCAGACTGGGAAATAATGGTAGAATACATCCTGTCCTGGATTTTATCCACCATGGAAAGATTCAGGTACGCCTGCTCGTAATCTCCTCTCAGACGTGAGTTTTCTGTAAGGAATTCAAAGAAGACCATGCTATCCACGCCGGATTTCACATTGCCCAGCATCACAGTCATCAGGGAATCTGCTTTAGGGGTATCTGAAAGGAAGTAGTAATTTCCGTAACTGCTCAAAGGGAGAGTATAGCCGGTAGCCTCAGTCTTGTTGTAATAATTGCGGGCTTCCTGTTCATTGCCGCGTTCCACAGCGATGTCGGCTTTCAGCAGGTACAGGTAATACTGAAGTCCCTAATCTGAGGGCTCCCCCCGCGACAATAACGAATCCGCTCCGGCAAGGCAGTACTCAGAAATCATCTTGTCATACGTGCCGCCAAATTGCGAATAATAGTCATAAGCCACCCGGCAAGGGAGTCGGATTCGGAAGTCTCTCCGCTGCCGTCCAACGCCATGGCGGCATTCAGCGCCTGGCGGGCCTCACGTGAAGAAAAACCCACTCCCCCGCTGCAACAGCATACAAAAAAGGGTAAAACGGCCATCACTATGGCCGAATGAACGTGTCCTGATATATTTCGCATGAAAAGATTTTTTCCTAGAGACTCAACCTCTCTATCCGGCAGCTGTGATGTTTGGTTTCACGGTTATAGTTGATTCCTACCAGCAACAGGTTTCCGGAATATTCAGCAACCTTGGCAGGGTACTCCTTCCTGCGAATCTGGTCTATGGCGGCATCGGCATTCTGGTTCACCTTCAACTCAATGACAATGGCCGGAGAATCCACGTTTTTCCGAGGAATAAGGACAATGTCCGCAAAACCTTTCCCCGAGGCCAGTTCCCGGTGCATGATATAGTCGTTGCGGGCATAGTAATAGGCAAGGCTCAGCACGCAGGAGAGGGAGTTCTCGTCGTTGTAGCTCAGAATGCTGGTATTGTCGTCATGGGCCAGTTCCACACCCTTTGCCACGGCTTCCTCGTCGCCATCCAGGGTATCCTTAAGCAGCTTCTTGGACTTGTAAAGCGAATCCGCCACGTTATTCCACTTGTTGGACTTGATGGCTCTCACCATTTCTTCGGACACCTCGCGATTGGGAATATAACACTCCCGTTTCCGCCAGTCGTAAGAAAGATAACCCAGGTGAATGAGGACAGTAAGCACGTCATCCTTGCTGTGGATGTCCCGCATGTCATTTCCGAAGCCCGCCGGATCCACGTCACGGCGTTCATGCACAAGCATGGCGATGACGTCGTCCTTCAGGCCCTCATAGTTCATCCCGATATAGTCGGAAATTGCTTCGTATGAAGCGGTGGACGCCCAATAATTTTCGCACAGGTGGTTTTGGACCGCCATCATCACGCTGTTGGGGTTGAACATGGAAGGCTCGTCACCTATCTGATAGCCGTCGTACCAGTTCTCCAATTCGTCAAAGTCCATTCCGTACTTCTTTGCCAGAGAACGCACTTCATCTTTGGTAAAGCCGAAGTATTTCCCCATATTCACGGGCCGGACCATGGAATACTCCACAAAGTTGTTCAGGGCCGACTGCGTGTTGTACTTCTTGATGGGCAGGATGCCCGTCAGATACACCCCTGCGAACACCTGCGAAGACTGCCCCCCCTTGAACAGACGGCGGAGCCAGTTCACGTAGTTGTCCATGGCCTTGGTGCCAGGCTCGAACTCCCTGCAGATGGAATCCCATTCGTCTATGATAAAGATGAAAGATTGCCCGGTGGAAGCCACAATGCGGCAAAGGTAATCCATGAGGTCATCGCTCTCCTCCACCGCAATATCCGGATAGGCCTCGCTGACATTTTCCTTAATTCTACGGTCCATCTCGCTGACGATAGTATCCCCATCAAAACGAGTGATAAAATCTGAAATATCCAGAAAAATGACGGGGTACTTGTTCAGATGCTCCTCGAATCCCGGGTCTGCGGCAATCTCAAGGTCTTCAAAGAGTGTCCTGGAATCGCAGGACTTGTCATAGTAGGCACAAAGCATCTTGGCCGCCATGGACTTGCCGAAGCGACGGCTGCGGGTAACACAACTGAAACTGCGCTCAGAGTTGAGCGTACGGTTGACAATGGCAATCAGTCCCGATTTATCCACGTATTCCCCGTTCCTGGCGCGCCGGAAACCCGCATTGCCCACATTAATGTACATTCCCATAACGTGTCTTTTTTATTCCTGCAATTTACAACAAAAAATCCGGAATTACAAGTCCGGTCTTTTAATACGGAAGTCCCAGCATGCGCATGTCCGGACGGTCCATGTGGGACAGATAGCCTTTGTAGGAGTTCACGCAGGCTCGGACCAGGTAGGGGTTGGGTTCAAAGGCATACGTTCTGGCAAGGTTCTCTGTCATGAGTTTGTGACAGCGTGCACTCATGTATCGATGCCCGTTTTTCACCACGCAGCCAAGAAATTGGACACCTTTCTCCTGACGCTGAAGATATATTTTCTTGGGATGCAGTGCAAGAAACAGCTTCTCATCCAGAAACTTCCGAATAGGCTCTATCAGAGAAAGCAACTTTTCCTTGCTGTTGTCCACTAGGTAAAAGTCATCTACATAGCGGCCATAGTGCTTCACTTTCAGGACCCGTTTCACATACTGGTCAAGTTCATTTAGATAAATGTTACTGAACAGCTGCGAGGTAAGGTTTCCGATAGGCAAGCCGCAGCCTTCGCGGGAGTGGAACAGGCTTTTTGTCGGAGGCAGCCCCTCCCAATCGGAGCGCTTCCCCTTCACATAACAACCTTTGGTTGGGTCATTGAAAATCACTTGCTTCAAGAGGAAGGCCATTGTAGGATATTCCGGTTCCTTATCCTTGCCTTTGGCAAGAAGAGTTGAGATTACGATATCATAGAGCCGTTGCCGATCCATGCTCATGAAGTACCCGGTCAGGTCCAGTTTCAGCACCCAGCACTCCTTGGTAAAGTTATTGGAGCAGGAACGGATATGGTGTTCCAGACGCTGGACGCCAAAAAGTGTTCCCTTCCCCACCCTGCACGAATATGAATCATAAATAAAGATGGGGTCAAAGATAGGGACAAGGTAATTATATAGCAAATGATGAACGACCCGGTCCCGGAACGACGCGGCAAAAACTTCACGCTTTACAGGCCGTTCAATAATAAAGCAGATGCTCCGTCCCACCTTATATCGACGTGAAAGAATCTCATGATAGAGACTGATAAGGTTTTCCGACAGATTCCGCTCAAAACGTACCTGATTATGAGTGTTCCGTTTGTTGGAACGGGCCGAATAGTAAGAAACGAAAAGGTCCGTGAGCAATTTATCTTGATATTGACGCTCGGACGAGGCGCACGGAGTTGTAATTGCTGTTGCTGTTGGTGTTGACATTGCCGGAATTGAAGTTCAGGTTCACTGTACTATCACTGCACCTATAGTTGCCTTCGGTACCACCACTATTGTTCCAGCTGCTGTTGTTGGTGTTGTAGTAGCCCGCGCAGGGCAGGAACAGGACGCTGAAAGCAGCCACTTGAGAAATGTTGCAAGGGATGATAGTTCAAACCCTGCAACAGACATAATATGTTTAACTGATCCCATAAAATAAGACTGTAACGTTGTCAACGATTCTGGAGGGTGGCAGTGGGCTGCTGATTCAATTTGCCCCGCATACTTAAGCCTTAACCGTTCTGCGGAGTCTTCAAGACATCTTCTCACGGACACAATTCATATGTATTATCAAAGTATAAAGAAAAAGCGAAAGGATCCATGAACGACATCTCTTAAAATTGACGCTCGGACGAGGCGCACGGAGTTGTAATTGGTGTTGGTATTGGTATTGACATTGCTGGAATTGAAGTTCAGGTTCACCGTACTGTCGCTACACCTATAGTTGCCGTTGGTACCACTATTGTTCCAGCTGCTGTTGTAGTTGCCCGCGCAGGGCAGGAACCAGGGCGCTGAAAGCAGCCGCTTAAGGAACGCTGCAAGGGATGATTGCTCCAACCTCGCAGCAGACATGATATGATTAACTGTTCCCATAAACTAAGACTGTAACGTTGTCAACGATTCTGTTGGGCTACAGTGGGCTGCTGATTCAATTTGTCCCCGCATACTTAAGCCTTAACCGTTCTGCGGAGTCCTTCAAGTTGCCTGCTCACGGAATCAATCCTTTCGCTGTTAACGGCAAAGGATTCCACCGAAATCTGTTTCTTGTCCTTCAGCACTTGCAGAACAAAAAGCAGCTCGGAACATTCCTTTTTCAAAGTATCTATAGCGTGTTCCCTGTCTGATACATCATAGAGCGTTCTCACACCATAGCATATAGAGTAAGACAATCTCTTTGCAAAAATGGCATACGGATCCCACATATTCTTTTCCACATGTTTGGTCAAGTCCAAAAGATGCAGGAGGGCGTCATAGGCCGTTTTATATACAGGCTGATGCTCGATGACACTGGTGTGCGGTGTATAGCGCTTGTCCTCTTTCGCATCGACGGAAGCCAATTCCCTCCAATTCTCATACTCCGCTTCATCCACCTGTTTCCCAATCTCACAACAGAACAGTCGCTCGTTGATTTGATTGCAGGGCCAGTCATGCAGCCATTTCCGGAGAGAAGCCTTAGGAAACCTCAACGAAATCATATTGCGGTTGACCACCTTTACATAGCGATAGCTCAACTTAAATGGAGATACATACCGATGGAAAAGGAAGGCAGAGCGCTCATACGCAGCCAAAAAATCTCCTTCTACATACAAGTATATCAAATTTGTATTGGAATCCTCCGTATTTAAAATTTCCGCAAAAGTCATATCTCTTTTAAAAATTCCCGCGCGCCGGGCGCGCGGGAAATCCTACAAAGCGTCAACTGCATAAGTCCCGCCCTTTCGCTCGCAGCCCCGATAGGCTACTGGCGGCGGGACTTATTCATAATCTCGGACGAGGCGCACGGAGTAGTAATCGGTGCTGGTACTGGTATTGACATCGCTGGAACCGAAGCCCAGGTACACCGTACTGTCGCTACACCTATAGTAGCCGTAGGTACCACTATAGTACCAGCCGCTGTTGTAGAGGCCCGCGCAGGGCAGGAACGCACAACCACCTTCAATCAACTCATCTATATTCTCCTTCGAGATTTCCGCAAAAGCAGCACCAGCCATATTTGCATTCGCAAAATCATAGTAGATGGTTGCCCCATCCGGGAAGAGTAACAGGCCCTGCAAATAAGCTGCGCCTGCCGTAGCACTGTAACCGGTATAACCATTCGGGACACCGTCTCCCGAAGAAGCGTTCGCTGCAATACCATTCAGCCCTATAATCTTTACCTTGGTGTAATACTTACCACTCTGGTTGGCCGTACCATTGAGCGTAATAGTGGCTCCAGTACGAGAAGTACTTCCAATCCATTTTTTCAGTTCGTCCTCCTTAGGAGCACGCCAATCGGTTCCATAAGAATCATCGAACGATGTAACGGATACGGCAGCGTTGAAGTATGCCTGAAGACTAGTGCTAGGAGAACCAGCAGAACCCTGATTATTATAGTACTGCAGGTTAGCAAGATACGACGCACCATTAGTCCAAGTGGTACCTGATTTGATTGCATTACCCGGTGCCAGAATGACACCGCCAATTCCGGCGCCTCCGGAAACAGGATTATCATACGTCGTCACCGTCACGGTGGCCGTCTTGGTGTCATCGTAGTACGTCATCCTGAAGGTCATTTCGACGGATTCGCCGGCTGCTACACCAGCCTTCGCACGTACCTTGATCACCGTTGCACCGTCATCCGTTGTGACCAAGTCTTCCACCACACCGTCACCATTATTATCAATACGAGTAATGGTTGCCGCAGTGATCGCCACCGGAGTAGCCTGCTTATCCGCCGCAGCGTAGGTCAATGTGGTCCAATTGCCATCATTAGAGGCGTCACCGATACGAGTATTTGCATCCGTAATGACAAAGCTGCCAATTCTGTACTCATTGGACGTAATATCCATGGAAATCTTCCTGCCGCTCGCACGGGAAATGCTTCGGACATTGTCATTGGAAGCACCGGAAAGCTGGGTACCACCGCCGTCGGCCGCATTATAGGCCTCAACACTGAGCGTGCTGTATGCGCCGACCGGAATCGGGACATTCAGGACAACACCGTCGGTATCGGTAGCAAAAGCGCTGGAGAAATTGAACGTGACCGTATTTGATGAAGCCGATCCCGAGGTTGAGATCGTGGGCGTAGCCGTTCCGGGGTTTTCTACCGTGAAAGTGCCCGTGATCTGCTTGTCAGTAGTCACCACAATGCTTCTGGTAGTTTCGGGAACATTATTCAGCGTAATGCGGAAAATACCTCCCAGATGTTTGAAGGCAAGCGCCGTACTGGGGGAATTCACTGCAATCATGGGCAGCGGAGAAAAAGTATCCATACTGCCGTCAATCGTGTAGGAGGAAGGCAGGGTAATGGTAGGAGCACTGGCGCTACCACCTGCCATCGAAGCAGGATAAATGGCATAGCCGTCACGGTCAGTATCATTCATCTCCGCCGTGAAAACGCCGGAAGCCGTGCCAGCACCGCTCTCCAGCGTAGCCGTCATCCAATACGGGATGCTGGTATGAACCGCAATCTTGTCGCCTTCCGTCCAACTGAAAGCACCGGAAGCCGTGCTGATGTCCACCTTGGTGGCGTCCTCGTCCTGCACATTCTCGATAGTGGCAGTAAGTTTAATCTTGTCGGCCGGCGCTTTTTCGTTTCCGCCGACTTCTTCATGGCTACATCCCGCCGCGGCAAGCAGCAGTGACGGGATAAGTGCCCCGAACAAACATTTTTTCATTTTCATAAGCTTATAATTGATTTATTGTTAATCCCAATTGACACCTTCCCCGGAGTTGCCGCCCTGGGTGGTCATGCCATCCCAGGAGACATCCTCGGAATTGCTTCCTCCCATGGAGGCCATGCCGCCCCACACAATGGCGCCGTCATCCGTACCGGCGCCCACAATGTTGGACTGTCCGTCCCAGGTGATGGTCTCGCCGCCGGACGTCACGTCAATATTGCCATCCCAGTTGATTCCTTCACCCTCACCCACGATACCGTTGATGTAAGGGAAAGTGAGGCCGTAGATACGGTACTTCCTGGCACCCACGAAAGTGAGCGGCGTACCGTTCACATCCAGTGAAAGCGTCCGAGTTCCAATCTGCGTTCCCGTGAAGGAGATGGTGAGCGTGTTCAGGTCCTGAGGCAGTGCGAAAACGGTTATTATGAGCGTCTGGCCTGCTGTGAGTTCGATGGGGTCGCCATTGGAGTCCTTCAGTGTCACTGTGACCGATGTTTCACCTTGCGAACAGCTGAGGGTCTCGGCCCCGACTGTACCGGCGATGGTGAACATACCGGACAGGGCATGGGCGGCATCCGTGGTGGACAGGCTGAAGCCGGTTAACGTAAGCGCACTTGTCTGCCGGGTGCTGGGCGCTATCTCCAACTGAAAGGCGGTAAACTTGGGAACGAACTGCAAGTCCACACTGCTGTTGGGCGCCGTGCTGGTGGAAGCATACATGTAAGCATAATCCATGTCCGGAGCCCCGACAACGGTTGTTCCGGAAGTCCAGGTGAGCGTCTGCTCCGCAGGAATGGTCCCGGTCACCGTGACCGCATTACCGGCGCCAGCCACTATTGTGCTGGCGGCATTGGTGGCGGTGGAAGGATAAATCGCATAGAAGTAATGCGGGTTGTCTTCCCCCCACACAAGTCCATGCTCATGGGTAGAGGCCACCGTGGCAACGCTGGTGGTGCCGCTTGTACTCACACCGTTCACCACGCAGTCGTCAAAGTGGTTGGACGCATCTTCCTGAAGGCCGGCTTGCGGGCAGTAAATGCGGACCACATCCCCCTCTGCCCAATGAAGCATCTGGTAGGTCTGGGAAGTGTTCTCAATGTCTCCATAAACCGTTTTTGTATTGGGCGTCCCGGATGCGCTGTATGCCTTGGCACGGAACGTAATCCCCTCCCCGGCACGCGGTGTTTTTGTGCAGGAAAGCGCGGTTACAAGAAGTACGACAAATAATAGCGAAAGTCTTTTCATATTCCTTTCCTCCATCAATTCCATTCATGGTTGAACCCGCTGTCGGACGCATCTATCTGCTCCAGTTCCTGCGCAGATGACTTCATGCCAGAGGCATTGATGTCATTCACCACGCTGCCGGCAAGGATTTCCTGCTCCATCTCAACCTCGTACCGCTTAAGGACGAGGGGGGGAGAATAAAACTGTTTCTTGCGTTTGAATTTCATTTTCTTTATAACGTTATTTTAGGATTCACTGTTCACTTTTTCCAGCCACGCCCTGGGAACCCGGGCCTTGGCGAACACCAGGCCGGCAAGGCTCACTACCACGTAGAGTTTGCCTTGAAGTTCCAGCACATTGCCTTCCACGCCCTGCAGAGGGCCCTTGATAACACGGACGCGGTCTCCCACACGCAGGGGCTTGTCCATCAGCCCTCCCTCCTGGATACTTGTCTGGAACACCCGCTGGAAGTCTTCCATCTCCTTGTCGTCCACTGTCATGATGCTGTGTGTGGCATGGTCTATCAGGAACGACATGGGGACATAGCTGCGGTTCACCAAATCCGTAGCCTCCCGCTTGGTGGCTTTCAGGAATACCAGATTGGGAACTACCGCGCATTCATGCGTTCCCCCGCCACGGGTCTTTTTCCGGCGAACCGTTGGAACGAAGTTCTCCACACCAAGGCCCGTGAGCAGGTCTCGCACCTTTATCTCCCAACGGAAATACCGCGTATGGGCCACATACCAGCATGCAGGCTGTATCATTGCACCGGAAACTGCCATGGCTAAAACTCCTTTCCACTGACAATGCTCAGGAACGTCAGTCCCAACACTTTGGCATCGAACCAAAGGGACTGGTTCCTCAGGTAATACAGGTCAAGGTCCAGACGCGTGAGCATCTTGTCCATCGTGTCTGTATACCCATTGTAAAGCGTAGCATAGCTGGTAACGCCGGGACGGATCTGGTACAGGTATGAGTACCGGGGGTTACGCTGCATGATTTGCTCTATATAAACCTCACGCTCCGGACGATAACCGATGAACGACATGTCTCCACGGAACACATTCCACAGTTGGGGCAGTTCATCCAGATGGTGACGCCGCAGAAAACCGCCCACCCGCGTGAGACGGGAGTCGTTCTCGCCGGCATACAAGTGCGCGCCGTCTTTCTCGGCATCGGTCCGCATGGAGCGGAACTTAAGGATGTAGAAAGGCTTCCCTCCCCTCCCCATGCGTTCCTGCCGGTAAAGAATTGGTCCTCCATCCTCTAACTTGACAAGGAGGGCGCACAGAAGTGAAAGTGGTGAGAAAATGATGAGCAGTGCACCGGAGAGAAGAATGTCAAAGGCGCGCTTGAGATACTGGGAGGGACGGGACATGGTTGAAATGTCGGCCATGGCAGTATCCGACGTAGCCTGAGTACCGGACGACACCGAGGGCTGGTCCTTCGAGAACAGATTCCGCTTAGGGAAAAAGACGCAGTCAATTCCTCCCAGCTGGATTTCCAAATTCTTGATATCCTCCGGTTGCGACACATGGAAAACAACGACATCGGAAATGACACGTCCCGACATATTGGGATTGTCCGTCAGGAAGCCTACTACATTGTATTGTTTTGACAACTCTCTGGCCAGGGCGACCGAAGGAGTGTCCGTACCATATACAAGGGCATTGCGCAAGGAGGCCCGGGTCTTGACTTTCTCCACCTCTGTCTTGGAGAAAACACGCACGGCAAAACGGATATAGAATAGCTCCAACCCGGTAATGAGGGCGTCTGTCATGACCGCCAAAACGCTTAATGCCATTGACGGGAAATGCACCAGACCTATTATTAATATAACGACAAGGAGGACCTCCTTAATCAGAATACAGGTAATAAGGCGGGCCGTGGAACGGACGGTAGCCCAGCGGCGGACCACCCGGTGGCTGCCCGAGAGGATCTCCCCCACAAGCGATGCGCATAGCGCCGCTCCAAGCCAAACAAGAACAGTCTGCGTATAATTGGGGACAGGGTCACTCAACCATCGGACCAACAACACCGACAGCAAAGATGCCGCTAGTGACAAGGCACAATCCTGAAGCAGGATAATCCCCGCTCCAGAATACCGGCCAGAATACATACTATTGTGTTGCTTTTCAGTCACTTCCTTAAACAATCTTTTTCGCAGAGACTTTTTAATTGAATAAGCAACTGAAAATAAGCGCGATACGAGAATTTTTGGTGTAATGTGCACCAAAATATCCACTAATATGGTTTGTTTTTCCGTATAATTTTCATACCTTTGCAAGGTAGAAAAAGTCTCTGCGAAAGAGACTTTTCTTGTTTCCCATCCTGTCTCTGCTCTCTTTCGGGCTTTACGATTGCACCTTTCTGTCCCGCATCAGCCGGTCGATAACCGTGCGGTTGGCCGCATCGATTAACCCCTGGTCCAAGTCGGCCAGGTATATTCTTGTGGTTTTTTCGCTGGTATGCCCCATCCCCGCGCTGATAACAGAGATGGGCACATCCGCATTGCGGGCCATCGTCGCCCACGAGTGCCTTGCCGTTAACGTAGAAAGTTGGAAAGGGATATGGCAGCGAGCCCCTATCTCTTTCAGCAATAAGTTGTGACGTTGAAGTTGGTACTCATAGTCCTTGAACGCCCGGGCTGGGTCCCCGTTCTGGATAATGGGGAATACATAATTGTCATAACACAGCCTGTAATACCGCTCAATGATTGCCACCATGCAAGGTTCCAGCTTCACGCACAGACGTTGTCCAGTCTTGCTTCTCACATAATCAATCTCTCCCTTTTTCAGGCAGATATTGTCATGGGTAAGGTGAGCCATGTCCACAAAGCACATTCCACGGGCATAAATACTGAAAAGGAACAAATCGCGGGTGAAAGCAAGTTCCGGCTCGGCCGACAAATCCAGTGAAACAATCTGCTGCAACGACATCAAGTCCAGCGCCCGCTTGCTGGTCTTGTCAATGCCGGTATACACATCCGCAAACAGGCGGTTTTCATAAGGCACAATCCCCTCTTTTGCCGCCCGGTTATACACGGCCCGCAGAATCCGGTTATAAAAAGAGACGGTATTGCGCACGCTGCCGCTATTGTACAAATAGCAATTGTATTGGAACAACAGCTCAGGAGAAAGATCCTGCATCATAAAAGAGTTTTCTCCCTCAAATTTGGAGAAACTCCGGTACGTGTTCCGGTAGTTGCGGCAGGTGGACAGTTTTCCCGCAGTTTCCAAACGCGAGCAAATGAGCGCAAAGTAATCCTTGACAGAAACAGATTTGTGTGTGTACATAACTTTAACAATTAAAGAATCATAATCTTCAAAAGTTACGAACATTTCGCAATTTCTTCCTGCTGATTGCTCATTTCATCTGCCAGACATGATTCAAGTCCCCTTCTGCAAATATCATTGTCACAGATTCCTTACTCCGCCCTGCTCATAAAAGTAAACGCGAAGAACCTGCCCCCGTAGCAGCACTATCTTGTCAAAGGTGAATACCAGCCTTCTCTCGCTATTAGGGTCCACTGTCCCCATTCCTGTACTCTGTCCGGGGAAGACCACCTTCTCATATTGCAGTCCCCGGCGTGTCCGCCTCCGGCTCTCCACCACAAACCATGGAGTGGAAAGCTCATAGCTCAGCGCCGAATCATTCTTAATGGTAAACATCAGATAAAGCACATCATCCTTCACCGCGATATTTGTACACAGAATCTCAGCGGAAGCCGTCCGGCAGGAAGTCCGGCGGGCAGAAGGGGCATCAGGGCAGTACCCGACTCCAGTCCGAGAATGTCACCGGAGTGGAACGCTGGTATCCTGCGGCAGTGTGCCCGCAGTGCGGAAAGCCGCTGGACATGGACGCGGCCAAGGTGTTCGACCATCTTCAGATGCAGGTCAAGTGTTCCTGTGGCCACTGCTGCAAAGGGCAGTTCCCGGAGAATGTGAATGCGCCGGTGTCCTACGGCCCCAACATCATGGCCATGACCTCGTACCTGAGCACCTATCAGAACGTCCCGTTCAAGCGCCTCACGCATCTGTATGAGACCATCTTCGGGCTCCATATGAGCGAAGGCTCCGTGTCTAACATGCTGAATGCGATGCGCAAACTCTCCAAGACGCCCTACGAGATGATCAGGCAGAGAGTCGCAGGCGGTAAGGTGGCCGGATCCGACGAGACCGGAGTCAACGTCGGCGGCAAGAACAACTGGTTTTGGACTTTCCAGAACGAGGTTGTGACCTACATCGCCTTTGACAAGAGCCGTGGCCACGAGGTCGTCAACAAGCACTTCTCTCAGGAGGAGCAGGGCGGGATGGTTTGGGTTACTGACCGCTGGCCGACATACTTTATGGACGAAGTCGGGATGGATGACCATCAGATATGTATTGCCCATCTGTTGCGGAATCTTACCTATACGATGCAGGCCTTTCCTGATGACGCCTGGAGCCTGGACATGCTGGACCTTCTGCGGGACTCCGTCCATCAGCGGAACCAGGGAAACATCGGGACGGAAGTGAGGATAAAGATGGAGGAGAGGCTGGACGAGCTTCTTGCCAGACCGCCCATATACACCAGCGAAGACGGGAAAGACACCGCTCTGGACAAGCTCAAGAAGAGCATTGCCAAGCATAAGGACCACGTCTTCACCTTCCTGACTAATCCGGATGTTCCGCCTACCAACAACGACAGCGAGAACCGCCCGGCCAAGACCAAACTCAAGGTCAGCGGATGCTTCCGCTCCGAGACCGGCGTGGAGAACTACGCCACCGTCGCCTCCATCATCCAGACGGCGGTCAAGAACGGGCAGAACCCCTTCGAGGTCCTCCGGGTCATTACGACCCTTGTTCTGGCGTAGTATCATTGCTTGAATCATTGTTGACAAGTGGTCACGGCCTACGGCCTATGGCTGGGGAACCAGAGTAGTTACAATTTTTCTTTGTGAGCACCCGCTGTTGAGCATCTGAGCAATTGTTTCGGCCTTGTCATCCAACTTGTAATGCTTGTTCCTGGAACCAATCTGCCGTCCCAGTACAGCCCCTTCGGCCCGCTTCCGGCTCAACGCTTCCCGGGTACGCTGGCTGATTAGCTGGCGCTCTATTTCGGCAGACAGCCCGAAAGCAAACGCCAGAACCTTGGACTGTATGTCATCCCCAAGCCGGTATCCTTCCTTTATCGTCCACACTCTGCACTCCTTCTCCATGCACGTGTTAAGGATATTCATAATCATAAATAGGCTGCGACCCAAGCGGGACAGATCTGCACATATGATAAGGTCACCTTTTTTCACATGCGCCAGCAGGCGCCCAAGCTTCCGCTCTTCCGCCTGTTTTGTTCCTGAGATGGTTTCCTGAATCCATCCGTCCACAACAAGATGTTCTTTTTGGCAAAAACTATTGATTTCGTAGCGTTGATTAGCCACGGTCTGACGGTCCGTACTGACCCTGATGTAACCGTAAATCATAGTATGAAATTTGGATTAATGGTTTAAATTAGTCCAAATTCATGAGCCATTCATACGCCCGCGGCCGAAAAATATACGGATTTTCCGCCAAAAATGCCGTCTCTTTGTTGTGGCATTTGCACAAAACCAAAACAAATGCTTATATTTGCTGGCAAATAGGCTGCACACGTGCAGCAACAGACATACAGCGATTTTCGCTTTGGGACCGGTACCGAATCTCCAAATTTCCGTTCCCAGTTGAAATCCAAATAATAGGCTAATTATTTTTGACTTTTCTATTTAGGACGCTCTAAATCAAGCATTTGCAAAACGATTGATTTTGGGCGCAACAATAACAATCCATCGGTCTCATAGAGATCGAGGTATTAGAGACTCTAAAAAATCCTCGGTAAACAAACTTCCCAAAGCGGACAACTGAGTCCAGAGCCGCAAGTATCTGCATTAGGTTACGGAGGCAGGAGGTACACGCTTTAACAAGCGGACGTCAACGCCGCATTGGAATTTAAGTACTCTCTCCCAAGGGAAGTCTGTTTACCAGACAGGATTTCAATTGCATTATGAGACATAGCAGTTGACATAAGGCTGCTGATGTTTCATGACGAAATAAATACGATTGACCAGGCGTCTTGCAATCTTAATAATGGCCTTGCTCGGTTTCATTTTTCTGCAATATTCGACGTAAGCTGCGGAAAGGACCGGATCTTTTCGTGATGCTACCCATGCTGCTTCTACAATCAACCACCTCAGTTTGGCGTGGCGCCGAACGGTGATATCACCAATCCCATCATGAGCACCACTGGAATGACACATCGGGACGATACCTATGTAAGAGGCAAAGCAAGAAGCATCCTTAAAACGGGTAATATCATCCACCTCAGATAAAATCGTCAAACCGGCTAACTGTCCAATTCCAGGAACACTCATCAAATACTTAAGCGGCTCCTCAAACCGCTCTGTTCTTGACAGAACACGAAGTTCCTTCATCAGCTTGAGTTGCTGAGCACGAAGATCCTCATACTGTGCAATCAATAAATCAAGGGTTTTCTTTCCGTAATCCGTCTCAAGTTCCAGTCCTTTCAACCACAAGACAAACTTGTTGGTCCAAGCGCATCCGGGGCGCTGAAACTCCTCCGGAATATCAATCCCCAGATATCTTAGATGGGACTTGATCCTGTTCTTGTGACGCGTCTGATCTTTTGTCAACGAGTCTCTCAATCTTATCAAAGAGCGTATCTCTGTTGCCACGCTATCCGGGACATAAATCCCTTTCAACTCTCCGGCACGTAAACTTCTCGCAAGCTTCCCGCTGTCAACGGCATCTGTCTTCCGCAGTCTCTCTCCAGCCATCGTAGGCACATCCGCAGGGTTCACAACAATGTTGTTTATCCCTAAATTACACAACTCCCAGTGTATCCAGAACCCGCAGAAACCGGCCTCGTAGACCGAGTAATATTCCGCATCCGGATAAGTGTTGGTCAGAAACTTGTTCAAGGCAACAGGGCTTGGATCCTGTGTGAACTTCTTCAATACTGCCTGTTCTGATAGAACAGTTACCGACCAACTTCTCAAATGGACATCAAGTCCGACAAAAATCCTTTGACCTTTGAAGGAAAATGGTTTACTTTGTGTACTCATAGCTACTGTATTTTTAGTTACATGTTCGGCTTTATAAATGTAGCCAAAAATATCAGTAGCTTTTATTTCATATGAAAAACTTCTCGGGGGTCTGCCAAGCGGCAGGGGCCGACAAGCCCCTGAGAGCGTTCTTCATTTGGATTACAAACATAGTTACTTTATCACGAGTTCCCGAGCGGGAAACGTCTGTGCAATCCAGTGCAGACGTTTTACCGTATTTGTTCGTGATAGGTTTTGGAGAACCTGGTACCTCAGATACGGAAAACGTTTGCACTTTTTGTGTCCCCCCCTCCCAAGCATTCCCCTATGGCCGGGCTGCGCTTTCACACAGAGGATTCAGCACCCGCGCCCCAGGGCAAGCCCTCCCCCGGCTTGCCCTTTTCTCCCTCCCTCAATGCACCTGATATTCAAAATAATGAAATAAATTTGGAATTTGTTAACTAATTCGTTAACTTTGCACATGAGCTGATTATGTCTGTTCAGGACGTGCCAATCACTTTCTTGAAGCATCTGGAAGACGGGTTATACGAAATCCGAGTCTCACAGGGAGGGAACGCATACAGAATCTTCTGCTGCTTCGATGAAGGCAACTTAGTGATTTTGTTCAATGCTTTTCAAAAGAAAACGCAGAAGACTCCATCGGAGCCCTTGGAAAAGGCGAAAAAGATTATGGCACAATACTTTCAGGAAAAGGAGGAGAGCAATGGAAAAGACTAAACATATGAATCTTACCCCTATCGAAGACCTCATAGCAGAGGACTTCGGGGCACCCGGCACTGCAGAGCGCAATTCCTATGATATGGAATGCGACACCTTCATCATCGGCGAGCAACTAAAAGCAGAACGCGCTAAGGCTGGACTGACTCAACAGCAGCTCGCAGAAAAGATTGGAACCAAGAAAAGTTTCATCTCCCGAATTGAGAACGGACGGGCAGACATTCAGATTTCCACACTGGTCAAACTTTTCAACGGGCTGGGGCGACAAGTCACCGTCAGAGTAATATAAAAGTAAGCGGAGGTCCCAATGGGGTTTCCGCTATTTTTTTCGCCATTTGGTTGACAATTCAATTTATTTTCGTAAATTTGTCAACCGAAAGCAAATTCTACCAACTAACACTTATGGCTTACAATCACGAAATATTCGGGCAAAGGCTCAAAAATGCCAGAGAAATGAGGGGGCTCTCCATGGCAGACCTCTCAGAGGAACTGGAAGGCCTTGTTACCCGCCAGGCAATTTGCAAGTACGAAGCCGGGAAGATGCTCCCCGACAGCACCGTACTGATTCGTCTTGCCCGTATCCTGGGAGTCAAAACGGATTACTTCTTCCGTCCCTTTACCGTCGCCTTATCGGGAATTGAGTTCCGCAAGAAATCCTCCATGTCGGCCAAGGCCGGAAAATCCGTACAACAAAAGGTACTTGACAATGTCGAGCGCTATTTTGAAATCGAAGAAATCTGTGGCCTGTCGCACGATAGTACTCCCCTCCAGCACAACCCGGTCATCCGCACGAAAGAAGATGTCATCGCGCTGGCTGCCGCCATTCGCAAAGAATGGGGATTAGGGAATGATGGCATAACGGATGTAATCGCCCTTTTGGAAAGCAAAGGCATCAAAGTCGTGGAAATAGAATGCGACGACAATTTTGACGGCTTAAGTGGAAAAGCCGGAGACAGTTTTGTCATCGTGTTAAACAAAACCCAGCTTCACCCCGAGCGCAAACGTTTCACGGCCTTACACGAATTGGGGCACATCGTCATGCGCTTTGACCCGGCCATCTCCGACAAGGAGAAGGAGTCCCTGTGCCACCTGTTTGCCAGTGAATTCCTCATCCCCCAGTCGTCCTTTAAAAACATTCTGGGAGATTTGGGAAAGGGCAACCTCAACCTGCTCCCCTTTGCGGATATCCAGCGTACCTATGGAATATCCATTGACGCACAAATCCGAAAAGCCCGTGATGCCGGGATGATTTCCGAAAGCCGCTACAAGAGTTACTTCATCCGCAAGCGGCAGAGCCAGAAATTCCAGGCCTTTGTGGACCGGGTCCTTGCCGAAGACGAAGAGCCCCAGCGCTTTAAAATGCTTGTTTATGATGCTTATGCGAAAAACATAATCAGCGTCTCCAAAGCCGCATCCCTACTCAACACTTCCGTGGAAGACGTACTGTCCACGGCTGTATTTGTATAAACGAAGCAAAAGATGGAACGAATAGTCGTAAGTGATACAAATATCTTCATTGACCTGGTCGAATTAGGCATCCTTCAGGATCTGTTTTTCCTTCCTTGGCAAATCCATACCACGGACTTTGTCATGGATGAACTTACGGACGCCACACAGTTCGACGCTGTAAACAGCTACTGCGAACGAGGTCGCATGACAGTCGGAAAACTGACCGCGGAAGAAGTGGGAACCATCTTCCAGATGACTAGTACGCCAGGATGCAAGATATCACCGGCCGACTTTTCCGTTATCCTATACGCACAAAAAGCGAATTTCAATATCCTGACAGGAGACAAGCGGCTGAAAACCTATGCGGAAAAAGAAGGCATAGAAGTACATGGCATTCTATTCGTTTTCGAGGCCTTGGTAGGACATCAAATTCTGCCTCCCGCATTGGCCATAGAATTGCTGCAGCGGCTCAAGGAGCTCAACAAACGCACTCCGGCCGAGTTAATAGATGCAATTATAAAAAAATTTGAGGGTATGATGTAAATTGTTTTTCGACTATAAAAAAAGGAGGGACCGCCGCCAAGCAAGACCCTCCCGCTTCCTCATCAACAGATGACCATTACAGAACTAGTCAAGCTGTAATACAGGATATTTTCTGCAAATTACGCCATTTTTGTCTAAATTTCAAAATGGCGCATAGTCAGGAAATACCCAGTCAAACACAGTATTTTTACTAAAAAACTATTCAATCATGGGTATTTTAAAAACCATCAACCGGCGTTTTGACGCCGAACAGCCGGATTCGCTGGTCTCCTGTAACAGAGCTATTAACGTTCTGTCCCGGGACAATGAATTCATCGACGAAGTACTTCATTGCTTTGCCATTACTCCAGAAAAACGCAAACTCCCTTTGACCATCGGCAATGTGAACACCCTCCTTGCCGACATTCAGTCACTGGATGAGCAGGATTGGAAAATAGACATTCCTGTTCCACTGCGTAACATCGACCTTGTAAAGGTTCTTCCCAATGATTACGCCCTATTCCACATCTACGGGATTAAGGACCCGGAACTCATCAAGGCGCTCCGGGCCGACAATCTGGACGTTGAGTCCCGCTACTCTGCCCGTAGCGACCTTCTGGATTACTACAGTTTGAGCAAATTTGCCTCCTTCCTGCACGACCACAAGATGGGGGCCTATGCGAAAACCATCTTGGAGCATCTGCATGCCAATCTTGAGGAGCAGTTCACCTGTTCCGCAAGGCTTCTGTATCACAAGGAGGATGCAAAATATTACCTGAGGGCCGTCACTTCGGAAAAAGGCTACAAGGATTACGGGATTAACTTCTCTGTCTTGGTTGCCCTTCTGGCGGTTGACGCCTATGCAAAGTCCAAGCAAGACTCGGTTTTCATTGACAGTTACAGTATCGATGACTCGCGCGTTAGCCTGTCGTTCCAGTTCGCAAAGGAAATTCCTTTGCGGGATGGGATGTCCCTATCACTCAACCTACTGTTGGAAAACGACGAAATCCGCCAGTCGTCCGTTTCCCTAAACGCCATCTTCAAAGTGAAATATGGAAAGGATGACCGCTCCCTCTTCCTCAAACCCACTGCGTATCAGAAAAGAGACGGGGAATACTCCACAGACATGCTTACCTACACTCATGGGATGAAAGTCTCCACTGTTCATGAACGAATCTCCACCTTGCCCTTGCTGATAGCCAAGTATGTGGAGCAGATTCGTACCAACGCCGCTGAAATCTTGAAAATCAACAATCCACAAGAGACGAAAAACTATCTTCTCAGTAAGGTACAGCGTTCCCGCAAGGAAGAGTTCCTCGGCTACAAAGCCTCCGTTATTCAAAAAATCATCAGCATGGAGGTAAACACGGTCTATGACCTATTCGATCTCCTCCGTGATGTCGAAGAACTCTTTGGCGAAGACATCAAGTCCCGCAACTATTGGCGGGAAAACCTCTACAATACCCTGATTGAGAAAGGTCGGCGCGATTGAGTGCAAAAAGGGACTGACTGAGGGAATTCACTTTAGTCAGTCCCTTTCCACAAATGCAAATAGAGTCCCACCCTGCTTCCTATATCGTCACGCTGAAACTCACCGGTCCGTCCCACTCCTTCACCGTAATGGTAAAGGTCGCTGTAGGCGTGTCAACCATAATCTCAACGTCACTCAAGTCTGTCTTGTTCCAGTCAAAACCGGCCTGCTGAATCAACCATCCCACGGGATAGGATTCCATCAGGATTCCGTCATGACTATATAGCGCTGCATTGAGATCGGCGTCCATCTGTCGGGGAACGCGAAAGGCAAACCCTCCCTCCTGGGGCAGTTCAGCCATGCAGGAAAACCGCCCACGAACAGGCGCCAATGACTGCACATCTATGCCGGCAACAGTCCCGCTGACATCCAACCGGCAATCGGCCGGCCTTCCGTTCTCTTCGTCCTTGAAGATGACGGACACAGTGGAAAAGTTCTTATGCAGACGAATGGTTTCATGGGCAAATTCCGCATCCGTATTCACCAGCGTAGTGCAGGCGAACAGGCTGTCCATCTGAGAGCCTTCTGTAATGGAAAGCACATCCCCTTCCAAAAACAGCCCTGGCGTCTCTCTATAGGCCGATAACCGCACCTGCCCCCGAGGAACCCGGTATTCGTGAAAGTCGTCCCGTTGGCTCCGGGCAATGCTCTCCGAGAAAACCGGTGCCGGACACCAAGCCTTGAGCTGGACGTAAGCCCCATTCGTCTCCGAAAGATCCACCGTCAGCCAGCACGGACAGTCACTCCGGTCCTCTTTCACCGAGCAGGAAGCCATCACAGCGACGGCTAACGCTCCTACTGTCATTCTAAGCGATCTCCCTGTCATTCTGAGCGCAGCGAAGAATCTATTCCGTCTCATAGGCCTCCCTCCAGAACCAGGTTATCAATCTCTGCCACATTCCCGTGAACCCTCCATCCGTCATTCCCGGCTAGACCGGGCATCTCTCCGGCCTTTGTCACCTGTCCGTTCAGCGCCCAGGTGTTGGCATACTCTGTGGGCTCTCCCTTCAAGGTGATGTTCTTAATCCGGTACAGCATGTTCGGTTGCAGATTGGTCAGGCGCATCGGGTAGAAGTATTGCTTCCCGTCCAGCTCAATGGCCAGCACCAGCCGGGTCCACCAGTCCTGTGTGCCCGCCGCATCCAGCACCAGGTCCGACATACCTTTCTCGTTTTCCGAGGGTAGCACGTAGAACACCGTGTTCACATTCAGGTAATTGTCTGCCACCCCGTCCGAAGAACATATCTTTCCAGCCGGTGCCGTCCAGCTGTGCTGCGTCAGTTCCTGCAAGGCTGCAGGGCAGGACAAATTGATGCTATTCTTGGTCGTATTTCCGTAATTGTTGTTGTACAGGTAGGCATAGTCCTGGGCCAGTTTTCCACGGCCACCATAACTGCTCAAATTGTACGTTCCGTTCAGGAAAGAGTAACTCTCCAGCCCTGTGTAATACGAATCCTCACGCAACTGATTAGGGTGGAAGAAAACATCCTCCGTAAGGTTCCCCAGTATCGGACTGCCATATACCGACCCGCGGGAACCGAAGATATTCACAGGCGTGCCGGTGAAGTTCTTGGGGTTGTCCTTGCAGATGCGGACGATATCCATCCCGTTCGTGATGGCTATATGATTCAGGTGAACGTCCCGCCACAAATCCGGGTCACCCCAGAACTGGGCGGTAATCTTTTCCACCTCAATCTTGGCCATGTACCGCATCAGCTTTATGGCGACCGGGGCCGGTTCGGAATTCTGATACCACACACGGGCCGTTGCGGCCATTAGGGGACGGTTCACGCGGCAGTTGCCTGCGCTCCAGGGAATGAACCCTTTGGGGTAGGAGGAAACCTCCTCTCCGCTCAGTCTGGCAATGTAGTTGGCGCTGTCGGCATCCAAGTTGGCTATGAACAGATAAGTGCGGATTTCATTCTTCTGGAAGGCATCCCGGAAAGCCAGGAAGTTCATATCCAGCGTGGTTCCTTTCCCTCCCAGGGCGGCATGCCGCAGAAAGTTCCCATCCTTGTCATAGGAATAGATATCAATCCGGTCCACCTGGTCGTCAGCTACATCGATGGTGTTGGCTTTCGTAGCAACATCGGTAAATTCGTCCACATGGAAGGTGAATACCACTTCGTTGCTATCGTCATGCCCGACTGTCCCGTCATGCCCGACCCGATCGGGCATCTCCTTGTCGCATCCCACCAGCGCCATCAGCGCCAGTGGAACCAGGTATCGAATCATGGGCAACATAGGCTAATAAATTTGGGAACCGCTGTAGTCTTTGTAGCCCAGGTCCACATTGTTGATGGTAGCCGTGCCCCATTCTTCCACGGAGATGTCCACTTCGGCGGCAATTTTGATTTCAAAGAAATTGGCATATTCGCTGCCGGCACTCTTCAAGGTAATCCGGTTGATACGATAGGCAGTGTTGTGCTGTGGCCGATACACCTGAATGGGATAGAAATAAGTAGTGCCGTCCACGCTCAGTTCCACAACCAGTTTGGTGTAATAATTTTGATTATCTTTTGAGCTTAATGTGCCATATCTCCCGTATTTGAGGTTCCCTTGCATGCCGTAAAAACTCTTGTTCACTGTCAGCACATGGGAAAGGGAGGGATTTGTCGAAGAGCAAAGGCGGCCTTCACCATTGTCGATGTCATAGGAATGCAGCGTATTAGTAGCCCATACTCCTGTCGCGTCAATATTCATGACACCTGCGCTTGTGTAACTATCATGTCTGTTCATTAAGAAGGAGACACTGTTCACGCTATTTCCTGTGTTGGGATTCCAGCATGAGTAATAGGTATCGTAACTCCAGCTATTTCCAACATTCACTTTTTCAAGTCCTCCAAAAAAAGGTTCGTTTTCTGTAGCGGTGGCCCAATCCCCAAAAATATACTCTCCAGCATTACTTTGCTCAAAATAACTGCTATACCCGCCAATTGGGGTCATAATGTTAGGGACATTAATCAGCGCGATATTCTTCACAAAAATGTCCCTGTCAAACCAGGAAGGATCTTCAAAATCCGCTTTGATTTCACCCACGTCTATTCGAAAGAAAAAACGCTCCAAAGAAAGGTCAACACTTTTATCGGCATCAAACTGTACAAATAGTTCTCCTCCCATTGGTATGCCGTTGGTCTCGGTGTACCAGTCACATGAGCGAATTTTAAGATCATATAGCGACCTGCCGGCTGTATCAGCGATTTTTTCTGCTATTTGCGGAGACAGATTGGCGTAGAACAAATATCCTTTCTGCGCATTGGTCGGATTCTGAGCGTGGAAAACGCCGTTTTGTATTTCTGTGCTTGTCAAAACATAATGCTTGGGCTTCCCATCCCAATAAATGTAGCGATTGCTGTCCCATTCATACACATCAATTCGGTGGATGGTGTCCTCGTCCAGCCCGGCAATGCCGACAGCTTTGGTTTGCGTGGGGGAACTGACATTTAGCATAAAGGTTACGGTGCGCATCTCGGTGCCCACCTCCATATTCCCGTCATTCCCGGCTCCACCGGGCATCTCCTTATTACAGGAGACCCCGGCTGCCAGGATAACGAGAGAAGATATTACATGTAAAATCCTTCTCATGGTTGTAAGTTTAGATGTTAACACCTTCGGTGACAGGAACTACATTCCAAGTCAGCACGTTCACCTCAAAGGTAGCATCCTGGAAAGAAACAGGCTGGTCGGGATTGTCGGAGCCGGGACGGGTAAGCGTCAGGTTCTCAATCTCGTAGCTCTTGTTGGACTCCAGCACAGGAAGCGTGATGGGATAGTAGTACGTGTCAGTTCCAAGCGTGGTTTTCAGCACCAGACGGGTGCGACGAGGACTCCAGGTGCTGTTGTTATTGTCGTCAGCAGCATTCGGATAGGCAAAAAACGTATGGTCCGTGTCATAGTTGGCATTGTTGGCAATGGTGGCCGCCGGAGCGTCGTAGGTGAATGCCGCCTGCTCGCTGGCATAGGCCTGCTTGTTGAACCACACACTGGGGCTTGCCGTTTTGCCGAAGTTGATGTCACCGGCTACGTTGGTGATGAAGATTTCATCCACGGTAAATGTCTTGGCGGCCAGTGAAGACACCGTGAAAGCGCGGGTGATTTTCTTAATCACAATGCGAGCTGCCATGCGGGTTACATCCACCGTAATAGTGTTGGCCTGCGGAAGGGTTACCGACTTGTTGCCAATCATCTGGAAGGAATCGCTGCTGTTCTGGGAGAGCATGGAAGTGGTGGCCAGCAGGGCGGTCCTGGTGCTGATTTCGGCCAGACTGGGAGCATTCACCACAGCGTACACTTCGCGCTCACCGGCGGTGCAGCTTAGGGTGATTTCACTCGCATCATCCACGCTGCCATAGGCGTCCAGGGCGTCACCGCGGAACACCAGCACCTGCAGGTTGTTCACTTTCACTTCATCGGCCGCTGTGATAGTTGTGGACTTCGTCTCCCATGCGCCCTTGATGCCCACGCGCAGTTCGCACAACTGCCCGTCATTGTCGGCCTGACCGGCAATCTCTGTGTCATTCTGAGCGGAGCGAAGAATCTCCATGTTCTTGTTGCACGCCACGGTGCAAAGCGTTGCGGCCACAGCCGCGAGAAATGCAATTTTTCTCATAATTTTTGTGTTAAAAGTTTGTAAATAAAGTTATTATCACACCCGACATCTTCGGGCTTTTTGTGTTATGTCATTCTGAGCGAAGCGAAGAATCTCTCAAATTATTTGCGTTGTTATGAAATATTGGTAACTTTGCGTAAAAAGTGAGTTGACCATGAAAACTACATCCGTTGCACTCGGCCCTCATTTCGAGGACTTTATCCAGGCCAGCATCCAATCTGGCCGCTACAATAACGCCAGTGAAGTGCTGCGTTCCGGCCTTCGTCTTCTCGAGCTCCAAGAACAGCAAATGGCCGTGCTTCGTTCCGCCGTGCAAGAAGGCTTGAACAGTGGAGTAGTCGAAGATTTCGATGCGGCGTCCTATCTTCAGGACATGAAAGCACGGAAGCATGGCAAAGTATGACATCACCAAGGAGGCCGCTGAAGACCTCTATCGCATCTGGGCCTACACTGTAGATACATGGTCCGAGGAACAGGCTGACACGTACTATGCCCTTCTTACTTCCGGCATGGAAGAAGTCGCTTCGGCTCCGGCAACCATCGGCAAACCCTACGACGAGATTCTTCCCGGACTTCGCGCCTACCATGTCCGCCGTCACATGCTGTTCTTTACAGTCCAGCCTAATGGCCGCGCACTGATTGCCCGTATTCTTCACGAGAGAATGGATTACGCGCGTCATTTCACCGTTCTTGATTAAGTCCATACTTTTTGATTAGTTCGCTGATTTCCGGGTCCAGATTGCCTCGGTGCCAATAGGATGGCGTAAGGTCGCAGGCTTTCAGATACCGTTCTACAGCCTCCTTATTCTTTCCCTGGCGGCTATAGATGACAGCCAGCATATAGTCAATCTGGGCCTTCATGCCCAGCTCCGACCGGGCATCTAATGCCTCTAGGATAGCCAGTGCCGACGCATTATAATCCATAGCGCAGAAAGCCACCGCCGTATTGTAATCCTGATAAGGCCTCAGAAGAGTGATGGCCGTTTCGTAATCCCTATCACGGATGGCCTGCACACCGGCCATATACTCCTCATCCAGCACGGTGGTCTGGATGGTATCCTTCACCATTCCTTTCCGGTGCAGGTGGAAGTCGAACTTCACCGTACGCAGCCTCGGATAAAGGTCCTCGCGCAAATGCCTATAGTACTCGGCATGAGCCAGCGCCCATTCCCGCTGGTCAGCATCTGCAATAGCAGCCAAATCCTTATATTCTTGCTTTTGAAACGCCGTGAGCACCGTATCCTCCGCCACCAGCACATCCAGCATCCGCCAGTTCTCCGGATTACTCCTGGAGATAAACCGTACCTCCGGGCTGTCATTCTGAGCGGAGCGAAGAATCTCATCGTCAAGACTATCGAAGTAATAAGCCGTTTCCGCTTCCTTCCTCATTTCCTCCCGGTACTCCCGGATAAAAGCGTCAAAGTACTGGCTCACAGATTCACTTCTGCGTTGCGACAGCCGTGTATTGAACGGCATCGTTCCTTCCGGAGAGCAGCTTGCTGTCACCACAATGGAATCCAAATCAAACTCCCGGTTCTCAATCAAGCTGGCCAGATTCTCCTTAATCCGCCCCATCTCCGAAGCATTGTGGCTTAGTTCCTCCATAATCTCCGCAGACCCCTGCTCAAAGTCAATGTAGCAAGCCGTGTTAGCCTGCACCCGGCGGCTGATAATCTGCTTTTTATATCTGGGGGTACCATCCACGAAAGCAGACAGGCTGCTGATATAGTAAGTCAACGGCTCCGTAGCGGGAATCTCGTACAGGCGTTTATCCTGCTTGTAGATGTCGCCGGAAAGCACCACGTCCACCTTCCTAAGCTTTGGCCTTGTGGCAATAGTCTGCACATAATTGTATACGAAATCACCGTTTTCGGCTGTAATCACGGTATCCAGCCGCAAACCCTCATGAACGATGGGAACGCGGACATACTTTTCGAACATCTCGTTTCTTCGTCCCCACCGACGGGCATTGCGGTGCTTGGATATCGTGTTGGTGTAGTGTTCGATGGCTTCACGCCCGGTAACGCCGAATTCAGAAGCAAAGCTGCTTGCAACCTGGGTATCCAGGATGGCATTGAAATGCTCATCGGCCACTTCGGTGGAATCGACCTTAAAGGCATACAGGTCTGGTATATTGCGCTGTATGAACAGCTCCAGCAGGCGCATATTGATAAAACGGGTACTGTCCGTGACAATGCTGGCCAGAAACTTCTCATACTGCTGATAACCGCGCAGCTGCGCCTTGCGATATTTGGCCCCGGTGATTACAACCTGGTCCAGATTTAAAGTATCCTCCAGAATGTGCATCTCCGGGTAGAACCGTAGCTGCCACTCTTCGTCCTGCATCTCCTTCGGCACACGAATCTGGAAAGCGATATCTACCTTCCCGTGTCGCTCGGCCACATTCCGGAACCGGGCTTCCACCACAGCGGCGCTGATGACATCCGTCGCCACCATGTCGCCGTTCTCATCCTTGATGGCCTTCATCAGAATCATCTCATTCCCCTGAGCATCCTGAACCACCAACGTGTCTGGCCGCACCACGTCACCTTCCCGGCTTTGGTCCTGCATTTCATACTGCTCCACCAGCCCAATCTCCGCAGCCATCTGCTGCGCCTGCACCTTCTGGAGTTTACTCGGCCCCGCACAGCCGTGACTGCACGTCGCCACAATAATCAGCAGCGGAATCAACAGCAGGTTCTGCACAAACGAGAACCCCGCCAGCACCGAGCGCGAATAGTTCTTCCGCTCGTAGTAATCCATATTTTCCCAGTCATCCGGCTCCGTGCAGTACGTCCGGTACCAGTCCTGCATTTTCTTCAAAAGCCTTTTCATCGTCCCATGCGTATAAATTGTTTCGGAGCATCGATATCTACCAGGAAAGGGTCGTCCCGCCGAGGATTGGTCTTGTCATTGGCCATCTTCTCGAAGCGCTCGAACTCCCATTTGATATAGTTTACGCCCTCGATTCCTGCGGAGCGCGGGTCCCTGAATAGCTTCTGGTGTCCCTCGGCATCGAACATCCCGGTCTCCGAGGTATGCCGGCTGCCCCATTCGCGGCCCTCGAAGGCAAAGTGCGGCATCCCGTTTGCGCGGCCGATATACTGGATATCGGAGATGACGTCGTACCGGTCCAGCGGACTCTTGATCCGCTCACCTTCACCGTTGACGAGCATGGCAGAGCCGTCATCATACCTGACCGCATAACAAGTCGGCTTCTCGCAAAGCAGCTGCACCTTGCTGACCTCCATGTCATGCATGATATCGTTCATTTTGTTCATAGCGGTATCGTGTATTCAGTTCCTTCTGTCCAGCCGTCCACTACGGCACCAAAGCCGATAGGTTCATGACTGAGCATTATCACCGGCTCTACGCCTTCCTGCTGCAGCTCGCCCTCAATCCTGAAGTTCCACCAAAGCGTCTCCTCACGGCTGTTATCATCCAGCAGCTCATCGATAATGATGTAGGGGTCGCTCAGCGTAATGATGTAATTGAGCCTCGCCTCATGAATATTGAACCAGGCCTTGTTCGAACCAGTCCCTACGGTCATATTCTGTATTTCCTTCTGGATGGCCTCCGTATCGGCCAGCACAATGGGCTTCTGCTCATCTTCAAACGTAAAATCAACACTTCCGTTAAACACGGGAATCTCCTTGACAGCCTTGTTATTCACATCATTCCAAGGCCATCCGGTAAGCGTCCCGGCCATATACACCTGACCGGTGAGTTTAGAATATGAGTGTTCGGAGATGGATATTCCAGCCTCCGCCATCAGCGGATCGTATTCAGCCGTCATGGTCACATGACCGTATGAGTAGAGTAGAAAGTAGTAGTCAAAGGCATTGCCAAGCGCATCCGTCACCGTCAGCTTCAGGAAGTCCCTTCCAGGCTTCTTCGTTTTCAGCATCCAGCTCTGTGCACCGGTCCGCTCCACAGAGAAAACCTCAATGTCCAGGCTTTTCATGGAGTAAGTGGCCCTTTCGCTGTCACTGGATGCAGTCAGCAGCAATTCCTCCGAGTCCGCAATAACACTTGGGGTATCTTCGGCCAGGTCCTTCTTGCTGACAATGTCCGTAGAAGGGGCCATCTGCACCGTCACTACCGGCCGTTGCGGCTTTACCCGGGAATCCACCAGTTGAAACTCTTCCGAGGCTGTCTTCTCCACGGGCCAGTCACTCCCGGCCTGTCCGGCAATCTCCCCATGCCCAAAGGCAACCGCCGTCACCACCAGTTTCCCTTCACCGTTTGCCGTCACCTTGAACTGGTTCGGCAACTCACCGGCTTTCAGCATCACCATCTCCGGATTGGAGAACCGCAGTTCAAACCGCTCGCAAATCGCCGTCTTGGGAGAGGGGACAATCGTGAAAATCCGCTCCTCGCCAAACTCCCATTTCGGGCTGTCATTGCTTACCTCCATCGAGATACTTTTCAGCTCACTATTGTCCGTCACATCCAGTACCCTCGGGTCACAAGAACTTAGGGCTACCGCCGCCGTGGCCCATGCCACAGCTACTAATAATCGCTTCATATGTTTGCTAATTAATGGTTTATCTGAATCGTAGGGATAGTATGTTTAAAAGATATACACCAACGAAAGAATCACCTCATTGGGCAGCACAAACCACTTCTGTCCCTTGTCCACCACCTTCCCGCAGCTCGGGCACGCATACGTGGTGTACTTCGTCCATCCGCCCCAGAATCCCAGCCCGAAGTCCAGGTTCAAGTGCTCCCTCAGCATCAGCGAGTACCCTCCGGCAATTGCCGCCCCAAAGGCATCACCCTCCTCGGTTATGGTCGAGTCCGTCCGACCGCCAATCGGCCATCGCATTCCGCCACGGTTATACTCCTGGTACTGCGCCTTGCCGCCAACCCACCAGCCGGAATACACATTCCACGGCCACCAGCGGGCGCCCACGGCATACGCCTGTTTTCGATTCTGTTTCTGGTCCGGATTCGGCTCACTGAACAGCCCGTTAAACGTATCTTTCTTCGCGAAGGTCCAGGGGTTCACCTTAGCTCCGGCATGGATACTCCAGTGCTGGCTCACCCCGACAGCCCCCTCAACGCCGATAGTGCCCAATTCCATCAAATCCGCCGCATTCACTGCCACCGACCAAGTTTGCGCTTCCAGGCCTGCACACCAAGCAGCCACAAAAACAATAACAAAAAGCAACTTTTTCATATTCAACCGATTAATAATTCCAGATTACCATTTCGTCATTCATCTCTACCTGCCTCACATTGTGTTCCTGGTACACAGACAGTACCGGATCCGCCACCGGGACAATCACCATCCACCGGGCCTTAGTCCGATGCAACAGAAAATCCGCCAGCCGGAACTGCGTGCTGGGCGAGTACATCTTCGTTTTCTTCTTCCCCTTCCCCGCCAGCCTGGGCGGGTCCACAAATATGAAATCCCTCCAATTCAACGACAAGTATTGCAGCATGGGCATCACATCCTTCTTGTAGAACTGCGTCCGCCCCATCCGCGCAAAGAACGCCTCATCGCGCAGCGTCTCAATTCGCTTCCCATACGTCAGTCCATTCCCCTCCGCACCTACATAATCCGGATAAAACAATCCTGTATTATCCTTTACAAAAGCATGTCCCTTCGCATAGGTCATCATCCAAATCAGCGCACCTATCCGTGCCTGCGGCTTCGTCCCGAACTGATTGTACAAATGTGCGACATAAGCAAAATACGCCTCCTTCCCAGCCGTCATTATCCGCCTCTTCAAACGGTCTACATCCCCAACCCCAGCTGTCTTAGCCCGCTCCAAGGCCGCCGCCACCTGATGCAACAGTTCCATCCGCAGTTCCTCCTCCCGCCATCCACGGAGTACATTCAATCCATCAATCCGCACATCGTCCACCACCCTTCCAGCGGTATTCACTAGCGAGAAATGATTGTCAAACGCACCCACAAAGTAGCTGTCATACACAACAACAAGCCGGTCCATCACCACCTCCATCAGGCCCTCCAAAGCCATCCAGTCTCGCATTAGACCTTCCAGAATCTCCAGCATCAAGACCTGCGGCTTACTCACAAACCGCCACATCTCCACAAGTTCCTCGCAGTCATCCCCTGCCTCATACTTCCTTGCCTCCACATTCAGCAGAATATCCCCACACCCCAGAAACGGGATTACCAGCGATTCAATGTCGTGCGGAATCATCGGCAGCAGGACGCCAAAATCTTTCTCCCTTCCATTCCCCCAGTTTACAAATGTTTTCATAGGCTCAAATATTAGTAAAACAAAAACTTGCAACCCAGTCCCGCCTGCCAGTGCACATGGCCGATACAAGGCGAGAAATTCACTGGCACCATCCCTTCCGCGACCAGCGCAAAACGCCGCGCCACAAACACCTCCACCTGCGCATGCCCATACAGGCCATACATAAACGTCGCCTTGTTCCGGCCAATATCCACATACCCAGGCAGCCGCCTCCAAGGGTCCAGCACCTCCACACCCAGCATCCCCCCACCTCCGGCATAAACACTGACCCGCCGGTTTCGCATACCCGCAATCCGCCACAGATACCCGCCCATCACCAGCACATCCCCATACTGCATTCCCTGTCCTGTCGACAGAATAGCACGATATCCATTCCCGCACATGCCCCATTCCCAGAATCCACTCTGGCTATACCGCATACAAAAAGCCCCGGCTCCCACGGACGTACCAGTAAAAGCGCCAGATAAGGTCACACCATACTGGCCAGAAATAGTCCGCTGTGCCGAGGCCTTGAACCACACCCCCTGCAGCAAAAACAAACACGCCACCAAAACCATCCACCTGCTCCTCCGTCTCACCACCTCCATATACGCCTCCATCATAGCCACCGTCAACACCGCCACCCACCTGCTCCTCCATCTCACCACCTCCATATACGCCGCCATCATAGCTACCATCACCCCACCCATCCAGAACATCCACCATACATGTTCCCCCATCTCCCTAACATCATTAATTGCTGCTGTACCCCTATCCAGCTCAGCCTCCAGTTCACCACAAACAGGTGTCCACATTTTAATATTTTTGTCCTTAATCATATACTTTTGTCCCGTATTCCGGACACAAAGAAACACAAAACCCCTACGGCCTCCAAATTTCCGAAAGCCGTTTCACAACTTTTTCACCCCTATTTTAACGTCGATTTACCCTATTCCAGACACCACTATCATACTGATAATCAATCTCCTACATACTCCACATCCAACTATTTTCCTTTTTCACCACTGCACCACCGCTCCGACCAACTTTCCGGCAGCTTCGGCATCCTGCCTCGCTACCCGAAAGTCCGTCTTCGCTCACTCCCCCAAGCGAGACAGCGCCGTCTCACGCCGCCGCTGACTCGCCCTATTACATGAACTCACCTAACTACCTTAGCCAGACTATCTCTCCTATTTTCTCATCATCCTCTCCCATATCAGTAATAAATACGCAGCTTCGTTCAGTGGAGCGCACGCATTTTACCCATTCTGTCTTTGAACCATTAAGTTCGAGAGCATAGTCGCATTGTGTAAGAAAAAAGCCAGATGGGGCAGCCTTGTCTCGGGGCACTTTAACCTCCAAATAATGCGAGTAATCTACATATCCCTGGACAGGATAATAAACACGGATAGTTTCTCCGTATTGGGGACCAATAGCTTGAAAATAATGCTCAAAAGCGCGAACCGGATCCTGATACATTAAGTCAAGTTCCTTTTCATTGGCCTCAAGCAGCATTGAATCTCCTTGATTATAAAAACTCAATAAAGATTCTACAAGCCAATTTGTTTTTGATTTTTCACGAAGTTGGAGTATTAAATAATGAGAAATCTCTTCAAAACCTTCACGATATTCCCTAACATACGCATTATTATTAGAAATATAAAGCGCGGACATAATGTCTTCTAAACACAATTTATAATCTCGGAACGAGACAAAAGCACCCAGAATACCATCCTTAAATGGAGTATCCGCATAACATCCCTCAACAATGTCAGCACGCATTCCATCTGGAAGATGGTACTCTCGGAGGAAAGGCACAATAACTTGTCTCCAGACAAATATATTCTTAATCGTCTTTACAAACTCAGTATAAGAATAATTCTTTACAAAGTGAATAATTTGAGAGGCAATAATTTCTTCCATAACAATATATTTTTATCAGCAAGCATAAATTCATTATCAAGATGCAGAATAAAGGATAAACGTTTCATAAGAAACGCCATCATCTGAAAAAAAATCGCATTCTTCTCTTCTGGATTCTAAAAAAAACGCTACGGTAGAAGCTTGTCCGTTGAGAGAAACTGCATCCGGGGAACAGACTCATTTCTATAGGGCCCACCGAAACTTCGGGACATGCACCTTTCCAACTCGTCCCATTTCACCATTACCTGCTGGTACGTTCCCGACCTAAAATCATATTCTGACCTGACACATTGCGGGAACGCCCCAGGAGAGTAAGGATACACGGATGGTGCTCCACCCGGAGTGACCGCATAGATAAAAGGATTGGAAGCACTCATTAACGGAACAGTTCCAGGCTGGAACTTGTAAGGGCTCCTAAGGAAAAACCCGGCCACAAACAATAGCGCCTTCTCAGTATTGGTCAGCACTGGCGGCCTGTATCCGTCCAGATAATATGTGACCGATGACATCACGCGATAAAAAGTCTCCTGGTTGATTCTCGCCGCCTGCTGCTCCTTGCTTTCAACGGCATCAGCACCAACGGAATAAACACTGTGCCAGGTGTCCGAAAACAGGGGCGAGGTAATAATGGGGACGGGGCTGGGCTTCATCGAAACGGTATCAAACTTCTCCACATGCACCTGCGCATGCAGGCCGATGGTACTAACCACCAGCAAAATAACCGTATAAAGCCATTTCCTGCCCATTCTAAGTCAAATCTCGTTCAAGAACTATGCCGCATCAGTCGCTCCAATCGGCTTGCCTGCAAGCAGCCAAGCCTATTTCCGCTCCACGCGCTTGAGACCTATGTGTCGGCGGAGCCGCCACAAAAGTCTCCTTTCTTCATCAAAACACAGTCTTTCCGATAAAGAACCCAACCACCTGCGAAGCCCCACACGATATCAGATTATCCGCCAACTGCACAAAAGACGTTCCACGCGTTGTTATATCGTCAAACAGCAGCACCTTCTTCCCCACGAAAACAGATTCATTCAGCCAAAGCCCATCCAGCGTATCCTCCCCCTTTTCTCGCCTGCTATTCGGACGGTCCCTCTCCCGCCTGATTAGCGAATAGCCGTCAATTATCCCCGTCTCCTTTGCGACCAACTCACAAAACTTCCTGAACCGCCGTTCATTCTTCCACAAGGTCGATGCAGGTATTACACACAACATCCACCCCTTCCGGGAACTGTCCCAGAAGAGCCCATTGATAAACCCCGAGACCAGTTCCACCGCCTTATAATACTCTCCTCTCTTGAAAGAAAGAATCTCCTGCTGATGCGCGTAATCAATATCATTCAGTTGCTCCGGCCCATACTTCCCGGAAGGGAAATACTTATAACAGAACACCGCCCGGTAATCGGAAATTTTAATCTCCTTATACTTCCCGCCAATGTATGGCCACCCTCCTCTCCATCCCATCTTTTTACTGCGTGCATAAGGATCCTCACAGTCCCATTCCACCCGCTCCGTAACGGAAGTCTCTGTTTCTGCCGGGGCTTCCTGCCGCTCAGTTTTTTCAGGCTTCTTGGCAAACTTTAAATACACCCGGCACACCAAGTACAGGACCAACGCGCCCCCAAACTGCCACAAGAATACTTCATATGCTTCCATTCCACTCACCAAGGGGTTTATCGCCCACCAACAGGAAAAGGCGTCCCCCTTAGGAGCTACAAAGAAATACAAAATTATCCGTTTAAAATAAAGGAAACGTTTCTTTTTATTTCGCTGATTATCAGCCAATTGTACGAGGCAATCCAGCAAAAACACATAAAGTACACTGACTATCAAATAGTTACAAAACTCATTTTAGTAACTTCTTAGCTCTCGGATAACGTTGCTCCAAAAGATACTCTACGGCCTCTTCCATAATGGACATCATCGTAGGACGTTTCCCTTCACCCTCCGACTCCAGCCAAATAGAAATCACCCTTAACTTAAGTAGCGTGCCAGGAGACACCCGCAGACACGTAGTCCTCCCGGCCTTCTCCTTCTGCTTACTCCCCCTTCTCTTGCTTTTTCCAACTTGCTCCTCCCCCGCACCATCATCCTCGCTATCTTCAACCACAGTATTCTCCTTTCCCCTCCCCGCCACTGGTTCCTCCACCATATTCTCATCCTCATCCTTCACGACAGCATCCACCGCCGGTTTCCTGCGCAGTTGCTGCTTAAACATTTCTAACTGATCCATTTCTTCCATATCCTTAAACATTGATGTTGTACAAACGACTTCCCCATTCTGCAAATCCACAATTCTATGGTTCTCCTTTTCTGCAATGCTACCAGTTTGCTTCTCGACAAATTTGCACATCTACAAATCTACGATTCCACAATTCTGCAATGCTGCCAGTCTGCAAATCTTCCCGTTTGCAACGCTGCAAATTCGCGTCGCTGCCCGCAAACATACTCCCAAACTTTTTCCCCGCCAAAACTTCCAAACAGCCTTTCCCATTTTTGCACCACCCAAAAACCCTCAATACATTTGCCCCGGGACTCCCCAAGCCCCGTCAAAAAGAATTTGAGTGTTAGCTCAAATTGCAAGATGTGCGTTCGTGTCACGAACGCGGCCCCTGACGGGGCCCTTGCCTGCTGAGAGTGCCTATTATTTGAATGATTTAGATTTTAGTATGAAGGAGTTAAGAGAACATTATGTAGTAGTACGATTTACCGAAAAAGAATATGATAAATTGGCCCTAAGAATGTCATTAAGCGGATATAATAATCGCTCAAAGTTTATTCGGGAAACCATCCTGACCGGCCGTTTGCAGCGCAGAAATTACAGCAAGACAGATTCAAACCTGGTACGCGAAATCGCCATGCTGCGTTCCGAATTGAGGCAAATTGGCATCAATTATAACCAACGCGTGAAAGCCCTCAACACAATCGTCAAACTTCGCGATAAAAATGGGCATTCACTCATTAACAGCCATGACATCGACCGGGACATGACCGAAATGAAAAAGATGATGGACGGGATGGTAAAGATAGTGCAAGACATATCTGTTCGGGTGGAAGAACCACATAATGAGGAGACCTCCACCTTTCATGTTAAACTACCAAACAATACGAGTATGCAAACAATGATTATTTCAGGAAACCTTGCCAAGGATTGCGAGGTTATCACCGGAAAGGACGGAAACGAGTACATCCGGTTCGACGTGGCTGTCAATGACGAAAAAGACAAGGAAGAAAAGCCCACCTATTACACCTGTAGAATGAGGAAAAACGGCATTGCGGACTATCTCAAAAAGGGACGGTTCGTATCGCTGTTTGGGCCGCTTAAAGTAAGCATAGTCGTCAAGGAAACGAAAACCTATGTAAATCTGGACATCTGGGTTCAGAATCTGGAGTTGCCTCCGGTGCACAAAGAAAGCTAATGCCTGGAAGATGGTAGTGAAAATTGGAAAAGCGACGCCGACCTGCGCAACGGCCGTCGAATATAACGAGAACAAAGTAAATCAGGGGAAAGCATCCGTAGTTTATTCTCAAGGAATTGACGACCCAAGTAACCCGATGGCCACCTTTGAGATATACGAGAGGGCAAGCCGTCGGTGTCAGAATCCCTCTTTTCACATGTCCATCAATCCTTCCGTTACGGACAAAATGACGGAAGAACAGGTTATTGCGTTTGCAAAAGACTTGATGGCAGGCCTGGGCTATGGTGACCAGCCTGTCATCATTTACAAGCACTTCGACATTGACAGAGTGCACTATCATGTCGTTTCTGTGCGGGTGGATAAAAACGGGAAGAAAATCAAAGATTCCAACGAGCACAGGCGATGCCTGAGTCTGACGAAGAAACTCGCTCAAAAATACGGATTCGTAGTAGGTAAAATGGAGGACAAAAAGTACGTGGCCGATATGACCAAAGAGGATCTGGAGAACTGGATTTCCAAAAACCATCCTACCTACTATCTGGACGAGGCTGCCATTTTACGGGACCCTCGTATCACTTATCTCCGGTTCGACCCTGAGACAGGCAATTATATACAACAGATTGAGTCCATTGTCAAACAGGCCCTCACCTATCAATTCTCGGACATCAAACAATTCCAAACTTTAATGAGGCACTTTGGGATTGACATTGAAATACACAGGCGTCACAACAAACTGTACCTGACGTACTATGGAAGGGATTCCAAAACTCACAAAAGGTGTACGCCTGCATTTCTATCCAAAACGCTCGACGCCCCCGGACTGGAGGAGATTCGTGACCACTTTGAAAAGAAGGACTCTCCGCCCTCTCTAAAGACGTCGAAGCACTCACCGAGAAAGTTCTCAAAGTCTTTGAATATGGGAAATCAGAGAAGGACGTACGCAAATACCTCGCATGGCAAAATGTCTCCTTGGTCCTAAACAGGGAGAAAAACGGAACCATCTCGGACGCGACCTTCATTGACCATCAAAAGCACCTGGTCGTGAGCGGTAACTTAGATGGACTTTTGTTAGCTGACTTAGAAAAAATACGCACTACGGTCTGGAATGAGCCCACCATAATGGCAGAGCAAACACTGAGGGCTACTTTGGAAGAGCTGACAGAAGAGGCACTGGACGCTATTGGGTACAGCAAGAGTCGTCAGAATGAAGATGAAAAATATGCCCCGCAGATTAAAAAGCCAGGACCAAGAAAAGCATAAAGGAGTATGGAAAAAGAAACCAAATCGGTCTTTACATTATTCTTCCTCCTGTCCGGAGGAGTTCTTCTATTTATCGTCTATTACTATGCCTATCCGTTCTGGGTGGCCATCGGTCTCCATAACTGGTTGACAGATTCCTTCGTCAGAAACTTCTATTATACGGGGAATTTTTCATCGCCCGTGCCCGCCAGAGTAATTTGCCTGTTCTTCGCCTCTCTTTATGCGCTTGTCCGTAGTGGAAACTCGAAAGACACTGACTGGAAAATCATCGTTGGGCTGATTCTATCCGGTCTTGGCTTGTTTTGGGGAGCCGAGTTAATGGGTGCAGGTCTTTTATACATCTCCTGCACTTTGCTCGGTTACAGCCTATATTTGGCAGGGGCAATCCTGTTAGGACGATTATACAGGAGTTTCGACCCAAAACTTCCGGATTATTGGGATACCTTTCCACAATGTGAAAAACTCATTGAGAATGAAGACAGCATCAATATCCCTATAACCTATCAATACGATGGGAAGCAACGGCGCGGATACATCAATGTCGTATCACCGCAAAGAGGGACGATGGTATTGGGCACGCCTGGTGCCGGTAAAACAGCCAGCATTTATGGCCCCTACATCAGGACCATGATTCAAAAAGGCTATGCCCTTTGTGTCTATGACTACAAAGCACCCGACCTGACGGAAAGGGTTTTGAATGAACTGTTGGATAACTATCCCAGCTACAATGTCAAGCCCAAGATGTATGTTGTCAATTTCGATGACCCGCTCCACTCACACCGGTTCAATCCGCTCCATCCGGATTACCTCACAGACCCGATAGATGCGACGGAAATTGCCGAGCTCATCATGAAAAACGCCAACCGGGGGAAGGAACAGAGCGATAACTTTTTTGCCCTATCGGCACAATGCTATATCGACTTGCTCATCTGGTTCCTGAGAATCTATAAGAAGGGGAAATATTGCACTTTTCCCCACCTGATTGAACTAATGGGACAGGATTACCGTGATGTTTTTGATGTCCTGACCCAGTTTGAAGAACTGGAGGTAAAAAGGAATACATTTATTGACGCCATGCGTGACAAGGCCTTCGAACAGTTACAGGGACAAATTGCCTCTGCCCGCATACCCTTGAACCGCTTTTCATCAAAGGTACTATACTGGGTACTATCCGGCAATGATTTCTCTCTGGACATCAACAATCCAACGGAGCCCAAGATTCTTTGCATTGCAAACAATCCACGACGTCAATCCATTTACGGAACGACGCTCGCCTTGATGATGTCACAAATGTTCAAGCAGATTAATGTCCCTGGAAGAATACACTCTGGAGTTCTCATTGACGAATTGCCTACCCTCTATCTAAAAGAACTGAGCAATTTAATTGACACCGGGCGTCAGAACAAAATCGCCGTTGTTGTTGGGGCGCAGGACAAAAGTCAATTGGTCAGAGACTACAATCACGAAGAATCTGACGTTATTTTCAACACCATCGGCAACGTCTTCGCCGGTTCGGTGAAAGGCGACACGGCTGAGTCCCTCAGCCGGTCGTTCGGAAAAGCTGAAAAAGAAAGCAGGTCGCAGCAACAAGGAGACACATCGGAGCATCTGACAATCTCCTACCAGCTAAAAGATGTTCTCCCGCCCGACAAAATTGAAGCACTTTCCCAAGGTTCCTTTTGTGGATACGTAGCCGACACCTACAAACAAAAAATTCACCCCAAGATTTTTTGCGGTGAAATCGATGCCGGGAAACCTCCTGTGCATAAGGCACACGTTCCCCAACTAGTGGATCTGTCAGAAGCGCAAATGCGACGGGTAATAGAACAGAATTATCGACGAATTCGGCAAGAAGTCACCAATATAATTCAGGAGGAACTTAATAGACACGCCAGCTAAACGTCACCTTGTCTTTTAACAAATGTCAGTCTCACATCGTAGCCAAGCGCTGCCGCCATCTTCTCCAACTCAGATAGGCGACAGTCATCTGCGATAAAGCGTGAACTCAGCGTCTGCTTTGGAATTCCACAGAGGCGGCCCAATTCAGAGATGGACATATTTGCATCCACCAATTTATCAAAAACAGGGCGCAAGCGTTCTCCTTTCTTCCGTCCCGGGAAAATGTGCCGTCTGTTTACTACTTTTTGTTCTTCAATTTCCATAAAACCAGGGTTCCAAAAATTGCAGGATTTAGGCAAACATGCTTCCTTTGCCCTATCCGGCTTCTTAAAGTCAAATGTCCTTAAATATGGACAAATATTCCATTTTCAAGACATCGAATTAAGAATTCGGACAAAAATAAGGAAGTTTTTTGGGTTTCACAAGTTATGATAACAAAATAACATAGAAGAGGATACATTAACAAAACTAAGAAACGAAGGGTATGTTTGATAAACCGATTTACAACTACCCTCTGGAAAAGATACTGGAGGGATGGGGCACCAAACGCGGGGACAAGAAGGACTTCTGGCTATCCCCTCTTAGAGACGAGAAAGATGCTTCTCTGCATGTTGACCAGCGGAAGAATCTTTGGTATGACCACGGGATTGGCATTGGAGGCACAAACGTAAAACTGGTGCAAATGGTCATGCGCAGTTCAAAAGAGGAGGCGGAAAAGTATATAGCCTCACTCTCCCCTGGCCTTGACGCTTCTTATCAGGAAGGGAAGAACCAACAAAAGGAGGCACAGATGAAAAGCCGGATTGAAAGGGTGCAAGACATCCGTAACTATAACCTCTTTAGATATCTTGACAGCAGGATGATTCCTCTCGATTTGGCAAATCGATACTGCAAGGAAGTTGTCTTATACAGTCCCGCAAAGAAAAAGTATTTCTCCATGTTAGGATTCCCGAACAATGCTGGAGGATATGCTATGAGCTCCCCTAACGGATTCAAATTATCCATCGGCGGAGGTCCGACAATCATGAACCATGAAGGGACATTGACACAGGTTCCTACAACAGAAAAAGTCGCCGTCTTCGAGGGCTACTTTGACTTCCTGTCATGGCAGGTCATGCAAAACAACGAGAAGCCTTCCTGCGACACCGTTGTACTCAACTCTGTGTCAAACATTCAAAAGGCTGCTGACTACATACAAGCCCACGATACTGCACTCTGCTTCTTGGATAATGACAAGGCGGGCCAAACGTGTCTGAACACAATTCAGGCAATGATGGGCAAGGAACAAGTTAGAGACATGTCCATACTATATAATGGTCACAAAGACTTGAACGAGATGCTCCAAGAATCAAGGGGCTACAACATGGGAACAGGAATTAAACGGGTAATATAACAGTTGAAACGAAGATGGAAGAATTAATACAGGCACTCCTCAAGGCCTTACGGAAAGAGGTCTCTGAAACAGTCAGAGAGACGATGGAATCTGTTCTAGATGAAAGAAAAACGCATGAGTATCCCGAACGAGTCTCTGTAACACAGGCGTCAGAAATCACTGGTTATAGTAAAAACAGCCTCTATCAAATGCACTCACTGGGGAAAGTTCCTGGTGCGCATAAGATTGGAAACAAACTGATGTTCTATACGAAAGCCCTGAAAGAATGGGCTCGGAATGGAGGAGAATAAGAATAAGAGCGTGGCCCAATAGTCACGCTCCCACTTTGTCATGTTATGTCAAGAGATCGATATCTGTTTCCTCCGCCATTTTGGTCGTGCTGAACTTAGCCAGGTAATGTTTGGTGGTTTCCACGGACTGATGCCCAAGAGCCTGACTAATGATTTCAATGGACTTGTCCTTGTTTTTTAGCGTCATAGCAAAACTATGGCGGGCAGAATAGATAGTGATATTCCTTTGGCTCTCCGGAAATTCCAGTTCTTCTGCAATCTTTTTAAGCGATGCGTTGAAACGCTTACGGACCTGCATGAGATAATCATCCAGTTTCTGAGGAGCAACTTCTAAACCAATGATTGGGAGCACATAATCTCCATAGAGTGGAGTATTTTCTCTAAACCAATCCAACTCCCGCTGAATATTGGGCGTTACAATAATGTCAAAAGCCCCTTTGGTTTTAGAGCGTTTATATCGCATTATCGTCACCTCCTTATTTTCATGAGTATTATCATCTGTCACTGTTGCCCGATAAAAATTAGAATTCGTAAGCAACGCCATATCTTTCCAGTTCATTCCCCTGCTATAATAAGAGAAAAGGAACAGGTGTTTTGTTCGCTCCAAAACATAGTTTTTAAACTCCGAGCAAGCCAGAAGTTTAAGGTTTTCCAGTGTAAGATACTGGTCTGTTTTGGTTAATTCGGCCTTTGGAATTTTTACCTTGCCTGCTTCATTCCCGCTACTAAAGGGATACATTTCCTGTCCTATGACCTTATCACGTATGGCGACATTAAAAATACGTCTAATCTCTCTGAGTCGGATGCCAATGGTGTTCTCTGAATGCCCCTTGTCCCTGCATTTTTTTATATATGCCTGTAGGTAAGAGACACTTAACTCCTCAAAGAGCCGTTTAGGGAAATTCGTATCATACTCTTCCAAAGACACTAAGGCCCCCTTGGCAATAGCAGCCTTTTTGTAGCGTCCCTCTCCTACGTAATCCTTTTCAATAACCATCTCGGCAAAAGATTTAAAGAACTCCCGTTTGGGAAGATTAAGGAAGTCCTCCCTAAAACGCTCAAAAGTCCAATTTAGATGAGATTCACCGTAAGACTTTAATATCCTACGCGCCCGATCTTCAATGCCAGCCAGAGTCTCATTCGCCTCCTTATTTGTATATTTTTTTACACTTCCGTCCTCCTCCTTCCTCTCTATAGTAAAAGCACGAACGCCACGGCCTTGATGAAAACGACCACCTTCTTTAGAAGCATCGAATTCATCGGGGCTAGCGGTAAAACCAGTAACGAAATAAGAACGCTCTCCTCGCTCTGATAGCATCAACAAAACTTGATGTCTGCCGTCTGTCTCAATTTTACTCTTCAATATTGTCCGTATCACAGTCATATCACTCTCTTTTGGTCGCAGTTTGGTCGCAGTTTTTGATTTAAACCAGCATAAATCCATATACAATAGACATGCCTTATCTACTGCAAAGTTAATGATTTATAATTAAATAGCAAATATCTATAAATAATATTTACCTGACTGTTAATCAGAGGGTCGTTGGTTCAAGTCCAACAGGGGGAGCTTCTCAAACCACCTGCAGAAATGCAGGTGGTTTTTGTGTACCCAAAACCGGTGCCTTCGGAGCGAAGCGACGGGATGGGTTTGGGGAGTCCCCTCCCCAATGAGTCGAAGACATACGTCATCCCGACAAAAAAAGAGCCCGGCGTTAGCCTGGCTCTTAAAATGTCGGGATGACTCGACTCGAACGAGCGACCCCTACGTCCCGAACGTAGTGCGCTACCAACTGCGCTACATCCCGATAAAAAACAAGCTCTTAAGCGAGCTTGTTAATGTATACCTGAAGACCACTCTTGAGGTTGGCAGCCTTGTTCTTGTGGATGACTCCGATCTTGGCCAGTTTATCAATCATTGCATAAACCTTGGGAGCGCTCTCGGTGGCTGCTGCCTTGTCGGTGGTGTTGTGGAGGTCGCGGATAGCGTTCCTCGTTGTCTTTGCATAATACTTGTTATGCAGGCGGTGACGCTCGCTCTGACGGGCGGCACGTGCGGCGGATTTAGTGTTTGCCATTATTTTACTTTTTTATATTTGGTAGTGGGTAGGAGAATCGAACTCCTATTGCGGGAATGAAAATCCCGAGTACTAACCGTTATACGAACCCACCAAAGTTGGGAGTGCAAAGGTAAGAAAAAATTTTAAGCAAGCAAAATTATTTTGCATCTTTTTCTTCCCCGTCCCACTCAAAAGAGTACAACAGCGATTCCACCTGCCGGAGATACTGCCGTTTGTCGTACCTGGGGGCAAACACAAACGCCTCCAGCACAATGATATCCTTGCCGTCGGGGCTGTAGAAGGAATGGGACACGAAAGGCCCGCCCATGAAGTCTCCCTGAACTTCCCAGAAGCCGCGGGTCTCCATGAAGGCCCTGCCCTTATAGCTCAAGGAACGGGTAGTGGGTTCCAAGGCGGTGGAGGTGGTCATATAGGAGCCGTCGAACATGCCCGGCACATTGGCCTGCATCACGCGGTTGCGCTCCCGGATGATATTTTCCACGGAGAAAACGTCCTCCCCGCTCACCGGATAACGGTACACCATCACGTACTGCTGCACATACTGTTTCTCATCGGCAATCCAGGCGAAGTTGTCCGTGAGCTTGCGGCAGCGGTATCCGCTGGGGAAGTGGATGATGCCGCCGGCCACCTTCTGTACCGGTTCGCGAAGGGCGCGCTCCTCATAGAGTTTGGAGTTGCCAATGACCCGGTCCCGCTCACTCTGCTCGAAGAACTCCGAGATAATGACGCAGGCGCCATTGTACAGTTCCAGGGCTTCGTCTGCATCCACGGCGTTCACCTGCACCACGGCCTGGGGCTGGGCCCACATATTGTTCTTGTACACCACCCCGCTGGTCTGATTCTGTGGATTGATATTGACAAGCAGCAGGTTACGGTGCATCTTGAACATGTTGTTGAAACTTCCCGGGGGAACGTTGGAGAGGGCGAAGAGCGGCTCTTTCTGCGCCAGGTAAGGGGTATCCATGGCCAGGGTTTCACGGATGGAGACACCCAGATTGCCTTCCCACTGCTCGCGCTCGATGACCACCAGCACCTCCCCCGCCTTGCCGCTCACGTTGGGAAGAAGCGTCTTCTTGTTACCCTGTTTGCAGCCGGCGAGAGCCAGGATGCAGGCCAGGACAGCCGTCAGGTGAATAAAGTGTTTCATAATCAGTGTATAATTCTAGCAATGTCGTTTCCAAATGCCAGGAACATCAGCAGCAATAAAAGTGCCATTCCTATCAATTGGGCCACCATCAGGAAACGGTCGCCGGGTTTGCGGCCCGTGAGCATCTCATACAGGCAGAAGACAATGTGCCCGCCGTCCAGCGCCGGAATGGGCAGCAGGTTCATCACGCCCAGCATGATGGACAGCAGGGCCATGATATACAGGAACTGATGCCAGTTCCAGCTGGAAGGGAACACCTGGCCGATGGCAATGAAACTGCCCACAGACTTGTAGGCCCCGGTGGAAGGCGTAGCCACCAGGCGGAGGTCCCGCAGATAGCCCGTCACGGAATTCCAGGCCAGGGCGCAGCCCGCCGGGATGGACTGGGCTATGGAATAGCTCCGGTGCTCAAAGGCAATCTGCCTGGGATAGATTCCCAACAGGCCCAGCGAATCCACCTGAAGGGAAAAAGCCAGGCTGTCCCCTCCCCGGAGCACCGTCACGGGCAGTTCCTCCCCCGGACGGGCCCGCAGAATCTTCTGGGCGTCCTGGAGGTAAGGGGTGGGCGTATCGGCCACCGCCACAATGCGGTCTCCCTTTGCCAGGCCGGCATCCAGATTCAGGGACGTGGGCATGAGGCTGTCCACCACGAAGGGCAGGGCCACGTCAAACACGCCGGGCGTGTTCACCACCTCCCCCAGCAGGCTCCCGTCCATGTACAGCATGAGGGTGTCGGCGCCGCGGAGGACCTGCACCTCGGAAACCTGGCGACGGGCCAGATCGGACTGGAGATTCAGAAAATCCGTGGGCTCGAAATCATCGTAGCGGAGGATACGGTCACCGCTGCGGAAACCCATCATCTCTCCCAGCCCGTTCACGTACACGGCATATTGGTTGGGCAGGTAATTGTCTCCCCAGATGGCCAGGATGCCGCAGAATAGCAGCACGGCCAGCAGGAAGTTGTTGAGCACGCCGCCGGACATCACCAGCAGGCGCTGCCAGGCCGGTTTGGTACGGAACTCCCAAGGTTGCGGCTCCCCTTTCAGGGACTCGGTGTCCATGGACTCGTCCACCATGCCGGCAATCTTGCAGTAACCGCCCAGCGGCAGCCAGCCAATCCCGTATTCCGTCTCCCAGCGGGCGGCGGCGGGCACCAGCTTCACGAACCAAGGCATGCGGGTAGAGAACAGTTTCACGCCGCCCGCATCGAAAAAGAGGAAGAACTTATCTACCCGGATGCGGAACAGTTTGGCCCACAAAAAGTGCCCAAGCTCGTGAAAGAGAATGAGCACAGCGAGCGCCAGGATTACCTGGAGGGTTTTCATAAGAACCATCATAGGGCCGATATCAGTTGCTGTGCCAAAGAGGTGGCCTCCTTGTGCGTGTCAAAAATGGCGTCCAGCGACGGCTCCTTCACGAAAGCCGAGCGCTCCATCACCGTGGATATCACCTTGGGGATGTCATAGAAACGGACGGTATCCTTCAGATAGGCGGCCACCGCCACCTCATTGGCTGCATTCATGGCGCAGGGGATGTTCCCGCCCCGGTCGATGGCGTCGAAGGCCAGCTGCAGGCAGGGAAACTTCCTGCGGTCCGGTTCTGCGAAAGTAAGGGAAGTCAACGTGCTGAAATCCAGTCGCTTCCCGTCTAACGGCAGGCGGGTGGGGTAGGCCATGGCCAGCGCAATGGGAATGCGCATGTCCGGGCAGCCCAGCTGCGCCATCACCGCCCCGTCCTCAAATTCCACCATGGAATGGATGACGGACTCCGGATGAACCACCACATGAATCTGCGATGCCTCCACCCCGAAGAGCCACTTGGCCTCGATGACCTCGAAACCCTTGTTCATCATGGTGGCGGAGTCTATGGTTATCTTGGCCCCCATGTCCCAGTTGGGATGCCTGAGCGCCTCGTTTTTGGTGGCCGATGCAATCTTATCCTTCTCCCATGTGCGGAAAGGGCCGCCGGACGCGGTGAGATGAATCAGATGGATGGGATTGTCTCCGGCGCCCAGCAGGCACTGGAAGATGGCCGAATGCTCCGAATCCACCGGATAGATGGGCGCATGGCAGCGGGCGGCCTCCCCCATCACCAGCGAGCCGGCCGCCACCAGGGTTTCCTTGTTGGCCAGGGCGATGTTCTTTCCCGCCCGGATGGCGGCCAGCGTGGGCCTGAGCCCGCTGAAGCCCACCATGGCGGCCACCACCACATCCACCTCGGGCGCCTGCACCAGATCGCAGGCCGCCTCGATGCCCAGCTGCACATCCACCCCGGGAAGGGCCTCTTTCACCTGAGGGTACTTCTGGGGATTGCAAATGACCACATGGGGCACATGGAAGGCGCGCGCCTGCTCAATGAGCAGCTCCGCACTGTTGTTGGCCGATATCATGAATACCTCAAAACGCTCCGGGTGCTGTCTTACCACATCCAGGGTCTGGGTTCCGATGGAACCCGTGGAACCCAATATCGCAATTCTCTTCATCCTAGAACTTAATGAACTGAACCGGATCCATGGGCTGCCCTTCGCACCACAGTTCGAAATGAAGGTGGTTTCCCTTGGTAAGGGAAGAAGATTCCGCCACCAGGCCGATGGGCGTTCCGGCCTTCACCACATCTCCCTGCCGATGCAGGAGCTTCTGGTTATGCTTATACACGGAAAGGATGTCTCCGGCATGCTGGAGCACCATCAGATAGCCTTCTTCCGAGTCCCAGGAAGTGAACACCACCGTACCGTCCAATACAGCGGAAACCGTGCTGCCGGCCGGAGCCGTAATGTCCACATACGGATGCAGCGCACGGTCAAAGCCTTCGGACACCACGCCCGTGACAGGCGGGAAGAAGGACAGTGCCTCGATGGGGAGGTTCCCCCTGGGCGCCTCTTCCACATTGAACTGTTCCTGGTTCTGGACATCGGCCCTGAGAAGGGAATCCCGGATGGCAAAATACTGCGCATCCGTCACCGAGCGCTTGCCCTCACGGCCCAGCATCACGCTGTCCAGGCGGATGGGCGTCTCCCCTGCTACGATGCGGCGGAGGTTCTCCGAATACAGCTCCCACTGCAGCAGGCGCATTTCCAGGGAATCTATCTTCTGGGCGTTCTGAACAGCCTGGCGGCGGCTCTGGGCCCCCGGATAACCGGGAATGAAGGTTCGGATGGGCGTATAGGCAATGAGGCAATAAAAGACCACCAGCGTCACCACTATGCCGGAAGAAAGCGCCCCGATAAAGATGGGTTTGGTGAAGCGCACGCTCCACAGACGCTCGTGGGAAACGGCGTCAATGAGGGCCAGGCGATAGTTCCGTGACGGTTTTTTATCTGTTTTATCCATAAAATTCTTACCTTTGTAAATTGTAATGGACAGATATATCGGCATAGATTACGGAAGAAAGCGCACGGGAGTAGCCGTCAGCGATCCTCTGGGTATCTTTGCCTCTGCTCTGGATACAATTGATTCTACAAAGTTAATAGAATATCTCAAAAATTACGCCACCAATCAGACAATCTTGGCTTTTGTAGTTGGATATCCGGTGAACATGGACGGAAAACCCTCTGAGGCCCAGGCCGATGTGGACGCTTTCCTCCCCAGGCTCAAAAAAGCCTTTCCGGAGGTTCCCGTTCAGTTGGAAGACGAGCGTTTCACTTCCGTGCTGGCCCAGCGGGCACAGATAGACGGTGGCATGAAAAAAAGCCGGAGGCAGGAGAAGGGGTCGGTGGACAAGATATCGGCCGCCCTCATCCTCCAGAGCTACCTGGACCGCAAAAGCGGGTCGTCGGGAATGGAAGGGCTGGACCCCCTGAACGTTCCGGACAGCCTTTCACAAAACAAGACAAGAAGAAGAAAATGATCAAGCCCATCTACCTCTACGGCGCACCGGTGCTGCGCGAAACGGCCCAGCCGGCCAACCTCAAGGACAAGGAAGGAATCGCCTCCCTCGTGCAGGATTTGAAAGACACCCTGGTGGTGGCCGACGGTTGCGGCCTGGCCGCTCCGCAAATAGGCGTAAGCCTGCGCGTGGTCATCGTAGACGGAGACGTTGTGTCCGAGACCTACCCTTACCTCAAAGGCTTCCGCCGCACCCTCATCAACCCGGAAGTGCTGGAAGAAAGTCCGGAGCAGACCACCTACTCCGAGGGCTGCCTCTCCATCCCCGGCGTATACTGCGACGTGGTAAGGCCCAAAAAGATGAAGCTCCGTTACTACAACGAAGACCTGCAGGAAGTGACCGAGGAGTTTGACAACTTCGCCTGCCGCATGATCCAGCACGAGCTCAGCCACCTGGACGGAGACCTGTTCACGGACCACGCCGCCCCCATCAGAAAAAAGATGATATCCGGCAAACTGCAGAATATCATCAAAGGGAAAGTGCATCCGCACTACAATTCCAAACTACGCTAGCCCTACCCACATTGCTCAAGTAATTATCTTACACGGAGGCGTCTTCCCACCTTCAGGACTGTGGATTTGCTGATGCCGTTGAGTTTGCAGATCCGGTCTACGGAAGTGCCGTACCGGCGGGCGATGCCTGAAAGCGTGTCACCCTTTCTCACGGTGTGATACCGCATGGCAGCAGCCTCTGCGGCGGCGCGGGCGGCAGCCTCCTTCTTGGCCTGTTCCTCCGCCAGGAGGCGGTCTTCCTCATCCGTGCGGAAAATCTCATCCTCGTCATCGATGTTCTGCACATAGCGCTGGTTGGGATTGAAGTACCAGCTGCGTATCTTTAACAGACGGTGACGCAGGGTTCCGGTCTCGAAGTCAATGAGCCAGGAAGGATCGAAGGCGGCACCCCTGTACCGGGTCTCGAAATGGAGGTGCGGGCCGGTGGACCGGCCGGTGGATCCGCCCAGGCCGATGATGTCTCCGGCGCTCACCCAGTCTCCGGACTCTACATCCCTGCGGGAGAGATGGGCATAGAAGGTCTCCAGGCCGTTGGCATGGCGGATGACCACCAGGTTGCCATAGCCGCCCACATAGGCCGATATCCTCACCTTTCCGTCAAACGTGGCGGGAACCGGCGTTCCGGTAGGATAGGGCAGGTCTATCCCCTGATGCCGACGACCGTGACGGTAGCCGAAGAGGGAACGGGGATGCGTCACATGGGGGCACACATAGGAGTCCAACGAATCCACCACCCACAGCGAGAAACGGTCCGGAATGGGCTCCGGATCTTCGCGGTAAGGGTTGACGGCTTTCTCGTCCCAAAACTCCGTGAAAACACTGTCCTTTGCATGCATGGCAGGATCCTTCACATAGCGGTAGGTACCATTGTTGTAGAGCACCACCTTGATGGCGGGGTTTCCGGTATCCAGCGTATCTCCATAGGCGGTGGTACGCAGATTGGTGGGTTTCACTTCCTGCCTTCCGAAGGTATAACGGAGTGAATCGGCCTCACGGCTGATATCTTCTTCCTGAGCCTTCAGGGGAAGGCCGATACAAAGGAATAAAAGGCTTAGGTTCAGTACTTTCTTCATAGATTATCGCTTACCGCCGAACTGGTTCACCAGGATGGCGTCGGTCTGGGTAATCTTCTCCTGCAAAAGACGGGCCGATGTGGCTTCGCAGATGAAACGGAGGTAAGGTTCCGTATTGGAAGGACGGATGTTGAACCACCAGTCGGGGAACTCTACGCGGTAACCGTCGAAGTCCATGAAGGCCGTTGCCTTTTCCCGGGCCATGAAATAGTCTTTCACGGCATCCATGGCGCCCTTCTTGTCCTCGATGCGATAGTTGATTTCCCCGGAGTTCTGGTAACGGACAATCTCGGCGATGGCCTGGGAAAGCGTCTTGCCTTCCTTCTTGAAGCCGGTCACGATATTCAGGAGGATGATGGAGGCCAGCAGGCCGCTGTCGCTGTAGAAGAAGTCACGGAAATAGTAGTGGCCGGCCAGTTCCCCGCCCCACACACCGTCAATTTCACGGAGTTTTTTGGCGGCAAAGGCACGTCCCACCTTCCAGGTGCGCATCTCGCAGCCCATGGGTGCGAGGTACTCCCCTACGGCCTTGGAGGAACGGATGTCCTGCAGCACCAGGCCCTTGAGGCCGCGCTCCTTCACGAAGTAGTTGCCCATCAAGGCAATCATGAGGTCGGGAGAAATGAACTGGCCCTTCTCGTCCACGAACATCACGCGGTCTGCGTCTCCGTCGTAGATGACGCCGGCATCGGCCTTCACCTCACGCACCTTTTCCTCCAGCGGGAAGCAGTTTTTCTCGATGAGGGGGTTGGGCTCATGGTTGGGGAAACGGCCGTCCAGGGTGTCGAAGAGGTAGTGGATGTTGCTGCCGGTTCCGAAGATTTCCTTGGCAAAGAGGTTGGCCATGCCGTTGGACAGGTCCATGGCGATGGTGAGGCCGCTGTAGTCCTTCACGAACTTCCGCATGAACTGCAGGTAATCGGCCATAATCTCCTTCTGGAACACCTGACCGCGTTTGGCGGCTACAGGAGTGGGTTTTCCCTCGTCAATCCAGGCCTTGATCTGTCCCAGACCGGCGTCGAAGCCCACGGCCTGCGCATCGGTGGTGGACACCTTCATGCCGTTGTATTCGGCCGGGTTGTGGCTGGCCGTAATCTGGATGGAGGCGTCAAAGCCGTAGTTGGCGGTACCGAAGTACACCATCGGCGTAGAGCTGAGACCAATGTCGTAAACATCGGCCCCGGCATCGTTGATGCCGCGGATGACGGCGTCGTGAATCTCGTCGGAAGAGACGCGGCAGTCTCGGCCCACAAGCACCTTGTCGGCCTTCAGAAGCTGGGGAACGAAGTATCCTACTTTATAAGCTATATCCAGGTCCCAGTCTTTTCCCCAGATACCGCGGATGTCGTATGCGTGAAATGCGCCCATGAGATTATCGGTTTTAGAAGTTAAACTTGGTCATGCAGATGAAACGGTGGTTCAGGATCCACTCGGGAGCAGCGGCGGCAGCGCCGGGAGCGGGCAGATCCAGCATGCCGCGGGAATTGCGGGGACCGTCACAGCCAAAGCGTGCGGCGGTGAGGTTGTACTCCAAAGAGACGGTGAACTTGCCCAGGTTCCAGGCCACGGTAGGGGTGGCACGGAAAGCCCGCTGAATACGGACATCGGCCGATGTGTTCATCCAGAGGTTGTTGTCGGCCAGTTCCTTGGTGGTACCCAGCTGCTGCATGTAGCCCAGCATGGCCATCACCTGGAACTTCTTGCCGTAGGAGAAGCTCACGAAGGAAGCCCAGTCCTGCATGGGGGTGTACTCGATGGTGCCGTCGTCGTTAAAAGAATGCACACCGTAACCGCTCAGGAGGTTCAGGTGCTCGCCGGCCTGGGCCAGGATGGTCTTGGCGCGGAGCTGGAACTTGCCGTTGGTGTATTGGGCAAAGAGGAACGGGGAGAAGGTGGTCAGAAGGCTCTTCACCTGAATGGTCTTGCCACCTCCGTCCTGCACGCGCCAGTCCGCGATGGTACGGTAGGGACGGATATTCACCATATCCACACCTACGCGGCCCAGGAACTTGGCGCTCTTGTAGCTCAGGCCCAGATAAAACTCCGGGAGGCCGTACTTATAGTAGTCCTTGCTCTTTCCGGCAGGGCCGGTGGGGAGATAATGGTTCAGGTACAACATGCTGGCGGTAAGGCTGAAGCCGGAGCCCAGATTCACGTCTGCCGTCAGCTGGGGGCTGCGGTTGAAGGGATTGAAGGGAGCGCCCGTCTCCAGGTTGTTCATGTGGGGCATGTCGGCCGCCATGGGATGCCAGGCCTGGCCGATGGTAAGGCTCACGGGGCTGTTGTCCCAGCCCAGCTTTATGAAGGCCTGACGCAGCCGCAGGGTGGGCGTAGAGCCGCTGAGGTAGTAGAAGTCCGCCTCCACCTTGCCGGAAACGCCCATGGTGCCCCACTTGTAGCCGGACACGTCCAGGCCCAGGCGGGTGGTGAGGGACACGAAGCGCCAGTTGAAGCCGTCGTTGGCGTCAAAGCCGTTTGTCATGTCCTTGCCCTTGGGCATATAGAAGTAAAGGTCTTCGGTTCCGGCGTTCACGGCGCGGGAATCGGCCACAATGTAGTTACGGATGAAGCCGTACAGCTTGAAATGCGCGGGTTTTCCCTCGGTGGCCTGCGCAAAAGCGGCGCTGCCGGTGAGCAGCGCTGCCAATGAGAGGATTATTGCTTTTTTCATTTTATGCAAACGGGAAAAGTTTGGTGAGCCAGAAGTAACCCAGCACGAAACCGATAAGGCCGATGATGAGACCCACCTTGGTCATGTCCTTGGTCTCCACCATGCCGGTAGCGGACGCGATGGCGTTCGGAGGCGTGGAGATAGGGAACAGCATGGCGATGGAGGCGCACACCGCAATGAAGATAATCATGGCGGAGGTGCCGCCCATGGCCAGGAACTCGGCGTTGTTAGCGGCGGCAGGGTCGGCCATGCCGTTGGCCACCACAATCAGGATAGGGATCAGGAGGGCGGCCGTGGCGGAGTTGGAAATGAAGTTGGACAGCAGGTAGCAAACCAGGCCGGCGATAATCAGCACCAGCACCACGGACATGCTGCCGAACGGAATGGCCTGGATAAGAACCTTGGCCAGACCGGTGTCCTGCAGGCAGTAACCCAGGGCGAAGCCTCCGGCTACCAGCCACAGCACATTCCAGTTAATTTCCTTGATTTCTTCCTTGCCGAACAGGCCCGTGGCGGTGAACACGCCCAGCGGGATCAGGGCTACGATATTGGAGTTGATATGGGTAATCTGCTCCGTGGCCCACAGCAAGATGGTGCCCACGAAGGTAATCCACACCACATACAGTTTCCAGTCTTTCTTCACCAGGCTCTCCGGGATTTCCAGGACCAGCTTCTTGGTCTTGAAGGGGAACATCACGCGCAGCAGTACCCAGGCAATCAGAATCATGATAATCACATAGGGAATCATGTGGACGCACCACTCGCCGAAGCTCACATCAATACCGGCCTGCTCCAGGGCGCCCTTGGCCGTAGCGTTGGGAGGGGTGCCGATAGGCGTACCGATACCGCCCAGGTTGGCGGCTACGGGGATGGACAGCGCCAGGCCGATCTTACCCTTGTCATCGGCCGGAAGCTTGGAAAGCACCGGGGTGAGCAGGGCCAGCATCATGGCGGCGGTGGCGGTGTTGGACATGAACATGGAGAAAACGGAAATCATGATGAGGAAGCCCAACAGCACAATCTCCGGCTTGGTTCCGAAGAATTTCAGCAGGGCCCTGGCCAGGGTTACGTCCAGGCCGTATTTCTCTGCCATGATGGCCAGCACGAAGCCGCCCAGGAAGAGCATCACCACAGGGTCTGCCATGGAGGACATGATACGGGCATAGGGAACCAGCGTTCCGTACTGCGGATCACAGAATATGCCGATACCCTTGTTGGAGATGGTCAGCAGGGCAATCACAATGACCAGGAGGGAGGTGGACCAGTTGGGGATGAACTCGAAGATCCACATGAGGGCGGCGAACACAAAGAGGGCGATTACCCGCTGCTGCACCACGGTAAGGGCTTCGATACCATAGAAGGAAACAGGCACGGCCCACAGGAAAACGGTGATAAGAATCACCAGTGGCAGGAACACCCAATACTTGAGGTTGAATTTCTTAGCCATTATAGTAACTTTTTGATTATTCGTATTTCACGCGGATATCCACCGGAATCTTTTCCAGTTCCAGGTTCACGATATCGGCCTTGAGCGGAGCGCTCACCACAGCGTAACGGGCCACCATTTCATCGGCGGCGGTGCGGTCTCCGGTAGCCTGAATCCTGAGGATCTCCTCTCCCAGGTCGGAGACAGCCTGTTCCGTGGCGGCATAATCCAGCAGGTATTTGCCGGAAGCCTGGCGGGAAATGGCGCCCTTCTCCAGAAGATAGTTGTAGATGAGGAGATTGGCACGTCCGGTGGCGTCTCCGGCCCCGAAGCGGGAAGAACGGATGACGTTGGCCACGAAGGTGGCAATCACGTCGTTTTTCATGATGAGGGCGTCCACGCGGTGCGCTTCCACTTCCTGCATGCACAGGTAAGCGCCCAGGACATTGGATTTGGCCTTTTCCAAGGTAAGAGCCTCATTGCCAAGTGCTTCTGCCACAGAGCCCTTTCCGTTCACGGTTTCCTTCACGCCCAGGCCCTTGGCCACCTCGCGGAACACGATATCCCAATAGAAGGCATTGGCATCCAGATGGGCGCGGTCGGAGGGTTCCAGCAGCACATTGCCCAGCGGGAACACCGTGCGGTTGAACTTCTCACGGATGATGTTGTCGAAGAGGATGGTGCGGGTACCGAAATCTTCCTGCGCCTTGGCGTCATAAGGGAAGTTGATGGCAATCACCTTGTAGCCTGCATTGGTATAGCCGCCGTAGTAGATGACGTCGCAGGAGAAAATGTTTGAAGCCACGCCGGGAACGAAGGTGAGGTACTCCGGATTGCCGGGCAGGGAGGCCTGCAGTTCGGGCAGACGGCGGGTAATCTTGTTCAGACTGGCCGTGCGGTCCAGGTTCTTTAGGAGCACGTAGGCGCCATAGGAAGCCTTCTTTCCGTACAGCTCGTCATCGATGGCCTCGTTGGGGCCGATCACCAGGTCCATCTTGCTGTCGTCCATCTGGAGCCAGGCGTAGTCGCTCTCGTAGTAGTTGTCCGTCAGGAGGGCATCGGCCTTCTTGAGAAGATAATTGCGCACGCTCTCCTTGATGGTGATGTCCGCGGCGGCGCGCAGATAGTCTGCAATCTTCTTGATCTGGGGGGCATAAGCGTCATGATACCAAATCACATCCAGGCCGCCCTTGTTGTTCCGCTGGATGAGCGTGTAGGGGCTTTCCTTGGCCGGATTGTCCAGGGCCTTGAATTCCTCGTCGGTCATGTCTTCCGGGTAGAAGCGGGCACCGGCGGGCCTGGGGCCGAAGCCTTCGATGAACGGCTGGTCGTCAATGCGGTTCCAGGGACCATAGTTGATATAAGCGAATTCACGCTCCGCCTCAGGGAGGGCGCTGAAGAAAACCTTCTCCCCGAAAACCTGCTTCCAATAAATGGCGTCGGCTTCGTCGGCGGCAAAACGATACAGGTTCAGAACCTCCTTTCCGTTGTCGGTGATTCCCGAAAGGTCCGGAGCGGGAATGGTCACCTGAGCATAGTTCTCCAAGAGGCGTTCCGCCTTTGTACGGCCCTCCTGGCAGGACCAGAGGGCCGCTGCGGCCAGCAGGAGAACCCCTGCCATCTGTAATTTTTTCATCACGTTCTGTTTGAATCGGTTTAGTCTGCAAAGATACAAAAAATCCCGATGCTAAACGCATCGGGATCTACTTTTACACAAAGAATTAAATGATTCCCTGCTCCAGCATGGCAGTGGCCACCTTCATGAAGCCGGCGATGTTGGCGCCCTTCACGTAGTCTACGCTGCCGTCCGGCTGGGTGCCGTACTTCACGCACTGCTCGTGGATGGACTTCATGATGAAGTGGAGTTTGTCGTCCACCTCCTGGGCGTCCCAGGAAATGTGCTCCGCGTTCTGGGTCATTTCCAAACCGGAAGTGGCCACGCCACCGGCGTTCACGGCCTTGCCGGGAGCGAAGAGGATGCCGTTATGCTGGAAGAAGTGGATGGCGCCGGGCTGGCAACCCATGTTGGACACCTCGCAGCAGCACCAGCAGCCATTGGCCTTGAGCTCCTTGGCGTCATCCTCGGACAGCTCGTTCTGAAAGGCGCAAGGGAGGGCGATGTCCACGGGGACGCTCCAGCTCTTCTTGCCGGCGGTGAACTTGGCCTGGCCGGGGAACTTCACGGCCATATCCTCCACCTTGTTGCGGTTGGAGGCGCGCATGACCAGCATGTAGTCAATCATCTCGGGGGTAATGCCCTCGGGGATTTCGCAGACGCCGTCAGGACCACTGATGGCCACCACCTTGGCGCCCAGTTCGCGGGCCTTGGTGGCAGCGCCCCATGCCACGTTACCGAAGCCGGAGAGAGCCACTTTCTTGCCCTTGATATCCTTTCCGGCCTTCTGCAGCAGGTGCTGGGTAAAGTACAGGGCACCGAAACCGGTGGCCTCCGGACGAAGGATGGAGCCGCCCCAGGTGCCGCCCTTACCGGTAAGGACACCGGTGTTGTACTGGCGGGCCAGCTTCTTGTACATGCCATAGAGGTAGCCGATTTCACGGCCGCCCACGCCCACGTCACCGGCAGGGATATCCTGATCCGGGCCGATGCAGTTCCACAGCTCCAGCATGAAAGCCTGGCAGAAACGCATGATCTCGTCGTTGGACTTGCCCACGGGGTCGAAGTCACTTCCGCCCTTGGCGCCGCCCATCGGCAGGGTGGTGAGGGCATTCTTGAAGGTTTGCTCGAAGCCCAGGAACTTGAGCATGGAAGGGGTCACGGCCTTGTGGAAGCGGAGACCGCCCTTATAGGGACCGATGGCACTGTTGAACTGGATGCGGTAACCGGTGTTGGTCTGCACCTCACCCTTGTCGTCAATCCAGGTTACACGGAAGGTGAAGATACGGTCCGGCTCTACCAGACGCTCCACAATCTTGGCCTTCTCAAACTCAGGATGCTGGTTGTACACATCCTCGATGGATTCCAGAACTTCCTGAACCGCCTGCAGATACTCTTTCTCCAGCGGGTACTTGGCCTGGAGGCGTGCCATGATGTCAGTTGTTTTCATTACAAAAAACGATGTTTAGTGTTTATGGTTATAAATAAAAAGGAATTCGCTTCAATTCCGTTACAAATGTAAAGAATTTAAAGCGAATTCCCAATTATTTTCTGTAAAGAATCTTCCTTTCTTCAGAATGAATTACTGCTACTGAGCCTGAGCCTGGGCCTGGAGTTCGGCCTGGAGGCTTTCGAGGGTGCGGCTGTCAGGGATGTTCATGGCCTTGCGGGCCTCGGGAGTGATGTCAATCACCTTGGTCTCATCGAAGTAGATGGCCTGGGAAACGTCGAACAAGGCGGTAAGCCCCTTGGCCTTGGCAATGTCGGAAACAATCTTGTTGGCCTTCTCCTGGATGGGAGCGGTGAGCTGGGCCTGCTGCTGCTGAAGTTCCTGGGAGATGGACTGCTGGAATTCCTGGATACGGTTCTGGATTTCCATGAGCTCACGCTCCTTGCTTTCCTTGATGGCGGCCGTCCAGGTGGCCTGCTTCTGCTGATACTGGGTCATCTTGCCTTGGTACTCTTCCAGCATGGAGGAATAGGTTTCCTCGGCCTCTTTCTGGGAGGCGGCAATGGCCTCGCGGGCTGCATCCATTTCGGGAGCCAACATCACAATCTCATTGAAGTTCACACGGCCGAACTGCTGGGCAGAGGCAGTGAGGGTAGCAAGTGCCGCAAGGGCGATGACAAAAAGTTTTTTCATATTTACAATTAATTTAATTTTCAATAACGTACCGGAGCATTATGCTATCAAATACCGTACCTTACTAGAATTGCTGGCCCAGAACAAAGTGGAACTGGCTCTTTCCGTTGGTGGCGTCGTCAAATCCGTAGCCCCAGTCCACACCCAGCAGGCCGATCATCGGGAGGAACACCCTCACGCCCACACCGGCGCTGCGCTTGATATGGAAGGGATTGAACTCGCGGATGTCGCTCCAGCAGTTACCGCCTTCCAGGAACACCAGGGCATAGATGGTGCTCTGCGGCTGCAGAATGACCGGGTAACGAAGTTCCATCGTGAACTTGTCATACAGGTTACCGGCATAGCTGATACCGTTCTGGCTGTAAGGCGTAACCTTACGGGGCGTTAGGGAGTAGTCCGTGTAACCGCGGAGGGAAACGATTTCCGCACCGTAGGTCATGTAACCGGACATACCGTCACCACCCACCTGGAAGTTCTCGAAGGGAGAATAGCCCCAGTTGCGGTTATAATAGCCCAGGAAGCCGAACTGCGCCCGCGTCATGAGCACCAGGTCTCCCACCAGTTTGGTGTATACCGTTCCGTTGAACTTCCACTTGTGGTATTCAATCCATTTGTAGCGCTGGGCTGCCGTCCAGTCGTCGTAATTCACGTCTCTCCAACTGTTCACCTTCACCTTGTCTCCGTTCTCGTCGTAAGTGTATCGGCGCAGCAGGGAGTACGGCGGCGTAAACTGCAGGGAAGCGGAGAACTCGGAACCCGTACGGGGATAAATCTGCTGGTCGGAGGAGTTGCGGGACAGATTGATGGTAAAGCTCAGGTTATGGGAAATACCGTCATTGAAGGCGAAATAGCTGTTGGTCCAGTTGGTGAGCTTGTAGGTTTGCCAGCTGGCCGAGCCGGACAGGACGAAGTAGTTGTCCGGCCACTTGAGCCGCGTACCCAGGCCGGCGTTGAAACCAAACACCTCGAACATCTTGTCCGTGGAGAGGATGCCGATGGCCAGATAGGAGTCCGTCATCTTGGAATAGTATGCGGAAAGGCTCAGGGACGTAGGTTTCTTACCAAAGAGCCAGGGTTCGGTAAAACTGGCGCTGATGTTGGTGTAGTACTTGCCGTTGGTCTGGAAGCGGAACGCCAGGTTCTGGGCGTCTCCCAGCGGAACCGGCCGCCAGGCTCCCTTCTCCAGGATACGGCGGGTGGAGAAGTTGTTGAAGCTGATACCGGCCGTGAGCACGAAGGTGTTGCCGCCCCAACCGCCGGAGAGTTCCAGCTGGGAAGAAGGTTTCTCCTTTACATTATAGACGATGTCTACCGTATTGTTGAGCTGGTTGGGCAGGATGGAATACCCGCCCTCCTTCATGATGGCTTCAGGGTCGAACTGGCCCATGGAGGCAATCTCTCGGATGGAACGCTCGAAATCCGACTGGCTGAACAGATAGCCCGGGCGCGTCATCACCTGGCGGCGGACCACCCGTTCGTTGGTGAGGTCGTTTCCGTTGATGATTACGTCGTTGATGGTGGCGGGCTTGCCTTCCGCGATTCTCACCTCCAGGTCTACGGAGTCCTTCTGGATATTCACCTCTACAGGGGTGACCTGGAAGAAGAGGAAGCCGTTGTCACGGTACAGTTTGGACACGTCGTACTCGTTCTCCTTTCCGCCGCCCTTGAGGCGCTTGTTCAGGGTAACCATGTCGTAGACATCACCCTTCTTGATCTGCAGGATATTGTTGAGCGCTTCCGTGGGATAGACGGAGTTGCCCGTCCAGGTAATGTTGCGGAAGTAGTATTTCTCACCCTCGTCGAAGACCATGTCGATGGCCAGGTGCTTTCCGTCCTTCGTATAATAGACGGAGTCCCTCACCAGACGGGCGTCACGGTAACCGGCCTCGTTGAAGGCATCCAGCACCGTCTTGCGGTCGTTCTCGTACTCCTTCTCCTTGAACTTCTTGGATTTGAAGAGGTTGTACCACTTGTTGGCGTGGGTTTCCTTCATGTTCTTGGCCAGTTTCCTTTCGGAGACATGCTTGTTGCCGATGAAATTGATGTCCTTGATGCGGACCTTGGGCCCTCTGTCCACGTTGAAGTTCACCCGCATGGCGCTACGGATCATGGTATCCCGCACGGCATCCACGTTCACTTCCACCTTCAGGTAACCCTTTTCCTTATAATAGCGCTTGATGATATCTATGGAAGTATTCTTCACATATTCCGAGTATTCCCGGCCGGGACGCAGGTTCAGACGCTCCTGGAGATCCTTCTTTTCTCCGGACTTGACACCGGAATACGTCCAGCGGGATACGCGGGGACGTTCCCGCACCACTACCTTGAACCAGGCGGTATCGGCCGATGCATTCAGGGAATCCACCACCACGGCCACGTCTTCGAAATAACGCTGGGCCACCAGGCGCCTGACGATGCTGGTGACGTCCTCTCCGGGGACGGTGACGGTCTGTCCCTTCTGCAAGCCCACCTGCTGCAGAATCTGATGCTCGTTGAAATACTGGTTCCCTTCGATTCCCACGCCGCCCACTACATATGACTTGGGACGGTTATAGTCTACTTCCACGCCCCTCACGCCGCTCTGGGCCCAAAGACCCCGGGCCGCCAGCATGAGAGCCGCAAAGCAAAGTATCTTTTTTACAGTCATTCCTAAGAAACGTTATCTTGCAAAGGTAAGCATTTTATTTCACTTTTCCATAGCGGCGGTCCCGCTGCGCATAGGCTTCCAGGGCCTTGGAAAATTCCTCCTTGCGGAAATCCGGCCACAGGACGTCCGTAAAATAGAATTCCGTATAGGCCGTCTGCCAGAGCAGGTAGTTGGAGATGCGGATTTCTCCGGAGGTGCGGATCAGAAGGTCCGGGTCCGGGATGCCGGCCGTGACCAGATAACGGTCGAAATCGGCCAGTTCCATCTTCTGGAAATCTTCCTTGGAGAGCTCCGAGGCCGCCTTTTTCATGGCCTGGAGGATGTCCCACTTGCCGCTGTAGCTTACAAAAAGGATGAGGGTGGTGCCGTAGTCCTTGGAGGTAATCCGCTCCAACTCGTCGATGGTCTTGTTGATGGGGTCCGACAGGCGGGCGCGGTTTCCCAGCACCAGAAAACGGACGCGGTTCTTCAGGAACGTCTCTGTCTCCTTTATCATGGCCTTCATCATCAGTTCCATGAGGGCGTTCACTTCATAGGCGGGACGGTTCCAGTTTTCTTCCGAGAAGGCATATACCGACAGGTATTCAATCCCCTTCTCAACGGCGAACTCAATGCAGGCGCGGACGCTCTCCACTCCTTCCGCATGGCCGTAGGTGCGATCCAGACCGCGGGCTTTGGCCCATCGGCCATTCCCGTCCATGATGATGGAGACGTGTTTGGGTAAGGTCTTGTTATCCATTGTTTCTCATATCTTCTCCCCAGAACAGACGCGAGGTAAGGGCCTTCACGAAGCCGGACTGGGCGAGCCGGATACGTTTAAGCGAAAATTGTGCCATCTCTACATGGATGCTCCAATCCGGCTGGATTTCCACCACCCGGTTGTCCGTGGACATGGTGGCCCGGCCGTCCCGGGACTCGAAGGAAATGTCCACCTTGGCCGTCTCCGGCAGCACGATGGGCCGCACGTTCAGGTTGTGCGGGGCGATAGGCGCCACCACCAGCACCTTGGTGTCCGGCATGCAAATGGGGCCGCCCACACTCAGGGAATACGCTGTAGAGCCGGAAGAGGTGGCCACGATGAGGCCGTCGGCCCAATAGGTGGGAAGCGGCTCTCCGTCAATGCTCACATGGATGCCCAGCACGGCCGATCCGGCACGGTGCAGGGCTACCTCGTTCACGGAATAGGGCAGCATGCCGATGGTCTTGCGGGCCTCCGGTCCCTTGAGGGTGGCGTTGAGCACCGTGCGGTACTCGATGCGGAAATCCCCTTCCACGAGGGCCCGGCTCACATCCTCGGGCCTGTTCTCGCAAAGGAAGCCGATGCGTCCGAAATTTACGCCAAGGATGGGAAGGCCGATATCGGCCACTACATGGGCTGCGGAGAGGAATGTGCCGTCTCCGCCCATGGAAAGCACCAGGTCCGTTTCCGGCTGGACATCGTTCTTCGTATGAATCTCATACACCTCAAAGGTGGCCTGCTCCAGGTCCTTCAGGAGCGAGAGCATGCGGGCATCGGCCCTGAGCTCATCTCTGAGAATGAAATACCCTATTTTCATGACAGTCTGTAAAATCAAACGCCAAAATTAACACATTTCTGATAAATTTCCTTATTTTTGTGGAATATAAACGCAAAATGAAAGATGACCAGACTCAGTGTCAATATTAATAAGGTGGCCACCCTGCGGAACGCGCGGGGCGGAAATGTGCCGGATGTCACCAAGGCAGCCCTGGATATTGAACGTTTCGGAGCGGAGGGCATCACCGTGCATCCCCGCCCGGACGAGCGCCACATCCGCTATGCCGACGTGCGGGAAATCCGCCCGCTCCTCAGGACGGAATTCAATATCGAGGGCAATCCTACGGTGCAGAGTTTCGTGGACCTGGTGCTGGAAGTGGTTCCCGACCAGGTTACACTGGTGCCGGACGGGCTGGGCGCCATCACCTCCAACGCCGGTTGGAATACCCTGGAGAACAGAGAGCTCCTCACGGAACTTTGCAGGACCTTCCATTCCAAGGGCATCCGCACCTCCATCTTCATAGACCCGGACCCGCGCATGGCCGAAGGGGCCGCCGCCTGCGGGGCGGACCGGGTGGAACTTTATACCGCCGCCTATGCGGAGGACTACCCCCGGAATCCCGGAGAGGCCATCGCCCCCTACCTCAAGGCCGCCAGAGCGGCCAGGGAATGCGGCCTGGGCCTGAACGCCGGGCACGACCTCTCCCTGGAAAACCTGGCTTATTTCATCCGCACCATCCCCTGGACGGACGAGGTTTCCATCGGCCATGCCCTCATTTCCGACGCCCTTTACCTGGGGCTGGAGAAAACAATTGGGGCCTATCTTTCGGAAATCCGTAAAAAATAGTTAACTTTGCGCTCTTCAAGAATATATTTAAAACAGTAATTATAATGAAAAAGACACTTCTTCTTTTTGGCGTCGCCGCTGCCGTGGTTCTCGCCGCATCCTGCAACCAGAACAACAATGGCGCCTCCCAGGACGCTCCCGCACAGGACAGCACCGCCGTGGCCGGCAGCATCGTCTACTTCAACATGGACAAGGTGATGCAGGGCTATGACATGGCCAACGACCTCAACTCCGTGTTCGAAACCAAGACCAGCGGCATCCAGGCAGAGATTGACCGTCGCGGCAAGAAACTCGAGAAAGACGCCAACGATTTCCAGAACAAGGTGGACAAAGGCCTCCTCACCACTTCCGTGGCCCAGGCCCAGTACCAGAAACTGCAGCAGCAGCAGCAGGAGTACCAGGAGTACGCCGTGCGCAAGCAGCAGGAAATGGCCGAAGAGCAGCAGGTGATGATGAACCAGATTGCCAACGCCATCGCCGAATTCGTGGCCCAGTATAACGAGGAGCACCAGTATGCCATGATTCTGGCCACCGCCGGCGGCATCCTCTCCACCCCCGTTGTCTGCGGAGACGCCCGTCTGGACATCACCGAAGACCTCCTTGCCGGCCTCAACGCCGCCTACATCAAAACCAAGGAAACTACTAAGAAGTAAAAGGTGAGGATAGCCATCCTGTCCAGTTTCTATCCCCTCCGGGGAGGCATTTCCCAGTTCAACTCCAGCCTGCTGGAGGAACTGGGAAAATGTCATGATACCCTGGCCCTCAGTTTCTCCCGGCAGTACCCTTCCCTCCTCTTCCCCGGCAAGACACAGTATGTCACCCCTCAGGACGAGGCCCGGCCGGTGGAAGCCCGGGCCATCCTGGACACGGTGAATCCTCTTTCCTGGATCAAGACAGCCCGCACCCTCCGGAAATGGAAGCCGGACGTGCTGGTGATGCGCTACTGGATGAGCTGGTTCGCCCCTTCCCTGGGCTATGTAGCCCGTCACTGCGGCTGCAAGAGCGTGGTGGTGCTGGACAACGTGATTCCGCACGAACCCCACTGGTTCGACCGTCCGCTGAACCGCTGGTTCGTGAAGGGCTGCTCCGGTTTCATCGTCATGGCCGATGCCGTGGAAAAAGACCTCCTGGCCCTCCGCCCGGACGCCCGTTACATCCTCAGGCCCCATCCGCTGTATGCCCACTTCGGGGAGAAACTGCCCCGGGAAAAGGCCTTAGAGGCCCTGGGCCTGGATCCGGAGAAGAAGACCCTTCTGTTCTTCGGCCTCATCCGGGAATACAAGGGGCTGGACATCCTGCTGGAAGCCTTCCGGGACCTGCCGGAAGAGTACCAGCTGGTGGTGGCCGGAGAGCCCTACGGCTCCTTTGAAAAGTATCAGGCCATCCTGGACTCCCTCCCGGGAAAAGACCGCGTGAAAGTTTTCCCGGACTATATCCGGGATTCGGAGGTGAAGCGCTATTTCTCCGCGGCCGACCTGGTGGTCCTTCCTTACCGCAGCGCCACCCAGAGCGGCATCAGCTCCGTCGCCTGCCACTTCGAGGTGCCCATGGTGGTCACCGACGTGGGAGGCCTGAGGAGCACCATCGGAGAACGTGGCACGGGAATTGTGTCACCGGAAGTATCGGCCCCGGCCATACGGAAAGAAATCCTCCGTTATTTTGAAGAGCCTGAGCTCCGGGAAAACTGCCGCAAGGCCATCCTGGAGGAGAAGAAAAGGCTGGGCTGGGACGCCTTCGCCAAGGCACTCACAGACTTTGCCAATACGTTATAAACAAGTACTATGAAAGTTCACATCGCCCTTGCCGCCACCCTCCTGCTGCTTGGCTCCGCCGCAGCCCTGGCCCAGGACTATACCCCTACCCCCGTCGCCATCTCCACGGAGAAGGTGAAACTCAATGGTAAAGTGTATTATGCCCACCTGGTGATGGAGCGCCAGACGCTCTTCGGCATCGCCAAAGCCTATGGCGTAACGGAGGAGGAACTCTATCAGGCCAATCCCAGCCTCAAGGAAACGGGACTCCAGAAAAGCAGCATCCTGCTCATCCCGACAGAACCCCAGCCGGCTCCCGCCGTGCAGAAAGAAGCCCCCGGGAAGGAGACTCCGCAGGCACAGGGATACAAGGAGCATACCGTCCGCTGGTACGAAGACATCGATGACATTGCCCGCCGTTATGAAGTATCGGCCCAGGAAATCCTGGATTTCAACGGACTCACCAGCCGAAAACTCACCACCCGTCAGGTGCTCAAGATTCCCGTGAAGGGAGTTGCGGCTCCGGCTCCCGTGGCTGCCCCTGTGGTGGCGGAGGAAACGCCCGCCCCCGCGGCCGATACGCTCGCACTCCAGGAACCCGTTCAGGAACCCGCGATGGAAGAATCGGCCGACAGCCTTCTTCTGGACGAGCGCACAAGGGATGTGGTGGACTTCTCCCTGCTGCTGCCCCTGAAGGCGGCCGGCGGCTCCAGCGAACTCAACATGGACTTCTACTCCGGCGTCCTGATGGCCCTGAGAGATCTGGAAAGCGAAGGCCTCAAGGTGCATTCCCATGTATATGACCTGTATGCCGGCATGCCGGACACCGAGGCCCTCTGCCGCTCGGACTTTGTGCTGGGCCCCATCGCCAACCGTGACCTGGAAGCTGTCCTGATGCGTCTGGACGGCCGTGTCCCGGTGATTTCCCCGCTGGACCAGAAAGCCGGTGCCCTGAGCATGGTATACCGCAACTTCATCCAGGCGCCCGCCGGAGCGGACAACCAGTACGAAGACCTGGGACAATGGGTTCAGGAAGACATGAGCCATGGAGACAAGATTCTCTTCGTGACGGAAAAGAACGCCGGTTCCGTGATGGCGTCCGTGAGCATCCGCAGCGCCCTGGCCCACCGCGGACTGGATTACCAGATTCTCAACTACGGAATGAGCGAAGGCCGGCGGGTCCCCGACTCCCTGGCCCGCACCATGGTTAAAAACGGAGTCAACCGCGTAATCGTGGCCTCCGAGAGCGAGCCTTTCGTGGGAGATGTGGTCCGCAACCTGGGCATCATGCTTGGCAAAGGTTACAACGTGGTCATGTATGCTCCTTCCAAGACCCGGAACTTCGATTCCATCGACGGAACGGCCCTCCACGACCTTTCCGCCCATATCAGTACGTCCTATCACGTGGAATACGGCAGCCCGCAGGTAGACCGCTTCGTGAGCGCCTACCGCGCCCTCTTCCGCACAGAACCCTCGCAGTTTGCCTTCCAGGGCTATGACACGGCCCGTTACTTTGTCCTGCGCGTGGCCCGCTACGGAAACAACTGGACCCACAAACTGGGCCAGGAGAGAAGCCGCGGCCTGCATACGGACTTCCTCTTCGATGCGGATGAAAACCAGAACCGGCACAACATTGCCGTGCGTCGCATCATCTATCAGCCTGATTATACAACGACACTTATACATTGATCCCCATGGAAAAAGTCAAATGCCTGATTCTGGGCGGAGGTCCCGCAGGATTCACCGCCGCCATCTACGCGGCCCGCGCCAACCTGTCCCCAGTTGTGTATGAGGGAATCCAGCCGGGCGGACAGCTCACCACCACTACCATCGTGGAGAACTTCCCCGGTTTCCCGGGCGGAGTGGATGCCAACACCCTCATGGACAAGATGCGGGAGCAGGCAAAAAGCTTCGGGGCCGATGTCCGCAGCGGCACCGCCACCGCGGCAGACCTTTCCCATCGGCCTTTCAAAGTGGTGATTGACGGGGAAACGGAGCTGGAAGCCCAGACCCTCATCATCGCCACCGGCGCCCAGGCCCGTTATCTGGGACTCCCGTCAGAAGAGAAGTTCAAGGGGGCCGGCGTGAGCGCCTGCGCCACCTGCGACGGCTTCTTCTACCGCAAGCGCACCGTAGCCGTGGTGGGCGGAGGTGATACCGCCTGCGAAGACGCCCTGTACCTGGCTTCCCTGGCCAAGAAAGTGTACATGATTGTGCGCAGGGACGTTTTCCGCGCTTCCAAGATCATGCAGGAGAAAGTGTTCTCCACCCCAAACATCGAGGTGCTTTGGAACTGCAACACGCAGGAGGTGCTGGGAAACGAGATGGGTGTCACGGGAGCCCGCCTCCTGAAAAAAGACGGCACCGTTTTTGATATAGCCATCGACGGATTTTTCCTGGCCATCGGCCATACTCCCGCCTCGGAGCTCTTCGCTCCCTACCTGGAGAGGGATGCAGCCGGGTACATCGTTACCAAGCCCGGCAGTTCGGAAACCGCCGTTTCGGGCGTTTATGCGGCCGGAGACGTGCAGGACCCGCGCTACCGCCAGGCCATCACGGCGGCCGCCTCGGGATGCATGGCGGCCCGCGACGCGGAAAAATTCCTTTTGGAACAAGCAAATTAGAGAAAGATGAGAAAACTGAAACTGACGTTTTTGATGCTCCTGGGCCTTACAGCCGCCATTTCCTGCAAGTCGCAGTATGAGATCCTGCTCAACTCCGGAGACGTGGATGCCAAGTACGACGCCGCCATGGAACTTTTCTCCCAGAAGAAATATGCCAAAGCCGCGCAGCTCTTCGAATCCATGTCCGTGCTCACCAGCGGCACCGAGAGGGATGACACCGTCCAGTACTACTGGGGCCTCTCCAACTACAGGCACAAGGACTATTATACGGCCGAATCCAACTTCGCCCGCTTCATAGAGAACTTCCCCCGAAGTCCCTTTGCGGCCGATGCCCAATTCTACCGGCTGGACTGCCTGTACAGGGCCACCTACCGCTGGGAACTGGACCAGCAGCCCACCCGCGCCTGCATGGCCTATATCTATGAATACATGCGCGAGCGTCCGGACGACATCCACATCCCGGCCTGTCAGACCATGCTCACCGACCTTCAGGACCGCCTGGACCGCAAGGACTTCGAAGCCGGAAAGCTTTACTACGCCATGGAAGACTATCCCGCCGCCCGGCTCAAGCTCCAGAACGTACTCAAGAACAATTCGGAGAACGGCTACCGGGAGGAAATCCTGTATTACACGGCCATGTCTTCCTACCACTATGCCCGCCTGAGCGTAGTCCAGAAGCAGAAAGACCGCTACCTGAACTTCGTGGACGACTACCTGAACTTCGTGGGAGAGTATCCCGAGTCGGCCCACCGGAAAGAACTGGACCGCCTGTACCGTCAGGTCCAGAAGTTCCTGGGAAGGGGCGGAGAGACGGAAGAAAAATAATTGAAACTTCCCTCCCGCAGCGGCGGTAATTAAATATGGAACAACGTAATTTACCATAATGGAAAACAAGAAAAAAGTACCTGTGAACACGGTGACGCGCGACATCAAGAACCTGGCCGCCCCCACCGGAAACATCTATGAATCCGTGGTGATTCTCTACAAGCGCGCCAACCAGATTGCCGTTGAAGAGAAGAAGGAGCTCATGAAGAAACTGGACGAGTTCCGCGGAGATCGCGACACCATGGAAGAAGTGTTCGAGAACAAGGAGCAGATCGAAATCTCCAAGTACTACGAGCGCCAGCCCAAACCGGACCTCACCGCCATCGCCGAATTCGAGAACGGAGAGCTGTACTACCGCAGGGCCTCCGACGAAAATCCCATAGACATCGAGAGCGGCAAATAAGATGCTGTACAGCCTCTCGGTCTCTCACTACATCCTCATAGACTCTCTGGATACCACTTTTCCGGAGGGTCTCAATATTATTACCGGAGAGACCGGAGCCGGCAAATCCATCCTTCTGGGGGCCCTGTCCCTGGTACTGGGTGCCAAGGCCGATGCCGCCATGGTGGGCGAAGGCAGCGACAGCTGCATCGTGGAAGCCGAGTTCGGCATCACCCCCGCCATCCGGAAAATCCTGAAAGATTCAGACCTTCCCGACGAAGGCGACAGGCTGATCCTTCGGCGCACCGTTGCCCGCAGCGGCCGCTCCCGCAGCTTCGCCAACGACGAGCCGGTCACCCTGCCGGTGCTGCAGGAATTGTCGGCCCAGTTGGTGGACATCCATTCCCAGCACCAGACCCTCAAACTCATGGAAGAGCGCTTCCGGATGGATGCGCTGGATGCCCGCGGAGGCACCCTGGCCCTGCGGGAAGAGTGCGGTGCCCTGTGGACCCGCATCCTGGAAAGCCGCCGGGAGCTGGAAGCCCTGGAAAAGAGGAAAGCATCGGCCCAGGCCGATGAAGAGTATAACTCCACCCGCTGGGAACGCCTTCATCAGGCGCAGCTGCGGGAAGGGGAGGTGGAAGAGCTGGAAGCCCGTCAGAACGGGCTGGCCCATGCAGAGCAGATCAAACAGACGCTCTGCTCGGTGGAAGAGCTGCTCTCCCCCTCCTCCGACCAGGCGGCCTCTCCTTCGGGGCTGCTCCGCGAAGCGGCCCGCCGGCTGGAAAAAGCCGCCGGCTTCATTCCTTCGCTGGGAGAGCTGGCGCAGAGGATGGAATCGGCCCGGGTGGATGTAGAAGACATTGCGCAGGAAGTGAGCTTGGCCAACAGCCGCGCAGAGGCCTCCCCCGAGGAACTCTCCCAGGTGGAGGAACGGCTTTCCCTCCTGTACGGCCTTCTGCAGAAGCACGGCGTCAAAACCATCGGGGAGCTCATTGAGGAAAGAGACCGCCTGGAAGGACTGGTTTCCGACGCCTCTTCCCTGGAGCAGGCGTGCGAGCGCGTCCGGAAAGAACTTCAGGAATTGGAAGGCCGACATCTGGACCTGTGCGCCCGGCTGCACGAAGCCCGCAAGGCGGCATCCATCCCTTTTTCCGACGAAATTACGGCGGTTCTTCATTCGTTGGAACTGGACCACGCCGCCTTCCAGGTAGAACTGACGGAAGTGCCCGCCGGCACCCTGGGGGCCGATTCCGTTCATTTCCTCTTCTCCTCCACGGGGAAGAACCTCACGGAGATTTCCAAGGCGGCATCCGGCGGTGAACTGTCCCGCATCATGCTCAGCCTCAAATCCGTAATGGCCCGCCACACGCAGATGCCCACCCTCATCTTCGACGAGATTGACACGGGCGTTTCCGGATCGGCCGCCGACAAAATGGGTTCCCTCATCTGCCGGATGGGAGAGCACATGCAGGTGTTTGCCATCACCCATCTGCCGCAAGTGGCGGCCAAGGGCCATGCCCATTATCTTGTGAGCAAGAAAGACGACGTAACCAATATCCAGAGCCTGGACGGCGAAGGCCGTGTGAGGGAGCTGGCCCGGATGCTTTCCGGCACCACGGTCACGCCCGAAGCCATCGCCAACGCCCAAGCCCTGCTAAACGCATAAACCATGCCCCAGACCACTCTCCCCGCCCCCACCATGGATGAATTCCTCTCCCATTTGAGACGGCATGGACTCAAGGCCACCCGGCAGCGGATGGCCGTCCATGAAGTCATGATGAGGCTGGGACATGCATCGGCCGATATGGTTTCGGCCCAGCTGGCCCAAAGGGGGATGCATGTCACCGTTGCCTCCGTCTACAACATCCTGAGCGGCCTGGCCGACAAAAGGATTTATTCCCGGCGTCTGTCCGCCACCAGCAAGATGTTCTTTGACGTGAACACCGTTCGCCACATCCACCTCTACGACAGGGAAAACCATACTTACCGGGACCTGATAGACGAGGAACTGAGCATGCTGGTAGCCTCCCACCTGCGGCGGCGCAAATTCAAGGGCTATACCGTAGAAGATATTGACATACAACTTATTGCACATCCGACGAAAAGTAAATCCAAAGCGATATGAAAAAACTGATTCCTTTCATTCTGGCCTTCCTTCCCCTTGTGGTTTCCTGCAAACTGGAAGACACGTTCACCCAGACCAACGTACAGGAAATGGTAACGGTGAAAGAGGGCGTTCTCCTCAATGACAACGGCTACGTCCTCAACGTGACGGAAGATGCCGTGGGCGCCGCCAACTGGAAAATAGAAGGAAACCGTTATCTGGCGCTCTTCGATATCCTGAACCGTGCCCTGGACATCCGGCTCAAAGAGGTGGTCAAGGCCTCCATCGTATATCCTGCCGAATATGACGAGACTGAAGAGTATCCCGCAGACCCGCTGAGTCCGGAAATGGCCGGCATCAGCGGAGGTTATCTGAACCTGGGCCTCACCTACTACAAGGCCAAAGGCTCCCATGCCGCCCATCCCATCCGCTTTTACGAAGAGGTGAAAGGGACCGTACATTATATACATATCACCCACGAAGGTAACGGAGAAGACCCCACCCGGATGGACGAGAAAGACCTGGAAACGGACGTTTCCATCTTCTCCCTGCCCATCGAAATGAGCAGCAACGACAGGTTTGCCCTGGTCATGAACGTTATCACAAAGGACAGCGCCGGCAAGCAAACCGTAGAGGAAAAAACCATTAATCTTTACTAATATTTTGGAAATCCCAAAATAATCCTTACATTTGCAGTCCCAAACACGGTGGATGTAGTTCAGCTGGTAGAGCATCGGATTGTGGTTCCGAGTGTCGTGGGTTCGAGCCCCATCATCCACCCGAAGTTGCACTATTGCACAGGGCTAACGCTTCACAACTTCGCCAAACGTTACCCCTTCCCTAAATCCCTCCCCTCAGGGGAGGGACTTTTGTTATAAATACATTCACGGAACGGAGAAATACATCCATGTAACGGAGAAAATTATTATCTTTGTGGATACGATAATAATGACACTGATATATGGCAAAACGTGAAATCAAGTTCTCCCTGGTGTACAGGGACATGTGGCAGAGCTCCGGCAAATATGTGCCCCGGGTGGACCAGCTGGTGGAGGTGGCTCCGGCCATCATCGACATGGGCTGTTTTGACCGCGTGGAAACCAATGGCGGCGCCTTCGAGCAGGTGAACCTCCTGTTCGGAGAGAACCCCAACAAGGCCGTACGGGCCTGGACGGCGCCCTTCCACAAGGCCGGTATCCAGACGCACATGCTGGAGCGCGGCCTCAACGCCCTCCGCATGAATCCTGTTCCGCTGGATGTACGCGAACTCATGTTCAAGGTGAAGAAGAAACAGGGCACGGACATTGCCCGTTCCTTCTGCGGCCTCAACGACCACCGCAACCTCAAGGGCTCCGTGATTGGCGCCAAGAAGGGCGGCATGATTTCCCAGGTGGCCCTCTCCATCACCTACTCCCCCGTCCACACCGTGGCCTACTACATGGACATCGTGGACAAAGTGGTGGAATATGGGGCCGACGAAATTTGCCTCAAGGATATGGCAGGCATCGGCCGGCCCAACATGCTGGCGGAACTGGTGGCCGACATCAAGAAGAAATACCCCCACATCAAGGTGCAGTACCACGGCCATACCGGCCCCGGCTTCTCCCCGGCCTCCATGCTGGAGGTGGCCCGCGCCGGCGCGGATTATCTGGACGTAGCCGTGGAGCCCCTCTCCTGGGGCAAGGTGCACCCCGACGTGATTACCATCCGGGAGATGCTCCGCTGCGACGGCTTCCTGGTAAAAGACCTCAACATGGACGCCTACATGGAGGTGCGCCGCCTCACCCAGAAATTCATAGACGACTTCCTGGGCTACTGGATCAACCCCTCTAACGCCAAGATGACCTCCCTGCTGGTGGGCTGCGGCCTGCCCGGCGGAATGATGGGCTCTATGATGGCCGATCTGAAGGGCTTCCAGGGCGCCATCAACGCCGCCCAGCGGGCCCACGGCCGTCCGGAGATGAGCCTGGACACCCTGATGGTGAAGCTCTTCGAGGAAGTGGAATACGTATGGCCCCGCCTGGGCTATCCGCCGCTGGTAACCCCCTTCAGCCAGTATGTGAAAAACACCGCCCTCATGAACCTGTTCAACATGCTCTCCGACAAGCCCCGCTGGACCACCATCGACAAGGACACCTGGGGCATGATCCTGGGCAACATGGGCAAACTGCCCGGTGAACTGGCTCCGGAAATTGTGGCCCTGGCCAAGGAGAAAGGCATGGAATTCAGCACCGGCAACCCGCAGGACAATTATCCCGACGAACTGCCCAAGTTCCGCAAGATGATGGACGAGGAAGGCTGGGATTACGGCGAAGACGACGAAGAACTCTTCGAGCTGGCCATGCACGAGCGCCAGTACCGGGATTACCGCAGCGGCCTGGCCAAGGAACGCTTCAACAAGGAACTGGAAGAACTCAAGGCCAAGGCCGGCGCCCCCATCGTGGTGGAACGCCCCGTGGTGGAGATGCCCAAATTCTCCGTAGAGGAATATATGCAGAAATACCCCAAGGCCACCCCGGTCCAGTGCCCTGTGAAGGGACAGCTGCTGTGGGAGCTGGATGTGGACGACGCCTCCAAGGCGCCCGTCGTGGGCCGCAAGGTAAAGGCCGGCGAGGTGGTGGGCCATGTTCAGACCTATTATGGCATTGAAGACATAGTGGCCGCCGTGGATGGCCTGCTGGTAGCCGTGCTGGGCAAACAGGGAGACGCCGTGGCCAAAGGAGAGATCATTGCCTTCGTACAGTAAAAAAGCGGGAGATTTTTCTTACTGAAAATCGGTTAAAACCCACAAAAAGCATCTGAAACAACACAATCTTTTTTACGATTGTGTTGTTTCTCGTTTATTCCCCTTATCTTGCCGCCATGAAAATCAAACAACTGGTGGCGGACGAACGTCCCCGCGAAAAACTGAGGCTTCGGGGAGCCAAATCCCTGTCCAATGCGGAACTGCTGGCCATCCTGCTGGGAAGCGGTACCGGAGGGAAAAACGTAGTGGAAGTGGCGCAGGAACTGCTGCTGTGTGCCGACGGCCGCCTCACCCTGCTGGGAGCCATGCCCCTGGAGCGGCTCACGGAACAAAAGGGCGTCGGCGAAGTGAGGGCTATCGGCATCATGGCGGCCATCGAGCTGGGGCGGCGCAGCTTCGAGGAGATGGCGCTTATAGACAAACGCACCGTCACCAATCCCCGAATGGTATACCAGATTATGCTCCCTTCCCTCAAACACCTGGATCACGAGGAATCCTGGGTTCTGTACCTGAACCGGGCCGGCTATCTCCTGGGCAAGGAAAGGATTACCGTAGGCCGTATGGAGACCACCCTTATCGACACACCCCGGATTGTCCGGCGGGCCATTGAGAAACAATGCACCCAGGTGGTGCTGGTGCACAACCATCCCTCCGGGCAGCCCCTCCCCTCCCAGGCCGATATCCACCAGACGGACCTGCTGCGCAAAGCGCTGGGGGCGGTGGAAATCGGCCTGATGGACCATATTATCGTTGCGGAAGATTCATTCTTTTCTTTTTCTGAAGAAAAGATTATCTTTGCGTAGTGATCTAATGTTCCCAGGCTATGAAAGTAATCAATCTCTCCGAAAGCAATTCGGTTCTTGGCAATTTCATCGCAGAAATCCGCGATGCCCGTATTCAGAAAGACAGTCTTCGCTTCCGCACCAATCTGGAGAGGGTGGGCTTCGTCTTCGGTTACGAAATCTCCCGTCAGCTAAGCTATTCGGAGAAGGAGGTCCAGACGCCCCTGGGAATCGCATCGGTATCCACCTCGGATACACCCCTGGTGATTGCCGCCATCCTGCGGGCGGGCCTGCCTCTGCAAAGCGGTCTGCTGCAAGTGTTCGACCATGCCCAGAGCGCCTTCCTGTCCACCTTCCGCAAGCTGGGCAAGGGAGACTATTTCAAGGTGTTCGCAGACTATTGCACCTGCCCTTCCCTTGAAGGGAAAACCCTTATCGTGGCAGATCCCATGCTGGCCACGGGCTCTTCCATGGAATCGGCCCTGAAAAAACTCAAGGAGGAAGGCGGAGACGCCACGCACATCCACATGGTGTGCCCGGTGGCCAGCCGCTACGCGGTGGACCAGCTGTGCCAGAAACTGGGAGAGGGCTACACCCTCTGGGTGGCGGCCATCGACGAGGAACTCACCAGCCACAACTACATCATCCCCGGCCTGGGAGACGCCGGAGACCTGGCCTACGGAGAAAAGCTATAATTCCCGCCGCATGCGGGCTTTGGGGATGTCCAGGAGGGCGCGGTACTTGGCGATGGTGCGGCGGGCCACTTTGTAGCCCTTGGCGGCCAGGCCGTCCACCAGTTCGTCGTCCGTGAGGGGATTGTGCTTGTCTTCCGCATCCACCATTTCCTTCAGGACTTTCTTGATTTCCCGGGTACTCACTTCCTCGCCTTCGCTGTTCTCCAGGCCTTCGGAGAAGAAATACTTGAGCGGGAAGATGCCGAAGTGCGTCTGTATCCATTTGGAGTTTACCACGCGGGAGATGGTGGAGATGTCGAAGCCGGTCATCTCCGCGATATCCTTGAGGACCATGGGCCGGAGGGAAGACTCGTCGCCGTCCACGAAGTAGTCGTGCTGGAAATCAATGATGGCCCGCATGGTGCTTTCCAGCGTATTCTGGCGCTGGCGCAAGGCTTCAATGAACCATTTGGCCGAATCAATCTTCTGCTTCACGAAGCTGGCGGCCTCTTTCTCTGCCTTGGAATCCGAGAGGCGGCCGTTTTCCATGATTTCCGAATACTTCCGGTTGATGCGAAGCTCCGGGATGGAGAAGCGCGGCATGGTGAGGATGAACTGGCCGTTTTCGTAGTCCAGCTGGAAATCCGGCACCACCTGCTGGGCCTGGTCGTTGTAGGAATCGTCAATCTGCCCTCCGGGGGCGGGATTCAGGCGGCGGATTTCCTCCATCACGCCCTTCATCTCCTCTTCCGTGAGGTGCAGGCGAGCCATGATTTTCTGGAAATGCCTGTTCTTGAAGGCCTCGAACTGGGTGTCCAGCACCCGGATGGCATTGTCCACAGAAGGGGTGCGCTTCTTATCTTCCAACTGTAGCAGCAGGCACTCCTGCAGATCCCGGGCTCCGACGCCGGAAGGCTCGAATTCCTGGATTACTTTGAGCATCTGCTCCACTTCCTGGGCCGATGATTCCACACCCGCCCGGAAGGCAAGGTCGTCCACCAGGGATTCGATGTCCCGGCGGAGGTAGCCGTCTTCGTCCAGGGAGCCGATGATGAAACTGGCCACCGTGCGCTGATGCTCCGTGAGGTTGCGGTATCCCAGCTGCTCCTGCAGGCTCTGGGTAAAGCTCTGTTTGACGGAAAAAGTGTTGTACTCCGGACGCTCGTCCTTGCCCCAGTTGTTCACATGGAGGTTATAGGAAGGGATGTCGTCGTCCTGGGGGCCGTAATTCTCCTCCATGGAGCCGCCGCTCTGTTCCTCCGCCTCCACCTGGGAGATGGACACGTCGCGGGCTTCCTCGTCCGAGCCGCCCTGGGGCGTGTCGTCAATGACGGGGTTCTCGTTCATGACCTCCCGCACATGCTGTTCAAGGGCCTGCACCGGCATCTCGATCAGCTTGATGGTCTGAATCTGTAAAGGTGAAAGCTTCTGCTGGAGTTTCTGCTCCAGTCCCTGTTTGATGGCAGCCATTAGAGCGGGTAATTGATGGCGTCTTTGATGATGTACGCTGTGGGATACACTTTGCGGAGGGCGTTGAACACGCGGAGGGCCTCATCCTTGCTGCGGAAATCTCCGATGAGCACCTTGTAGTTGGGGCTCTGGAAACTGCGGTATACGCCCATCTCCGGATACTGTTCCTTCAGGCTGGCGGCAATGCTCTCCGAGCGGTCCCGCGCCTGGGGGGAATTGTCATAATAGACCCTGATACGGTAGCCGCTGAGGGTTTTGGCCTTGTTGGATTCGATGTATTTGGCAACGGCCTGACGGATGTCCGCGCTCTGCTCCACCTTGACGCCGGCCCCGATGGCGTTGAAGATGTCCCGGCCCAGCAGGGTGGAATCCAGGACGGCTTTCTGGGTGGTGAGCTCCTGGGCGCCCAGCGCCAGGGAGGACAGGATCGTGAGGGTTATTACAAGAAATATGCGTTTCATAGTCTATCTTTCAGAGAGTTCTTTCAAATCCAAGTCCCGGAAGCGGAACGGGGCCCTCAGGACGCCATTTTTCTTCAGGGCGGCCTGGATGTCCACATCGGCCTTGAGGCCACTTAAGCTCCCTTGCGAAGCCACGATGAGGATGTCCAGGAGGGAGGCTCCGTCGGCCAGGAAAATGGTGCAAGGGAGGTCGTAGACCTTCTCCGTCTTTCCTTCCAGTTCCATGGGGCCGGTAACGAAATGGGCCAGTTCCTTCTCCTTGTAACGGACCGTCCCCTTCACTTCCTGAACGGCGAAACTCCGGGAGGGATTGCTGATGCCCAGATTGAGTTTGGCATCCATGGAGCGGGCCGATGTGGGAACCACGTACTGGAGCGCCACGGACGTGAGGGTGATGTCCTTCACCTTGGACACGCCGCAGGAGGTGGCCAGAAGGGCCGCTACAAGAAAGATGCCTATTTGCTTAAAAGCTTTCACAAGCACAAAGATAGTTATTTTTTTCGTAACTTTGCGGCCTATGGAAAAAAGAGCCTATATCGAGACCTACGGCTGCCAGATGAACGTGAATGACACCGAGGTCATTTTCTCCATCCTGAAGGATGCCGGCTACGCCCGTACGGAAGTGATGGAACAGGCCGATCTGGTGATGGCCAACACCTGCTCCATCCGCGACAACGCGGAGCAGCGCATCTGGGGCCGCATCGAGGCCTTCAACCAGCTGCGCGCCTCCCGCCCCGGCCTCATTGTGGGCATCGTGGGCTGCATGGCAGAACGCCTGAAAGACAAGCTGTTGGAAACGCACAAGGTGGACCTGGTGGTGGGGCCGGACGCCTATCGTTCCCTGCCCCGGCTGCTGAATGCCATCGGCCCGGACAGCCCGCAGATCGACGTCCTTCTTTCGAGGGATGAGACCTATGCGGACATCCCCCCCGTGCGCACAGACCGGAATGGGATATCGGCCTTTATTTCCATCATGCGCGGATGCAACAACGTCTGTTCCTACTGCGTGGTTCCCTATACCCGCGGGGCCGAGCGTTCCCGGGATGCGAATTCCATCGCCCGGGAGGCCTGTGACGTGTATCAGAAAGGCTACCGGGAGGTGACACTGCTGGGCCAGAACGTGGACAGCTACCTGTGGAATAGCGGAACGGAAAGCGTGACCTTCGCCGGGCTGCTGGAGCGGGTGGCAGCCATCGCTCCGGACCTCCGCGTGCGTTTTGCCACCTCCCACCCCAAGGACATCAGCGACGAGGTCATCTACACCATGGCCGCGCATCCCAATATCTGCAAGCACATCCACCTGCCGGTCCAGTCCGGAAGCACCCGCCTGCTGGAGAAGATGCGCCGCAAGTACAGCCGGGAATGGTACCTGGAGCGGGTGGCCAAGATCCGCGAGGTGATGCCGGAGTGCGGCCTCACCACGGACGTGATTGCCGGCTTCTGCTCGGAAACGCCTGAGGACCATCAGGATACGCTCTCCCTCATGGAAGAGGTGGGCTTTGACTGGGCCTTCATGTTCGCCTACTCCGACCGCCCGGGCACCCTGGCCAACCGCACCATGCAGGACGACGTGCCGGCCGATGAAAAGAACCGCCGCCTGAACGAGATTATCCAGCTGCAGAACCGCAAGTCCCTGGAGCGGTACCGCGCCCAGATAGGCAAACGCCTGGAAGTGCTGGTGGAAGGCCCCTCCAAGCGGGATCCCTCCATGCTCTGCGGCCGCGCCTCCAACAACATGATGTGCGTGTTCCCTGCCGCCGGACGCGCCGCCGGACAGTACACGCAGGTGCTGGTGAAGGATTGCACATCGGCCACCCTCCTCTGCGAATAAAAACGGTTTCCCTGTAAACAACCAAGCATTTTGCCAGTGATGTCCCGATTTCCGGGATGTCACTTTTGTTTTTGGTGACAACTAACTCGCTGTCCCATAGCTGCTTATACAATATTTCTCGTTCGATTTTTGAACGAGAAATGTACAGAAAGTCACTGTGAATTAGACGGTTAGCTGTCACCTCTAAAAGGCCGCAAAAAGCCCTGTTAAAAACTTTGTGGAAAATTTTGGCAGGAAATGGAAGAAAATGGAAAACTTTTGCTACCTTTGTACCCAGCGTGAAAGATTAAAAGTTCAACCATGGTCAGATTCTTCGGAAATACCACCGGCAAGGTAGATGACAAGGGACGCATCGTGTTCCCTGCCATGTTCCGCGACGCGATGATTCGCGGCTGCGCCGAAGACATGACCCTGGTGGTCAAAAAGAACGTGCACCAGCACTGCCTGGACCTCTTCCCCTACGAGGAGTGGGTCAAGCGGAGCGACAAGGTGCTGGAAAGCCGAGACCCCGAACTCAACATCGAAGACGCTGAATTTTGGACCAAGTACAATGACGGTGTCTTCACCCTGGTTCCGGACGGAAAGCTGGGCCGCCTGAACATCCCGTCACAGCTGCTTGCCAGTGTAGGTATTACCACTGAGGTAGTATTCGGCGGTGTTGGCTACAAGCTCCAGATCTGGGATCCGGAAACCATGAAGGCCGACCTTCTCTCCGACGAGAAGTTCAAAGAAACCGCATCGAGACTATCCGTTAGAAAATAAGGGAGGTCTCGAAAATGTCTGAATATCATATCCCTGTGCTGCTGGCGGAAAGTATTTCCGCCCTTGTCACAAATCCCGACGGAACATACGCAGATGCCACTTTCGGAGGCGGTGGGCACACCGCTGCCATTCTTTCACGCTTAAACGGTGACGGACGCGTCATCGCCTTCGATCGTGACATCGATGCCATAGAGGGTGCACGCAAGGACCCCCGCCTCACCCTCATCCACAACAACTTCCGCTTCATAGAAAACTATGCGGAGCAACTGCGCCGTCAGAAGGCGGGGCCGGAGGACTCTGCCTCCGCGTCGCTTCGCGACCCTGTACGGGCAAATGCTCCGGCAGAGTCCTCCGGCCCCGCCGTGTTCGATGGCGTTCTGGCCGATTTGGGCGTATCGAGCCACCAGTTCGACACCGCCGAACGCGGTTTCAGCTTCCGCTTCGAGGATGCCCCGCTGGACATGCGCATGAACCGGGAGGCGGCCCAATCGGCCGCAGAGGTGGTGAACAGCTACCCGGAAGAGGAACTGGAGCGCATCCTGAGGCTCTACGGAGAAGTGGACGGTGCCCGGAACATGGCCAGGCTTATCGGCCAGGCACGCACTCAGGCGGAAATCCGCACCACCGGAGACCTGGACCGCGCCATTGCCCGCATGCTGCCCAAGGGGGCGGAGCACAAAGTGCTGGCCAAGGTGTACCAGGCCCTGCGGATAGAGGTAAACCAGGAGATGCGCTCCCTGGAGAAATTCCTGGAGGGCGCCACCCGCAGCCTCAAGGAAGGCGCGCGCCTGGTGGTGATCACCTACCACAGCCTGGAAGACCGGATGGTGAAAAACTTCATCAAGACCGGGAACGTGGAAGGGAAGGTGGAAGAAAACATATACGGAAAGGTGCAGAGCCCGCTGGAGGCCGTCAACCGCAAGCCCATCCTCCCCGCAGAGGAAGAGATTGCCGCCAACACCCGCGCCCGCAGCGCCAAGCTCCGCATAGCGGAAAGGAGGATGGGAGATGAGTAACGTGAGCTTCTGGAAAAGGCTCCGCGGGGGACTCCGGTCTCTGCGCAACGGAGAGCTGCTGCTGAAGATAGGGGCCGACAAGTTCTACCTCCACATCATGTACCTCTTCCTCCTGATGTGGCTGAGCATCATGCTGAGCCTGAAAGTGGACAAGACCCTCTCCCGCGTGGGAGACAACAAGGCCGCCATAGAGGAACTGCGCATCTACCATGCGCAGAAAGAGGCCCAGCTGGTGAAACTGCACAGCGCATCCACCACCCGCACCCGCCTCAGACAACTGGGTTCCCCGGTCACCTCCCCCAAGGAGCCCGCAACGGTAATCAAAAAGAAATGAGCCGCAGAGAGAGCGAAATACAGGACACCATAGAAAACCGCGACAGAATCCACGTGGTTATGTTCTTCCTGTCCTATATCTTCCTGTTCCTCGGGATAGGGATCCTCGTCTGCATTGTCCATATCCAGGCCACCTACCATGTGGACGACAAGGTCATCGGCCTGTTCCGTCCCACGGTGGAAAAACACATCGAGGCGCCCGTCCGCGGGAAGATCCTGGCCACCGACGGGCGTCCCATGGCCATATCGGCCCCCCTGTACGACCTCTACATGGACTGCACCGTGAAGCGCCAATATTATAAGGACAGCGGAAAAGACAGCCTGGAGGCTGCCTGGAGAAGCAAGGCCCGCGAACTGGGCGTGTACCTGAGCAACCAGTTCCGGGACAAGAGCGCCGACCAGTATGCCCGTCTCATCCTCCAAGGCAGGGACAAGGGCAACAAATACCTCCTCATCCGAAAGAACGTGGACCTGGAGACGCTGAACCTGGTGAAGACCTTCCCCCTGTACAAAGAGGGCACCTACACCGGCGGCCTCATCCCGGAGAAGCACGAGGAGCGCATCTATCCCTACGATACGCTGGCCCGCCGCACCATCGGCTACGTGAAAGACATCTCCCGCAGGGGCATTGAGGACAGCTTCGACAGCGAGCTCCACGGCCACGAGGGCTACGAATGGCGCCGCGTCACGGACAACCGCCGCTGGGTGAGGGACCTGGATTCCGCCGTGGTGGCCGTCCAGGACGGAAACGACGTGAGAACCACCCTCAACGTGGATTTCCAGGATATGGCCGACAAGGCCCTCCGCGCCCAGATCCGGGAGAATCCCGATGTGCGGGCCGGCATCTGCGTGATCATGGAAACCAAGACGGGGGCCATCCGCGCCATGGTGAACCTCTCCCGCGAAACGCCGGCTTCCGGCCTGTCCGAGCGCGAAAACCTGGTGCTCTCCGAGCGGGGAGAGCAGGGCTCGGTGATGAAAACCGCCACCCTGCTGTCACTGGTAGAGGACGGACATGTGAAACGGCTGGAGCAGACCCTTCCCACAAACAACGGGTGGGTGCCCAACTGGCGCCATCCCGGCAAGGCCTCCGAATACCCGCACGACGACCACATCAGCGACTACCAGCGCAAGACCGGCCAAAAAGTCATCACCGTGATGCACGGCTTCGAGATTTCCTCCAACTACGTATTCGCGCAGCTGGCAGAGACCTACTACGGAAAGAACCCCCAGGAACTCTTCGACCACCTGTACTCCTACCGCCTGGGAGAGGCTTTCGACTTTGACATCGAAGGGCTGCGTACCCCCAGTGTCATCCGTCCGGGCATGCCCGGCTGGTCCAACAACACCCTGGGAACGGTGGCCTACGGATACGGACTCAGCGTCACGCCCCTGCACGTGGTCACCTTCTACAACGGAATCGCCAACCACGGCCGCATGATGAAGCCCTCCCTGGTGGAGAGCATCGAGAAAGACGGCAAGGTGCTGCGGAGGTTCAGCCCGTCGGCCCTCAACGAGAGCATCTGCTCCCCCGCCACCGCCGACACCGTGACCCGCGCCCTCAAGGCCGTGGTGAACAGCGGTACGGCCACCCGCCTGAAGGGCGCCAAGCTCACCGTGGCCGGCAAGACGGGTACCGCCCGTATCGTGCTGCCCGACGGCAAATACCAGGACGCCTACGGCCGCAAGAAGAACCAGGGAACCTTCGTGGGCTTCTTCCCGGCCGATAACCCCAAGTACACCATCCTGGTTACGGTGTACTCCTACCTCTCCGCACAGAGCTTCTACGGTGGAACCATGCCGGCCCTGGCCGTGCGGGACATCGTGGACCAGCTCTATGCCCTGGACCCGGATTTCCGGAGTGAACTCCACCCCACCGATCCGGTTCCCCAAATGAACAAGAAGAAATGAACTGTAAAGACTATACCATACTGACGGCCGATTCCAGGAAGGTGATTCCCGGAGCCCTGTTCGTAGCCGTGAAAGGCTTCAGCAGCGACGGCCACGACTACATGGCCACCGCCATTGAGAAAGGTGCCAAGGGCATCATCTGCGAGCACGTTCCCGAAGGCGTGGACACCACCGGCGTAGAAGTGGAAATTGTGGAAAACGCCCGCAGGGCGCTGGCCCTGGCGGCCGATGAGTTCTACGACCATCCCTCCCGCAAGCTAACCCTGGTGGGCATCACCGGAACCAACGGCAAGACCACCACGGTCACGCTGCTGTACCGGCTGTTCCGCAGCTTGGGCTACCAGTGCGGCCTGCTCTCCACCATCGCCAACTACGTGGGAGACGAGCGCTACGAGACCGACAACACCACCGTGGACCCCGTCACCCTGAACGCGCTCATGGCCCGCATGGTGGAAAAGGGCTGCGAGTACTGCTTCATGGAGGTGAGCTCCATTGGCGTGGAACAGGACCGCGTGACGGGACTGGAGTTTGCCATGGGCATCTTCTCCAACCTCACGCACGACCACCTGGACTACCACAAGACCTTTGCGGAGTACCTCCGTTGCAAGAAGCTCTTCTTCGACAAGCTGCCGGCCGGGGCCATAGCCCTCATCAACACCGACGACAAGAACGGCCCCGTGATGGTGCAGAACACCAAGGCCCGCACCGTTACCTATTCCGTAAAAGGCCTGGCCGACCACACCGCCCGCATCATGGAGCAGGACGTGGAAGGCATGCTGCTCAAGATAGACGGAACGGAGACCTGGGTGCGCCTGATCGGCATCCACAACGCCTACAACCTCCTGGCTATCTACAGCGCCGCCGTCTGCCTGGGGGCCGATAAAGACCAGGTGCTCCTGGCCCTCTCCCAGCTGGAGAGCGCTCCGGGCCGCCTGGAGAACATCCGCGGGCCCAAGGGCATCACCGTGGTACTGGACTACGCCCATACGCCCGACGCCCTGGAGAACGTGCTCACCTGCCTGAAGGGCGTCGCCTCCGAACGCCAGCTCATCTGCCTGTTCGGCTGCGGCGGAGACCGCGACAAGACCAAGCGCCCGGAAATGGCCCGGATTGCCTGCGCCCTGTCCGACCGCGTTGTCATCACCTCCGACAACCCCCGCACGGAAGACCCCGAGGCCATCATTGCCGATATCCGGACAGGTCTCCAGCCCCAGGACCTGGCCAAGACCCTCACCATCACAAACCGGGCCGAAGCCATCCGGACCGCCATCCTCACCGCCCCGGAGGGAGCCGTGATCCTGCTGGCCGGAAAGGGGCACGAGGACTACCAGATCATCGGCCATGAAAAAATCCATTTCTCAGAGAAAGAGATTGTGAACGAAACCTTTAAACTGATGCTGTAATGATTTACCACCTGTTTCAATATATGGAGAACGCGGGGTACGACTTCCCCGGCATGGGCCTGATGAACTACCTGAGCTTCCGGGCCATGCTCTCCGCCGTCACCGCCGTGCTGGTGGCCCTGTTCGCCGGCAACAAGATCATTGACTGGCTCCGTTCCAAACAGATTGGCGAGACCGTGAGAGACCTGGGTCTGGAGGGTCAGATCCAGAAGAAGGGCACCCCCACCATGGGCGGCATCATCATCATCCTGTCCATCCTGAGCGGTGTGCTGCTCTTCTGCGACCTCACCAATATCTATGTGATCCTCCTGCTGGTAAGCACCCTCTGGTGTGGTGCCCTGGGCTTCACCGACGACTACATCAAGGTGTTCAAGCACCGCAAGGAAGGCATGTCGGAGAAGGGCAAGCTGGTGGGCCAGGTCTTGCTGGGCTTCGTCGTGGGCCTCACCGTCTGGATGAGCCCGAATATCGTGGTCCGCGAAAAGGTGGAAGTGAAAGAAAGCATCGAGCGCACCTTGGAGACGGAAACCACCGTCACCAGCGGCCGATATGTGGAGGAAGACGTGGTCAAGAGCACCAAGACCACCATCCCCTTCGTGAAAAACCACGAGTTTGATTATCGCTGGCTCTCCCCTGTTAAAGGGACCTGGGGCTGGTATGCCAAATGGGCCATCTACGTGCTCATGATCGTGATTGTGATTACCGCCTGCTCCAACGGCACCAACCTCACCGACGGCCTGGACGGCCTGGCGGCGGGGACCTCGGCCGTGGTGGGCGTGGTGCTGGGCGTGCTGGCCTGGCTGGGAGGCAACCTCATTGACTCCAACTACCTCAATATCATGTACATCCCCGGCTCGGGAGAGATTGCCATCTTCATGAGCGCCTTTGTGGGCGCCCTGGTGGGCTTCCTCTGGTACAACTCCTTCCCGGCCCAGGTGTTCATGGGAGACACGGGCAGCCTCACCATCGGCGGCATCATCGGCGTGAGCGCCGTGCTCATGCGCAAGGAACTGCTCATTCCCCTGCTGTGCGGCGTTTTCTTCGCAGAAAGCGTCTCCGTCATGGCCCAGCGCTTCTATTTCCGTTACACCAAGAAGAAAACGGGTGTGGGACACCGCATCTGGAGCATGGCTCCCCTGCACCATCATTATCAGGATAAAAAAGCTCCGGAAGGCCCGGTCATCTTCCCCAAACCGGTTCCTCCGCAGCACGAAGCAAAGATCACCATCCGCTTCTGGATCGTGGGTCTTATGCTGGCAGTAAGTACATTAGCTTTGTTGAAGATTAGATAGTCATGTCAAGAGTTGTAGTATTGGGCGGCGCCGAAAGCGGAGTAGGCGCAGCGGTTCTGGCAAAAGTGAAAGGGTTCGATGTGTTCCTGAGCGACAAGGGACAGATCAAGGAAGAGTATGCCCAGACCCTGAGAAAGTGGGACATTCCCTTCGAGGAAGGGCAGCATACGGAAGAAAAGATCCTGAATGCCGATGAGGTGGTCAAGAGCCCCGGCATCCCGGGCACCGTTCCCATGGTGCAGAAAATCCGGGAAAAGGGCATCCGGATTGTATCCGAGATTGAATTCGCCAGCCGTTACGACTCCGCGAAGAAAATCTGCATCACCGGCTCCAACGGGAAAACCACCACGACGTCCCTCATCTATTATCTTCTGAAGAACGCCGGACTCAACGTTGGACTGGGCGGCAACATCGGCAAGAGCTACGCCTATCAGGTGGCCACCGAGCATTTTGACTATTATGTTCTGGAAATCAGCAGTTTCCAACTGGACGACATCTACGATTTCCGTCCGGACATCGCCATCATCACCAATATTACACCGGACCACCTGGACCGCTACGACCACAAGATGGAGAACTATGTGGCCGCCAAATTCAACATTACCCGGAACCTCACGCAGGACGACTGCTTCATCTTCGACTCCGACGACGCCATCACCATCGGCCATCTGAACAGCATCGTGCTCCGCTGCAAGATGCTGCCCTTCTCCCAGGAGAAAGAGGTGCCCCAGGGCGCCTTCCTCAAGGGCGACAAGATGGTGCTCCGTTACGAGAAGGAAGAGACGGACATCTTCCTGCAGGAACTGGCCCTGGGCGGCAGGCACAACATCTACAACTCCATGGCCGCGGCCCTGGCCGCCAAGGCTACCGGCATTGACAACGAGGTCATCCGGAAGTCCCTTAAGACCTTCCAGCCCATCGAGCATCGGCTAGAGCCCGTCCTGAGCATCAAGGACGTGCTGTACATCAACGACTCCAAGGCCACCAACGTGGACAGCGCCTGGTATGCCCTGGAATGCCAGAAAAAACCCGTGGTGTGGATTGTGGGCGGTACCGACAAGGGTAACGACTACAGCGTGCTGGATGACCTGGTGAAAGAGAAAGTGAAGGCCATCGTCTGCCTGGGCAAGGACAACAGCAAGATCCATGCAGCCTTTGAGAAGATGGTTCCCATCATTACCGATACCCTGAGCGCCGACGAGGCGGTAAAGAAAGCATCCGAGCTGGCCGTTCCCGGCGACGTAGTGCTCCTGAGCCCTTGCTGCGCCAGTTTTGACCTGTTTAAAAACTATGAAGACCGCGGCGAGCAGTTCAAGGCCGCCGTCCGCAAACTGTAAGACGCCATGCAGGAGGAGAAAACACAGACCAACTTCCTGGGCTACCTGGCCCGGCTGATGGACCGCTTCACGGGAGACAAGGTAATCTTTCTGATTGCCCTGTTCCTCATGCTCATCTCCGTGGTGTCCGTCTTCTCCTCCACCCCGCGTCTGGTGGACGAAACCCACGGCATAGACCGCGTGTCCATCATGGTGAGCCAGCTCAAGGTGGTGGCCGCAGGCTTCGGCATCATCCTGGCCCTGTACTTCTTCGGCCGGCAGAGCTGGTTCCGTTCCCTGTCCAAATGGGGCTTCGCGGTGAGTTTTGCCTTGCTGGTCATCCTGGTGCTGAACCTGAACCTGGGCTTCGTCCGCGCCGGAGAAATCAACGGCGCCCGCCGTATCCTCCGGATCGGCGGCTTCCAGGTCCATATCTATGAGTACATCAAACTGTTCATGGTCATGTACATAGGTTGGGCGCTGGACACTTTCAAAGAGCATGGCTTCGTATGGGCCCCGCGCCTGGCCGCCCGCTTCCCCCGCCTCGCCTTCCTGGAAAAGGACGGCTGGCAGAAGGTGCTCTACATCTACGCCCCCATCGCCACCGTCTGCCTGATGGTGATGATGGGCTCCAATTCATCGGCCCTCTTCCTGGGAATCATCATGGTGCTGATGGTGCTCATCGGAGGACTGGACGTGAAAGACATCGGCATCTTCGGCCTGTTCATCGCCCTGGCGGTAGGCGGTCTCTTTGCCTCCTACAAGGCCGGATGGCTGGAAGGAAGCCGCTTTGGAACCGCGATAGGCCGGATCACCCAGGACGACGACGCCACCATGCGGATTCTCCTGAACAGCAAACGCGAGTCTCCCGAATGGGTGAAGGCACGCGGCAAGCTGGACCAGCCTGTAGGCGCCCTGCTGGCCATCAAGGAAGGCGGCCCGCTGGGGAAGGGAATCGGCAACAGCACCCAGAAATACCAGGTCCCCGTCATCTTCGGAGACTACATGTTCAGCTTCATCGTGGAAGAGACGGGGCTGTGGGGCGCCCTCATCCTCATCGTACTCTACTTCAGCCTCTTTGCCCGGGGAACCCTGGTGGCCAAGATGTGCGACAACTACTATGACAAGATTATCGTGGCCGGACTCATCATCCTGGTCACCGGGCAGGCCTTCATGCACATGTGCGTGAACGTTCACATGCCCTTTGTGCCCCAGACGGGGCAGACCCTCCCGCTGGTGAGCCACGGGACCAATGCGTTCCTGGTGTTCAGCGTGGTATTCGGCATCCTGGTGAGCATCTCCAAGGACGCCAGTGAAAACATGGCCCGCAAACAGGCCCAGTTAAGGGCCGAGGCCGAAAACAGTTGGACCCAAGACAGTACCCGATAATGGACTACAAACCCATCAGAGTCATCATCAGCGGCGGCGGCACGGGAGGCCATATCTTCCCGGCCGTATCCATCGCGCACAAACTCAAGCAGTTGAATCCCGACACCCAGATCCTCTTTGTGGGGGCCGAAGGGAAGATGGAGATGGAAAAGGTTCCGGCCGAGGGATTCGACATCGTCGGCCTTCCCATCGTGGGCTTCCAGCGCCAGATGAGCCTCAGGCACCTGATGAACAACCTCACCGTCCCCTTCCGCGTGGTGGGAAGCGTCCTCCACGCCAGAAAGATTGTAAAGGACTTTGGCCCGGACGTGGTGGTGGGCGTGGGCGGCTATGCCAGCGCTCCCCTGCTGTGGGCGGCCACCGGCATGAAGGTTCCCGCCGTGATTCAGGAGCAGAACGGCTTTGCCGGACTAACCAACAAGCTGCTGGGAAGCCGTGTGCAGAGCATCTGCGTGGCCTATGAGGGTATGGAGAAGTTCTTCCCCAAGGAGAAAATCGTAATGAGCGGAAACCCCATCCGCGAGGTCCTGTCCCGCCCGGCCACGGAGGAGCAGAAAACCGAAGCGTTGGCTTACTTCGGGCTCACTCCCGGAAAGAGGCACCTGTTCATCGTGGGCGGAAGCCTGGGAAGCGGCACCCTCAACCGTGCCATGCAGCATTGGATCCAGGACGGCTGCCCCGAGGGTGAGGACGTGGAAGTGATCTGGCAGTGCGGGAAATACTACAAGAAAGACATCGACACCTTCATGGAGGCCCACCCGGAGGTGGAAGGAATCAAGCACTACGACTTTATCGGCCGAATGGACCTGGCCTATGCAGCGGCCGATGTGGTGGTCTCCCGCAGCGGCGCCAGCACGGTCTCCGAGCTCTGCGCCATGGGCAAGGCCACCGTGTTCGTGCCCTCCCCCAACGTGGCCGAAGACCATCAGACGCACAACGCCATGGCCTTGGTAAGGAAAGAAGCCGCCATGCTGGTGAAGGACAACGAGGCCATAGACGAGCTCCTGTCCACGGCCATCGCCCTCCTCCACAGCCCGGAACGCAAGGAAAAACTGGAGAAAAACGCCCGTGCCATGGCCCTCACCAATGCGGCACAGGTAATTTGTGACGAGATTTATAAATGGGTATGAAAAACGTATACTTCATAGGAATCGGCGGCATCGGCATGAGCGCGCTTGCCCGTTACTTCAAATTCAAAGGCTACGAGGTGGCCGGTTACGACCGCACCCCCTCCGAACTTACGGCCCAGCTGGAAGCCGAGGGCATCCCTGTCCACTATGAAGACCGCCCCGACCTGATTCCGGCCGACAAACAGGAAACGCTGGTGGTATACACCCCCGCCATCCCCTCCGACCTGGGAGAACTGCGGAAAGCGATGGATGAAGGCTACCGGGTGCTCAAGCGCTCCCGTACACTGGGAGAAATCACCAAGGGACAGCGCTGCCTGGCCGTTGCCGGCACACACGGGAAAACGACCACCTCCACCCTCACGGCGCACATTCTCACGGAATGCGGCGAGGGCTGCAGCGCCTTCCTGGGCGGCATTTCCCGGAACTACGGCACCAACCTCCTGATGTCCCAAAACAACACGGTGGTGGTGGAGGCCGATGAATTTGACCGTTCCTTCCTCCAGCTCTACCCGGAGATTGCCGTCATCACTTCGGTGGAGGCGGACCACCTGGACATCTACGGAGACTACGCCCATGTGGTGGAGGCCTTCCGCGCCTTCGCCAGCCAGGTGAGCGGCACCCTTATCGTGAAAAAGGGCGCCCCCGTGGACCAGTCCCATACGAAGGCCAAGGTCTACACCTATCATTATACGGATTCCCAGGCCGATTTTTATGCCATCGGCCCCAAGGCCGACGCCCTGGGCCATTTCCACTATGACCTCCGTTACCCCGGCGGCATCCTGAAGGATATCCGCGTGGGAGCGCCCGGCTGGGTGAATGCGGAGAACAGCGTCGCCGCGGCGGCCATCGCCCTCAGCTATGGCATCGCCCCGGAGAAGGTGAAGGCCGCCATCGGCACTTTTGAAGGCGTGAAAAGGCGCCTGGAAGTGCATCTGAACACCCCTCACCTCTCCTACATCGACGACTACGCGCATCACCCGACGGAGCTTTCCAGCGCCATCGCTTCCATGCGCGACATCTTCCCAGGCCGCAAGCTCACGGCCATTTTCCAGCCGCACCTGTACACCCGCACGCGGGACTTCGCCCCCGAATTTGCGAAGGCCCTGTCGGCCGCAGACAAACTCATCCTGCTGGACATCTACCCCGCCCGGGAAGAGCCCATCCCCGGAGTGAGCGCCCAGATGATTTTCAAGGACGTGACCGCCCCTGAGAAGGTGCTCCTCAAAAAGGAAGAGCTCATGGATTACCTGGCCGATGAGCCCCTGGACGTACTGGCCACCTTCGGGGCCGGAAACATAGACCGCTTCATTGAACCCATCACCGACCTTCTGATTGAGCGACAAAAGTCCCTCCCCCGAGGGGAGGGGTTTCGGGAGGGGGTAACGTATGACATTTAATGTTTCATGACATGAAACCCGTAGTCAGATATATCCTGGGCGCCCTCGTCGTGCTCTCCTGTGCAGCCGTCTGGATTCTTACATCCCGGATGGCCCATCGGGAGCTGGCCACACGCACCTGTCAGGGAAAGGGCAAATTGCAGGTGATGGTAACGGATTCCCTGGAGCGCCGCTTCGTGGCCAAGGCCGATGTTCAGGACTGGCTGGAGAAGGAATACGGGGCCTACGCCGGTCTCCCGCTGGACAGCGTAGACCTGCACCGGATAGAGAACATCATTTCCGCCCACAGCGCCGTGAGGGACTGCGAGGCCTGGATTACGGACGACGGCGTGCTGCACGTCCAGCTGAGCCAGCGACAGCCCGTCCTCAAACTGGACAACGGGCAGAATGCCTGCTATGCCGATGCCACGGGTTATCTGTTCCCGCTTCAGTCCCGGGGCAGCGTGGATGTGCCGGTGGTGAGCGGAGCACTCCCCATCAAGTTGGAAAGAGGCTACAAGGGCTTCCTGCAGGACGAAGACCAGTCCCTCTGGCTCAGCCGCATCATCGGCATGATGCTCTATATGAAAGGGAAGATTTGGGAACAGGACATAGACCGGATCCGCATCAACGCCAAAGGCGAGGTGGTGCTGTACCCCGTTGAGGGGAAGGAAGAATTCCTCTTCGGCCCGCCCGTGAGGATAGAAGAGAAATTCCGGCTGCTGACGGCCTACTACCGCAGCGTGGTCCCGTCCAAAGACCCCGGCTACTACAAGACGGTGGACCTGAGATACCGGAAACAAGTGGTTTGCAAAAAATAAAAACAAAGATATATGGAAGAAAAATACATTGCCGCCATTGATTTGGGCAGTTCCAAATTCGGCATCTGCGTAGCGCGGATAACCGGAGAGGACGTCCAGATTGTGTATTACAAGCAGACGCCCTCCGACGGCATCCGTTCCAGCATGATTGCCAATCCCATGAAGGCCTCCCAGAAACTGAAGGAAGCCGTCCAGGAGGCCGAGAAGGAACTCATGATCAAGATTCTCCAGGTGGTGGTGGGCATGCCCCGCAGCGAGGTGGACCAGGTGACCGCATCGGCCCGGGTGGAACGCTCCATGCCGGACGAATACATCACTTCCGAGGAGGTGGCCACCCTCAAGTCCATCGCCCTGGAAACTTATCCGCTGGACAATCCCGAAAAACAGATTATCTACGGGGCCGTAGCCCAGTCCTTCTCCATTGACAACGATATCCAACTGGTGGAAGACGATGTGGTGGGCACGCTTTCTTCCAGCCTGGAAGGCAATTTCAAGGTGTTCGTGGGCAACCGGACGGCCACCACGGCCCTGGACAAGATCTTCAACCAGCTGGGCATTGCCATCGCCAAGAAATACTTCCTGCCGGAAGTGGTGGCGCGCACCGTCCTCACGGACGAGGAACGCTCCAGCGGCGTGGCCCTGGTAGACGTGGGGGCGGGTGTAACGTCCGTCGCCATCTATCACGGCGGCATCATGCGCTACTACGCTTCCATCCCCTTCGGCGGAAAGGTGGTGACCGGAGACATCCGGACGGAATGCTCCATCTCCGAAGAGCTGGCAGAAAAAATCAAGAAGCGCTTTGGCGCCTGCATGCCCGGGAAACTGGCCACTTTGAGCGAAAAAGTCCTGCAAATCCGCACCACCGACCCTTACAAGGAAGTTCCGGTGCGCTACATTTCCGAAATCATAGACTGCCGCTGCCGGGAAATTGTGGAAGCGGTTCTCTACTACATCCAACAGAGCACGCTGCAGAATAACCTGCGCAGCGGAATCGTCGTGACGGGCGGCGGAGCGGAACTGGTCAACTTCGTCACCCTCTTCAAGGAGATGTCCGGCTACGAGGTCCGCAAAGGCTATCCCCGCTTCATGTTCTCCGCCCCGATGGGCAGCGGTGTCTATACCACTGCGGCCACATCGGCCCTGGGCATGGTGCTGGCGGCCAAGGATGACCGGCTGCCGGACTGCGTGAGCCAACCCCTGAAGGAGGAAGAAATTCCGGAGGAGGATATGGTGGACCTGGAGGTGACGGACGAGACGCCCGCCGTGAACAACATCACCGACGAGGAGATGGAAAGCGGAGAGACCGGCAATCTCATCTCTCCGGAAGAGTTTGGCGAGCCCGTGAAGAAGGAGAAGAAGAGCCGCACCGTGAAGGTAAAGAATCCTAGTTTCATGAGTGTGGCCTGGAAAAAGATGAAGGACAGCATGAAAAGCGGTGCGCTCAAGATTTATGACGACGCCACCCGGGAAGATAACGAAAACATGGAGGAGAAATAGTTATGAGTATCGATTACAACAAGCCCATTGTTCCCACGGACTGGAACGACGAGAATGCCATCATCAAGGTGATCGGCGTAGGTGGCGGCGGATGCAATGCCGTCAACTACATGTACCGCCAGAATATCCAGGGTTGCAGCTTTATCGTATGCAACACGGACGCACAGGCCCTCCAATCCAGCGACGTGCCGGTCAAAATCCAGATGGGGCAGAACGGCCTGGGCGCCGGAACGGACCCCACCGCCGGCCGTAACGCCGCCCTGGAAAGCCAGGACGAGATTGCCCGCAAGGTGCTGGACTGCGGCACCAAGATGCTCTTCATCACCGCAGGCATGGGCGGCGGCACCGGAACGGGAGCCTCCCCCGTCATTGCCAAGATGGCCAAGGAGCGCGGCATCCTCACGGTAGCCGTAGTCACCATTCCCTTCAAGAACGAAGGCAACGAGAGCCAGTCCAAGGCGGTGGACGGTATCCACGAACTGGAGAAGAACGTGGACAGCCTCCTCATTATCAACAACGAGAAACTCTATCAGTTCTTCGGAGACACCCTCATCCATGAAGCCTTTCCCAAGGCCGATGAAGTGCTGGCCACCGCCGTCCGCGGCATCATCGAGGTCATCAGCTGCCCCGGCTACATCAATGTGGACTTCCAGGATGTGTGCAAGATGATGCGTAACTCCGGCATGGCCCTGATGGGCAGCGGCGAAGGGACAGGCAACGACCGCCTGGAAATGGCCGTCAAAGGCGCCTTCGAGAGTCCCCTCCTCAACGACTTCGATCTCAAGACCGCCAAGAACGTTCTGGTCAACATCACAACGGGCAACAATGAGCGCGGAGCCAAGATGAGCGACCTGGAAAGAATTGACGAAATGATTACCCAATACACCGGGGACGCCAACCATTTCAAGAAGGGAATTGTTTGGGACGACGACCCCGACTTCGGCGACCGGGTGCGCATCACGGCTATCGTGACAGGCTTTGAAATGGACCTGGGCGGTCTGGGCCTCAACAAAGACCTGGGGAACCTGGTCATCATTGACGAGGACTTCCAGTGGGAGCAGCCCCAGCACCAGGGAGAGGTATCCATCCCCGTGGGCGCCGAGACCATCAAGATTGGCTACAACAACTCCGACAACGCCAAGCACTTTGACTTCACCTCTGACCGCAAGCCCGTCCTGTGCGTGGAAACCGGCCAGAAGAAAGCGGAGCTGGAGAATACTCCGGCCATCCGCCGCAGACACTGATTTGACCCATTTCCCGTATTCACGGGAAGGTTTTGATAATATACACTAAACAAAAATCAACCCACGCAGTGATGCATGGGTTGATTTCTTTTATGGGGCTATAGACTTATTTCCGGCCCAGGCGCTCCGCCACGTCGCTCATACGGCGGGCGAATTCCTTCCGGCCGATAAAGCTCAGGATGGCGGCAATGCCGAGTCCGCTGGCGGCACCCGTGAGGGCCAGGCGCAGGCTGTTCATCACCTTGCCCATGGGGAATTCGTTCTTCTTGATATAGTCTACGATGACGGGCTCCAGGGCATCGGCCGTCATGGCGCCGCGGTACATGTCCAAGTCGTCAAAGCCGAACTCGGCCCCGGTGATGTACTGGCACACCTCGAAGCAGTTCTCGTAGTGATCCTCCTTCCAGAACTTGTCCACGTCCTTCTGGACATACTCCGCAGGGGCCACGAACAAGGCCTGGGCGCTCTCCCACATGTCGGCCACAAAGGTGGCGCGCTCCTTTACCAGTTCCACCACGGCTTCCACGTACTCACGCGTGAAAATGCGGTTGGCGAAATCGGCCCCGAAGCCTTCAAAGCTGGCACCGGCGGTGAGGGCGTTGCAGGGGCAGTCCACCACCTTGATGCCGTGACTTTCAAGCACGGGGATAAACAGGTCCGTGAGTTCCTGCGTGGATTTGAGGCGGAGATATTCCTTGTTGTACCACTTGGCCTTGTCCGGGTTGAACTTGGCACCGGCTTTCTGCACCTTTTCCAGGGAGAAGGCCTGCACCAGCTCCGGCAGGGTGAACATTTCCCTGTCGTCTCCGGGATTCCAGCCCAGCATGGCCAGCAGGTTCACAAAGGCCTCGGGGAAATAGCCGTCCTCGCGGTAACCGCGGGACACCTCTCCGGTCTCGGGGTTCTTCCAGGCCAGCGGGAACACCGGGAAGCCCAGTTTGTCTCCGTCGCGTTTGGAAAGCTTGCCGTTGCCCACAGGCTTCAGCAGCAGGGACAGGTGGGCGAAGCGCGGCATCGTGTCTTGCCAGCCGAAGGCCTCATACAGCAGATAATGCAGGGGCAGGGACGGCAACCATTCCTCGCCGCGGATCACCTCCGTGATTTCCATCAGGTGGTCGTCCACAATATTGGCCAGGTGATAGGTAGGGAGTTCATCGGCCCTTTTCCAAAGCACTTTGTCATCCAACGTATCCGTATTCACTTCCACATGGCCGCGGATGAGGTCGTCCATCTTGACCACGCGGTTCACGGGCATCTTGAAGCGGATGGTCCAGTCCGTTGTGGTTTCCAGGAGCCTTTTCACTTCCTCCTGAGGAAGGGTGAGGGAGTTGCGGAGCCCCATGCGGGAAGCGGCGTTGTACATGAACGTCTGCCCGGCGGCCTCGGCGGCGGTGCGGCGCCCGCTCAGTTCATCGGCCGAATCAAACGCATAGTAGGCCCAGCCGGCAGCCACCAGCTGCTCTGCGTACTGGCGGTAGATGGGACGGCGCTGGCTCTGGCGGTACGGGGCATGCGGATGTTGGGCCGATGCTTCCTCCACCACCTTGCCACTCTGGTCCACACCCTCGTCCGGAACGATTCCGCACCAGTTCAGGGCTTCGATGATGTACTGCTCCGCACCGGGAACGAAACGGTGGGAGTCCGTGTCTTCGATACGGATAATGAAGTCTCCACCCTTCTGCTTGGCATAGAGGTAATTATACAGAGCCGTACGTACGCCGCCCATGTGAAGCGGTCCGGTAGGTGACGGGGCAAATCTTACGCGTGTTCTTCTTTCCATGGCAAATCCATTTAAGTCTGCAAATTTAGCGGATTCCGTGCAGAATTGCAACGGTCACTTCTGCCGGCCCAGGTTGAAGTTCTTAGAGCATTGAATCTAAGCGACTTCTTGTGCAACATAAAATTTTTCCCTACCTTCGTTTAACATTTGGGGGCTTGCTCCGTCTTATCTATGCAAGCGCTTGGTAGACTGAAATGAAAAAAGTAATTATCGCACTGATTATCGCCCTTACGGCCGGCATGGACATGCAGGCGGGGACTCCGGCCAGAATAAGCCATCTGGTCCGGCAGTACAAAGGACAGGATGGCTTTGACGTGGTGAGTATCGGCCCGGTGGGGATGAAACTCCTGAAAGGGGCTGCCCACCTGTCCAAAGACTTGGATGCCGAAGACAAGGCAGCCCTGAAATCTTTTTCCGGCATCAAGAAGCTGGTCATCGTGGATTATGAGGACGCCAGCCCTTCCGTCAAGGCCCAGTTCAACAAAAAGGTGGAGAAAATCCTGAATGGGATGGAACTGCTCATGGAGGCCAAGGATGACGACGGAACGGTCAGCATTTACGGAGTGGAAGATGGAGACCGGCTGAAAGACTGCGTCCTTCACTGCCATGACGGAGACCTCATTTTCATAAAAGGCAGCATAGACTGGAGCCAGCTGGGTGATCTCAAGGAGCTCAAATAGTGGAACGGAATCAGTTTCATACCGTCTGGCTCCCCTTGCAGGACCGCTTTTACCGCATGGCCTTCTACATGCTGGAGAGCGAGGCCGATGCCAAGGATGCCGTCCAGGACCTGTATCTGAAGCTCTGGAATCTTCGGGACAGTCTGGAGCTGATCCGGGAGCCCTCCGCCTACGGTGCCCTGATGCTCAAAAACCTGTGCATAGACCGCATCCGCAAGCGGAGACCGGCAGAGGAGCTCACCGACAGCCTGGCCGTCAACGCCCCGCCCGATGAGCAGCTGAGCCGGCGGGAAGAGATCGGAGCCATCACAAAAGCCATGGACAAGCTTCCCCCGGGTCAGCGAAAACTCCTGAAACTGCATGTCCTGCAAGGCATGTCCTACGAGGAAATACAGAAAGAAACCGCCCTCAGCGGCCTAGACATCAGGGTTCAGGTGAGCCTGGCCCGCAAAAAACTCAAACAACTGTTATGAAAGACCTGCATGAACTAGAAAAGATGAGCCTGGATGACCTCCAGCGGATTGGGGCCGATGAAAGCATCCCCGTCCCCGCCGACCTGCAGGTCCGCCTGCCTCGCAGGCCTGCCGCCCGAGGCTGGAGTATCGCCGCCGCAGCGGCCATCCTGCTGGGCCTGGGCTGGTGGGGGATGAATCGGCCCGAAGAGCCCGAAGACACGTTTGACGACCCCCGACTGGCCTATGCCGCTGTGGAACAAGCCCTCTCCAAGATGTCCGGAACCATTCACGAAACAGCCCGGACCGTCTCTGAAAAAGAAATGCAATTAGAAAAAATAAATTATTGGAAATGAAAAAGATATATGCCATATTGGTACTGATTACCCTCAGCCTCACCGCCCTGGCCCAAGGAGGCCGCGAACTCTACAGCAAATATTCGGACCTTCCCGGAATGGAGGCCGTCTACATCTCACCGGCCATGTTCCGCATGATAGGCAAGATTCCGGATGTGGAGTTGGGCGACGAAGACATCAACTTCTCTTCCATCATCAAATCCATGACGGGATTCTACATCCTGAATACCGAGAATCCCCAAGATGCCGCCGCCCTGCTTGCCGATGTGAACAAATTCATCAAGGCCGGAAAGTTTGAACTCCTCATGGAGGCCAAGAATGACGGTGAAGCGACGCGGATGTACACGATTGGGGACGAAAAAACCGTAACGTCCTTCGTGATGGTGTCTCAGGAAAAGGACGAGGTCTCCTTCATCTCCTTTGACGGAAAAATGGACCGGGAAAAGATGGGTGAGATGATTGCCAAGTCTGCGGACAAGAAATAGCCGTTGTTCTACAACTCGCTAAGAAATAAGAAATTAAGCAAGGCAACCTGGGCTGATTCGCCTGGGTTGAATTGCGTAAAGTACTGATTAGTAAAAGATTACAAGAATACACCTACACCAGCAGGGCCAGGACTTGCTCCACGGTGAGGGCGTCTTCGATGCGGTAGGCGCCGCTGCGGGAGCGGATAAGGCCGCCCAGATGGGCGCCGGAGCCCAGGGCCTCGCCCAGGTCACGGGCGAAGGCGCGGATGTAGGTACCCTTGGAGCAGGCGATGCGGATTACGGCCTCCGGCAGCCCCAGGGCCGATGTGTCCGCTACATTGATACGGGAAGACGGTGACAGAGTCCGGGGGGCTTGTCCACCCCCGGACGAGGGTAGGGGGAGGGGCCCGCTGGCGGAGCCAGTGGGAGGGGCCGGAGTGGAGCGAAGCGAAACGGAGTCCCCCCGGACTCTGTCACCGTCTTCCCCTGCTGGAATGAAGTCCAGCAGTTCCAGCTCGGAAATGACGATCCGGCTGCGGTGAAGGGTCTGAAGGGCGGCTGCATCGATGGCCTCCGTGTTGCCGGCCTTGTACAGCTTGCGGGCCAGTTCGTAGGCCCTTACCCCGTCCACGCTCTTGGCGCTGAAAAGCGGAGCTACCTGCTCCTGCTCTCCCAGGAAGGCGGGCAGGGCGGCGCGGACGGCATCGGCCGATATGTGCTCGAAGGGGAAACGGCGGTCCACCTCTTTTTCCAGATCGTAGGAGGGAGTGGTGGCGCCGAAGCGGATGCGGGCGATATACTCCTTGTCGTGGTCCTGCAGCTCCTGCGCCCGCTTGCAGGCATTGCCGATACACACCAGCAGCACGCCGGTTGCCAGCGGGTCCAGCGTTCCGGCATGGCCCACCTTCAGGTTTTTCTTCCCGAAGTGCCTGATGGCTGCGTACTTGATCTTCCGGATAACATCGGCCGATGTCCAGCGCCAGGGCTTGTCCACCGCCAGCACAATCCCGTCCGGATAATCCGCAATGTCCCGCGTGAAACTCATCGGCAGGGAATTTTGTCTATGCGGTTCTGGTGACGCCCGCCCTCGAAGGGAGTGTCCAGCCATTCGCGCACGATGGCCGATGCCAGACGGTAGCTGATGAAGCGGGCCGGCAACACCAGTACGTTGGCGTTGTTGTGCTGCGCCACCAGATGGCCGATGGCCGTGCCCCAGGCCAGGCCCGCGCGGACGCCCTGGTGCTTGTTCAGCGTCATGGCCATTCCGTTGCCGGTACCGCAGAGGGCGATGCCCAGCTCCACCTCGCCGCTCTCCACGGCCGATGCCAGAGCGTGGGCGAAATCCGGATAATCTACACTGTCGGTGGTATCCGTTCCGAAGTTCACCACCTCTATGCCGCGTCCGCGCAGCATCTTCACCAGTTTGAACTTGTACTCCACGCCGGCGTGGTCGTTGCAAATGCCAATCTTCATGATTTTTCGTTTTTGTCTTACAAAGGTAAGGTTTATTTGGCAATTCGAAAATAAATGCGTACATTTGCGGGCTAAAAATTTTATAACTAAAAACTCATTGCATCATGGCAGAATATTTACAGCCTGAGAAAAAGCAAGAGATTTTCGCGAAGTACGGGAAGTCCAATAAGGACACCGGCTCTCCTGAGAGTCAGGTTGCTTTATTTTCCTACCGTATCGCTCACCTCACTGAGCATGTGAAGCAGAACAAGAAAGACGTGGCAACGCGCCGCAGCCTGCTCCGCCTGGTCAGTAAGCGTCGTCAGCTTCTGAACTACCTTCAGAAAGTGGACATCGAGAGATACAGGGCTATCGTCAAGGAGCTGGGTCTCCGCCGATAAGCACAAGGATAGGAAACAAACGGGGGTACGGATGCAAGGCATCCTGCCCCTTTTTTCGAAAAAAAGATCCCCGAACAGGTCGGGGATGACATAGAAGACGCAAGACGTAATAGAAGAAAAAATGAACATTATCAAAAAGACCATTGAATTACCCGACGGAAGGGTAATCGAGATCGAGACCGGAAAACTGGCCAAACAGGCTGCCGGTTCTGCCGTTGTGAAAATGGGTGGCACCATGCTGCTGGCCACCGTCACCTGCGCCACGGAGGTGAAAGAGGGAACGGACTTCATGCCCCTCACCGTGGATTACCGGGAGAAATACTATGCTGCCGGCCGCTTCCCCGGAGGTTTCCTCAAGAGGGAAAGCCGCCCCTCCGACTATGAGGTGCTCATCGCCCGCCTGGTAGACCGCCCCATCCGTCCGCTTTGGCCCTCCGACTTCCACCTGGAGGTATTTGTGAACGTGATGCTCATCTCCGCAGAGAAAGACATCCAGCCGGATGCCCTGGCCGGCCTGGCCGCATCGGCCGCCCTCGCTTCCTCCGACCTCCCCTTCGGCGGTCCCGTGAGTGAAGTGCGCGTATCCCGTATCGATGGTCAATTTGTCATCAACCCCGGTTTCGAAGCCAACAAGCGGGCCGATCTGGACCTGATGGTGGCCGCCACCGAGGAGAATATCATGATGGTGGAGGGTGAAATGAACGAGGTGTCCGAGCACGACATGCTGGAAGCCATCAAGTTCGCCCACGAAGAAATCAAGAAGCACTGCCGCGTGCAAAAAGAACTCATGCACGAGCTGGGTACGGACGTGAACAAGCGCGACTACCCGCACGACGAGGAAGACGAGGCCCTGAAGACCGCCGTCCACGAAGCCTGCTACAACAAGTGCTACGAACTGGCCAAGAGTGCCAAGCCCAAGCACGAGCGTGAAGACGGCTTCAACGCCATCCGCGACGAGTTCAAGGCCCAGTTCTCCGAGGAAGACCTGGAGCTCAAGGGTGCCATGATAGACCGCTACTACCACGACGTGGAGAAAGAGGCCATGCGCAACCTGGTCCTGGACGAGGGCAAGCGCCTGGACGGCCGTGCTACCAATGAGGTTCGTCCCATCTGGTGCGAAACCGATTACCTGCCCTGCGCCCACGGATCGGCCATCTTCACCCGCGGTGAAACCCAGTCCCTGGCCACCGTCACCCTGGGCACCAAGATGGACATGAAGGAAATGGACGAGGTGCTTATCCAGGACGACCAGCAGTTTGTCCTGCACTACAACTTCCCTCCCTTCGCCACCGGTGAAGCCAAGCCCCAGAGAGGCACCGGCCGCCGCGAAATCGGCCATGGCAACCTGGCCATGCGCGCCCTCAAGCCCGTGATTCCCACGGCTCCCGAATTCCCCTACGCCGTCCGCGTAGTTTCCGATATCCTGGAATCCAACGGTTCCTCCTCCATGGCTTCCGTCTGCGGCGGCTGCCTGGCCCTGATGGATGCCGGTGTCCAGATCAAGAAGCCGGTGGCCGGTGTGGCCATGGGCCTCATCACCGACGCCGAGCGCCCCAACGACCGTTACGCCATCCTCACCGACATCCTGGGTGACGAAGACCACCTCGGAGACATGGATTTCAAGGTAACCGGCACCAAGGACGGTATCACCGCCACCCAGATGGACATCAAGGTGGACGGCCTGTCCTACGAAGTGCTGGAGAAAGCCCTGGAGCAGGCCCGTCAGGGACGCCTCCACATCATGGGCGAAATGCTCAAGACCATCCCCGAGCCGCGCGAGGACTTCAAGCCCTTCGTGCCCCGCATGGTCCAGATCGAGGTGGCTTCCGAGTTCATCGGCGCTATCATCGGCAAGGGTGGTGAAACCATCCAGGGCATGCAGAAGGAATTCGGCACCACCATCACCATCGACGAGGTGGACAACGGAGACGGCACCACCAAGGGCGTGGTGGACATCTTCGGCACCGACAAGGCTGCCATGGATGCCACGCTGGAGCGCATCAAAGGCATTTGCGCTGTGCCCGAGGCCGGCCAGGTGTACCACGGCAAGGTGGTGAGCATCCTGGAATTCGGCGCCTTCATCGAGATTCTGCCCGGTAAGGAAGGCCTCCTCCACGTGAGCGAGATTGCCTGGACCAAGACCGAGAAGGTGGAAGACGTCCTGAAGGTGGGCGACGAGGTGGATGTGAAACTCCTGGAGATTGACGCCAAGACCGGCAAGATGCGCCTGTCCATGCGCGCCCTCACGGAGAAGCCCGAAGGCTATGTGGAGCCCAAGCGCGAACCCCGCGGCCCTCGCCGCGAAGGCGACCGCAAGGACCGCGGCCCGCGTCGTGACGGAGACCGCGGACCCCGCCGGGACAACAACAAGCCCCGCAAGCCTCGCTTCGAGAATAACGACGAGCCCAAGAATAACGAGCCCGACGTATTCTAAAAACCATTTTATTTCGTATATTTGGAGTATGAAAAAATTCATACTCCTTTTTTTATGCTCTTTGAGCTGCCTTGCCGCCTTCTCCCAGGAATACGGCGTGGTGAATATCTCCGTCTGCAATCTTCGCCGAACGGCCGATTTTGATGCAGAAATGGTTTCGCAGGCCCTTCTGGGAACGCCGGTGCATGTGCTTTCCATCAGCGACAACGGCAATCCCTGGCCGCAGGTACAGACCCCGGACAACTATACCGGCTGGGTGCATTACGCCGCCATCACGCGGATGAGTTTCGAGGAATATCATGCCTGGAACGCTGCCCCCAAGGTGGTGGTCACCGCCCTTACCGGCGTGGTGTACAAGGATGCATCGGCCTCTAGCCAAGTGATTTCGGACGTAGTGGCCGGAGACCGGCTCAAGTACCTGGGCAAGAAAGGTGCCTGGCTCAAGGTGGGCTTCCCCGACGGCCGCACGGGTTTCGTGTGCAAGTCCGTCGCCAAGACGGAGACCGACTGGCGCAAAGGGCTGGACCAGAGCACGGAGGCCATCCTCTCATCGGCCAAAAGCATGCTGGGCTTCCCCTATCTCTGGGCGGGCATGTCCCCCAAGGGAATGGACTGCAGCGGCTTCGTGCGCACCACCCTTTTCATGCACGACATCATCATCCCGCGGGATTCCGGCCCCATGTCCCGTGTGGGAGAGCGCATCACGGATATCAACGCCCTCCAGCCCGGAGACCTGGTCTTTTTCGGCCGATACAGGGAGGACGGAAGCCCGCGCGTTTCCCATGTGGGCTTCTACCTGGGAGGCGGCCGCTTCATCCACTCGCTGGGCCTGGTGCAGATAGGAAGCTTCCTGCCGGAAGACCCGCATTATGACGCCTACAATACCGGCCGATACCTCTTCGGCGGCCGCGTACTACCTTATATTGACAAGGAAGAAGGACTTAACACTACACTAACCAACCCTTATTATGCAGAATAGACGCGAATTCCTCAAGACCGCCGGCCTGGCGGCCGTGGGCGTGGGCCTGGTGGGCTGCACCACCGGCGGCCCGCAGAAGTTCAACATCGTGAAAGGAGACGGAAAGCTTCACCTGAAGTTCTTCCCCTACGAACTCAAGCTGGCCCACGTGTTCACCGTGGCCTCCTACAGCCGCACCACCACGCCGGACGTGCAGGTGGAACTTAGCTGGGAAGGCGTGACCGGTTACGGAGAAGCTTCCATGCCGCCCTACCTGGGACAGAGCGTGGAGACTGTCACCAATTTCCTGAACAAGGTGGACCTGAGCCAGTTCAACGACCCCTTCCAGATGGAGGACATCCTCTCCTATGTGGACAGCCTTTCGGAAGGTGACGGGGCGGCCAAATGTGCCATCGACATCGCCCTGCACGACCTTGTGGGCAAACTTCTGGGCCAGCCCTGGTACCGCATCTGGGGTTTGGACCCTGCCAAGGCCCCTTCCACCACCTTCACCATCGGCATAGATACGCCGGAGGTGGTCAAGGAGAAGACGCTGGAAGCCGCGGGAAAATTCAATATCCTGAAAGTGAAGGTGGGCCTGGACACGGACGTGGAGATGATTGAGACCATCCGTACCGTCACGGACGTGCCCCTGGCTGTAGATGCCAACCAAGGCTGGAAGGACCGTTCCAAGGCCCTGGACGAGATTTTCTGGCTCAAGGAGCACGGCATCGTGATGGTAGAGCAGCCCATGCCCAAGGAACGCATAGACGACATTGCCTGGCTCACGGAGCGCTCTCCCCTACCCATCTTTGCCGATGAAAGCATCCAGCGCATGAAGGACATTCCCTCGCTGGTGGGAGCCTACAACGGCATCAACATCAAGCTGATGAAATGTACCGGCATGCGGGAAGGCTGGAAGATGGCCAATATGGCCCGCGCCCTGGGCATGAAGGTGATGGTGGGCTGCATGACGGAGACCTCCTGCGCCGTATCCGCCGCCGCCCAGTTCTCCCCCTACGTGGATTTTGCCGACCTGGACGGCAACCTGCTCATCGCCAACGACCGTTTCGACGGCGTGAAGGTGGTGGACGGAAAACTCTCCCTCCCCGACCGCCCCGGTATCGGCGTCATACCGCTTTAAGACCTTGGGGCATTTGGCAATTCAGCGAATAATTCGTAAATTTGCTGCCCCAAACCCGGTGAGTTGTCCGAGTGGTTGAAGGAGCCTGCCTCGAAAACAGGTTTGCGTGCGAGCGCAACGGGGGTTCGAATCCCTCACTCACCGCAGAAAAACGCCTTGCAGTTATTTGTAAGGCGTTTTTGTTTTTCAGCGTGTCAAATAATGTGACATTTTATAGCATCAAGAGCAGTCAACTGTACTCAACTATACAAGTCTGCATAGTCAGGCGCAAATAATATCTTGGATTTTCTTGATGAATGCCTCCGTCTTAGGAATATACGGATCCACATCTTCCTGCGTCCAGTCCAAAAAGTCATCATAATCCCCGGTATGCCGCATATTCTGCAGCCTGGCCAGAAGACTACCATCTTCATTGGCAAGGATTCCTGTACGGACATAATGCTGTCCTATCATACCAATAGTCCCATCGTGGGTCTTGGCGGCATACCCGGCACTAATCAGTAATGCCGATGAAGCATAATAGGCAGCATAGTATAACCTGTTTGCGGCCAGATTCCAATGGCCCATGGATGCACAATCTTTAGCCTCTACCAGTGCATCACAGGATTTCTCCAAACGATATCCCACAATCGCTTTCCTTTCTTCATCTGTCAGTGGCATAGGCTTACTCCTTCGTTTTGAACATTCTTATAAAAAGGACTGATGCTACGATTGTTCCAATCAGAGAACGAGTAAATGAGAGGATTAATCTGTTCACCAATAGACCAGCCGTAGTTCACGAAAGGATAGGCATACTTGTCAAAATCTGCCCCGGTAGCTCTCTCTCCGTCAATCAGGATGAGAACATCCCAGTCTGAATCCAGACGAGCATCGCCTCGGGCGCGAGAGCCAAAGAGAAAAGCATCCGCACCGGAAGGCAATACGGCTTTCGCAATTTCTCTCATTCCCTGTATGATATCCTTTTGACTCATAGTCAAGGGCAAATATAGCATTTTTCTCAAGAAAGAACAAAATCTATCCTTCCGGCAAAGATTCCCCAAGGATATACCTCGCCGCTTCTTCGGCTTTCTTAGCAGCCCAGACAATCATCCGGTTGTCGTTTTTCAGGGCCTTCAGCCAGCTTTGGATGTAAGTATTTGCCGATAAATGTCGTATCTTTGTACCCGAAGAACAACCGTTCCTGCAAAGATGAAAACTATCCTCCTCCTTCTCGTAGCCAGCCTGCCGCTCAAACTCTGGCCCGCCGTGGAGCCTCAGATGGCCGTTGTGGCCACCGAGCAGCGGGAGGGATATACCTGCCAGCTGGTGGAATACAACGTCCCGGACGGAGACCGGGTGCAGTCCTATCTCCTTGTCCCGGACACGGCCACAGCAAAAAGCCCCCGCCCCGGCCTGGTGCTCCTGCACGACCACGGCGCCCGCTTCGACATTGGCAAGGAAAAGCTGGTAAAGCCCCTGGCCGATGCCCCGGACCATATCAAAGCTTCCGCCGCCGAGTGGGTGGCGGACGGCTTTGACGGCGTCTATTTCGGAGACCGCCTGGCCCGCGAAGGCTTCGTTGTCCTAGTTCCGGATGTGCTGTACTGGGGCTCCCGCAGCAGCGCAAAATGCCGGGAATGGAGCCGGACCCGCTCAAAAGAGCTCAAGAAAGAAGTCTATGAAGGCCAGCGCGCCGTCTACGACAGCCTGCAGCGAAAGGGCATTGTCTGGGCGGAGAAAACCCTCAACGAAGACGCCGCGGCCGCCCGTCTGCTCGCAAGCCTTCCCTTCGTGAAGGCGGAAGAGACAGGCTGCTTCGGCTGGTCCATGGGCGCGCACCGCGCCTGGCTGCTCGCGGCCTTCTGCGATGAGGTGAAAAGCGGCGTGGCCCTCTGCTGGATGACGCTCAAGCGCACGCAGGCGCAGCCGCCATCGGCCTCCGACTATTCCATGATGATTCCGGCCCTGCGGGAAACCTTCGACTTCCCGGACATTGCCCGCTCTCTCTCCCCCAAACCCTTCCTTTTCCTCAGCGGCACAACGGACAAGCTCTTCCCACGCGAAGCCACGCAGGAGGCCTTTGAGCGCATGCAGGCCATCTACCGGGAAAACGGCGCCACAGGGGCCCTCCGGACCGAATTCTTCGAAGGCGGACACCACTGCGGCCTAAGGGAGCAGCAAACCATTATCCACTTTTTCAAGCATGATTAAACTCCTCATATTCGATTTTGACGGCACTTTGGCCGACACCCACGAGCTCATCATCCAGACCAACCAGGAAGCCATGCGCCGGATGGGCTTCCCCGTCCTGGAAGACAAGGTTATTTCCCGCACCATCGGCCTGCCCTTGGAGGAAGGCCTCAAAACCATGTTCCCCGAGCTCACGCAGGGAGACCTTCCCGCCTGGGTGAAGACCTATCGGGCCATCTTCGACGAGCTCAAGACCCAGATCATCCCCGGCCTCTTCCCCCATGTAAAAGAGACGCTTCAGGCCCTTCACGCCCAGGGATATGTGCTCACCGTGGCCTCCTCCCGCCTTTCGCTCTCCCTCAATGCTTTCCTCAGGGACATGGGCATCGCCCCCTATTTCTCCTACGTCCTGGGGGCCGACAATGTGTCCCTGGCCAAGCCGGACCCGGAACCTGTCCTCAAAACCCTCCGGGATCTCCATTTCCGGGCCGATGAAGCCCTGGTGGTGGGAGACATGCCCGTGGATATCCTCATGGGAAAGAGGGCCGGTGCCTTCACCTGCGGGGTCACCTACGGCAACTCTGACCGGGAAGCACTGAAAGAAGCCGGCGCGAATCATGTCTTGGATGACTTCGGCCAGCTTCCGTCGGTGATAGGGTAAACCCAGGTTCAGGCTTCTCTCCGGGCGATAATCCGGTTTTCCACAAATACGGCCATACTGGCCAGGAAGTAGTATACCACGGTCTGGAGGGTCATCGCCCGCAGTTCCGGGGCAATGGAAGCCAGGCTTCCGGTCTGCGACAGGGTCATGTAGCCCCGACAGCCGAAGGTGGTGGGGAAAATATAGGAAATGATGCGCCAGAAGACGGGGAAGTTCTCCGTGGGCCAGGTGAAGCCTGTGAGGAACACCGCGATGGGCGACACGAACAGCAGCAGCACCAGCACCGTCTCCCGCTTGGTAATGGCCGATGACCAGGTAAAGCTGAAGAAGATGATATCGGCCACAAAGAAGGAGAGGAAAATCACCATGTCCCACCAGTCCGCGTGCATGGGCATGTGGAAGAGGTAGGGAACCAGCATGGCGCCATAGACTCCCAGGAAGAGGAAAATCAGGAAATAGGCGCCTCCGCGGCCCAGGACAATGCGGCCCATTCCCCGGCCGTTCCCGTTCTCCAGCCGGGCGAAGCTGCGTCCTTCTTCCCGAAGGGTGCCCGCCAGCGTGCTGGAGCCGTAGAACATCACCTGCTGCAGAATCATCATGAGGGCCATGTAGATGAAGAACATGGTGAAGGAGATGTTGGGATTGTACAGACGGGCATCGTCATAGCCCACCGGTTCCAGAAGCTGCGCCTCGGCCTGAATCCGGTGTATTTCGTCCAGCATCACCAGGTTGGAGGCGATGGTCATGTTCTTGTAATAGAGGAAGGTGGACATGTCGGCATAGGTGGACAGGGTGGCCTGCTCTCCCTGCACCAGACGGGTGTCGAAGTCGGAAGGGATGTACAGGATGCCGTGCACCTTCTGCCGCTTCATCAGCTCCTCGGCCTCCGCCATGGACACGCAGTCATAGGCGATGGCGCACTCCCGCGTGGCGTCGAACTTCTGCACGTAGCGGCGGCTGTAGCTCCCGCGGGAGTTGTCCACCACGGCGACGGGCATGTCGTCCACCACGCCGTCGTGGTAGATGAAATTATAAAGCACCGGATACACCAGGCCGGCGAAGCAGAAGATAAGCATCACGCCATTGTCCCGGCCGATGAGCCGAAGCTCGTTTACAAAGATGTTCCAGATATCTCGGAACCAATTACTTACGTAGTTCATAACTTAGTTGCGGGGATAATTCTGATACTGATAGGCATTCTTGAGCCGGATGGCGCCCGCAAGCGGGAGGAAGAGGAACAGGAGCATCAGGACCAGATAGATCCACCAGCCGGCGAATCCGGTACCGTACAGGACCTCCCGGACATACAGCTGGTAATAGAAGCGCAAGGGGAAAATTACGGACATGCCCTGCAAGGCGGCCGGCAGCGAGCTGATGGGCAGGGTGAATCCCGCAAAGGAGAAGCCCAGCACGCTGTAAAGGGCCGATATGCACACGCCCAGGCGCAGGGTGGGAACCATGGACACGATGAACACGCCCACAGCCTGGTAGGCCAGGATGAACACCAGCGTGGAGAGGATGAGCCAGCCCATGCTGCCATTCATGGGATAGTGCAGCGGGCCGTAGAGTAGCAGTTGCAGCACTATGCCGATGACGGAAAACAGCAGCGTATAGGGTGCCATCTTCCCCAGGATGCCCACCACGATGGAGCCGTCGGCAGTCTCCAACAGATGCTTGGACGTACCATACTTGAGCTCCGAACCCACCGAATAGGCCGTGATAAGGGTGACACTCATGGCCAGCATGCCCATCAGAATCATGTTCACCAGATAGTAGGCATAGTTGGTGGGGCCGTTCCCGATGGTATGGGCATCCACGGACAGCGGCTGGATGCGGTCCATGATTTCTTTCTCGTTCATGCCCTTGGCACGGAGCAGCTGGCGCTGGACGGCGCCGTTGGTGAGGTTGACCATGTACAGGATGTCCTTGTAGGCCAGGGAACCGCCGATCACCGGATACATGGTATTCACATACACTTCCATCTTGGGAGAATGGAAACTCTGGAGTTCCCGGTCAAAGTAGTGGGGAATCACCACGAAACCGTTGATCCGGCCGGTCTCCAGCTCCCTGCAAGCCTCGCTTACCGTGGAAAACTCCACCACACTTCCCATCTGGGTGGCATCCAGCTGCTGCCGGAAATTCCGCGATGTGGAGCTCAAGTCCAGGTCCACCACACCGATGCGAAGCTTCTGAGGCAGTCCTTCACCAAAGAAAGTGATGAAGAACAGCGCGCTCACGGCCATCACACCCACCGAGCCCAGCAGATAGATGGGCCGGCTGCGCATAATGCGCACCTCGCGGCGGACAACTTGGAACCAATGATGAATCCAGCCCATGCTTACTTCTCCTTGGAAATCATGATCACACTCATACCGGGACGCAGGCCCTCCACGGGAGCGTCCGGCCGGGCACGCACCTCGAAGGTGCGGGTGTCGAATTCGCCCATTTCCTTGGTAGCGCGCCAGGTGGCATAAGACTCACGGACGGCCATGTAGTAGACGGTGGCGGTAACCTGGGCATTGTCCAGGGCCGGAACGGTGAGGGTAATCTTGTCACCCTGCTGCATCTTGTGCAGGCGGTCTTCGCGGATGTTGAAGGTGAACCACATGTCCTGGAGGTCCTGGATGGTCATGATGGGAGAACCCTGGCCCACCAGTTCGCCCACCTTGGGGTAACGGGCGGCGATGATGCCGTCGGCCGGAGAAGTGAGGCGGATTTCGTCCTTGTAGGAGTTCACCAGCTGCACGGCGGCATTGGCGCGCTCCACCAGGGCCACGGCGGCGTCCTTGTCTTCCTGACGGGCGCCCTTCACAGCCATGTCGTACTGGCTCTGGGCGGCTTTGGCGGTGGCTACGGCTGCGTTATACTGGGCCTGAACCTCGTCGTATTTCTGGTCGGAGACCACCTTCTGGTCGTGCAGGGACTTGATACGCTCATAGGATTTGCGCATCACATCCTCGCCCACCAGGGCTTTCTGCCACATCTCATAGGCGCCGGTAATCTGTTCGGCCCGGGCACCGTTCATGGCCTTGTTCTTCTGGGCTACGGCCGCTGCTTTGGCGGCAGAAGCCTCGGCTATCTTGGAACGGATTTCCGGAGAATCGATGAGCACCAGGGTATCGCCCTTGCGCACCCGGTCTCCTTCCTGGGCGCGGAATTCTTCAATACGGCCGGGCACCTTGCCGGAAACACGGTACTCCGTGGCCTCGGCCTCTCCCTGGATCACGATGTCCTTGGGACGGGAAACGAAGTATCCGATGATGGAAACAGCCAGGATAATGCCCACCAGGGCTATCACACCAATGAGAAGGTTGTAATTTTTCTTTGCCATAGTATTTGTCTTTTATTTGTTGTCGGTAGAGTGGTAATTGCCCTCGGCCTTATTGAGGGCGGCAGCGGCCATCTGGAGTTCTATTCCGGCATCGATGTACTCGCTGTGGGCGCTGAGCCAGGCCGTCTGGGCGGCCAGGACGGTATTGGTGGGAACCACGCCGGCCTCATAGCCCACGGTAGCCTTGCGGAGGTTCTCCTCGGCGCTTTCCAGGTTGGACAGGGTCATGTCCACTTTCTCGGAGGCCTCTCCCAGGAGCTTGCGCTGCTGGGTCACCTGCAGGCGGATGAGCTCGCGGGCGTCTTCATACTGCGTCCGGTAGAGCAAGGCTTCGGCCTTGGCCTTCTTGTATTTGTTCACATATTCCAAGCCGTGGAAGATGGGGACGTTCACCATCACGCCGGCCACCAGCATGCCGCCCTGGAAGGTATTCTGAATACCATTGAAGGCATTGGGATTGGTGACCAGGTAATTGGCCGTGAGGGCAACCTGGGGCATCATGTCGGCCCGTACCACCTTGGCTTTGCGGTCATAGATCTGGCTGGCCAGCTGGAGGCTGCGGGTCTCCGGACGCCGGGCATAAATGTCGTCCATGGATTTCTCTTCCGCATAGGGGACGGCGGGAACGGCATCCAGCTTTTCATCGGCCAGCACAATCTCGCTTTCCAGCGGCAGGCCGATACGCTTGCACAGCAGCATCTTGGACAGGGTGAGACCGTTCTCCGCCTTGGTGCGCATCATATCGGCCTCATTGGCCTTCACCTTCACCTGGAGGGCATCGGACTCGGTGGCCACGCCGGACTCGATGGACAGCTGGACATCGTGCTCCATCTGGTGCAGGAGGTCCGCATAGGCCTGGGCCAGACGCAGTTTCTCTGCAATGGAGACAATCTGCCAGTAGGCCTGGTCCACGTCCAGCACCACGTCGGCGTATTTCATGTCATATTTGGAGGCGGCCAGGTCCTGGGCCAGGGCGGCCATCTGGTTGGAATAGATAATCTTTCCGCCCACGAAAACCGGCTGCTGCACCGTCACGGCCCCCATCCATATATTATGGAGGTCCGGATGCAGGGCTTTGTCAATATCCTGGCCGATGGCATTCACGGGGTCGGAAATGTTGGGCATAAGACCGGCCAGGGAGGAAGGATCCACGCCCTGGAGCATGCCCAGGATGGTCTGCCACATGGGGCTTCCCATATATTCCATGGCCAGGGCCGGATTGGACTGGATGGCCGTCATGAGCTGGGTCATCTTGGCCGTCATGGCTCCGCCCATCTGCTGCACGGCTCCGGCCATGGCCGCGTCCATCTGTCCCTGCACCAGGGTTCCGGCATTCTGCAGCAGGGCGGACTGGTCGGACCCGATCAGGGCGATATCCCTGTTATTATAAAGGTAAGCACCCTTGGCGCTGATGTTGGGGAAATAGTTGGCCAAGGCAATCTTGCGGTCATAGTCCGCCATCTTCACCTGGATGCGGGCCTGCTCCAGGTCTTTGCTCCGGGCGATGGCCATCTCACGGCAGTCTTCCAGCGTGAGGGGCTGTCCGTTGTAGGCAACTTCCTGGGCCAGGGCGTTCACGGCACCCAGCGACAGGACCAGTAACAATGTCAGTTTCTTCATTCGTAAAGTTATTATATGCGAACCACCGTTTTAAGCGGTTCAGTTTAACATTCAACATTTATAGACAGACAAAAGAATAGCAGGCACTTGGGTGGCACTTGCGGCAGAGGTCAGGCATTATATGTAAAACGACCAA